>JBJMIR010000056.1:0-124512 GCA_045806785.1 Propionibacteriaceae bacterium | reverse complement strand
TCCTTTGTAGTCTCGGCCTTCCTGCAAGTTGTCCGTGGCTACAACGCCATCCAGACCGGAGTGATCTTCACGGCCGCGACGGTGGGCCTCCTGGCGTCCTCACTCGCCGCCGAGCGTCTTGCCAAGCGACGCTCACAACGGACGCTGATCTTGGCCGGATTTCTTCTCACCATTGCAGGCATCGCCGTCTTATTGCTGGTCGTGAGCGGCACGCCTACGGCGTGGGCGTTCGCGCCGGGCCTGCTCCTCATTGGCCTTGGTCTGGGTGTGATGCTCACGCCGTCGGTCAATGTCGTGCAGTCGAGCTTCCCCGAGAGTGAGCAAGGCGAAATCTCCGGGCTCTCCCGCAGTGTGTCAAACCTCGGGTCCAGCCTGGGAACCGCGATCGCCGGCACCATCCTGGTGGCTGGCATTACAGCAACCCCAGAGCGCTCCTACGCCCTCGCCATGATCGCCCTAGCAGTGGTCGGTCTGATTGGCCTGGTGGCCGCAGTGATGCTGCCCGCGCAGATTCGTACGGCGGCTGATCAAGGGATGCCGGAACAGGATGGTCCTGATGGCCGAGAGGGCATTACCGATAGCGCGACTTAGCCGCGCAACCCTCTGACTCTGCTCGCGATCGACTCACCCGAGACGGGTGAAGCGTGGCACTGGGGAATGCGGGCATTGTTGCTGAATTCATTGATTCATGGATCGAGGCGCGGATGGCAAAGTCGACGTACGAGATCCGAGTAGCAGGCACTGTGCCGCTGGACCTGCTCGAAAACTTTCGTCAGATCGAGACCGTAGAACCCGCTGGCACGATCCTGCATGCGGTCGAATTGGATGACGCAGCGCTTTGGGGACTCATTGACGCCTTGCGGAGCGCTGGCATCGACCTGATTGAAATACGCCGTGAGGTCAGCTCTGCCGATTACTAGATCATCGGCTGGAAGGCGGTCTCGGGCCATCGCCACAGGGCTAGCACCGCCAGGCAGGCCACCAGACCGACCGAAGATCACAGCGCCAATCGGCCTGACAACGAGGGCAATGCCGTGCGCCCCGAAGGCGGCCAGCATGACCGTTGCGGGATTCTGAGCCGGGAAGAAGAGCGGGCCGATGATCGTGGCGAAGGCGCCGTACAAGGCAAAGTCGTACCACTGCACAGCATTTCCAAGGCACAAAGCAAGTACGCCGGTCCGCGGGGACACCACAGCAGGGATAGTTTCCACCGAAGCTGTCGCAGGGCGCTACTGCGCTTCCATAAGTTCAGTGCCCGTTTGCGCGGCTCTCGCCTCGTACCGGAGGCTGACATGGCAAGTCAGCGCAGTTACACCACCGGCGATGCAAGTCAGGTTCGAGAAGCCAACGACGTTTTCAGGCCGCGTGACGGCTGATGAAGTGATCGATTCCGATGCCGCTGCTGGCCAATTCATTCAAGATCAACTTTAGGTCTGCAGGTGTAGCAAAGACTCGCATCACTATGCGTTCCTGATCAAGGTGAGCTGTCCACTGCAGGTAGCGCAGAGTCGACTCAGCCAGCTGACCGTCAATCCGAAATTCGTAGTTGCCGGCCGACGCATGTACCTCCAGAGGTGCGATTCCGAGCGAGCGCAGCTGCTCGATAAGCCAGTCCACCTCATTCACATCGATCACGCGCCGGGACAACACCGTGGCTGTCGGCGCTGAGTGCAGCCTGATCGTGGGAAACCTTGCGGTCAGACTGGCGGGCGGAGCCCTGTGCAGTGTGATCTCATACACCGTCGCTCGCTCCTTCTGCGTCACCTGTACGCGCCGGTTCAGCCACAGCTCAGAAGGGCTAGGACGTCGCGGCTTGCCTATCCTGCGGTGTCACGGATGCTTGCCCATCTTGCGGTGCTACGGGTGCTGGCCGATCCTGCGATGACACGGGTGTTGCCTGACGCAAATATGACGCCAGAGCCCAGATGACTAGGAAGTCGACGGCGATGATCATCAGGGCCCACCAGGGCGAGAAGGGCAGCCACACGAAGTTCAAGATTGCTGAGACAACCGCGGCGATCATGCCGGCGACTCGAGCCCAGGTCTGACCCCTGAGCAGGGAAACACCGATCACCAACAACGCCAGACCGACCAGCAGGTGGATCCAGCCCCACACGGTGAGGTCGAAGGCGTAGATGTAGTTCGGCACGACAACGAGCCATTGGTCGTTCACAATGCCGGCTAGGCCCTCGAGGGCCTGGAAAGCGCCGCCGATGATCATTGCGACGCCGGCGAAAACGGCAATGCCGTGAGCCCACGGGCTGACGGTCTGGGTGCTTGCCATGAGTCTCTCCTCAGATGCTCCTCAGAGCAGTTTGAATACCTTGCAGACAAACGGTAGGTGTGCTGCGGACCTCGCTTGATCACCCGCTGTGGGTGAATCTCTCACGGGCACGTTCGACCACAATCGGGATCGCACGAGCAGCCAACAAGCGCCCAGATTCCAGAACTGAAGGCGCGTACGTATTGGGCCTGCTCGGCTACGCCATCGGCTGATCAGGAACGGAGCGGCACGCCGACGTCGTGACCGCCCTCGTACGTCAGGCGTTTGCGGACCCGGACAGTTGTGGGGACAGGCGCGAACCCACCGGCGAACAGCGACTCGCCCTGGCGGAACTGTGGCGACAGTGCCACCAGCGACGGCGGTGCGATGCCGAAGATCTTGGACAGTTCGTCCAGGTCGCTCTGCGAACTCATCTTCATCAACGCCAAGTTGTCACATTGGGAAATGATGCCGGAGTGGATCTTCGATGGGCGCTGAGTAGAGAGCAAAAGCCAAAGTCCGTACTTTCGGCCCTCTGCGGCGATTTGGATGATGCGATCCCTAACGGCAACTTGCAGAGGGCTTGCCAGGTCGGGTGAGCACAGGTTGTGTGCTTCATCGATGACAAGAAGCACCGGGCGACGCTCGCTGCGTCCCATCCACAGCCAATCCAGTATCGATAGGGCGACGACCAGCGGTTCTTCGATGAAGTGGAATCCTCCAAGATCAAGAATGGTGGCTGGTGGCCTGCTGTCGATGATCTCCGTCGCCGGCGGCTGACCCATTGCCCAGATTTCCCAAGTCAGCAGCCCAAGGTTCTCGATCCGTAGGGCGAGAGCGTTATCTCCGGGATCACGTGATGCTCGCAATGTAGGAAGAAGCTGATCAAGGTTTTGCAAGGTGAAAAGCTCTTCCAGATGAAGCAGCCGGTTGTACTCGGCGCGATCGATCAATGGATCTAGTCGCATCATGGCAGCTTTTGCCGTCAGCTCAAGATCCGTGAAGCGAACCCGGAGATCCTCCCCCGGCTGGCTTCGCGGCCGCAGAACCTGAATTTCTCGCTGGCGCAGTTGTTCCGCGCGTTCCGATGGTGCGTCCTCTCTGATATCGGACAACCTTACGAAGTCGCCATTCGGATCGAAGATGATCATGGGCAACTCGGTGTGCAGCAGCACCTCCTCCAGGAGGACGCCCAGAGCATAGGTCTTGCCCGACCCGCTCTGTCCGCACCAGAAGGTATGCCGATTCAGTCGACTCGGGATCAGCCGTGCTGGGAGATCAGATCCAAGTGCCATTGTGCCAATCTCGAGATTGGCTCCTGCGCCGACGTTCATGGCGGTGATCATGTCGGCGTCAGCGTCTGCTGCGAACGCCGATCCGAAGACCGACATCGCGCTGCTATCGAGGCCCTCGCCCTCAAGAGTGCCGAGCACGCGCCCGGCGGCCTGCAGCTGCCCCTCTGGCATTCGCTGCTGAGTCAGCACTTGGGCGAGGCTGATCACGCCCTCATCGTCGGTGAGCGAAACAAACGAGCCGATCGGAAACAGCCGACGCGGCGACATGTTGAGATAGAAAGTCCGACCGTCTGCGGACGTCGCAGTCTCAGTTGCGTCTTGTGATGTCTCTGCGGGACTCATGGTCAATCGTACGAAGGTGGCCGGATCGGTTCGCCTCACCCAACACGGGTGAACAAGCGGTCGCCTCTCTCGATGCTAAGGACATATTCGATCAAGCGATTGCTGACCTTTCAGTTGCATACGGGGATAAGAATCAGCCGGATTGTGCCAGTCTGCAAAAGGCCGCGAGAGCGAGAACAAATCACAATGCAACGCGTATGGTGAGTTTGTCCGCAGCCAATAGCGCCGCAGATAATTGTCGCCGCACCCGAACCAAAGGATCCGGCGTATACTTGCAGTCTTCAATCCCAGGGAGGGTCGCCTTTTGGGGTATGGCGTTCGGCGCTCCCCGTGACTGGTGCAACCGAAGGGCAGTGTCAGGGGTGACCAGCGTCGCGACGGCTAAGGCTAGCCTTGGCACGCAGCCGGTCGACTCCATGCTCGAAGCCAAGCTTCGGCCACCACCGGCTCGATCGGAGTGGGTGCCTCGGACCCGCCTAGTAGAACAACTCCAGCGGGCAGCCCAACACCCAGTGACATTGATCGCTGCTCCAGCCGGATACGGCAAGAGCACCATCGTCGCGCAGTGGTTGGATTCAGTTTTTCGACCCGAAACGTTTGCCTGGATATCGCTGGACGCCTCCGACAACGAGCCAGCCAGACTGTGGATGCACATTGCAACGGCTCTTGATCGCGTAGGCTGCGCCATCGCCCGCGACATTCCGAGCTTCATTGCTGCAGGTACTCATGAGATGCTGACGGCGGTGCTGCCGACAATCATTGATGCAGTTGCCGCGTGGCCTGAAGAGATTGCGGTTTTGGTTGATGATTTTGACATTGTGCGTTCTTCTGAATGCAACGAACAATTTGATTTCTTCATCAAACATCTTCCCGCGAATGCTCATCTCGTATTGATCACCCGCTCCGACCCCATTCTGCGACTTGGCCGGCTGCGTGCAGCTGGCAAGCTAGCCGAAATTCGAGCTGATGATCTTGTATTCACCGGAGAAGAGGCGGCTGCGCTCTTGATATCTGATGGAGTGCAATTATCCAGCATCGCCGCGTCCGAACTCATGGATCGCACCGAAGGCTGGCCTGCTGGCGTTTATTTGGTTGCGCTATCCCTCGCCGGCAGATCGCATCCGAGCGAATTCGTACATCATTTCAGTGGCAATAATCGCTTCATCGGTGATTACCTGACCGAGGAGGTGCTCAGCCGACAAACCGATGATGTACGCCAATTCATTCTCGACATGTCGATCGTCGACCGCTTCTCGGCTCCGCTTTCGGACTATATGAGTGGGGGTCAGCAATCCGCCAGGATTCTTCGCGAGTTGCAACAGACGAATCTTTTCCTCATCCCGCTCGACGCTGAGGAACGTTGGTTCCGCTTCCATCACCTGTTTGGCGCAGTTGCCAGAGGCGCCCTGGAGACCGAGCAACCAGATCGGGCAGCAATGCTTCATGGCCGTGCGGCGGACTGGCTGAGCGCGAACGGCTATGTCGACGCTGCAGTGGAACACGCGCTTGCTGCGGGACAGAGTGATCTTGCGGCATCCCTGGTAAATGCACATTGGTTGCAGTATTTCGATGCCGGGCTTGGAACCACCGTACGCAGTTGGCTTCGAGCCTTAGAGAGGTCCAGTGCCGATCAAAACTCGGCGACTATCGTGACGGCTGCCTGGATGGCGGCACTTTCGGGTCAGGAAGTAGAAATGGAGCGACAGCTGGCGCAGCTCAAGAATGTGCCCGACGATGTCGTGCTGCCCGATGGAACCAAGTCTCTGGAATCTACGATCGCATTGATTCGCGGAATGTTCGGCTTCGGTGGCCCTGAAAACATGATGGCCTCGGCTCAGCGCGCGGTCGAGCTCGAGATCGATGGCACCTCAGCGTGGTATGCGATGGCGAATTTCGCACTCGGTCATTCCAGTTACATCGTCGGCGATCTGAACGCAGCAGCCACCGTGCTTCCCAGGGCCGCATACAACGAGGCGGCACCTGCCATGGTGCGGATTATCGCACTCGGGGTTCTGGCGTTGACCGAAGCCGAGCGGGGCCATCTCGACCGCAGCCGTGGGGCGGCGGAAGAGGCAATCGAGGTTGTCGAGGATCGTAGTCTGCACGCCCTTCCGGCCGCATCCGTGGCGTTTACCGCGCTCGGGCAGAGTCAAGCCGCCTCTGGTGACCTGCCAACTGCAATGGCGACCCTCAAATACGGCCTCAACCTTGGCAGAAAGGTTCCTGGGCTCGCCCCGTGGGGAACGATTCACCACTTGCTCGTCATGGGCCGGGTGGCGATCATGGCGGGTGATTTCTCCTTGGCGCGGCAGCTCTTGGGTCAGGCGTCCCCGCTGATCCGCCAGTACCAAAAGGGAACGGCCGCAATGATCGCCCGGCTGGAAGCCGCACAGCGGACGCTGCGCGAACACAACTCCACCAACCACCACACCGAGGTCCTCACCGCGCGGGAGATCGAGGTCTTGCGAAGTCTCACCGGGTCGGCGAGTTTAAGCCAGATCGCCGCCGAGCTTTATCTTTCGCCTAACACTGTCAAAACCCACACCGCTGCGCTCTATCGCAAGCTTGGGGCACGTTCCCGGTCCGAGGCGGTCAGTATCGGCCGCGAGCGCCTCCTGATCTAGGTCAAGAATCACCCGGGTGAAATCGCTCAGCGGGTGAGGACGCGCTACCGGTTATTGGGGCTTACTTAAGACCATCAGCCTCCTCACAGATTGAGCACCGCCGATCATGGCCGATGTAGGGCAATCCGTCCTTGCCGAGACGTACCCCGAAGACGTTCGAGGCTTTCCACTATCAGTGGTTCCCTATGATTACGAACAGGCGCAGGCCACGCGAGCCCTGGTGAAGTCCTTGGTCATCCCGCGCATACTCGCGGGCGGCGGCGGCGACACTGTGCAACTCATCATCGAACAAAAAGAGTTCGGCGAATCAGAGCCGCTCCTTCTGGCAGGCGCCGCGCTGGCGCGCTCCTGGATCGACATAGCTGAGCTGGCGCTTGCTCGGGCTGGTTCGGAGCTGGCCCAAACCGCTGGGCCGGACATACCCGGCGTACTCAGCCTCGCCCTGCTCAATGTGGCGACCTCGAGACTGCGCGATGACCCAGCTCTGGGCCTTGTCCAAGCGCAGCACGTCAGAGATCTCATGACCGAGCTCACGGCCTCCCAAAGAGCGCGGTCACCCGAGCTGTCTCCACTGATCGACTACTACGTTGCCGGGTTCGAGCTGTCACGCGGCAACCTCAGCACTGCACGATGGACGTTGGAGCGCGGCGCCGGACGGTTCCGACAGTGGCTCGACGGTGACGAGAACCATGCCGAGCAGCTGATCCGCGCCGCCTGCGCGGGACAGCTGGCGTGGCTTGATGCGGTTTGCGGTGACCAACGCCGAGCTACCCGATATGCGGCGTCTTTGCTCACCGATCGAAGGGCCGACAGCGGTGAGACCGGCGTCGTCTTCGCCCATCTCACGACTGCTTGGACACATCTGGAGCGTGGCGAGATCGACCAGGCAGCGCAACGTCTTGATCACGCTCAGAGCCGGAACGTCGACAATCCAGATCCGTTGCTCGCGGCGAGTGAGCGGCTGAGTCAGGTACGGCTGGCTTTGGCTAGCGGCGAGCCGGAGACCGCCCTTCGATTGCTCGAGTCACCTGCAACGACGGATCAGATGGGAGGCGGCTGGTTCGCCGATCAGTTCCAGATTGCGACCGCCGAGGCGTGGCTTGCGGCGGGCGAACCGCAGCAGGCGATCGCCAGCCTCGCGCCCGAGCCTGAGCTGGCGGCCGTAGAAGCCAAATTGATTTTGGTGAGGGCCTTACGGCTTGCGGGTGATCCAAGCGCTGCCAGAGAGGTGTTCGGCCAAGTGCATTCCGACCCGGTGCTGATGTCGATCATCAACCAGGTCCGGCGGTGGCTGCTGCACGCTGAATTGGCCATCGAGCAGGGCAACCGTGATCAGGCCGAGCTGCTGCTGGATCGCGCATTGGGTGTGGCTACCCGTGAACAATTGCGAGCCACGGTGAGTTGGGCAGGGCCTTGGCTGCAATCCTTCGTTGCGCGAGATTCGGCTTTGTCCCGTCGTCACGCGGCCTTCCTAGCCTCAGTACCCCAGGCCGCCACATCGACTGTTGATCACTGGCCAGGCGAGACGAGCACGTACGACGGCATGTTCGTCGTGCCGCTGACCGCCCGCGAGACCGACGTCTTGAAGTTACTTGCTCAGCTTTGCACCAATGAGGAGATAGCGGCTGATCTTGTCTTGTCCCTCAACACGGTGAAGACGCATATGCGATCGCTGTTTCAAAAGTTGTCGGTCACCCGCCGGGCCGACGCCGTACGCCGCGGCCGCACACTCGGCCTCTGCTAGCGCACTCCGCATTACATACTTGCACTCCGCATCATCTGCAAGATGATGCGGAGTCCAAGTATGTATTGCGGAGTGTCGGGGACGGGGCGACGACCTAGGCGAGAGCGACGGCTTTGAGTTGGTCGAACTCGGTCTGTGTGATCGTTCCTTGATCGAGCAGTCCCTTCGCGGTCGCGATTTGATCTGCCGGGTTGCTTCGTCCGGCAACCTGCTGAATGTAGGAGTCAGTCGCTTCCTGAGCCTGCCGCACCTCACCTGCGTGCCGCTCGGCCATTCCCCTCCCCCGGGCGATCAGATAGACCAAGGCGGTGAGGAACGGGAAGATGATCAAGGCGACCACCCAAAGCGCTTTCCACCATCCGCTGAGATCTTTGTCACGAAAGAGATCACCGATGATCTGGAACAAGATCATCAGGTACATGACGAAGAAGAAGCTCCAGATCAGAAGCCAGAAAAAGTCCCCGAAATTCATTGTTATCGTGCCTCCTCGTTCGAGTGCCGTCACTTCAGCAGGGCGCTGAGGAACGGCATCAACATTGCACATGCACGAGGCGGCGCTGTTCACCCGTGGTGGGTGACTTTACGCCGGTGACCGCCCAAGCCTCGCCGAGCCGTCGAGAACTCCATGATGATCGGACAGCCCCGGTGGACACGGTCGGACGATGTCCTCGGTCTAGCCGGAATTCGGACCTGCCGCCATGCGGAAATAACAATGGGATAACATGTGCCGCAGTCGTGGCTGATAGCTCTCCCCTGCGAGCGTCGGACGACCCATTTAACTCTCGGGGGACGTTAGCCATGCCCAATATTTGCATGCGAAACACCTAGTGGAAGGCAGTTACGGGCCGCCAGTGCTTTCGAAACGCACCGGCGGGGTAAGGAGCGGTCATGCAGGTGGGGATCGTTTCAACTTATCGGCCGCGGGCATGCGGCATCGCGGTGTTCTCTTCGGACCTGCGCGCGGCCTTGTTGGAGGCAGATTCATCTTTGTCGGTCGAGATCGCCTCTGTCGTTCGAGATGATCATCGCTCCCATCCACCCGAAGTCATTACGACGATTCGCCAGGACGTTGCTTCCGACTATGCCGCGGCAGCAGACCTACTCAACCGAAGCGGCGTCAACGTCGTACTGATCGAGCACGAGTACGGCATCTTCGGCGGCGAGTCCGGAAAGTACATTCTCAAGCTCGCGAACAATCTCACCGTGCCTATGGCCGTCACGCTCCACACCGTCTTGGAGAATCCGGCGCCCGATCGGGCTCGGCTGCTGCGCAACCTCTGCGACCGCGCCGCGCTGGTCATGGTGTTCACTGAGACGGCCCGCCGCATGGTCGTTGAGCAGCAGTTGGTCGACGCCGAGCGGGTCCGCGTGGTTCCGCATGGAGCTCCCGACGAACTGACCCAGGCCGCCTGGTCGGATCGGGTCAGCGACGAGGTCTCGGCCTCGTCGCTGCAACTCGGCCTTCCCAGCCTGGCCGGCCGAACGGTCCTGTCAACCTTCGGACTCATCTCCGACTCCAAGGGCCTGGAACTGGCGATTCGCGCGCTGCCAGAGATCACCGCGGCGCATCCCGAAGTTCTCTATCTGATTGCCGGCCGGACGCATCCCGATGTGATCGACAAAGAGGGCGAGATTTATCGGCTCAGCCTGCAGCGCCTAGTGCATGATCTTGATATTGACGATCACGTTTCTTTTATCGACCGCTTCCTCACCATCGATGAGTTAGCGATCTTGCTCGCCCGCACAGACCTGTACCTGACGCCGTACCGATCAAAAGATCAAATCGTCTCCGGGGCGCTGACCTTCGCGGTGGCGGCTGGCTGTCCAGTCGTGTCGACGCCTTACTTCTACGCTGAAGATCTGCTCAGCACCGGCGCCGGAGTACTGGTGCCGTTCGGAGATTCACGACAGCTGGCCGCAGCGGTGCTCGACCTCCTCGGATCGCCGGCGAAGCTGCGATCAGCACGGAGGGCAGCACGGCGAGTCGGCGCCGACCTTACTTGGGCAAGCGTGGGCAAATCCACCTTGGAGCTGTTGACCGAGGTTGCCCGATGAGGGGCACTCCGCAGATATCGCCGCGCCACCTGCTCACTCTTCTCGACGATGTCGGCATCGTGCAGCACGCGTACGGATCAATTCCCAACCGATCGAGCGGTTACTGCGTTGACGATGTTTCGCGGCTGGTGATCACCGTGCTCGATCTCGATCATGGTGAGAGTAGCAACCCGACCTACCAGCGCATCCTCTCATCGGCGCTGGCGTATCTGTTCCATGCTTGGGATGGCGAAACCCCGGGCATGCACAATCTCATGGACTACGGCCGGAAATGGCTCGATGCGCCACACACCGGTGATCATCTTGGCAGAGCAGCCTGGGCGCTCGGCGCCGTCATCGCCGCTGAACCGGTACGCCCAGAGACTGATCAATGCCTGCTACTGCTGAGCGACCTGCAGCCCAGCCTGGAGGGCGCTGCTACTCCTCGGGAAATCGCGTACACCATCATTGGGCTGACCCGACCCACAATGGACGCTCTGCCAACCCCGCTGCAAAGACTGCTCGACACACTTACTGACCGGCTATGCAAGAGCTATGACGAGCACAGCCGGAAAGGTTGGGTGTGGTTCGAGGACAGCCTGACCTACGACAACGGCCGCCTGCCACAAGCACTGATCGCGGCGGGCGCACGTCTCGAGAATGACAAGATCATTCAGCGAGGGACTGAGGCTCTGGATTGGTATGCCGATCAATGCGGGTTGAATGGCGAGACCATCCGCTTAGTGGGCAATCGCTGGCGTCGAGCCGATGAGGCCCGTCGGACCTGGGCGGAAGAAGGCGACGAGCAGCCGATTGACGCGACTGCACTGGTCGAGGCATTGATCGAGGCATCGATCTACACCGAACATGGGGAATACGGCCACCAGGCGGTGCGAGCGTTCGAGTGGTTCTTAGGACGAAACACCCCCGGACTGCCGGTCTATGACTTCGTCACCGGCGGTTGTCATGACGGTCTAGGACCGGATGGTTTGAACCCCAATGAGGGCGCCGAATCGACCTTGGCCTATCTGCAAGCGCTGTTGGCCCTGGAGAGTGCCGGCCTGCAAAGCTGCATTACGCGGCCCTGAATCGCTGGATGAAGATCGCGCTGTTGGGGCCAATCGCCTGGCGTACTCCACCCAAGCACTACGGCCCCTGGGAACAGGTGACCGGCCTGTTGGCCGATGGATTGGCCAAGCGCGGGATCGATGTAACACTCTTCGCGACACTTGACTCGCACACCGCCGCGGCCCTCGACGGCGTGTCCCCTCGCGGCTACGAGGAAGACGCCACGCTGGACGGCCGTATTTGGGAAGGGCTCCATGTTGCCCATGCGCTGGCGCGCTCGGGCGAGTTCGACCTGCTGCATAACCACTTGGACTGGCTGCCCTTGGCGTTCTCGAAGTTTTGCCGAACCCGGATGCTGACCACCATCCACGGCTTCTCCGATCGCAAGATCCTACCGGCCTATCAAGCGGCTGACTCGGCGTACGTCTCTATCTCTGATGCCGACCGGGCGCCTGAACTCAGTTACCTGGCCACTGTTCACCACGGCATCGACCTGAGTCTGTTCACCTTCTCGGCTACCGGTGGCGAGGATCTGGTCATTCTTGGCCGTATACATCCTGACAAGGGCACCGCAGACGCGATTGATATCGCTCGCCGCGCTGGACGCCGACTCAAGATCGCAGGTCCGATCCAAGATCAGTTGTATTTCACCGAGCAGGTCGCGCCGTTGATCGATGATCATGGAGTCCGCTATCTCGGCTCGGTTGGCCCGGCGCAGCGTGCCGAGTTGCTCGCTTCTGCCGCGGCCTTGCTGCATCCGATCTCCTTCGCCGAACCCTTCGGGCTTTCAGTCGTGGAATCGATGGCCGCGGGTACGCCGGTGGTGGCCTACAACCGGGGCTCGATGCCGGAAATCATCGATGAAGGTGTGACCGGTTTCCTGGTGTCAGACGTCAACTCGGCAGCGGCAGCCGTCGAGTCTGCGATCGAGCTTGATCGAGGGAAGGTGCGTAGCGTGGCGGAGCGCCGCTTCAGCGCCGATCGCATGGTGGACGATTACCTTGCTATATATGGCGCGCTCCTCCGGTGAGATAAGCGGCGAACTCTTCCAGCGCTATCGAGGAAACCCTCTGCTCAGCCCAGAACGCTGGCCGTACGCAGCCAATGCCGTCATGAATGCCGGAGCAGCACAGGTCGACAGCAGCACTGTGCTGCTCTGCCGCGTTGAGGACCGGCGCGGAATCAGTCACCTGACAGTCGCTCGGTCGCAGAACGGCGTGTCGAACTGGGTGGTCGATGAGGCGCCCCTGCTGGCGTCCGACCCGGATTTGCCGCACGAGGCTTGGGGCCTGGAGGATCCGCGGCTGACCTGGGTCGATGATCTTGAGAGCTGGGTGATCACGTACACCTCCTTCGGGCCGGGCGGACCGGGCCTCTCATTGGCGACCACAAAGGACTTCCGGTCGGTCCAGCGCCTCGGCATGGTGCGTGCCCCTGAGGACAAGAACGGCGGCTTGCTCTCGCGACGTGTGGGTGATGAGTATGTCTTGCTCCACCGGCCGGTCACGTTCCTCACCCATCGGGCCGACATCTGGCTCTCCCGCTCCAAAGACCTGCACAGCTGGTCACCGCCGGAGCCGGTCTTGGCGGCCAGGCCGGGAGGCTGGTGGGATTCGGCAAGGGTCGGCATGGGGCCGCCGCCCATCGAGACGCCCGAGGGCTGGTTGTTGATCTATCACGGCGTACGGCAGACCGCCGCGGGCTCGCTCTACCGCGCTGGGCTAGCGCTTCTTGATCTTGAAGAGCCGACCCACGTACGGCGGCGGTGCGCAGAATGGGTCCTTGGTCCGCGGGAAGACTACGAACTCATGGGAGACGTACCGGGAGTGGTCTTTCCCTGTGGCGTGATTCACCGGCCCGAGTCCGACGAGCTCCGGCTCTATTACGGCGCTGCCGACAGCTGCGTCGCCCTGGCCACCGCCTCACTTTCCGAAGTCCTCGCTTTTGTTCTCGACCATGGCGAGGAAGATTCGAGCCGACTCCAGCTGTAAGCGAGTCCGCTTGTCTGATCACTACCACTCCGCATCACTTGCTGGGACTTAGCATCAGCTGCAGATGACGCGCAGTCCAAGTACCTAGTGCGGAGTGCGGCGCGAGGCCATGTCGACCACCTCTCCGCAACTCCAAAAGCCTTCGAAGTCATCCACAGATATGCCTTGACCAGGTTACGAAAACAGCTCTTTATGCGTTGGGCTCTTCCCTCATGGACGACATCCGGATGACCCGCGCGCTCTTGGGCCTAGGCCATAACCATGATGATCTTCGACGCCTGCAACGTGGAGGTGACCTCATCCGGTTGCGCCGCGGCGCTTACGCCGGGGAGGACAAGCCCGATCAATTGGTCGAGGAGAGGCATCGACGCCTGATATTGGCAACTGCACCGCAGCTTAGAGACGGCGCCACACTGAGTCACGGCTCGGCAGCGGTCCTGCATGGCTTGCCCGTCTGGCCTGAGTCTGTGGCGCGGGTCCATGTCACACGCAGTCGAAGTGGCAACGGAATCAAGCGCTCCGTCGTCCACGTGCACGGAGCGCCGCTGAGGCCAGCGGAGATCATCTTGATCGACAACATGCCAGTAACGTCAATGGCGCGTACGGTGCTCGACGTCGCCCGTACCGTGCCGATGACACAAGCCGTCGCGGCCGGTGATCGCGCCTTTGCATTGGGTCTGACC
The DNA here is from genome assembly GCA_045806785.1 of Propionibacteriaceae bacterium. Taxonomy (GTDB): domain Bacteria; phylum Actinomycetota; class Actinomycetes; order Propionibacteriales; family Propionibacteriaceae; genus Microlunatus. The sequence continues at coordinate 110,468 of JBJMIR010000056.1, read as the reverse complement.
AGACAGGATTTGCAGGTTGGTTTGCTGCTGATGGAACGCTGGCCAGGCGTCCGTGCAGCACGCCGAGTAGTGCAATTCCTCGACCCGCGGAGCGAAAGTGCTGGTGAGTCGATCAGTCGCGTACGCCTCATGGAAGAGGGGCTACCGCGGCCGGAGCTGCAGCATGAGATCTTCGGACCCGACGGCCGACTCATCGCACGCGCCGACTTCTACTGGGAAGAGCACAAGACGGTCGGCGAGTTTGATGGCAAGATCAAATACGGTCGGCTGCTCAAGCCCGGGCAGCGCATCGAGGACGTGATCTTCGAGGAGAAGGTTCGGGAGGACGCCGTACGCGATCTCGGCCTGCAAGTTGTCCGTTGGATCTCCCGCGACCTGTATCGCGCTGGCGTCATCCGCGAACGAGTGCTGCGAGCGTTTGCGCGAGCCTCCCGATACCACTCCGCATCAATTTCTCGGACCTAGCGTCAGCTGCAGCTGACGCGGAGTCCAAGTAACTAATGCGGAGTGGCAATAGCGACCCTTCGGACAGACTCAGAGCGGACGCGATTACATGATGAGTGCTTCGTACACCTCTACGCTGCCACCGGACTGCAGCACGGGGCATCCCTTTGCCTGAGTTGCGGCTTCATCAAGCGACTCGGCGTTGATGATCGAGTAACCGCCAAGTCTCGAGGTGCCGCCATCGCTGGCACTGCCATTCTTGACTGTCGTCCCAGCGCCGAACGGGTTGCCTATGTCGACCACAGAGTCGCCGAGCGTGCCGAACCAGGCAGTCCACGCCTGCATTTGTTCTTGCTGAGCCTCAGGGGTCTCGGCCATCTCGCCGCCGCTGTACAGATACAGGAACTTCGCCATCGTTTCCTCCTCATGTTGTGATGAATGGCGTCACCGGTACCACGTATGGAGCGCGGCGAAATCGACAGCTTCTGGGGAACAATCGGAGCCGTGCCGAGCCAGCTCAGCCTCTCCGACCTGTCGACTGCGGTCGCAGCGGAGTACCGGCGCATCTTCACCGAGCGGCGCGATGACTTGGTCGCAGTGAGCTTCAATGCGCTATTGGTGACATTCTGCTGGTACCTGTTACCGGACAAGATCGTTAACTGGTTGTTCACACTGCACGGAGCCTTGGCGTTCCCATACTTCTTGGGGATGTGGATGCTCGGTGACACACCGGCGACCAACGTTGCAGGGCGGGACTCCGTACGAGCGCTGGCACAGCTGCGAGATCCGGCCGCCTTGCGGCTCTGGCTGCGGGCAAAACACCTTGTCTTAGCCTCTTTTGTGGGACCGACCGCGGCAATTGTGGCTGTGATCATCGGGATCGTGCAGCACCGCTATGACATGGCTGCTGCAGTAGCGATCACGCTGCTCTTTCTGCCGCTCGGCGTGCTGAGCGTGGCCGCTTGGGTCGGTCTCTGGGTGCCCTATCACCCCCGGAAGCTGCTGTGGCGGTGGGAACATCGGTCGGATTGGCGGGCGGCGTTGCTTCGCTGGATTGTCCTGGTACTGCTGCCGTTTCTTGTGGTGCCAGTCATGGCCCTAGTGCTGCTCCTCCCGACTCTGACCATCTGGCTTATCGCCCATCAGGGCCACCCGCCCCACGAGATACCCGCGGCTGGTCTCTGGTTGGGCACAGTGGTTTCGGTTACCGTGAGCTTGATCGTCTTCGGCTGGGCGCCGGGCGTTGCGGCAAAGATCGCGCGGCGACGACACGCAAAACTCCACGGCTACCTGAGCGACCCTGAGCATGGCTGACCACACCACGCCCGCGCATAGCTCGTGGTGGCTGCGGCGTACCGGTGGTCGCGCTTCGCCCTGACCTGATCACCGGCCTCTCGAGATCTGGACGTACAAGTTCAGTGATCCGCCCGAGTAAAAAATCACCCCTTGAGTGTGAGGTGACTTGCTGAAGTCTCGACCATGCTGTCGGATGGATCGCCTCATCGGGTTGGCCGGTGATTCACGAGTAGAGAGGACGAACTCCTTATGGCGACACTGACCGCATGGGCTTTCAACAGCGTCGACGGCGCTGAGCAGGCTTCCCAGAGACTGCAAGGGCTCGCATCCCAGGAGTTGATCAAGATTCAGGACGCCGCAATCGTTACCTGGGAGCAGGGAAAGAAGAAGCCGAAGACGCGTCAGCTGAGCAACATGACCGCAGCCGGCGCCCTGGGTGGCACATTTTGGGGGATGCTCTTCGGGCTGATCTTTTTCGTGCCGCTGCTAGGGGCGGCGATCGGCGCGGGAATCGGTGCGCTGGCCGGCTCCATGACCGATGTCGGCATCAGCGACGACTTCATCAACGGTGTGAAGCAGCGGGTTACGCCGGGCACGTCAGCGCTCTTTGTGCTGAGCTCTGATGCGGTGGTCGATCGAGTCAAGGACACCTTCAAGGACACCAACGCCGAATTGATTGCCAGCAATCTCTCCGCCGAACAGGAGCAGAAGCTCCGTGAGGTCTTCACCGAGGAGTGATTCCCCAGCGTCGTAATCCATGATCAGGGCGCACCAATCGCCCACCGGAGGGCAGCCGGATGGGCGATTGGTGCGCGCTTAGTTGCAGAAGTGACCATGCGCCTAGGAGATGGCAGACAGTCCAGCTGCGACGGCGAAGCCAAGGACTGCGGTAAGTCCAGCACTAATGCTGGCTTTCTCCTTCGCTTCGGGAATCATTGACCCGACCAACATGACCAGCAGCGCTCCAGCGGCAAAGCCATCGACGCCGCCAGTGAAACGGTCACCGACCACAGCAGAAACCCAGTAGCCGGCCAGTGTGGCGAACGTGCACACGACAGCTACGATCAGCCACCCGAAGATGATCATGCGGGAGGGCCTTCCAGCGGATCTCATGTCAGTGGCGGATCCGATGGATTCGGGCAGATTCGAGACGAAGATGGCGACCAGCAGCGCGACGCTGACCCCCTGACCCGCGGCCGATCCAATGCCGAGCACCACCTGTTCTGGTATTCCGTCTAACAGAGCACCTAATAACAAGGGAAAACCGGCGGCGGCCGCTCCCGAACGACCTCCTATCCGCTCGACACCACGATCGCCGAGGAAGAAGGCGAGCGCCCCTGCTGCCAGTCCCAGTGCTACCGGGCCGCCACCTGCTGCCCGCAGTCCTTCCTCGACCAACTCGAACGAGACGCTCGAAATGAGTGCTCCTGCCCCGAAACCGAGAACAGCCCCAATAAGGCGCGAATCCCATTGCCGAGCGACCCCAAGCAGTGCCCCGATGACAAGGGAGGAGGCCGCAACCGCACCCCACAGCAGCGCCGACAACACGTCCAGGACGATAGCCGCCTCAGCGAGCCGTCCACGCTTCGACAAGCTGAGCGCGCATTGCCGTTATTCCTCTACGCGCTGGTTCGCTTGGCGCTCGTACGCCGCCAAGGCATCGTCGATGGTCGCGTCGATCTGCAGCCTCGGCGCCTGCCGCCCTGCCTCAGAGTGCCATGTCCGGGCGCAGCCAAGCCCGTTGATAGCCCTGCAGAGAGCCGAAAACTGCCCAGTGATCTGCCATTACTTGATCAAGTTGTGCGGTCCCGGACCGCACATCGGAAGCCGATGTGACTCATACCAGTGTCGATCATCTGCGGCCGGCGCGCGGCGGGCCGGTAGCGCATGCAGTAGCTGTCCGCACAGAGATAGGAGCCGCCCTTGATCACTTTCCGCGGCACACGGAACTGGGGTTGGCGCCGGTCATAGCTGTCATTGATCACGCCGCCTCGCGGATTGCGCGGAATGCAACAGGGCCGATCGACTTCAGCGGGGTGACGCTCGGCGTACCAGTCCAAAGTCCATTCCCAGACATTGCCGGTCATGTCATACAGGCCATAGGGGTTTGGCGGAAAGGATCCGACCGGCATCGTCGTCCCATAACCATGATCAGGTCGCCAGGGAAAATCACCATGCCAAAAGTTGGCCAGCCGCTCGCCCACCGGCTCTGGTTCATCACCCCAGATGAAGATCATCTGATGGCAGCCGCCACGTGCCGCGGCTTCCCACTCGGCCTCGGTCGGCAGGTCGCGACCGGCCCAGTTGGCGTACGCTTCGGCGTCCTCAAATGCGACATGAACCACCGGATGATCTTCGCGTCCCTTGATCGATGACATGGGACCTTCGGGATGGCGCCAAGACGCTCCTGGAGTCCAGGTCCACCACAGATTGATGTGGTGAAGATTCACCGGCCCCGGCGTACGCGTGAACACCATTGATCCGGGTTGGAGATTCTCCTCCGGCGCGCCGGGGAAGTCGGCAGGATCGAGTGGTCGCTCCGCGACCGTCACATAGTCGGCGGCCGCGACGAATTCCGCGAATTGAGCATTGGTGACCTGGTGCGTCTCCATCCAGAACCCACCAACACTGACCTGATGGACCGGCCGCTCCTCCAGGTAGTGACGGTCGGAACCCATCGCATATGTCTGTCCCGGAATCCAGGTGAGATCGGCAGTCATGTGACGTCAGTGAACACGGTGTTCCAATCGTTCTTGATGCTGACCACGGTCCAATTCTGCTGTGCCGCGACATCCAGCGCCTGCTCCGCCCCAGCGGTGTAGTCGAATTCCCGCTCTGCATCATCGTGCAGCAGCAGCAGCCGGAGCGACGGCGTTGACGGAGTGCCGGAGAACTCCAACATCGGCACGTCACCATTGGAATTGCCGAAGGCGAGAATAGGACGCCGCCCAATCCGGCTCCAGATCCGGATCGGCTTCTCTGGTCCGTCATCGAAGAACTCCATAGCACCCTTGTACAGCAGCAGAGATTGCCCGCCTTCGCTCGAATAAGTGATACCAAGAGCGCTGCCGATGATCCGCTCTGGCGGAATGCCGTACATATCCTCGGCGACTGGACGCATGAAATCCCGGTCACCACCGGATGCAATGTAAGTTGTAAAGCCGTTGGCTTCCAGGTAGCGCAGCAGCTCGATCATCGGCAGATAGCTACACCCCAGGTACGGGCGCTTCAACTGCGGATTGTCGGCGTCATTGAAGAACTCCTTGACGCGCCGGTCGTAATCTTCGACGGTCACTGACTCAAATGCTCGGGGAACGGCCACCATTAAGAGCTTCAGGTCGCTGTCGTCGCCACGGTAATGCTTGACCATCGCGGCGCCCATCCAATGAAGATCACCTTCATACGCGGCCTTGTAGGGTTGTTGATCTTGTAACGAGGGATCGCTCTCCGCCAACTCGCGGAACCGCCGAACGGTGAAGTCCAGCTGGATCACCAGCGGCTTCTCCGTCCATAAGGTGCCGTCATTGTCGAAGACCGCGACCCGGCCGGCGGGCTCGACGTAATCGGGGCCGCCCTCCTCGATCACACGCGCAACGAAGTCGATGATCGCCGACTTTGTAGGTCCGTCATTCCATGACTCGAGCATGTCTTCAGAGCGGTTCTTACTACCGGCCTTCGGTGAGCGCGGCCTCGAGTTTGGCCATGGCTTGGTCGATGGTGAAGCTGGCCGCCTTCTGACGCGGCGGGAACTCTTTGAAGCTCTCAAGGAACTGGGAGACAAGCGCCGAGGCCGTAAGCACGAGAATGCCGCTGTCAATCAGCCAGTCCCAGTAGGTATTCGAGGTGACGTCGGCGCGCTCGAAGGGGTCAGTCCGAAGGTTGAACAGCTTGGGGAGCCGCAGCGCCACGAACGGCTCGGCCCAAAGCTGCATCGTCCCCTGTAAGCGTTGCTCCATGAACACGACTTTCCAGTTGTCAATGCGGACTCCCAGAACATCGCCGTCATCGGAGAAGTAAATGAATCCCGGGCGAGGGCTCTTTTCGACCTCGCCGGACAGGTACGGCAGCAGGTTAAAGCCGTCGATGTGCACTTTGTAGGTCATGTCGCCGATACTGTGACCGGTCTTGAGGTTTTCCACAATGTCTGGTTCGCCTGCCGCTGCAAGAAACGTCGGCAGCCAGTCGTGGTGATGAATGATCTCGTTCGAGACCACCCCGGCCGGGATCTTGCCCGGCCAACGGATCATCTCTGGGATCCGGAACGCACCCTCCCAGTTCGTGTTCTTTTCACTTCGGAACGGAGTCATTCCTCCATCGGGCCAGCTGTTCATGTGCGGCCCGTTGTCGGTGGAGTAAACCACGATCGTGTCGTCGGCGATTCCAAGATCATCCAGCTTGTCCAGCAGGGCACCGACGACCAAGTCGTGATCGATCATCGTGTCGTGATAGACGGACTGCCAGCGCCCCGCCTGGCCGATGCTCTCCGGCTTCGGATGCGTCCGGAAATGCATGTGCGTCGTATTGAACCAGACGAAGAACGGCGTACCCGCCGATGCCTGCCGATCAATGAAGTCCAGTCCATGCTCCAAGATCTCATCGTCGATGGTCTCCATACGCTTCCTCGTCAGCGGTCCGGTGTCCTCGATCCGCTGCTTGCCTACGCGGCCCCAGCGCGGCTCCTCAGCCGCGTCAGCTTCATCGGTTGCCCACGAGTGCAGTACGCCGCGCGGCCCGAACCTTTCACGGAATTGGGGGAAGTCTTCGGGTGACGGGTAGTTCGGCTGCTCCGGATCCTCTTCGGCATTGAGGTGATAAAGGTTGCCAAAGAACTCATCGAAGCCGTGCACGCTCGGCAGGAACTCGTTCCGGTCGCCGAGGTGGTTCTTCCCGAATTGCCCGGTCGCATAGCCGAGCGGCTTCAACAAGTCGGCAATGGTCGGATCCTCTGCCTGCAATCCAATGGGCGCTGCCGGTACACCCACCTTGCTGAGGCCGGTACGAAAAACACTCTGACCGGTGATGAATGATGATCGTCCCGCGGTACAGCTCTGCTCCCCGTACGAGTCGGTGAACCGCATTCCTTCCTCGGCGATGCGGTCGATGTTCGGCGTACGGTAGCCCATCAATCCATCGCTGTAGCAGCTCAGGTTGGTGATCCCGATGTCGTCTCCCCAGATCACCAAGATGTTCGGCTTCGAGTCAGGCATCTGTCCCCACTTTCACTCCAGTGACAACCGGTGATCATCAGGCTCGCAGAGCGGTTGACCTCCTAGCATCACCCGAGTGGGGTGAGACCGCTCAGCTGACCGCAGACTCTGGTTTCTGTCGACGCCGCAGGTTGATCGGGAAGATCAGCAAGAAAGCGACTACGAGATAGCCGAATGTTGCAACCAGCGGGGTAAACAGACCCACGATGATCATCAGGATGTATAGAGCCAGGCTCGGCCGGAGGCGCTTGGTGAGCAGCTTGATCTCTTCATCGTCGGCGTCTGGATGTACCAGCTTCGCACTCACTGCGGTCTGCCACAACAATGACAGCAACAATATGGCGCCAAGCAGGGCGATGCCGTAAATGGTCGCCGCGACCCGCTCACTGGCGCGCGATCCGAGGTTTTCGGCCAGCAATTTGGTGGGAAACGGCAAGAACGAGACCACCAGTAGCAGGGCGAGGTTCAGCCTGAGGAAGGTCGTATTGGCACTATGCAAATAATGAGTGATCGAGTTGTGGCCCAGCCACATTGCTCCGATAGTCGCGAAACTCACGACGTACGCGAGATACGAAGGCCATTGGTTGAGGACAGCCTGGAGAAAATGCTCCTCCGAGCCCGGCGGGATTGAAAGCTCCAACACCAACAAGGTGATGGCGATGGCGAACACGCCGTCGCTGAAAGCCTCCATTCTGGCAACACGCAAAAACATCTCGTCGTCTCGATCAGCCATGTGCTGATCATTTCGCCGTGTAGCGCACTACGGCTCACCCGAACAGGGTGATGCTCCGGCCGCCTGGCGCCCCCATACTTCTGACTTGTCAGAAACAGAGCACCAGATCTGGTGCTGAGTTTCTGACAACTCGGTGGGAGTCAGAGATCAAAGGAGAGGGAGATGGCGGTCGACACATTTGTCGTGTACGTCGGGGTGTATCCCAGCGTTGCCGACGCGGAAGAGGATTACCAGTTGCTCAAGGACCTGCATACCAAGGCCGGCATGCTGGACGCGTACGACGCTGCGGTGATCGAGAAGCGGGAGAACGGCAAGGTCCGCATCACCAAGAAGCATGAAACGCCTACCCGGGTGGGCGGAGTGCTCGGCGGCGGGGTTGGCCTGGCGACTGGGCTTGTCGTGGCGCTGTTCCCGTTCGCGGCAATCGGAGGCGGCCTGCTTGCGGCGACCACTGCCGGCGGCGCCATCCTCGGTGCAGTCAGCGGACACGCGGCGGCAGGTATGAGCCGCAATGATCTCAAGGAGCTTGGCGAGTATCTCGATGAAGGCCAGGCCGGTCTCGTCGTGGTCGGTGTTTCGGAGATGGAAGACGACATCAAGGGCTCGATGGAACGAGCGGACAAGGTGGAGACCAAGGAGATCAAAGCCGACACAGCGGAGATCGAACAAGACGCCAAGGCTGCTGGCGGGGATCAAACAACGACCGAAGAGGCCGACACCGAAGACTGACACCCGGCGGGGATACGTCCAGGTCAGCCGCGTAAGGCGGTAATTAGGTGCAGGTCACCCGCCAAGGGTGATGACCACACTTTTCCTTTCGAGAGATCGTGACATCGTGACCGCGAGCGCGGACGGTACCTCGGTGCCTGACGATGCTGACCTCGGTGCGGACGAGCGAGCAGAGCTGGAACGCCTCCGCGCCGAGGTAGCTGAGTTGCGTTCGCAAGTCGCAACCGCGCCCGTTGTTACGCAGCAAGCCGTCGTTCCGCCGGCGCCGCCGCGGGTTCGCAGGCAGCGCTGGCGCTCCGTGGTTGCCACTTTTCTGATCGTCATCGGCTGCATCCTCGCGCCGCTATCGGTCGTCGCTGTCTGGACGAAGAACCTCGTCACCGATACCGATCGTTACGTAACGACCGTGGCACCGCTAGCCCGGGATCCAGCGATCCAGAATGCAGTTGCGGACAAGATCACCAACGAGATCTTCGCCCAGCTCGACGTTGCTGGAATCACCAATCAGGCAGTTGACGCCCTCGCCGATCGCGGCTTGCCTCCGCTCGTCGCGACCCAGCTGCACGCACTCTCTGTGCCGCTGTCCACCGGAGTTCAGAGCTTCGTACGTACCGAGGTCGGCAAGGTGGTTGCCAGCGATGCATTCGCGGACGCCTGGGTCACTGCTAACCGTGCGGCTCATCAGGCACTCGTCGCTGCCCTGACCGGCCAGACCGGCGAAGGCGTCACGATTGCGAACGACACCGTCAGCATCAACCTCGGTCCGTTCATTCAGGTCGTCAAACAACGGCTGGTCGATCGTGGATTTGACCTGGCGAGTCGGATTCCTGATATCAATCCGTCGTTCGTGATCTTGCAATCGGATCTCATCACCAAAGCTCAGAGCGCGTTCAGCCTGCTTAACGCGATCGGGAACTGGTCGCCGGTGATCATGCTGATCTTCCTGGCGCTAGGCGTCTACATTGCCAAGGACCATCGCCGCGCGCTGGTTGGAGCGGGCTTGGGATTGGCAGCCGGGATGCTGGTGCTAGGACTCGGGATCGCGTTGTTCCGATCGATCTATCTCAATTCGCTGCCACTCGGCATCCTGAACCACGATGCCGCGGCCTCCTTCTACGACACCCTGGTGCGCTTCCTGCGGCTCGGGCTGCGTACGGTGCTGGTTTTTGGCCTGATCGTCGCTCTGGCCGGCTTCTTCATGGGCCGCTCCGTCACGGCGGTCCGGGCCCGGGCCGGTTTGAGCAAGGGCATTGCCTGGCTGCGAGGCGGGGCCGAGAAGGCCGGTTTCCGTACCGGACCTGTCGGCGCTTGGGTCTATACCTACAAGCGAGTGCTGTGGATTGCTGTGATTGCCATTGCAGCACTGGTGCTGGTCTTCTGGGATCAGCCGACCGGGAAGGTGATCGTCGGCATAACGCTCTGCGTCTTGGTTGTGTTGGTCATCATAGAGTTCCTTGGTAGGCCGCCGAGCCCAGCTGCGCTCGAGACGGTGGCGTCCGAGACGGCTGAGCCGGAGACTCCGGCGCCGGCAGAAGTCAGTGGGCCCACTCCGGTCCCCGCCGGGGCAGTTGCCGGCTCACAAGCTCAGGACACATCGGAAGCCGATGTGCGTAGTTGAGGTGTCCAGCGATTGAGGTGATCGGGTCGCTGGCCGATATCGCAGGCAGTACTCCGGCGCGCACAGGGTGTAGTTCGACCAGATCCGACAGCATCCCCATGAGGATGACGGTAGCTAGTCACTCATTGCAAGGAGGTCCGGGTTGACCACTTCCCCAAAGATCACCCCGGAAGAGTGATGTCTAACGAGGTCCAACAAGAGCACTGTGCCTGTATCTGACTATCGCGTTTGCGAGTCAACGTACGGAGGCGCGGCATGTCCCTGAGGAGCTCGAAGGCAGAGAACCCGTGGGCGATTGGCATTACGGTATTCGCGGCTGCGATGTTGATCATGGAGGGAGAATCTCAATTCTTCCTGGCGTCCACCGGCCAAACCGTTGCGGCCCGGTCATGACTCGGGGCGCTGAGCGCCAAACATACGAGATCCGGGTACGCGGTGACTTGACCGAAGCATTGGTCGCGGCGCTGAACCCTCTTGGCCTGCAACTCGAGGACACTCCCGACGGCGCCATCTTGGTTGGAACCTTCCGCGACCAGGCCGAGCTGCATGGCGCGCTGGAGGCAATGCAAGATCTGGGCATCCAGCTGCTGGAAATGCGGCAGAGAGCGGGGTGGACGTGAAATAGCCGCCCCTTTAGCATGTAAAACGGCGCGTTTTCGGGGGACCAACGAGCCGACGATCGTGGGGCGAGCCAGGAACCGGGAGCCCCTGGTGTTCACACGATTGCCTTCCACGGAAGGACGGCTATTTCTCAAGACGGTGTCATCACTCGTCAGAGGCTTCTCCAGCTAGCTGGAAACGCTTCGGAGCCGATCACGCTCATTTCCGCCCCAGCCGGCTATGGCAAGACCACGCTGTTGCGGCAGTGGTCTCCGGAAATCCAGCCAGTCGTCCGCCTCGATCCAGCCGAGATCACCGACCAGTGGGCGCTGTGGCATCAAGTTCGTGAAGCTCTAAGTCTGTCCGTTGTGACATTGATCATCGATGATCTACATCTCTTAGACCGCGATCACACCACTGGCCAGCTCAGACATACGCTCCGCCGCGCCAGCAGAAACCGGCGGCTCGTTATTGCAACTCGGAGCGATCCCATCCTGGCGCTTCATGAGGCGCGAATGGCCGGCAGGGTGAGGGAAATCCGGGCTGACGATCTCTCCTTCGATGAAGATGAGACCCGTCTCTTCCTTGCTGCGAACCACCTTGACGTCAGTACTGAGCAAGCGCACGCGCTCTGGGTCCACACCGAAGGCTGGCCGGCGGGGCTGAGGCTCTCCACGACTCCGCTGTCTCGGAGCGCCCATGTCGAGGATGCCTTCTCAACTCTGTTGCAGGGGGACACGGCGGTAGGCAGTTACCTGATGGGTCAAGCGCTGGCCTATACCGCTGATGATCTTCGTGAGTTTCTGCTTCAGACATCGGTTAGTGAGTTTCTCGACGCTGAACTGGCTGATCAGCTCACCGGGCGGTCGGACAGCGCGTTGCTGTTGGAGCGCGCGCATGTCCAGCCGGGCTTTCTTCGTCGACTTCCCGACCGTCGCTGGCCCTATCGCTATCACCCGATGTTTCGGGCCTTGCTGCTTGCTGAACTGATGCGCTCCGAACCTCACGAGGTGCGGCGGTTGTCCGCGCTGGCGGCCCAGTGGTTTTCGCGACACGGCGAGCACGTACGGGCCGCGGCCTTGGCGGTGCCCGGCCAATCGTGGGACGTCCTCGCCGAGTCGGTGCTTGCTGGCGCGTGTGTCGCGCTTGACACCGGCGACTGGGGCTGGGTCCGGAATAGCATCGCGCGATTGCCTGAGTCGCAGCTGGCTGCCAGCATGAGCGCGCGGTTGGCCTCGATTCTGCTCAAGGTGGGAAGCGGCGCCCGCATGGAGGCCACGGGATCGGTGGCTGCGGTCTTAGACACCGCACCTTCTGCGGGCAGCAGGCTGGAAACCGAGGTGCTCAGGTTCCTGGAGGCCTGGCTGTTGGCTGAACGCGGTCAAACACACGAAGCGATCGAAATCTTGGAAGTGGATCCGGGGCGGGATTTTGCAAACGGTGGCACTGCCGCATGGGGAGGGCTTCGTTCGGCGTGGTACCAGCTACATGCCGCGTGCCTCTTCGTGGCAGGCCGGGGAGCCGTCGTTGCTGCGGTACTCGGCGAAGCTCGGGACTCTCGCAACGAGTCAGGTCCATACGCGCAGCTTGGTGATCTTGAAATCCGAGCGTGGGCAGCGGTTGTCGCTGGTGATCTCCGGGCTGCCCGGCAGTCTCTCAATCGCGCTGCGGCGTTAATCGACCGGGAGAGCGCTCGTGGCGTTCTTGATCATCCAGCAACTATGAGAACGGCGTGGCAGTGGCTCCAGATGGAGACCGACGAGCATGTTGCCGCGCAATTTGATCATGCCGCAGATGGCCGAATCCGATCGGCTTTTCCGCAATCGATCAGCCAGGCACTGCATACGATCACCGACGCACGGCAGCGCTTGACCCGGGACAACGATTGGCTCGGCTGTGCGTTGATGCTCGATGATCTCATCGAATCGCATCCCTATGTGCGGCAGTGGTCCGCAGTCGGATCCTTGTGGGCGATGGTTCGAATCGAGGCGTACCTAGGGTCGGGTGATTTTTCGAAGGCACTTGATTTAGCACTCGATTCATCGCCCGGGGCTACTGAGAGATCGCGCCATCAGTCCTATCTGTGGGCCTGGGTGATGCAGCGGGTCGCCTTGGATCCGCAGGACGGCCTACTTGACATGGATCCGGAGATTTTGATCAGCAATCTGCCACTGGAGTCCGCACTGCTTCGGGGCCGCTCGGAAGCATTACGCGTACGGGTTCTGCTGGGGGCGGCAAGCCTTGCCTTCCGGTCGGAAATGCTTGACCGGGCGTCTCACTACCTCCGGCTCGCGTTGCAGAGCACAGAGGCGCACGGATGGCGCCATCCCTACATTGAAATCGCGGCAGCGATTGCGCCCGTGCTGGAGGCTGAACGGCGTCGTATCACCTCCTATGGCGAACAAGTGATTGAGTTGCTCAGGTCTCTGCGACGGCAGCCGATTTATGGTGGTCAGTTGCCTGATCCGCTTTCCGTACGCGAGCTGGAAATTCTGCAGTACTTGCCCACTCCGTTAGATCAGCGCGAACTCTGTTCAGCTTTGTTCATCTCGAGGAACACGCTGAAGACCCATCTGCGTTCGACGTACCGCAAGCTCGGTGTCCAGACGCGGCGGGAAGCGGTGCTACGTGCCGAAAGTCTCGGGATTCTCTAAGGACCCAGGGCCCTGGCGTCCGATTCCCGGACCGACTCGATGGAACTCGACTTCTCTTCCGGCTCCCTGTTAACGGGCTCCACGGCTGGCTCGGCGGCAGTAGATCCTTCAGTAGGTTTGTCGGCGTTAGGTTCCTGACCCTCTCCGGACTCCGCCGCCTCTTCAGGCTTTTCGCTCGATAGCAGCGGCGCGAGCCAGTCATGTTCTGGGTCGACATCCACAAACAAGGATTTGACAAACAGGCTGAGCGGAATAGCAAGAAATGCTCCAGCGGCGCCAAGGATAGTGGCCCAAACGATCAACGATAGGAAGCTCAAAGTGGCCGAGAGGCCAACAGTCACCCCCACAACGCGGGGTTGAATTATCGTTTGGATGACAAAATTCAGCACAGAGTAGACGATGACCACGATAACCGCGGTGACGACGTCCTGATCGAGCAATGCGATTATAGTGGGTGGCACTAGCCCAATAATGAAGCCAATGTTGGGAATATAGTTGGTGATGAAGGCCAGCAGTCCCCACAACCACGCATAGCGGATATCCAGAATCCACAGCGCGATGACATCACAAAACGCGACAATCAGGCCAAAGATGGTCGCCACTACAAGATATTGACGAGTGCCATTAGCGAATTGCTGAAATGCATCGGCCAGGCGCTGGCCGCGTACTGAAATCTTAGTGAGTTTGGATGCGAAGTTCCCGGCATCGGCGACGGTGAAAAACAGAAGCACAATCAGGAAAAAGACGTCGCTCAAGACACCAGCGATCCCGCCGATCACGTCGGCCGCGAGCCCAACCAGTCTGCTTGGGCTGAGTTGGTTCGCCAGCCCCTGCAGTTTCTCCTGACTGACGCCAACCGATTGCAGCACCTGGGAGACCTGCCGCAAGAACGCCTGGAACTGTGGCGCGTAGTCCTGGAGCAACGTTGCAAACTGGATGCCCGCAATGATCAGGATGGCGAACAGCCCTAAAACGATTCCGTAGACCGCGACCAGGCTCAGGATGATGCCAAGCCAGGACGGTAAGTGATAACGGTCGGCGAGCCGTCGTACCGGATGCACAACGATCGAGAGCACCAGCGCCAAGAAGACCGGCCCCAAGATATCGGAAAATTCTCTTAGACCAAGGGCTGCGATCAACGCGGCTGCGAGTCCCAGCAGAATGATCAGACCGCGCGGCAACGACCAACGATTAGCGACGTCGATACTCTCCGACCTCATGTCATGAGGGTAGGGGACTATTCCCGCCTCCGAGTCATCCTTGACGGGTGAGTTTTGACTTGCCGCGCCGCAATCCAGACGGCTGCCACAGCGAGTGCCGCGAACACCACGTTGCTGATCCGCGCAACGACCACCGAAGCGGAATCGAAGGCAGGCAGGTTCACGAAGGCGTGCCAGGCGTACCCGAAGAGGGCGCCGGCTGCCAGTGCCAGGATCTGCCGATCGCCCCAGCCAGCTCGGCGAGACCATAGCGTGATCGCGATCACGGCTGCGGCCTCGATGATCAAGATCGTTAGACTCCGGAGCGCAGCTGTGGGCAAGTGCGGGGCGAGCACCACGATGCTGGCCGCGACGGCTGAGGCAATGCCGACGAGCCATGCTGCAGGCGCACGCCCTGACGCTTGGGCAGCCGGTGAGCGGGGCGCCACAGCGTGGCCAGTAGCATGCCGACAATGATCAAGATCATCGCGATAAGCGCTGCGCCGATCAGGTGAACCGGCGATGCAACGTAGCGGTACTCCAGCCACGTGGTGCCAAACGCGGCAGCTAGGCCAAGGACATAGAGCACCGCCATGATGATCAATCCAGGGGTGCGCAGCCAGGCCTCGGTCCGGCGCCTGGGAAACATGCTCTCGACGAGGGCGATTGGAGTCCCGATGCTCCAGATGACGTGCAGGCTCAGCACGTACACAGTCCACGGAATGGCGATGCCGAGTGCCGGTACGTAGCCAGAGCTCAGCAGGTGCTGGTGGGCATAGTCCGGGTTGAACAGCGATTGGGTCGACAATCCCTCCTCGATCACACCGAAAGCGGCGGCGAGTACCAGAATCGCGGGCCAGCCGCCGCCTTTTCGGCGTATGACTTCTCTGATTAGGACGGCACCGGCACCATACAAGGGAATGAAAATCACCAGCGCAGGCAGCGAGGCCAGTGTCACATCGCCAAGGAGAAACTCCGCCACCAGCGGCGCGGTGATCAATAACAGCAGCACCGGCGCCATACGGGACCACCAGCCGGAACGTTGGGAACTGGTCGGCCTCTGAGTCGCGGCCGCATCTTCTGAGTCCACGTGGGAAGGCTGAATGTGTGCCGTCATAAGTCCAGATTGCCGCGAACTTCGAGAGCTCACACCAGCTCGGATTTGTCAGACCCTCGGCTCCAGCCCGCTGAGACTCTGACAAGTCAAAGGTGCCGGGCGAGCGAGGCGAGCGAGGCAATCAAACTCGCGTAGTGTGTGCATCGGTGTGCCGGGAAGGCTGGTCGGCAACGGCCTCCGCTTCGTCGACTCCGCCGAGGAGCACTACGTGTCCGACACCGCCCGGTTCGCCTTGATCATCGCACTCACCAGCGCTGTTACCCTTGCGGCCGTTCTGGTGAACCGGCTCTCAGCCCGCCTCAGGATCCCCGCGCCGGTCTGGATGCTGGCTGCCGCCGCTATCGGCGTATTGGTCGTTCCAGGCGTATCGACACCACGAAACGATACGGTCCAGCAGATCGTCTCAGTGGCACTGGTTTTGATCTTATTCAATGGCGGCCAGCACATTGGCTGGTCGCGATTGCGTCCGGCTCTGGGATTGATCATTCTCCTCGGGGTGCTGGGAACCTTCCTGACCGCGGCTGCCGGCGGAGTGCTGCTGCATCTGGCCTTCGGCTTGGCTTGGTATGTCGCTCTGCTAGTAGCAACAGCGGTGTCTCCAACCGATCCGGCAGTAGTGTTCTCCGTCCTCGGGCAGCAGGAGATCGCCGGTCGCAGTGGCACCATCTTGGAGGGCGAATCCGGGGCCAACGACCCGGTCGGAATCGCCTTGATGGGCGGCCTGCTTGCTGTTGGTGGGGTCAGCGGAGCCGCATTCGGCCGCGTGGCCGCGGATTTCGCTCTCCAGATGACGGTTGGCCTGGCGGCCGGCGTTGCCGGCGGCATCGCCCTGCTCTGGTTCATGCGCAGCGTTTCCCTTCCCAGCGAGGCCCTGTACCCGCTCCGAACGCTGGCCAGCGTGCTGCTCTTGTACGGTGTGACCACGCTGCTGCACGGATCCGGCTTCCTGGCCGTTTTCGTTGCCGGAATTGTCATCGGCCACCGCCGCGCCCCGTACCAGCGGGAGATTGAGCGGTTTCACGCGGCGTTGGCGGGGCTCGCTGAGATCGTGGCGTTTGTCGTCCTCGGGCTCACCATTGATCTGAGGGTCTTGGCTCGCATTGACGTCTGGCTACCTGGGCTCATGCTCGGTCTAGCCCTTGCCATTGTCATCCGGCCATTGGTGGTCGGGCTCTGCCTGGTTCGCGCTCAGCTTGATCGCAGTGAGCGGGTGTTCGTATTGTTCGCCGGACTCAAAGGAGCGGTGCCGATTTTGCTCGGCGACCTGCTCCTGGCAGCGGATGTTCCTGATGCCGAACGTCTCTACGGAATCGTCGTCGTCGTTGTGATCTTCTCTGTTGTCGTCCAGGGGAGTCTAGCTCCCGCTCTTGCGCGGCGATTGGGCGTACCGATGCAGCCTGTCCGACCGGAGCCGTGGGCGGTCGGCGTACGCCTGCACGCCGAACCGGACACCGCACACCAGCTGAGGGTCGCGGCGGGATCAGCGGCTGACGGTCTGACTGTCGAAGAGATCGCCGATCTGGCACGCGATATCTGGATCAGTATCGTCGTACGCGATGGGCTGCTGCTGCCGGTAAACCGAAACACTCAGTTGCGAGCCGGTGACACAGTGACGCTGCTTATCGACGGTGATCTGCCGGAGGAGGTCAGCGGCATGTTCATCAAGGCCTGAGTTGCCGGAGGGAGGAGCCGTGGCCGACTTTGAGGACGCACGGCGAATTGCGTTGACCCTTCCGGACACAACTGCCGAGGGCACTCAGATCGGCGTACGCCGAGGCTCGAAGATCAGGGGCATGGCCTGGCTCTGGAACGAACGCGTCCATCCGAAGAAGCCTCGAGTGCCGAACCCGGAAGTGCTTGCGATCAGGACTGCAAGCAACGAAGAAAAGGAAGCACTACTGGCGTCGGATCCAGAGAAGTTTTTCACCGAACCGCACTACAACGGGTTCCTGGCGGTGCTGGTCCGGCTAGCGGTGATCGAGGACGTCGAGTTGCGGGAGCTACTCATTGACGCCTGGCGTTGTCAGGCCCCGCCGGCCTTGGTGCGCGAGTCCGGTTTGTAGCCCTGGCCTCACACTGATTACGTCAGGATTCGCCGAAGCGCGCAATGGGGTCGGTGGCCTCAGACCACAGCTCGGCATCTTCGGCGGCACGACGGGACTTGCGGCGTACGAACCAGAACGCGCCTCCGGCGATTGCCCCGGCGGCGAGCACCACCTTCCATTTCACGCGTCCACCATAGCGGCAGCCTTGGCGCCGTCAGGCGAATGAACTACGCGGTACGGTGTCGGTCTATGAGGCGACTCTCGGGGGCACTCATTGGCGTCATCCTTGCTTTGTCTGCGTGCGGCTTACAACCGGCCACCGCGCCGCAACCCAGCGTGACAGTGGGCGCCAGCACACCTGAACCCGCGCCAGCGGGGCAGAGCGCGACCCCGAGCCCCAGTGCAACTGCCGCAACAGCGGCGGACGTGCTGAAGGGTCAGCAGTTCAGCCTGGACGACGGGGCTCAGTTCGACGACGGCCTGGTGATCGAGATCGCCGGCGCAGTCGCGGATCGGGCGGCCAAGACAGATCGCGGTGCCGAGGCTACTGACGGTGAGATCGTGATCGCGTCGGTCCGCATTGAGAACAACAGCAAGAAGGCGTACGACGCTGGGAGTGTCTTGATCGGCGCCAAGTACGGCAACAACAAGGATGCGCAGATCATCATCGATAAGACCGAGGAGCTGCAGAGCGGCTTCCAGGGCAAGATCAAGCCGAAGGACGAGGACATCGCGACTGTCGGTTTCGCCGTCCCGTGGAACCAGCTGAAGAAAGTGACCTTCATCGTCGACCCAAACGACGACGTGCACGAGACGATCAGTTTCACCGGCCGGGTGCACCGAGCCTGACCTGTCCGCATCAGTGGTCGTCAGCACGACCACCGATGCTGACAACTCGGGGTCAATTAGGGAGTGTTAGTCCAATCCGGTGCGCGACCGCGGCCGCCTCGCCTCGCCCACCAACGCCCAGCTTGGCCAAGATGTTGGATACGTGGACGCTGGCCGTCTTGGTGCTGATGAACAACGCGCTGCCGATCTCGCCATTGGAACGGCCAGCCGCCACGAGTTGCAACACCTCGATCTCACGTGGAGTCAAACCAGCGACAGGACTCTGCTCCGGTGGCGCCGCTACCGCGAAACCAGCGCGCTGCGACAGCGCACCAATCCGATCGGCCAGCAGGGTTGAGCCAAGAGCCACCGCCTCGGCTGAAGCGGTAGCAAGCACCTGCTTGGCCTCATTGCGCTCCCGTCCGGCGACGAGATGCTGCCCAAGCCGCAGACCGGCGTACGGATGCAAATGGGCAGGCGCCTGCTGCGCCCCCAGCTCCTCAAGGGCCGCGCGCCACGCCTGCGCCGTATCCTCCAGTTCAGCTCGGATCACCGGTTCCCAGAATGCCCGGCTCCGCACCGGTATGGCTTGTCGATCAAGGAAGTCCTTGATGAGCGTAGCTCGCTCTGCCGAGCCCTCGCCTTGATCAAGAATTCGCGCTGCAGCGGCACCAACCGCAAGCACGGGGTACACCACGGCGCACTGATAGCACTGCCAGCGATCGAGGAACACCTTGACGTCGGCCCATGCTCGCTGCTGATCACCAACCGCAACGGCATACTCCGCATCCGCTCGAACCGCCTGACTGCTGTACTGCGGAGAAAGATGATCATTTCTGATCATCGGGCGGAACTCAGCGAGTACCGCGTCTGCCTCGTCAAGCTGTCCGCGCCACACAGACAGCCAGGCCTGGAGCAGTCGCAAGTGGGCATGATGCTCCGCCGGCGGATCCAGTTCGAGCGCCCTCTCGATCATGGCCGATGCCCGGCCCCATTGACCGAGGGCAAGTAGCGGTTCGGCGGCATTCCCGGCCAGCATGGCCCCGATAGAGCGTTGCAGGCCAAGATCACGAGCCATGTCCACGCCGTTGAGCGCCTCCCGCGCGGCATCCTCAAATTGGCCAACGTTGTTGAGCGCGTCGGAGTAGTTAATGAAGAAGCGCAGTAGCGTACGCGTACTGGTACGGGACAGTTCACGAACCCGTTCCATGACAGCAATGCCCTCGGATTCCTGCCCCATTGCGGCCAGGCCGGTGCCGAGCGTGATCCAGGCATTCGCGGTAGCAGAGTCGGAGTTTGCCGCGGCTGCGGCATCGACCGCTTGCTGTGCGTAATCGACGCCCTGACCGATATCACCCTGCAGTGTCGTCCGCCGCGCCAGCATCTCCAGGACCCGGGCCCGGAGCTTGGGATCGGCGTCTTCCGGCAGTAGCGCAAGTGCCTCCCGAAGCGGCTCGACGCCTCCGATAGTCATCAGGCTGGCCTTCGTCCGCGACTTGACAAGCAGAGCCTCGATCCGGTCTTCACGGTCCTTCTCGGGATCCAGCTCATCGAGGGCGGCGTTCACGAGCGCCAAGGATCGTTCAGTCTCCCCGGCGTCTTCAGCGACGTACGCCGCGCGCATCAACAAGCTCGGATGCGATCCTGCGACTGACTCTGGATCATCGACCTGATCCCACAGCTCCAGCGCACGCTCGTAGAGCCGGAGTGCCTCATGGAAGGCCGCGCCACCAGAGTCGGCGGCCGTCAGGGCCCATCGAAACGCCTTGTTCACCTCATGGGCCGCGTTCCAGTGATGCGCGATCTCCATCGGGACGGATTCGGCGCTCATCAGCTCCGGATGCTCCTCTAAGAGCGTCGCGAAGCGAGCATGGAGCCGGGCATGCTGACCTGGCAAGAGGTCATCGTGGATCACTTCTCGGAGCAATGCATGGCGAAAGGCGTATCCGGTTTCATCCGTCGTCAGTACCGCAGCGTCAATCGCCTCCCTGAGCCGGCTCTCCAGCTCACCATCCGAGGCACCCGCCACGGCCGCCAGCAGCTCATGATCAACTCGAGTTCCTGCTACAGCTGCCAGCTGCAGGGTTTGCTGCGTTCCGTCCGAAAGGCTCAAGACACGTACGTTCAATGCGTCGCGGAGCGTGTCTGGCATGTCGATACAGCCGCGGGCTGCTGACCTGGTGAGCTCTTCGACGAAGTACGGGATCCCTTCACTGCGCTTGAAGACCAGGTCGATCACGACATTGCTAGGCGGGCGCTCCAGCAATTGGGTCAGCAGCTCGGCAACCTCGGAGCGATCAAGGCCAGGTACGTCGATGCGCACGGTTCCCGGGAAACGGCCAACCTCGGCAAGGAAGGGACGTAACGGATGCCGACGCGTCAACTCGTCGCTGCGGTAGGTGGCGATGATCATCACCGGCGCGTCGGTCAGCGCTCGCGCCAGGAAGCGGAGCACGTGGCGGGTGGACTCGTCGGCCCAGTGAATGTCCTCCATGATGACGACGAGCGGACCGTTCTCGCTGGCCCGCTCCAACAGCATGGTGACGGTCTCGAAGAGCTGCAGCCGAATGGTGTCGTCGGCCTCGGATGGCCCAACCTCGGATGGCCCAACCTCCGATGGCACAGCGCCGAGGTCCGGTAGCAGTGCACCGAGCGCCCGCCGGCCGGCGCCCGCCCATTCCAAGATCTGTTCGCGGCCGTGCTGGCTGACCAGGTCGCGAAGGACCCCAACGATCGGCGCGTACGGCAGGCCCTCATTACCCATCGGTACGCATTGACCGCGGATCAGCTGGGCCTTGCGATCGGCCAGCGGGCCGAAGAGATCAGCGACAAACGCGTCAATGACGGTCGTTTTGCCGGCGCCCGCATCACCACCAACGATGACGAACCGGCTGCCATCGTCAATGACGTCGTCCAAGGTGCGGCCCAGTTGAGCCCGCTGCTCAGCGCGCCCGACTATGCGATCGGTGCGCGCTGTCGTGGTCGACCTGGCCGCTCGAACCATAAGCACTATCGTGCCACCTGGCTCTGACGCCTGACCGGGTCGCGCTTAGTGCGCGACCCGGTGCTGGGGCGTCGCCATTCCACGCTGTACCGGATGCTGTGCGGCAGTGCTGATGCGCTGCTGGCGCCGTGCCAGCGCCCTGCGCCACCAGCTCACTCGACCGCTCAGCGCCAGCCGGACCTGCCGATTGTGCTCAGCCAGCCGGGCAAGGTCGCGCTCTTGCTGATCCGTCATGGTCTGGTAGGTGTAGTCGTTGATCAAGCTCATTTCGGGCCTCCTTTTGTCTTGATAACCATCCTGTTTCTAAGAGGGGGAGGCGCACATGGTGCAGATTGCGGATCTTTTTGAGGCCTGAAGCTCTGAGGTACCTAAGGTGCCTTAGACCGCCCCTTCTTCCACCGACTTGTCAGCGTGATGGGAGCCGCGATGCGGGTACAACGGATACGTGCCGAGGCTGAGACGGACATCACCCCGAGATCCGGGATGGACACGGCGGCGTGCCGGTAAGGGATTCATCTATCTGGACGAGTCGGGAAACCGCCTCAGCGAGGATCAAGTGCAGCGCTGCAAGCTATTGGTCATTCCGCCTGCCTGGGAGCAGGTCTGGATCTGCCCGGTTCCGAACGGCCACCTGCAGGCAGTCGGCACCGACGATGCGGGCCGGCGGCAGTATCTCTACCACGAGCAGTGGCGGCTGAAGCGTGATCGACTGAAACACGACCGGGTGCTGGAGGTTGCCGCCCGACTGCCAGCGGCCCGGCGCTCCGTGGCACAGGATCTGCAGCTGGAGGGCATGCCCTACCAGCGAGCGCTGGGCACAGCGTTTCGGCTACTTGATCTTGGCTTCTTCCGAATCGGTGGGGAGGCGTACGCGGAGGCCAATAACAGCTACGGCCTGGCGACGATCCATAAGGAACATGTCTCCATCGAGAATGGCTCGGTGATCTTCGACTACGTGGCCAAGTCCGGCCAGGAACGCTATGTGGCACTCGGTGATGATCTTGTGCTGCAGGCCGTACGCGATTTGCTGGCGCGGCGCGGTGGTGGGCCAGAGCTCCTTGCGTATAAGGACGGACGGCAGTGGCACGACGTCAGCTCGAATGACATCAACAGCTACATCAAGACCCAGGTGGGTGAGGAGATGTCGGCCAAGGACTTCCGCACGTGGCATGGCACAGTCATCGCTGCCGTGGTGTTGGCGGAGGCCAATGAGAGCGCCAAGACGATGCGAGCCCGCCAGCGCGCTGTTTCGGCGGCGATGAAGGAAGTGGCCGGCTACCTCGGCAATACGCCCGCCGTCGCGCGGTCGTCCTACGTCGATCCGCGCGTCATTGATCTTTTCAATGATGGCGTGACGATCTCACCAGAGCTGGCGGCGACCGATGATGATCTTTCCGATGGTACGACGCACGGCACGATCGAACGCGCGGTGCTGAATCTGTTTGGCACGGAGTCTGAGTAATCCATCCGTGCCTCACGCTCCACCGTCTCAGCGCTATCGTCGGCGCTCATGAGAGCTGAAGGGACATTCACTGTCGCATCGTTCACCCCTGCCGAGGTGATACCGCCGCCAATCGACATCAAGGTCGGCAGTCCGTCGAAGTGTCGACCATGGAGAAGGTGTACGCCGGGGAGGTCACCGGCCACTCGGCGACGATCTTTACGGCCGCGTTCGATGAATCAACCGGCGTCGGAAGCTATGTCGCTATGGAGTCCTTCGAGGGCTCACTGGACGGCCGTTCTGGTCGTTTCGCCTACTTCCACTCGGCCACCACGCATGGCGAGGACCCTGGTCCTACCACGTTGGTCATTGTTCCCGGCACAGGAGTGGGAGACCTGACCGGCATCGTCGGTAACGGTGGCTTGGTCATGGACGCCGACGGAACGCATCGCATCTGGTTCGACTACCGGCTCGAGTGATCAACTGTCGAAGGTTATAAATGATCACTAGGGCTGCTGCCAAGATCGCTCAGCGTCGATGACAGTCCGAGACAGCACCCCGGACAGCAGGCTGGCGATGCACAAACCGATCACCAAGTTGATCACTGCCGCGCAGACCTTGCCCTCCAGGCTGCCGCCCAGAGCAAACGGCAGCACCATCGTGGCAACTGTGACCAGAGCAACAATCCAGCCAAAGAAGGCACGCGGTCGTGGTGTGATCACCGACAGCAGATGGGCGAGCCCGGTTGCCAGTAGGGCCACCACGAAGGCAGTGATCGCATAGTTCAGCGCAAAGGAATTGGTAAGGCGAAGCAGCGGCGGCTCGACGATCTTGACATCCAAGAGGTCGCGGCATACGAGGACTCCGACCAGGGCCGCTAAGGCGGCGACGACAGCGGTCGCCAGCCCTCCACCCCACAGCCGCGGGGCGTCGATTGCGACCCGTTTTCCCGGAATCGGCTCAGGCGTGTTGGCGGTTGGCATCAGAATCTCCTCCAGATATGGGCGGCCCGGCGGACAGGAGCCTTTCTATCAGCTCTGGCGCTCGGCGATCAGGGCCTCGAGCAACTCGCGGTCCTCTTGCGCCAACCAGGTCTCGTCAAGCAGGCTGCCCCCAGCCCGTTGGATGGCGGCGCCCAGCGGGGCTGCCCACGTGTGCTCTATCAGTGCCACCGCCGCGGTGCCGCCAACCGGTATTGCGTCAGCCAAGGACCAGGTTGGAGCAGTGGCGTTCGCAGCTGCCTGTGCGTCTGCCGCGGCGGCCTGCTGAGCTTCGGTTGAATCCTCAGGTGATCCCAGAACAGCGGCGGCCAAGTCACCAAAATCTGCTTCAACCCCCTCCGGAAGTGCCAGAGTCTCGAAGGCACCGTCGTCAGAGCGCGACACAATCAGCAGGTCGACTAAGCGGACAATTCCGGCGTCTCGGAGCCGCGTAAACTCCACGAGCACCTCACCGGAGAACGTCGGACGATCAAAGCCAACGACCAGAACCTGCACCGGCCCAGTCACTTGATCACCCGCGCCCGTAGCTCCTCGAATTCGACCTGCGAGATCACTCCGCTGTTCAGCAGCTGCTGCAGCGCCATCTCCGCATCAGCTGGGCTCGGTGGCGAAGGGTTGGGCGGTGCCGGCTGTCCGGGAGTGGGCACCGGTGCGCGTACGAAAGCTCCGCCCGTCATCGGATCCGCGAAAGACGGTGGCGGCGCTGATGGATGGGATGCCCCGTACGCCTGCGCCGGGGTGAATCGGCCGCCGTAGTACGGCACAGTCCCAGTCATCCCAACACGCTGCAACTGCTTGGGCACCAATAACATCAGGGCCTCCTCCTCCTACTGAACGATCCGCCCACCCGCTCAGCTTGCATGCAGCCGGAAGCAGCCGTCCTCACTCCCGGTGGGTGATTCTCCCTTTGCGCCATCGCAGCGGGATCTGCTGGATAGTGGCTGGCTTGCTACGGTGACCCGAAACGCCGCTTGGAGGAGCACATGGGCATTCGCGGCACGGTCGGATCGATGCTCGAGTCGACCATCGGGCGCGACCGCACGAACACAATTCGGAGTGCGGAACGCAAAGCCCGTAACGCGCTAGCCAAGCGGCTGGCGATGCAACCGCCGAAGAAGCCTGCCCCGATACGTACGGCCAAGCAGGCCCCCGCCAAGTCAAAGGCAACTCCTAAGCCCTCCGGCTGGCAGCCGGCTGATCCATTCGTCTCCCATCCGGAGCCCAAGATGACTCGTCATGAGCTGCTGCGAGGGCTCCACGAGCAGACCCGACCTCGCACGTATTTGGAAATAGGCATTAGAACGGGACGCAGCATGGTGCTGTCCCGCTGCCGTTCTATCGGTGTAGATCCGGCCTTCAAGATCGACAATCCGATTCACTGCGACGTACAGCTGATCAAGGCCACCAGCGATGACTTCTTCGCTGCTGAGGAGCCACTGGCTCATTTCGATGGCATGCCAGTTGATCTTGCTTTCATTGACGGCATGCACCTGTCGGACTTCGCGCTGCGCGACTTCATCAACATCGAGCCGTACATGGCTGACACCGGCGTGATTGTGCTTGATGACGTGCTGCCGCGGAACGGGCTTGAGGCGGCTCGTGATCGCAAGACTGAACCGTGGACTGGCGATGTCTACAAAGTTGTCGAGATCTTGCGCCGAAGGCGACCTGATCTTGTTGTGCTGCTCGTCAACACCGCGCCGACAGGCACCGCGGTGATTGTCGGTGTCGATCAGGGATCGACCGTGCTGAAGGATGCCTACGCCGAGGAGGAGCCGTATCTGCTGCGCACGGATCCACAGACGCCGCCGCAGGAGTACTTGGACCGCTCCATAACTGTCGAGCCAGACGTGCTTCTGGAATCTCTGGTCTGGGAGCAGCTTGTGAACAAGCGCGAGTCTGGGCCGACAGCCGATCTCCAAGCCCTTTGGGATGAGCTGCGAAGGCTTGCTCCCGATTCATAGCTCGGGCGACGTCAATCCTTCGTCGTCAAATACATCCATCCAGATGTTGAGCCATGCGCTGACCAAGAGATCGCCCCAAGCGGTCAAGCTGATCTTGTTGCCGATCGGAGAAAAGACGCCAAGATCACTTAAGCCGAACAAGATTCGGCGCAAGTTCGAGCGGATCCAGCGTCGAAACATATCCTGCTCGGACTTGCCTTGATCGCTGGGCGGGAGCGTCCAGGAGAGCGCGAACTCCTCAATCTCCTGCAAGGGCACCGAGCGTGGCCGCCGTACATAGCTACGGAGCAGCGCATAGCCCAACAGTGGAGTCCCGGGTCGAAAATCATCGTCCAGATAGCTGAGAATCACATCCAGTCCAGCAGCGATTCCGAGGTTGACGATCCCCTCATCGTCCAGTTGGTCCGGCCAGTGAGCGTACGCCCAGCGTCCGTCGATACGGATGACCTGTGCGGAGAGAGCAGCATTCCACAATCGATCAAGCGCTTCGCACTCCCGCGCACTGCGCCAAGACTGCGATGACGCCAGCGTGTCGATCATGCTCTCGATCTCCTCGGCGGGGAGCTCCGACTGAAGACCCGCATAGGCAACTCGCAATGACTCACGCCGCCACTCGAGCAGACCCAAATCGGCGAATGCCTGACGAGCCGGGGCAGGCCTGAGCACCCGAGTCGCCGTCACTTCTGCCCGGGGCTCCACCCAGCGCGTCAATGCCTCGAGCTTCCTCAGCAGGCCTGCCTGGCGGATGATCGGTGCCACCTCACTCGGCGGAGGCAGCTCACCTTCGGGAATTTCGTAGGCGAAAGATCGTATGAGCGCTTCGATCTCGTCATCGGTCTGATACGCAGCCATCGCTCGCGCTTGGCCGCTCAGATTGTCCTTGGGCGGATCGAGCCGCTGGCGCTCATGAATCGGAAGATCATTCCAGGCTGACGCGATCTGATCGAGGCGATCTTGGAGCTCATCGGTCGACGAAAGGTCGTCCAAACTGACACCAATACTGGAGCCGAAATCGATCATGTTCTTTCCCGGCGACCAATTTGTACGGTCACGTGCAGCGGCATCCATCTTCTTGGCGCTGCGACGGGCCTCCTTGGTGAGATCTGCCGGCGCCGCGGAGCGAGCTGACATGCGGCCGGTATTGCGTAGGAACCTGAAATAGGCGTCGAGGGCGTCGACCGTGGCCTCGGAGGGCAACGGCTCGGTCGGACCCTTGGCGGGCACGAGTCTCAGCAGTAGATCCTGCACCGATCCTGCCGGCCACAAAGTCGGCTCAAGATCGTCGTAGGCCGCACGCAGATCGAGGAGGCTCTCGAGCAGCGGAACGTCGACGTCACGGCCTTTGGTCTGACTCCAGTTGCTGAAATGGCTGAGCAGAAGCCGATGTGGGGCATCCGTCACGGCAGACATGCTAGGCGTCGTCAGAGTTTGACGCCCCACATTCTCACTAGGCACCACTTATAAGTGGGGCGTAAAGGGGCTTGGCGGGGCGTCGGCATCGTTGGGCACTGTCAGCGGGCTAAGTAGCCTCCATCCACGGCGTAGTAGGTGCCGGTGACGAAGGAGGAGGCATCGCTGCCCAGCCATGCGACCAGTTCGGCTACTTCTTCGGGCCTGCCCATCCGTTGCAGGGCGTGCTGGCTGGCCAAGAAGTCCATCGTCGGCTGATCCAAGTTCGCTTCCAGGAGTGGCGTCATGATGAACCCCGGCCCTACGGCGTTGACGCGTACGCCGTCAGCAGCATGCTCCCAGGCCGCGGCCTTCGTCATGCCGAGAACTCCGTGCTTGGCCGCGACATATGCGCTGGACATAGCGAAGCCGACCATGCCCAGGATCGATGCCATGTTGATCACCGAGCCGCCAGCACCATTTCGTTTCATCACCTGGATACCGGCGCGCTGGGTGTAGAAGACGCCGTCGAGGTTCACCCCGATCACTCGATGCCAGCCGGCGTCGCTGTATTCGGCTGTCGGCTTCTGCTCCCCGCCGATTCCCGCGTTCGCTACTACGATGTCGACCCGACCAAGATCATCAGCAACGGCCTCCATGGCTGCATTGACCTGTGCAGAGTCAGAGACATCCACGACTGCGGTACGCGTAGGCCGGTCGTACTGCTCAAGCTCAGCTGCTGCCGCCTCGAGTTGCTCGGGGTTCAGATCCCACACCGACACCGCAGCGCCTGAGCGTGCCATGGCGTGCGCACAGGCAAGGCCAATACCTGAGGCACCTCCAGTAATCACCGTGACCTTGTCGTCCAGCTCGTAGTTGATCATCATTCCTCCTGATCTTGCCTGGCTCTGGTAACTAAGAATCTTGATCAAAGACCAATGCGCTGCCGCCTGGGCCGGCGGTGATGTGCGGCGGAAAGCGGCCTCGACCGGCTGCCTCGGGCGGCAACCTGAGCTCGGCGACGTTCCCGGCGCCCAACGATCCGGTGGTAGATCATTTCGTAGCGTGCTACCGCCCCGTCCACGCCGTGGCTCTTCGCCGCGGTTTCCCGGCAATCCCGCGGATCAAGGCTGTGAAGATCGGCAACGGCGGCGGCCAACGCCTCTTCGCCGTTCGCGAGATACCCATTGACACCAGGCTCGATGATCTCGGCTGCAGCACCACCTTCCGCCGCGATAACAGGCGTGCCAGCGGCCAGGGCATGGACGATGTCAGTTCGACAAACGCCGGCGGCGGTCGGAAGCAGCAGTCCGCGCGCGTCGCTGATCAGTTGTCGCCTGCGGTTGTCGTCGACTTCTCCCAGGTATCGGACCTGGTCGTTGTCTAGGAAGGGAGCAATCTCCGCGCCGAACCAGCGCTCCTGACCACGGCCTATCGGCCCTGACAAGACGAGTGGCACCTTCGCCGCTCGGACCGCGGAAATCACCTCGCGGGCGCCATGGAGCGGTTCGAATCGCCAGCTCCACACCATGTAGTTCTGCTTGTTCGGCTGAAGCGGCCACGCTTCCAGATCGATTGGATCGGGCACAATGCCAGCAATCGGCATGTCTGGCGGCATGCTCGCTACCTGAGCTTGGCTGGTAGCTACCAAATGGGCGCGATCGGCGTAATGGGCATATATGTCGCCGGACTTGGGGTGGAACGACCAGTGCATGGTGTGTACGACCGGCACCTGGATCCAGTCAGCCATGGCGATCACTGGGAATCCACAGTGATCGTGAACGATATCGAAGGCGTGACCTTGCTGGCCGCCTTGCCTGAAGGTGCCCATTACGCGGGCTACATAGTCGGTCTCAAAGGCCGCCGCACCAACGTCATGTACGCGGTAGGGCTGCACAATCTCGTGTACGGTCGCAGAGCAGGTAGTGCCAGGTGCCGCGAACAGGGTGACACGATGACCACGCCGAACCAGGCCGCCGCACAGCAAGCTGATGGCACACTCAAGATCGTGTGATTCCGACGTCACCGGTTCCCAGGGTGGGGCGAGAACAGCGATGTTGTAACGGCCTATGCCGGAGGGGCGGTCGATGTCATCGGTCAACATTTCTGCGCTCCCTTCCGAATCGATGTAGGCCGCCGGTTCGGGAGCCATTTCTATCCTTGGAGTAGCTATTCCCCGAAATGTTTTGCCGAATCACGCCGGCCTTCTCCATCGGCACATCAACCGAGTGAGACCACCGATCAGGTACCAAGAGCGCGCCGATAGATCTGCACATACCCGTCGGCGACGATGTCGGGACTGAACCGGGTCGCGACAGACTCCCGGCAGGCTGCTGGATCGACTCCTCGTCGCTGACCAGGTAACCGTTCAACTCATGCAGCACGATCTCGCGCGCAGCCCCCTGCGGGAAAGCAATCACCGGCGTACCGCAGGCCAGCGCTTCCACCATCACCATGCCGAAGGGTTCGTTCCAGGTGATGGGCATCAGCAGGGTACGAGCGTTGGCGAACAGCTCTTGTTTCTCAGATCCACCCACTTCATCGACGTAGCGGACGGACCTGATCGCCGTCTAGGTGCGGTTCGATCTGCTCCTCGAAATACGCCTCTTGACCGTGCTGCACCGGACCGGCCAGGACCAACGGGACGTCCGCCTTCCGGGCCGCGACGATCGCACGATGCGCACCCTTATAGTCATCGAATCGACCGATCCACAGTGCGTAGGCCTGCTTGTCCGGCTGGAATGGCCAGTCGGCTACCTCAATGGGGTTGGGGACGACGCCCGCAATCCGTACTCCAGACGGCGCGGAATCTCGTTGCGCCTCACTGATCGCTACAAGCCATGCATCATGACTGTGCTCGCGGTAAAAGGCCCCGGTATCTCTGGTGAATGCCCCATGCACGGTGTGGAGGATCGGAATCGGTAGGCGGTCGGCCAGCGCAACCGTCGTGAAACCACAATGATCATGGAGGACGTCGAAGGGATCGCCCTGCTCAGCCATCTCGTCGAGCACGTCGAGCACTCGGGAGACGTGATCGGCTTCATACAGCGACTGCCCCATCTCCTCCGGATGGGATTGGGGCAGCACCTCATAGACCTTCGCCGAGGAACGAGAACCAGGTGCTGCAAAGAGTGTGACGCGGTGACCCAGTCGTACTAAGCCGTCGCAAAGCAACGCGACGACGTGCTCGATCCCGCCGTATTTCGGTGGTGGTATCCGAATCCAGGGTGGCGCGAGCATAGCGATGTTCAAGGCGGTCAAATCTTCGCCAGACATACAGAGTCAGTACCCACAGCGACTGTTACTAAATTCGCCAACCACAGAATTCCGCGGCGCACTGCGCCGGTGATCAACATCTGCTCGATCGCATATTTGCAGGTCAGGAACATGCCGCGGCCATCGATAGACATGACCTCCTCCCCCGTCTGCTGGCGTGGGTTTACCACTCTCACCACACACTCCGAACGCGACTGCGGTTGCCATGATGCGGTTGCCATGATGTGGGCGTGACTACGTCCACGACCCGTACGCCCGCTCAGATCCGGCGCTGGCGGCAGTACCTCGCCGACGAGCGCGCGGAGGCCGCGGGCTACCGGCAACTGGCCGAGCGCCGAACAGGCGAGGAGCACGACATCTTGCTGAGATTGGCCGAGGCTGAAAAGCGGCATGAGTCGCACTGGCTGGAACTGCTCGGTGATGATGTAGGACCGCCGCGCCGCAGCGGTCTGCGCACCCGGCTACTGGTTTTGCTGGCTACTCACTTCGGTGGTCTGTTCGTCCTTGCCCTGATGCAACGGGCGGAGGGTCGGTCGCCGTATGAGTCGGATCCGCATGCCACCGATCAAATGGCCGCCGACGAGCGGATACACGGTGAGGTGCTGCGCGGTCTCGCCGCGCGGGGCAGGGAACGTTTGTCTGGAACGTTCCGGGCAGCCGTCTTCGGTGCCAACGACGGTCTGGTCAGCAATCTGGCTCTGGTGCTCGGGATCGGCGCCACCGGCGTCGGCGTACGCACGATCTTGTTCACCGGTCTCGCCGGCCTGCTCGCTGGAGCGCTTTCTATGGGTGCTGGGGAGTATGTCTCGGTACGGTCCCAGCGTGAGTTGCTGCAGTCGACTCAACCTGACCCAGAGTCGCAATCGGCGCTACCGCACCTCGATGTGGACGCCAACGAGCTCGCGCTGGTCTACCGGGCTCGAGGGATGGAACAACCGGACGCCGAAGAACATGCGCGTACGGTGCTCGCCACATTGCATCTGGATGCCGTTACGCCTGAGGTGGCCGGAGTAGACCCACATCAAGCGGTTGGCTCAGCATGGAGCGCGGCTATATCCAGCTTTTGCTTCTTCGCATCTGGGGCCTTGGTACCCGTGCTCCCGTACCTCTTTGGGGCCTCGGGCTGGATTGCAGTGGCGATTGCGGCCGGGCTGGTCGGCCTTGCGTTGCTCGCCACGGGTGCTGTCGTCGGCATTCTGTCGGGCGCCTCGCCGCTCAAACGGGCGCTGCGGCAGCTCGG
Source organism: Propionibacteriaceae bacterium (assembly GCA_045806785.1). Taxonomy (GTDB): domain Bacteria; phylum Actinomycetota; class Actinomycetes; order Propionibacteriales; family Propionibacteriaceae; genus Microlunatus. Next base: position 78,683 of record JBJMIR010000056.1, on the reverse strand, counting down.
CATCGGCTATGGTGCCGCTGCGGCGACCTATCTTCTGGGCCTAGCGTTCGGTACGACTCTGAGCTAACTGATCATAAGAGGTTTGTCGGCCCCTTCAACACGGTCGCCAGAAACTGTCGGCAGATCGCAATGAACCGAGCGGCGGGGTTGCAGTCTGTCGACAGTTAACGCGCCATCGCGGTCGGTCGACGGTTGGCGCACTCAATCCGGCCCGACAGCTAGTAACCCAAGTTCTGGACTGCGGCGACGTTGTCCTTCGTGACAGTAGTGGCGGGCAGCTCGATGCGGCTGGGCACCTCCGGCTCGAGCAGCTCACTGAGGCCCTTCTTCTCGGCGATCAGCTTGGCAATCGAGACGGCCGACCCCGACATTGAGGGGTTGTAGAGGAAGGTAGCTCGGTAGAGACCGCCCTGGGCGATCAGGTTCATCGCATCCTTGGAACCACCGGCTCCGGTGACGAACATCTCGTCCTCCCGGTTGGCCGCCTTGATCGCCTGGACCACGCCCATGGCCATGTCGTCGTCATGGGTGTAAACCGCGTCGATCTTCTTCTGGCCTTGGAGGATCGTCTCCATCACCTGTAGGCCCTTGTCAGGCAGGAAGTCGGCGGGCTGGCTGGCAACGATCTTGATGCCGCCGTTGCACTTCTTGATGCCATCAGTGAAGCCCTTGGTACGTTGCTCAGTCACCGAAATTCCGGCGATGCCTTGGATCTCCACGACGTTGCCCTGGCACTTCAACTCATTGGCGATGAAGTCTGCTGCAGACTTGCCGATGCCGTAATTGTCGCCACCGATCCAGGTCCGGTACGCCGCCGGCGTAGAAAACTCCCGATCAACGTTGACGACCGGGATTCCGGCTTGCATAGCCTTCTGAGCGACGGGAGTCAGCGGGCCGCCCTCATTCGGCAGGATGACCAGTACATCCGGCTTCTGACTGATGAGCGTCTCGACTTGGGACACCTGGGCAGCCGAGTCGTTGGTGCCTTCGGAAAGCAGCAGGTCGACGCCAAGCTTGTCGGCCTCGGTACGAGCGTTGTCGGTGATCGCCTTCAGCCAACCGTGGTCGGCGCCTGGAGCGCTGAACGCGACCTTGACGGCGCGGCCCGAAACGCCGCCGGTCTGCTGGGCCGAAGGGGCCTGGGAGCCGGCTGGCTGCTGAGGCTGCTGTTGCTGTGCCTCATTGGTACAGGCTGTGAGGCCAATAGTGGCCAGGGCGACCCCGAGGATCAGCATTCGAGGGAACCTCATACTCTCAATCCTTTCATTCTGTGCCTTTTCTTTCTGCGTCTTCGTTTTCTACGGAGACAGTGGCTAGTCGCGGCGCTGCAGCGCCACGGCAATGAGGATCAACGCGCCCTTGACAATCCCTTGGATCTCGGTGGGCATGTTGAGCAGATTCAGCAGGTTGAAGATCAGGCCGAAAGTGATCACTCCGAAGAAGGTTCCGGTCACACTGGCCTTGCCTCCGGTAAGGGCGGTGCCGCCGATCACCACGGCGGCGATGGCATCCAGCTCCACGAGGTTGCCGACGACCGGGGAGGCGCTGGCCAGCCGACCTGAGAGCAAGATCGCCGAAATGCCGACGCAGAAGCCAGTCAGCACGTACACGGCGAAGACGATCCGATTGGGCCGAATCCCGGCGATCCGGGCGGCACTGCGGTTGCCGCCGACGGCGAGCGTGTGTCGGCCGAACGTCGTACGGTTCAGCAGCACCCAACCGGCGATTGCGACAACGACGAAGACCAGCGCCGGAACGGGGATGCCGAGCACCCGGCCGCTGCCGAAGCCCTGCAAAATGTTCAGCTCGATCAGGCTGATGGGCGTCTTCTCCGACATCCACAATGCCAAGCCGCGCGCGATGGTCAGCATGGCGAGCGTCGCGATGAACGGGACGACCTTGCCCCAAGTAATGGCCAGGCCGTTGATCGAGCCCAGCAGCAGTGCCATGCCGACCGCACCCAGCATGAACATCCAGGAGCCGTAATCGACGAGCAAACCGCCGGCGATGCTGGCTGCGGCCAGCACCGATCCCACCGACAGGTCGATGCCTCCCGTAGCGATCACGAATGTCATGCCGATGGCGATAATGCCGGTGATGCTGGCTTGGGTGAGTACGTTGAGCAGGTTGTCGCTGGTCAAGAACACACCCGGCCTGATGATTACTCCGACGATGATCAAGGCGATGATCACGACGGGCAGCACCAGCTCTTGAACCGGTACTTGGCGTAACCGGGCCTTGGTGTCGATGGTCGGCGTATCGACGGCCATTTCCTCACCCTGCCTTCGTTGTGTGATGAACCGGGACAGCCGACCGCAAAATGTCCTCCTCGGTGCTAGTCGCGCCATCGAGCTCGTCAACGATGTGGCCCTCGCGCAACACCAGCACGCGATGGCAGAAACCGAGCAGTTCGGCGAGTTCGCTGGAAACCATGACGATTCCGATTCCATTGGCAGCCAACTCTGCGATCACCCGATAGATCTCAGAGCGGGCGCCGACATCGACACCGCGAGTCGGTTCATCGAGCAGCAGCACCCGGCAGGAGCGCAACAGCCAGCGGGCCAAAACCGCCTTCTGCTGGTTGCCGCCGGAGAACTGTCGAGCTGGCCGCTCCGGAGCATCGGGTTGGGTGTTGAGTGACCGCAGATGGCGACTGGCTTCGCGCCGCTCACTGGCCCGGTCGGTGAATGGGCCACGCCGGAACCTGCTGAGATCAGCGATCGTAGTATTGCGGATCAGACTCCAGTCCAGCCACAGTCCTTCGGATTTGCGCTCCTCTGGGGCAAACCCCAGACCTGCCCGGATGGCCAGATCCGGACGGCCGGGCGGCAGTCGACGACCTGCGATCCGAACCTCGCCTGACTGCGCGGGATCCAGCCCGTAAACAGCGCGCAACAGCTCCGTGCGACCCGAGCCGACCAGCCCGCCGAGGCCGAGAATCTCACCTTCGCGTAGCTCGAAAGAGGCGTCCTGTACGTCGGGGGCGCGGGTCAGCCCGCGTACCTCGAGCACGGTCTCCTGCCGGAATTGTCTGCGTTCGGGGAACAAAGCCTCCATCCGCCCGCCGACCATGTGTCTGATCAAGGTCTCTACGGGCGTGTCGGGTGGTAGCTCGGTGGCGACTGTCCGGCCCTCCTTTAAGACGGTCACGACGTCGCCCAGTTCAGCTACCTCGCCGAGCCGGTGCGAAATCCAGATGATCCCGACTCCTTCGGCGGCAAGCCGGCGTACCACACCGAACAACGCCTGCACTTCGACGTCGTCCAAGACCGCCGAAGGCTCATCCAAGATCAATAACTTGACCGAGTGCGAGAGTGCTCGGGCCATGGATACCAGCTGCTGTTGCGCCGGCCGCAGGGCCGTGACGGGCGCCGTCGGTGAAATGCCCGCGTCACCGAGACGGGCGAGCAGTGCTTCAGTTTCGCGGTGCATTGCTGCCCGGTTCAGCACCGGACCACGTTTGGGCTCGTGACCCAAGAAGACATTGAGTGCGACGGAGAGATGTGGGACCAGGTCTAGCTCCTGGTAGATGGTGGCGATGCCGCGGGCGATGGATGCATTCGGATCGCCGACTGGCAGCGGCTCGCCTTGGAATCGGACCTCACCTGCGGTCGGCTCAACGAGGCCGGAGACACATTTGATGAGCGTCGATTTGCCGGCGCCATTCTGACCGATCAGGCAATGAACCTGGCCGCTAGTGACCGTTAGGTCGACACCCCCGAGCGCGCGTACGCCTGGATAGTCCTTGACCAGGCCACGAACCTCCAGCAGCGGACTGCTGACATCGCTCATCCCGGCCCCTGGGGTCCCGTCTGCCATCGGCGCTCCTCGCGGCGTCTGACCACCCGCCGTAATTGAAGCTCACGCTAGCGAGACCGTCCGTGACCGGCAGTAGATTCCTTATCACAAGTCAGTCACGGGTGCCGATCACCCTTGGTTGTGCCGGTTGGAGCACACGAGGCGATATCCCCGTCTGCCGACACCAAGACGACACAGCAGCGGTCCGGCCTGGGTTCCAGCCGAGCAACCAGCGAAGTCTCCTGGAGCTGCTCGGTCACGCCCGTCAGGATGGCGAGATTCATGCCGCAGACCAGTTCAGTGTGTTCGCGGGCGAGCGCATCGAAGGGGCAGTTACGCAGCACGATGGTGCCGCCAGAACGCTGTGGTTCGTACCCGTTCTCGGCTAAAGCCTGACACGTGCAGGCGAGCAGCCGCTGAGGGCTCGGTCGAGGGCCGGCCGTTGAGCGAGCTTGGTCTGCGAGATTGCGGCCCCAGTCGCCAGCCGTAGTTGTCAAGGCGTCGTTAAGCTCGCTACGTGTCGACGCATCTTCGATGGCAGCGGCCAGCAGATGTCCTGCGACGTCGTATCGGCGTTCAGGCAAGATGACCGAGAGCTGTCGGGCAGATCGCACGTAAAGCTTGGTGGGACGGCCGGCTCCCGGGCCGCGTCGCTCAGAGAGTCGCTTGAAGCTGATGTCGAGCAGGCCCTCCTCGGCGAGCTTGTCGAGGTGGAATTTAGCCGTGTGACGTGCGATGCCTAGGGCGTCGGAGGCCTGGTCTCGACTGACTGGCGCTGGTTGCGCGCTCACATAGAGATAGAGGTCACGCCGGACCCGGTCAGCAAGCGCCGCGACGCCAGCCACACTCTCCGCAAGATCGTCCCTGCTCATGGATGCCATCTTTCTAAAAGACAAACCTCTTGACGAAAGACCTATCGCTGGTCTAACGTCCACGTTAGTGTCTTTTACAAGGAGGGTCAACGACGATGCGAGAAGGGCCGGCCTCGTGAGTGCCGAACCGGTGGTTGCGCACCCTTTGAACGGTGCCGACATAGCTCAGGCTCCGCCACGCACGGCATTACATGTCGTGAAACCACAGACTGGAACCGACCTGGCCGCCGCCGAGCAGGCTGCAGCTGCATTCCTGGTCGCGCTCGGAGTGGACCTCGACACCGAGAGCCTGGCCGCTACCCCCGCTCGGATGGCACGTGCGTACGCGGAAATGTTCAGCCCGCGTCCCTTCGACCTGACCACCTTTCCGAACGACGCCAAATATGACGAGTTGATCATCGCCCGTTCACTTCCGGTGCAGTCGGTGTGTGAGCATCACCTACTGCCGTTCGTGGGCGTCGCACACGTTGGCTACCTACCAGGGGAGCGGATCCTTGGCCTGTCGAAGTTGGCGCGCGTAGTCGAGCTGTTCGCCCGCCGCCCGCAGGTGCAGGAACGGCTGACCCAACAGGTCGCCGACTGGCTCCAAGATCAGCTGGCACCGCGCGGTGTGGGTGTCGTTGTAGAAGCCGAGCATCTCTGCATGACCGTACGCGGCGTCCAAGCGCCGGGAGCCACTACCGTCACCTCCGCTCTACACGGCCAGCTGCGCAGTGACGCCGCCTCCCGCGCCGAGTTCTTCACCCTCATCGCCACCCACGACAAGGCCCACCCATGAACAACAAAGCAAGCTTCATCATCGTCGGCGGCGGCATGGCCGGCGCCATTGCAGCTCAGACCCTCCGCGAGGAAGGTTTCGACGGGAGCATCACGCTGCTCAGCCAGGAGCCGAACCTTCCGTACGAACGCCCTCCCCTGTCCAAGGACTACCTCCTAGGAAATGCTGACCGCGACAGCATCTTCGTCCACCCAGAATCCTGGTACGCCGAACATGCCGTGGAGTTGTCTCTGGGCGATGCGGTGACCTCACTCGACTCGGCCGCACGGACGGTCGCAAGTGCCACTGGCACCCAGCTGCGCTACGACAAGCTGCTGCTGGCCACCGGCTCAAAACCTCGCCGCCTTGATCTGCCGGGTGCCGACCTTGACGGCGCGTACTACCTGCGCAACGTCGAGGACAGCGAGCGGATCAAGATCGAATTCGCCCGGGCGAAGCGGGCGGTGATCATTGGTGCCGGCTGGATCGGGCTGGAGACTGCCGCCGCTGCCCGCGCCGCAGGACTAGACGTGACGATCTTGGTGTCCGGTGATATGCCGCTACAGCATGTCCTCGGCCCTGAGGTCGCGCCGATCTTTGATGAGCTGCACCGCAGCCATGGCGTGGACCTGCACTACCGGACTACGGCAACGGAACTGATCGGCAGGGACGGGACGGCGACCGGTGTCTTGCTGAGCGATAGGACCCGGATCGACGCCGACATGATCATCGTTGGCGTCGGGGTCATCCCCCGCATCGAACTAGCGGCAGCGGCGGGTCTCAAGATCGACAACGGTATCGTCGTCGACGAGCACCTGCGAACCTCTGATCCGGACATCTTCGCCGCTGGCGACATCGCTCATGCGTACAACCCGCGCCTGGAACGACACACTCGTGTCGAGCACTGGGCCAACGCCCGACGCCAAGGCGCCGTCGCCGCCAAGTCGATGCTGGGCCAAGACGCAGTCGATGTACGGCCGTCGTACTTCTTCACCGATCAGTACGACCTCAGCATGGAATACACCGGTGACATCGGCCCCGCCGGGTATGACCGGGTGATCATCCGCCAGCACGCCGACTCCAATCAGATGATCATCTTCTGGCTTTACGAGCACCGCGTCCAGGCCGGCATGAACATCAACATCTGGGATGTCGCCGAGGACATCGAGAGACTGATCCAGTCGACACGCCCGATCAACGCCGATGATCTCGCCGACCCGACGATCCCGCTGGCCAGCCTGCTCTAATGGCAGGCCTGGCTGCTATAACTCAAGCGCCCTTCGAAGCCATCCGCCTGTGCCCGCTGGCGGTCCGCCCAGTCGTCGCTCGTGCTCATGCGACGCGTTGGATGTCGGTGAGCCGCCATGACTTGTCGAACAGCGCGGGCCGGGGCCCATAGAAGCGGAAGAGGACTTCGAATCGGCCTTGTGGATCGGTGGGGATCCAGTTGCTCTCTTGGCCATCGGGCGGGGTCGGGCCGAAATAGATGTCGACAGATCCATCGGCGTTGCTCTGCAAGCCGGGGCTTTGAGATGACCGTCCAGCGCGGTCCACATCTCTGATCAAAGTGTGGGTATCGCGGTTGTAGACGGTGGCGGACCAGTACTGCGTGACCGGTGCATCCGCCGGGACGCTGAGCCGGTAGCTCATCGCACCGTCGAGTGGCTCGCTGTCGCTGTCCACGATCGTCATGAGATAGAACTGGCCCTTGCCGAGGTGCTTGGAGCTGAAGAATGCGAAGCTGTAAGCGACGGCCCGCGCAAGAACCGGGTAAGCGTCGGGCTGCTCGAAGTTGGCCTCGACGGCCTTGATCAGCTCTGGGAGCGCAGGTAGAGCCCATCGGGCGCCCTCGGCGAACGGCTGGAAGACCGCCTCGTACTCAGATCTATCCAGGTTCGCGCCTCATGGATGGCGGCAGTCAAGATCTCCTGAGCGGCGGAATCGGGGTCGAATGGCTTGCCGGCCTCGATGCCCAGTGAGCGAAGCTGGTCGATCATGACCCTGTCCCGATGCAAAAACGGCTCCGTCTGGATGATCTTGTGGAGCGCTTGGAAGAAACGAATGTCGTACGGAATGGCCGCATCGAACCGCTGTGTACTCGCGTCAACCCACGCCGTCTCGGGTACGTTGTCGACCTGCGACAGCGGATACAACTTGATCTTGCGGGCATAGTCGACGGCTTGGGCGATTTCGGCGTCGCTGCCGCCACGGAGGATGGACCGGATGAGTCCATAACCCTGATAGGTGTCCGACCGTAGCGCAAGGTAGCCATCGGGCGGGTCGGTGTCGTAATCGGGTGGCAAGATCAGGCACTTGCCGCCGCGACCCTCATCGACCCCAGCTGGACCGATGTCTTCGATCGCGACCTGCCAGTAGTTCATGATGCTGCCGTTGAGGGCACCTTCGTCGCCCGCCGGCGGCACCTCGAGTACGAGCGGCCCGACGTCCTTGGTGTTGAAGAACGGCATCAGACAGATGACGTCGGGATTGGGCGTCAGCGTTTGGTTCTTCCAGTCCAACAGTCCAGGCCAGTGGACGATCTGGTTGTCTCCTGGACCGCCCACTCGCGCCGAGGCCTGGTACATCATCTGGTAGTTGACGGCGGGCTTCCCCCAGATCACCGCTTCGACCGCCCGGCGGTACGCCGCTCGTTGGCGAATATCCCAGTTCGACAGCGTGGAATCCGTGGTCACCCGATGCACCATGGCGACATTCGTACTCCGATGATCTTGCCGTAAGGCGCTTGAATCGAGCACGGCCTAATCATGATCATCGTCAGCCGGCTCATAGCCAATCACTACGCTTCCGAGGCCGGGCGTGCGACGGATTTGCGGCGGATCCGGTAGCGCAGTACCAGGAATGGCAGGCCGAAGAGCCAGAATGCGTGGTCAGCACGCAGCTCGCCGTCGGCGACGTAGACGTCGAGCTCCTCTTTGAAACCAGGCACCCCCAGCGTCGTCAGCTCCCGCGATTCAGCCTCGATGAAGGTCAGGTAATGGCCGGTATGCGGCAGGGGGCTACGACTGGTCAACACCAGGCCCCCGCCGGCGCGGGCGCGTGGCGCCAGGGTGGCCGTGAAGCTGGACTGCGGCAACGGGAACCCCACACTGACGTAGCCGCGGTCGTCATGGCGGTAGGTGGTGTAGATCCCCACATAGATCGGTTCGCCTGTGGCGGCAAAGGACCGGATCCAGCCGCGGATGTCGATGATTTCGTCGCTATCTATGTCGATCGTGTCGATCCGGCTACGCACGCCGCGCAGGGCCTGGCGCTGGTTCATGGGCAGGTTTGCCTGACCGAGTGGCTTTGCCACGAATGAGCTGTAAAGCAGGTACGCGGGACGGACCCAGGTCCGCCACTCGGGAACGATGTCCAGCGCGAAGCGGGTGGTGTGCTCGTAAAACTCCCGAACCTGGGGATCGACTGCGCCAGGATCGAAGTCGGGACCGGCCAGGGCGTCAAGGGACGCGACGATGCCTGCGTCGCCGGCGTCGCGAACGTAGCTGCCACCAAGCACCTCCGCCAGCGATCGCACGAAGTCGACGCCCACATAACGGGACCGCGCTTCCAGCGGTACGACGAACGGCAGATCGGCGACATTCGCGCGGACGGCCAGCAGTGTCACCTGGGCGTCTCGGAACACCGCCGCTGACAACATCCGGTAGATCACCAGTGTGACTGTCGCCACCGCGGCCGGCGATGGCCTGCGTTCGAGCGCTGCCAACCCGCGCCCAACCGCCGCGCCCACCAGCGGCCCAAGGATGACCTTCTGCGGGCGTACCCCCAGAAGCCCCGCGAGCAAGCCTGTTGCGGTCCCGATCAGGGTTGGTCCTGCGCTGGTTATCTTGCCCGCGAGCCATCCAAGTGGTGCAATCATTGCGCCGGTCGATGCGATCCGGTACCACAACGGTTGGATCTCAATTCCGCGCTTCCCTGCGCGTGCGACGGCTTTGGCACCTGCCAGTAGCGTGGCCCCACCGATCGTCGACAAAGCCGTGACGACCCTGTTCGAGCGCGCCGCCAGCGCGGCGCCGGCAGAACCGCCGATTATTGCAGCGAAGACGAGGTCGCTCGCCTTAGGCGAGGCAAAATCTGGCGGTGCTACAGACGTCTCCTGGGCCAGAGTCGCGCCGGAAGGTTCACGGTCGCCCCGCCTGCGCACAACGGCAAGCGTACTCAGGCGAAGTGTTCGGCTACCAAACGCGGGTGCGTGCCTCCCCCGACGCGAGCGCCGTGATCGGTCCGGCCGGGCAGGAGGCGTTCCGTGTCTTCTCGACGCCGACCAGGTCGGTGCCCAGGACTGCGGGGCTGCCGTCGGGCTCCTCGAACTCGGCATCGACGAACCGGACGCGTTCAAGATCGGATCCGGTGATGATGCCGAGGCGAACGTTGTCGAAATCGGCCGGCAGGCGGGTCTCCAGGTAGACCTCGTCGCCTTCGTCGACGACCGTCGCGATCACCTCGTTGCCGGTAAGAACGGTTGCCCCCTTCTCGGCCTCGAAAGGTGTGGCTCCACCGGCGTAAACGTTGTCGCGAATATAGACCGGTTGCTTCACACCCAGAAATCGTTGGTGGTCGCCACGGGTGGGGTCGCCGGTCAGGGCGAGGTAGTCCTCCATCGACGCCGGGTGTCCGTCGTAGCCGACGGTGCCGTACTCGGCTTTCTCGAGGCGGTTGCCCAAACTACCTGATCGTGCCGACGCTCCGTAGGCCTGGGTGACCTCGCCCCCCAGAAAAATGTTGCCGATGTGGCGGTCGTCGCCACCGTGGATCGCGGCGTAGCCGGCTACCTGGGTGCTATGCGGTACGTGGTAGGGGGTGGGTCGTTCGAGGACGGGTTCGATCGACACCGTCCCGCACACGAGGTTGTGAATGAACGCGCCGCCTTGGCTGAATATCTCCAGCGAGACCGGGGACGCGAGGATGTTGTGCTCGACCAGATAGGGTCCGGAACTCACCTCCACGAACAGGTCGCGCTTGTTGTCGTAGAAGAGGTTCCGCGACACGCGGGTGCCTTGGGTCTGCCAGTCCAGCCACGTTCCTAGTGAACAGTCGTGGATGCGGTTGTGGCGGATGATCACATCGAGGGCAGCGTGCAGCTTGATGCCGCCGATCTCGTATCCGTAGAACTCCCGCTTGAGAGCGATGTTGTAGATGTGGTTGTCCTCGATCGTGGAGAACACGCAGCCGAGGTGGCCGACGATGCCGTTCTGGCCACAGTCGTAGATGGTGTTGCGGCGGATGATGTGGGATCCGACGTGTTCCCGGTCCCAGCCGATCTGCCGGGCGGAGAAGACCGACTCGAGCTGGTACTGGTAGCCCGGCTTGTCAAGTCGCAGCGTCGCGTAGTTGTGGCCTGTGGACATCTCCTTGCCGAGGGAGACGGCCGAGCACTTCGCGTCGTGGATAACGTTGTCTTCGATGATCCAGCCCTTGGCCCAGTTCGGCCCGATCAGGCCGGGCTGGTCGGCCGTCGGCGGGGCCCAGGGGCTGGCGGCCTGGGCGAGTTCAAACCCGCGAACGGTGATGTAGTTGAGGTGGTGCTCGACCGGGTAGAAAACCGAGCGCCGTACGTTGATCTCGACCAGCTCCTGGTTCGGGTCCACGGCCTGGAAGTTGGCCCAGATGGTGGTCTGCTCATCAGCCACTTCGGCGTACCAGACAAGTTGTGTCTGCCCGGGATCGCGGATCTGGTCGAGTGTTCCGGTCCAGTCGTCTATCACCTCGGTGCGCAGCGGCGGATCCGACACTTCCGGAAGGCTCAGCACCTCATAGAAGCTGATGCCGTTGAGGTACACATCGCCCAGGTGCTTCTTCGGCGCGGACTTGTCGGAGTAGACGATCCAGTCGCCTTCAATCTCTTCGGCGAACGGGTTGAAGGAGCCGAAGAGGCTGTTCGGCACGGCGACCATCCAGACGTTGCCGCTCACCCGGTCCCATCCCGTGAGCTGTTCCGAGCCTTTTATCACGACGTGCTCGCCGGGGGCTGCGGTATAGGTGATGCGTCGCAGCTCGCTGAGCCCGCCGCGCCGCGGCTGGACCCACTCCCGGTACTCCCCGCTGTGGACGACGACGGTATCGCCAGGCATGGCAAGGTCCGCAGCCCGATTGATGGTCCGCAGCGGACGATCCGCTGAGCCGTCGGCATTGTCCGATCCGGTTGTTGCGACATGGAACTCATATGGCATGTGTTTGTCGACCTTTCGCATGTCTGTCGAGTTTGCGGAGGGGCTGCAGCCAAGCGAGAGCGGTGGCACGAAGAAAAAGTCCGGGATTTCCTCTCAGTGTTCACGCACTGACTCCCTGGGCCTTCGTCGAAAGGATCAGCGGGTGCCCAGCAGGTGTTCGATGGCAAGCCGCTGCAGGCGGGCGAATCCGTAGCCCTGGGTGCGGGCTCGGTCGATGTCGAAGTCTTCGAACGCGCTGCGGTCCTGCAGCAATTCGTTGTACGTCTCACCCTCTCCGAGCGTGGGCTCGGCCAGCTCGGGAACCCGCGCGGCCTGCAGTGCTTCCTGCACCTCCGGGTCAGCCCGAAACGCCCGGGCCTTCTCCCGGAGCGACAGGTAGAGCTCCATGTTTGCCCGAGCCGACTCCCACACGCCATCCATGTCCTCGGTGCGTAGCGGCTTGTAGTCGAAGTGTCGTGGCCCCTCGTAGACCGGCCCACCACCCGGTGCACCGTTCTCCAGCAGGTCCACAGTTGAGAACGCCTGTAGCAGGTCGCCGTAGCCGAAGACGAAGTCCTGGTCGTAGCGGGGACCTTTCTGCCCGTTCAGGTCAATGTGGAACAGCTTGCCGGCCCACAATGCCTGGGCAATGCCATGCGTGTAGTTGAGGGTGGCCATCTGCTCATGACCGGTCTCGGGGTTGATGCCGACCATGTCGCCGTGCTCCAGCTCGGCAATGAAGGCCAGGGCATGACCGATCGAGGGCAGCAGGATGTCCCCGCGTGGCTCATTCGGCTTCGGCTCGATCGCGAACCGCATGGGGTATCCACGCTCGATCACGTAGCCGGCCAGCGTGTCCATCGCCTCCCGATACCGGTCGAGGGCAGCGCGGACATCCTTGGCGAAGTCGACCTCCGACCCCTCACGTCCACCCCAGAAGACATAGGTCTGCGCGCCCAGCTCAGCCGCCAGGTCGATGTTGCGCATGACCTTACGAATGGCGTAGCGCCGCACGGTCCGGTCGTTGCTGGTAAACCCACCATCCTTGAACACTGGGTCGTGGAACAGGTTGGTGGTCACCATGGGCACCACCATCCCGGTCTCGTCCAGGGCCTCGCGGAACTCGGCGATGATCCGGTCTCGGTCTTGGGCACTGCTGCCCGGCGGAATCAAGTCGTCGTCGTGGAAGGTGATCCCATACGCACCCATCTCGGCTAACCGATTGACGGCCTCCACGGTGGCCAGGACGGGCCGGGTCGCCTCACCGAACAGGTCCCGGGCCTGCCACCCAACGGTCCACAGTCCAAAGCTGAACTGGTCGTCGCGAGTAGGCCTGCGGTCCATGTCCTCGCGAGTGAGCGTTGCTGTCATGGCTACTCCTTTACTTCTAGCTGGGTGACGGATAACTGATCTCGGCTGGGGTGTCCATTACCCGCTGACCGCGGATCGTACGGGTTTCTCCGACTAATTGGACCGACAGGGGCCCGGCGAAGGTACTGCCAGCCGTGCCTACCCGGAACGTCACTTCACCTGGCTCCACAATGCGCTCCATGGTTCGCCCAGTGAACGACAGCCGGTCGGCGTGGACCGTGAACGACACCTCAGCCGCCGCTCCGGCATCCAACCGCACGCGGGCAAACCCGATCAGCTGGGTGACCGGACGCGTGACGCTTGCGACCGGGTCCGCGGCGTACAGCTGGACAACCTCTTGTCCCTCCCGATCTCCGGAGTTGCGTACGGTGATGGTCAGCTCGATGGCGCCCGCGGTCTCGATCTCGGCCGCACTGGCTCGCAGATTCTCGTAGTCGAACGACGTATAGGACAGGCCATGCCCGAACGGAAATGCCGGGGTCGGGTCCAGGTTGCTTACCCCCTGACTGTTCTGGCCGAGGGGAGCCGCTAGGTAGGTGTGCGGCTGGCCGCCAGCATGGAGCGGCACGCCAACCGGCAGCTTGCCGGATGGATTCACCCGCCCAGATAGCACGCCGGCCAGAGCCGCCCCACCCTCTTCACCGGGGAAGAAGGCTTGCACGATTGCCGCCGCTCGGCCCTGGTACTGGCCCAACGCGTACGGGCGACCCGACAGCGCTAGCAGCACGGTCGGCCGCCCGACCTGCAAAATCGCCTCGACCAGCTCCGGCTGGTGACCCGGCAGAGTGAGGTCCTCAGCGTCACAGCCCTCCCCTGAGGTTCCGCCCCCGAACAACCCGGCCCGATCACCGACGGCCAGCACCACCACATCGGCCGCTGCTGCCTCGTCAACCGCGGCCGATGCCCCGGATAGGTCGCCCTCGCTGACCTGACATCCGGGCTGATAGCGCACTTCAGCTGCCGAAAACTCCGCTCGCACGGCAGCCAGCACTGAGTCGGCTGCGATGCCGATGCCCTGATCGAAGTCGGGGAACTGCGGGATCACATGATTGGGGAAGGCGTAGCAACCAAAGAACGCCTGCGGATCATCGGCGCACGGCCCGATCACGGCAATCCGTTGCGGCGTTTGCAGCGGCAGCGACCCGGTCTGGTTGTCCAGCAGCACAATGCTGGACTCCGCCATCCGGCGGGCGATATCGCGGTTACCGGCCGAATCGAAGTCAATGCCATCGTCCAGGGGTTCCGGTGACCAGCCGGCATCAAGCAGCCCAAGCTCTAGCTTCTGCGCTAGGACGCGCCGTAGCGCTCGATCCACCAGCGCCTCATCAACCCGGCCGGCCTCGATCTCGGCGAGCAGCGGCTCCCCGTAACACAACGTGCTCGGCAGCTCGATATCCAGTCCGGCGGCCAGTGCGTACCTCGCCGCCTCGCCCTCCGTCCCGGCGATCCGGTGCATCAGCTGCAGGAAGGTCACCGCGCCGTAGTCCGAGACCACGGTCCCAGTGAACCCCCAGGCATCTCGCAGCACCTCGGTCAGCAGCCACGGGTCGGAGGCGACGGGGATCCCGTCGACATCGGTGTAGGAGTTCATGACACTGCGCACTCGACCGACCCGTACCGCATGCTCGAACGGCGGCAGGATGTAGTCGGCGAATTCGCGCGGGCCCATGCTCACCGGCGCATGGTTGCGCGCAGCCTGCGACGCCGCATATCCGGCGAAGTGCTTAAGAGTGGCGATGATGCCGTTGTCCTCCAGGCCGCGGACGTAGGCGGTGCCCAGCTGGGAGACCAGGTACGGATCCTCGCCCATGGTTTCCTCGACCCGGCCCCACCGGTAGTCCCGGACCACGTCCAGCACCGGCGACAAACCCTGGTGTACGCCAACGGCCGCCATGTCGCGGCCGATGGCAGACGCCATCTCGTGGACCAGTCCAGGATCAAAGGTCGCTGCCCATGCCAGGGCCGTCGGATAGACGGTCGCCTGATAGGTAGTGAACCCGGTGAGGCATTCCTCGTGAACGATGGCCGGGATGCCCAGCCGCGCGGACTCCGCCACCGTCCGCTGCAAGTCCCCAACCCGCTGCACCCCCTCGGCAGCCGTCACCGGTCTGGTCCCAAACACCCGGGTCAGCTGACCGAGTCCGTTCGCCGCCGCCTCCGGCCATTGGATCTCCCGGCTGAAGACGTTCTGCATGGGCGCCACTTCACCGGTCACGACGTCGAAGCCGAGCCAGACGCTGCCCAGCTGAGCAAGCTTCTCCGCCGGGGTCATATCGGCGATCAGAGCATCGAGTCGGACCGACGCCTCAAGATCGGCATCTTGCCAAGTAGCCGCGGCGTCGGTTCGGGAGGTGGTCATTGGGATTCCTCCAGATATCACGTGTCTGAGGTTGTGACCGGGCTCTAGCGGCGAAGCCGCGGGTACGGCGAGGTTACTTACCAAATCCCGCGGTCAGGCCACGTAGCAGCTGTCGACGGCCGACGACGTAGAGAATCAAGATCGGCAGAGTGGAGAGCACGACAGCAGCGAGGACGGCCGGAATGTTGACTTGGTACTCACCCTGGAAGGCCCACAACGCCAGCGGCAGGACGCGCTTATCCGGGCTCTGGGTCAAGATGAGGGGGAAGAGGAAGCCGTTCCAGACGTTGAGACCGTTGTAGATGCTGACCGTCACGATGGCCGGCCTCGTTAGGGGGAAGGCCAGTCGCCACGCCATCTGCCAGTCGGTGCAGCCATCCAGCCGCATCGATTCGAAGAGCTCCCGAGGCACGTCGCGGATGAAGTTGCTCAAGATCAGTACGGTGAGCGGGATCCCGAACGCGATGGAGGGCAAGATCAGCGCGCCGAGCGAGTCGTACATCTTAATTCGGGTAATGATCAAGTAAATAGGAATGATCGTGGCCTGCAGCGGGATGGCCAGCCCGGCCAGGAACAAAGTACGGCTGAAGCGCAGAAATCGGCTGTCACCACGAACGATTGCGTACGACGCCAGGAAGCTGAAGAGCACGATCGGGATCACCGCTCCGATGGTGACGATCACCGAGTTGAGGAAGTAGAGCCCGATGTCAGCCTCTACCACGTCCTTGTATGCCGCAACCGTCGGCGGGCTGGGCAAGGCGAGCGGATTCTGGGTGAAGTAGGCGCCCTGCTCTTTGAAGGTCGTGATCACTGCGTAATAGATCGGAATGATGATGATCGCCAACCACACCCAGGCGAAGAAGCCGCCTAGATAGTTGCGAGTGCCCTTCACTCGTCGGCGGGTCGCAGAGGTCCGCGGAGGTGTAGCGACCGGAGTAGCGACTGTCGTCGTCATCTCACATTCCCTCCATCTGACTGGCCCGCAGATCGCGGCCGCCGAGCCGCTGGATGACCAGCGTCAACACCAGGCCCAAGACGACGAGGAAAACTCCGATCACGCTCGCGGCACCCATCTGGTTCGCCTGGAATCCTCGGATGTACATGTCCAGGGCGAGAATGCGGGTGGCGTTTCCCGGACCGCCCTGGGTGAGCACCCAGATCAAATCGAAGTACACCAGTGATCCGACGAGCATCAGGGTCGAGGACGTAATGATCGTGTACTTCAGCTGGGGCAGAGTGATCGAGAAGAACTGCCGGAGGCGCCCTGCGCCGTCGATCTGAGCCGCCTCATAGAGCTGCTCTGGGATCTGCCGCACCCCACCTTGGTAGAGCAGTGTGTGGAAGGGGATGAACTGCCAGGCGATCACGAAGACCACGGTGATGAACGCCAGTGTGGGGTTGCCTAGCCAATCCTGTGCAAGGAATGGCAGGTGTAGGCCGGCGCTCAGCCCGAAGTTGGGGTCCAGCAAGGACTTATAGACGATTGCTATGGCAGCTGAGGACATCAGCAGCGGCAGGAAGAACAGCACGGCCAGGAACGCCCGGTAACGCTGTTGGCCGGCAACGAAGGTTCCCAGCAGCAGGCTGATAGGGGTCTGGACTACCCACGTGCAGATCATCAGCGCGAAGGTCAGCCAGAGTGAGTGGTAGGTCTCTGGGTCGGTCAGCACCTGCTGCCAGCTTTGCAGGCCGACGAAGTTGATCGCGCTGAGGCCGTCCCAGTCGGTGAACGACAGTAGCAGTACGCCGATCAGCGGAATAAAGGCGAAGGCGAGAAACATCAGCAGGGCGGGAAGTACCAAGATGCCGAGTCGATTCTTTGCGCCGCCCGCCGACGGGACCGGTTCCAGCGCCTCGGTTTGAGTCCCGGGCTGTGCCAGGGGAGCGAGGGCGGTCATGTCAGGTTCCGATGGTGCTGTTCATGGCAGAGGCGAACTGCTCCGGAGTGATCTTCAACAAGAACAGCTGGTCGATGTTGTTCAGCAGCTTCTCCGCCTGTGCAGGGCTCAAGGCCTGGTCCCAGGACTGCTGGAAGTTGGGCGCGCCCTTGGCCATGTTGAAGACGAACTGCAGAAACGGGGCATCCGGTGAACTGGCCAGCTTTGATTCCGCGGTTTTGGTTATTGGCACTTGGCCGCTTTGGATGAACGCGTCAGTGACGGCGTCGGTGAACAGCCCGTCGGTGAAATAGGCCTTGGCCACGGTCTTCTCCTCATCGGTCGCTTTTGAGGAGATTGAGAAGTAGTTCGTCGGGTTGCCGACAATGTTCTTGGGGTCGCCCTTGCCGCCGGGCACGGTAGGAAAGTTGCCGAATGCCAGCCCGCTGGCGACAAACTTCGCGTTGGTTGACTTCATGCTGCCGTACGCCCAGGCACCGTGCAGCATCATCGCTGCTTTGCCAGTGAAGAGCAGCGCCTGGTCGGCGTTGGTGTCGGCGGCGATCGAGGAGAAGCCCTTGATGAAGCCATTCGCTTTCACCAGCTCCTGGACCTTTTGGCAGCTGCTGATCACCGCGGGGTCGGACCAGGCATCGGGCTTGTTGGCGTAGATCGCGTCGAAGACCTCTGGGCCGCCGATCCGGTCGAACAAGTACTCCAACCACATCATCGAGGTCCATTTGGATTGACCGCCGAGAGAGAACGGTGCGACACCTTGGGAGTTGAAGGTCTCGACCAGCTTCATCACGTCATCCCAGGTGGCGGGGGGCTGAGCTCCGGCCTTGTCGAACAAGGTCTTGTTGTAGTACATGACGATGGGCTGGGTGTTCTGCGCGGGAACGGCATAAAACTTGCCGTCTATCGTCGCCGCCTTCCAGGTCGAGGGCAGGACCTTGTCCTTGAAGGCGGAGTTCTCGCTAAGCCAGCTGGTCAGATCGTCCACTTGGCCGGCGTCAGCGTACGACTTGAGGATGCCGCCGCCCCAACCGTAGATCAGCGTGGGCGCCTGTCCGGCTCCTACCGCGGTACGGATCTTGGCTTTGTAGGGGTCGTTTTGGAAGAAGGTGACCTTGATGGTTCCCTTTCCCAGCTTGTTGAAAGCATCCACTGAGTTCTGCCGAATGCCTTGGTTAGGCTGCCCGCTCAGCGCCCACATGGTGGCATTCCCGGCTGCACCGCCGCCAGCGGGCGCACTGCCGCTCGCGGCCGCTCCACCGGGCTGAGCAGGACCGGAGGTGCCACAGGCTGCCAGCCCGAACGCGCCGAGGGCTGAGCCGGCCGCTAGGCCCAAAAACGTCCGCCGGCTGCTACGTGAAGTTGTCATCGATCCTCCAGGAGAGAGTGGAAATCTTCGTCGCAGCTTCGAAAACTTTCGAGTTAACCGAAAGATTTCGGCTTAAGATAGACCCTCGCAGATCTTCTGTCAAGAACTGTATTCGTGCTTATTCAGATGTATACATAAGAGTCAGCTGATGGCAATCAGTGGCTGCAATCGCCGAAACTTTTTGACTGGAGGTCGCGGTGCCGAAACACCGGACCACGCTTGCCGAAATCGCAGGTGCTGCCGGGGTATCGGTGGCCACGGTCTCAAAGGTGCTCAATGACCGCGCCGACGTCTCACCGGAGACCCGTAGACGGGTGCAGAAACAGTTAAGAGACTCCGAGTACCGACCG
This sequence comes from Propionibacteriaceae bacterium, assembly GCA_045806785.1. Classification (GTDB taxonomy): domain Bacteria; phylum Actinomycetota; class Actinomycetes; order Propionibacteriales; family Propionibacteriaceae; genus Microlunatus. The sequence continues at coordinate 59,748 of JBJMIR010000056.1, read as the reverse complement.
GCGGGGTCTGATTCGGCCCGGCGGCGTGAGCTAGGCCGATCGATCGAGGTCGTCGTTCCTGAACTGCAGAGTCCGTACATCATGGCCGTCTTGGAAGGCGTTACCTCCTCCGCCGCATCGGAGGGGTTTGAGGTAGTGATCGGTCCGATACCCAGTTCCTCGATGATCAATCCTCGAGCCTTGCTTCAATCCGATCACGTCGGCGCAATCTTCGTTACCGCCGATGCCTCAAGCTCAGCTGTCAAAGCATTGGATGAGGGCGGCTTCCCGGTTGTTGTCGTCGATCCCGCCCGAGTTGCTGATACCAAGTGCATCACTATCGGTGCCACCAACTTCACCGGCGGCACTACTGCTGCCGAACACTTGCTTTCCCTGGGGCACCGACGTATTGGCCACGCTGGTGGCCCGCATTCGGTGGACTGCAGTCATGCTCGACTAGCTGGATACAGCTCGGCACTGCGCCAAGCGGGGATCGAGCTAGACGAGTCGTTGATCACTCACTCAGCCTTCAGTTACGACGCGGGTCGACGCGCCGCCCGTAACCTGCTTGATCGGTCCGACCGACCAACGGCGATCTTCGCGGCTAGCGACGAAATCGGACTTGGGATCATGGAAGAGGCCCGCCGGCGTTCCATTCGGATACCGCAGGACCTCAGTGTTGTGGGTTTCGACGACACCTTCCTCGCCAGCCGGTCCGCTCCACCCCTGACAACCGTCGCACAGCCTCTCTTAGAGATGGGCCGGGTCGCGACGCGATCTTTGGCGCAGATGATCAGAAACGACGTCGTCGGCACCCGTCACATCGAGCTGGCTACTCGTCTTGTGGTACGTGACTCCACCGCGCCGCTCAACGGCTGAGGCTCGCGCCCAGAACTCGCCAGCTCGGCTGGGCACATCCGACTCCGCATCCTTTACTGGCACCCCGCGCCATCTGCAGATGACGCGGAGTCCACGTGGCTGATGCGGAGTTGTCCGTCGCCGCATTCCGCCAGTAGGGGGGACGGTCTAGGCAGAATCCGCGGCTCGCGCCTCGGGCCTGAGAGGCTCGACTCCACCCGCCTCACCGAGCTTGCTCACTTGCTCATTGAGCGCATCCAGTACGGCCTGGAACTGCACTTGGGCCACCTTGGCAAACATCCGGATGTACTCTACGTCGCGTCCCGCAGCATCCTCGCTGCCGGCGCGCTCCGCAATCGCCGTGGCCCGCGTGACGGCGCCGTTTGCAGCGACCTTGGCCTGCTCCATGACATCGCGCTGCTGGGAGCGCGCCGTCAGCAGCAGATCGCGTGCGGACTGCATCGCTTCGTCAATCAGGGAATCAGCCAGTTGTTGCGCTTGATTAAGGACGGAGACTGCCTGATCCGTCGCGTTTTCCATCGGGTCTGACCGCGCCTCGTCGAGCTCTGATCGAGCCGAGTCAAGATCGGCCCGTGCCTTGTCGAGCTGGCCGCGTAGCCCTTGGTTCTCCTGCGTCAGGACGGCAGCCTGGGTCTGGAGACCCTCGAGTTCATCCGCAAGGCCGGTGAGGAAGTGCCGAACCTCGCCGGGGTCGATGCCGCGGAGCCGGACGGTGAAGTTCTTGCGACGTACGTCATGTGGACTGGTGCGGGCGCGCGGTAGCTCAGTCCTGCTCATGCTCTGTACCCCCGCCACTGCTATCGGGTCTCCATTGCGTCATGTAACTCCTCCGTCGGCGACGCCGCCCCTTGGAAATCGAACTGCTCACGCCGGATCGACGCGGCGGGAACGCCCGCGGCCTCAAGCTCCTGGACCGTATAACGGACCATATCCGCCGAGCCGCAAACCATGGTGATGCGGCCCGACCAATCGCCGGATTTCGCTGCCACTGTGCCGACGAGTCCTTTGGCACCGTAGTACGTGGGATCGTCAGAGACCACCGGGGTGTAGTCGAACCACGGCTTGCGTGCGAGCCCACTCAGGTGCTCATGGTCGTACAGGTTCCAGGGCATCCGTGAGCCATGGAAAAGGTGCACCCGCGGACCGTACCCCGTTGATCGCCAGCCGCGCTCGATCTCTTCCAGTACGGCGCGCAGCGGAGCCAAACCAGTGCCTCCTGCGACCATGAGCAGGTCGGGAACGTGCCCATTTTCGGGCAGAGTGAGCTGCCCGCCGACCGGTGCGCCCATCCGGATGGTGTCGCCCTGGCTCAGCCGGCGGACCACTGCAGTGGACACCATGCCACCAGCGACCGGCTGGATGTGGAACTGCATACGTCCAGACTCATCCGGAGCGTTGGCGGGGCTGAAATAGCGCCACAGTCGCGGCCGCTGCGGAATCTCCACGGCCACCGACTGCCCTGCGCGGTACGGGAACGGCTCCCGAGGGGCGACCTCTACCACCGCAACCTCGACAGAGCGTCGTTCGACGCTTACCACCTCGGCCTCCCAGAAGGCTGGTGCGACGTCTTCATGTTGCTCAGCAGCAGCGACCATGACCTTGGCAACCAGCCCGTACGCCTGTGCCCAGGTGTCGGCCAGGTCGGGGGTCCATGAGGAGCCGAGGAACTTCTTTAAGGTTGCGAGCAGGCTCGCCCCCACCGCCGTGTAGTGCTCGGTGACCACCGCAAAGCGACGGTGATCGCGACCTAACTGCTCAAGCAGGGGTATTGCGTTGTCGAGCTCGTCGACGTTGGAGACCACAGCGCCAAGAGCAACTACGAACTTGTCGCGCTGACCCGACATCTGGATCGGGAACATTGAGCGCACCTCGGGGTGGCTCAGAAACAAGTGAGAGTAGAAGTACAGCGGGACATCGTCGCCTGCTGCCGCGACCTTCCCCCAACTGGCCTTCAAGGCGGCGGTGTCCATTTGCGTTAGGGCGATCCAGATTCCACGATGTCCGGTTCGGTGGTGGCAACGACGGTGATGGCCCTGGTGACGATGTCGTCGGGGACCCCGGCATCCTTCATGGCATCGGTCAGGTGCCCAGCAACAGCGGCGAAATCATCGCTGGTGATTCCGAGGCCGTCGTGTGCCTCGTCGAGCGGCCGACCGTTGTAGTTGTCCGGGCCGCCGAGCACCTTCGTCACCATAAGAACCTGGTGCCGCTTGAGTCGCGCAAGATCAACATCCTCGAAGTACGGCGCCAGCTGCGGGTCGCGGAGAATGCGTTCGTAAAAATCATTTACGACAGCACTCACGGCAGGCCCGCCGCCAACAACTTCATAATCACTTACAGCCCGGCCAGTCGTCTGTTCAGTCACGGCTTGCTGGTCCTTCCACCCCGAGAAGCGAACCACCCGAGATAGCGAACGGTAACAGAAAGATTACTAATGATGTAAAGGACGCGCAGCAAAGCTTTGACCGTTCCAGCATCTGAGCACACGACTCCGCTCCTTTGTGGTATCGCCCCGTGGTCGGCCCTTACCTGCGATTCGCTCTCTCACTAGGCAAGCAGCCGACCGCACACTTCCAAATGCGGATCATCAGGGGAGGGAATCGATGGCCGGCGGTGAGACACAAAGGTGATCATATAGCGCGCCTAAGTATCAAATAGTGGGCCCAAATGGACCTGTAGTTCCTTGGGTATCTGCCGATGGCCGGCCATCGCCCCTCAAGCGGGACAGCAGTGCTGTGCGAGTCTCGTCGTCACCCAGGACCACGACGACAGCGAGCACGGGAAGGGATCAAAAATCGCGGTGGCCGCCGCCGTGCTTGTCTTGACCGTCATGACGATCTCTTATGCCCGCCGCATGGACCGGGTGCGCCCATCGGCCATCCGCGAGCTGCTCCAGCTCGGCGCTGACCCAGAGGTGCTGTCGTTCGGCGGCGGCTATCCAGACCCAGCCCTCTTCCCGATGGAGCACCTTCACACCGTCTTCAACGAGCTGCTGGTCGTCGAGAACGCGCTGGCTCTGCAGTACACGACGTCTAACGGTCTCCCGGAGCTCCGGAGCCAGGTCGCCACTCGGCTCAGCCGTGACGGGATGCAGTGCGATCTGGATGATGTCTTGATCATTCAGTGTGGGCAGCAAGGTCTGGACCTGTGCGCCAAGCTGGTCTTGGACCCCGGAGACACCGTCATTACCGAGGATCCGACCTTCCTTGGGGCGCTGATCGCTTCCAACCCCTGCGAGCCCGACTACGCCGCGGTGCCCATCGATGACGACGGGATGGACGTGGATCATCTTGACCAAACCCTCAACGCACATCCGCAGGCCAAGATGCTCTACACCGTGCCGGACTTCCAGAACCCGACAGGAGTAACCCTGAGTCTGGAACGTCGGCACCGGCTGATCGAGCTCGCCAACCGGCACGACCTGCTCGTCGTCGAGGATACGCCGTACCGCAGCCTGCGGTACGAAGGCGATCACGTCCCAACCCTGAAGAGCCTCGACACCCAGGGACGCGTGGTCCACCTCGGCAGCTTTTCCAAAATCTTGGCGCCGGGCATGAGGCTCGGCTGGGCGGTCGCCTCGCCCGAGATCTTGAGCAAGCTTGCGCTGCTGAAGCTGGCCGCCGACACCCAGAGCAGCACCTTGAATATGGCCGCGACCTCGGCCTACCTCAGCAAATTCGACATCGACGCCCACATCAGCGCCACGCTCCCGATCTACCGGCACAAACGCGACCTGATGCTGCAAACGATCGGCGCCACGTTCCCTGACACTGTCGCCCACACCCGTCCTCACGGCGGTCTGTCCACCTGGCTGACCTTTCCCGACGGCTTCGACACCGAGTCCTTCATGCGACGGCAGCTGCTGCCGCTGGCCAAGGTCGCGTACGTACCCGGCGCGACGTTCTTCCCGGTACGCCAAGAGACCAACCACGCCCGGGTCAGCTTCTCCGGCATCTCCGACGACCGATTGATCGACGGCATCACCGCCATCGGCGACCTCCTTCACAAAGCCCTAAGTTGACCTCGACATGCGACCGTGCCGGGTCAGTCGCGTTTCCGTCACCCATACCCTCTACTTGCAGAACCGCCAGGGGTCGTAGCGATATGGTCCAGCCATGCCACGTCAAGCCCGAGCGCCCGAGACCCAGCCTTTTGGTGCGGAAGCGTTCGAGGCCGGCGCCGGGACCGTTCTCCGCTGGCTGGGTATGGCCGGGTTCTTGATCAACAGCCGCGGGACGACGGTGATGGTCGATCCCCTGCTGGGCGGCTTCGACATGCCCGTGATGATCGAGTTCCCGATCGTCGCCGGCAAGGTGCCGAGGCTGGATGCGGTGCTGCTCACGCACAGCGACAACGACCACTACAGCGTCCCCACCTGCCGTGACCTGGCGGAAGTGACCGGTGAGTACCACTCGACGCAGTACGTGGCATCACTGATGAAGCAGGAAGGCTTGCCGGGGTTCGGTCACGACATCGGTGACAAGTTCGCGATCGGGCCGATGCGGGTGGAGGTCACGCCGGCCGACCATGCGTGGCAGAACGAATCCCCTGGCGCCAGCGACCGCATCTTCCAACCGGAGGACTGTTGCGGATTCTGGATCGAAACCCCAGACGGCACCATCTGGGCGCCCGGCGACTCACGGCTCATCCGCGACCATCACCTGAGGATGCCGAGGGCCGATGCCATGTTGTTCGACTTCTCCGACAGCGAGTGGCACTTCGGCCTCGACGGTGCGATCGAGATGGCGAACGCCTACCCGCAAACGCCGTTGCTGCTGTACCACTGGGGCAGTGTCGACGCTCCGGACTTCCCGCCCTTCAACGCCGACCCGGAATCATTGCGGGGCCGGGTCGAGAACCCAGAACGCATCCGCGTCCTGGCACCCGGCGAGCCCTTCGAGCTGCAGCGTCTCTGATACACACCCGCCGTCCATGAGCCTGGCCGACGCGGGCAGAATGCGGATGTCGGATCCTCACCCAGTTAGTCACCCAAGTCGGCTCGGTACGCTGAGTCGCAGCCGTGAAAGTCAGCCTGACTAGGAGCTGTAGGGGTCGGCCTAAGTGGACTTGAACCACTGACCTCTGCCTTATCAGGTGGGCCTGACGACCGAGGTTGGGCCGGTTGTGAGCGATGGGGCATCCAGGGCCGTCCGCCGAGCGGCGTCTGAAGTCCTCACTCCCCGACAGGGGCCACGACTGTGACTCCATGCAAGCCAGCCGCCGCGCCCAGCCGCTCGTCGTAGGTGACAATGCCCTGCAGTTCGTCGGCGACGCTCAACGCGGAAGCAAGGTGAAGCGCATCGAGCGAGCGCAGAATGGCCGGATCCAGATCCCCGGCACGTTCACAGACGTCCGCCGTCAGCGACAGCAACGTCAACGCTTCCAGCCGACGTCTAGCCAACCGATGCGCCTCCACCGAGTATCGGCGGGCAGCCCGAAGAGCCTCCGTGCGCAGCAGGTCCGACGAGAAAAGCGTCGGATCCTCCTGCTGCACCCATGAGCGCAAGGCTGGTGTCTCCGGCTCGGTCGTGACAAGTTTCAGAAACGCGGAAGTGTCCAAGTAGTAGGCCATCCCCTTCAGCGTTCAGCCTGCCGCGCCTCCACCAACAGATCGGACAGGCTCGGACCCCGCGTACGTGCCGGCAGCGGAGGCGGCTGCTCGTCAAGGCGAGAACGCGCCGCACGGGCCAGGCCGGCTGTGACAAGACCCTCCAGAATCGTGCGAGCAGTCGGAACCAGCCGGGCAACCGGGCGGCCTCGGTCAGTGATCTCCACGACTTCGCCAGCGGCGGCCCGGCGCACCACCTCAGATGCGTGTTGCTGAAGAGCGCGTACCCCAACCGATCCCATGTACGTCAATGTAGCACGTCTGCGCGGAGGCATCCGGATGAGGCCGCAGCCCGCTATCGGCGACACCATCGGCTAAACAATGGCTTGGACTATGCGATCGGGCCGCCCCAATCCGACTGCCGCGTCTACGGTTTTCTGAAGTGTGCGCCTATACGGACGGGAAGGTTAACCTGCTCCGGGCGGGGCATCGTGGTCATTGCCGGATGGATTCGCGGCGTGTTGGGCGCCGTCGGCAACGGTGGCGAGGTAGTCCATGACGTCGGGTTCGGCGTCGACGGTGTAGTCCGCGTCCAGCCCGACGAGGATTGCGGCAAGTTGGAGGAGCCAGTCGCCGGACAGATCAACGGTGCAGGTCTGCGCATCCACCGGTGTTATGCGGCCGGGTAGGGCACCCCAGGTGCAGGCGCTCATCTAGCAGCAGTGGCGGCAGACCGGTACCGGAGACCAGCCGGTACCCGCCGGCGTGGCCCGGGCCGGCAGCGACCTGGTAGCCGAGTTGACGAAGCCGGTCAATATCACGGCGCACGGTGCGCACAGTGACGCCCAACCGGTCCGCGAGTTCGGCCCCCGCCCATTCTCGGCGAGTCTGCAGCAGTGACAGCAGTCGCAGCATCCGGGCGGGCAGGTCGCTGGTCAGATCTCTGAGTATCACCGCATTTGAGGACAAGATCTGTCCTTAAGAGCGTCTAACGTGAGGGACTCAGGAGGGGTCGGCGGCATTCGAAGTGCCGACTGTGTACACCGTACGAGGAGCGCACCACCATGAAGATCGCATTGCTAGGAACCGGGTTCGGGCAGGCGCACGCCGCCGTCTACGCCGCCCGCGAGGGTGTCCAGGTCGTGATATTCGGCCGGAACCCCGACAAGACCGCCACCGTCGCCAGCAAATTCGGCTTCGCCTTCAGCGCCAGCCTCGATGCGGCGTTCGAGGACGACTCCTTCGATCTGGTTGACATCTGCCTGCCGATCCGGCTGCACGCTGCGGGCGCTCGAAGCGGGGAAGCACGTGTTGGTCGAGTTGCCGCTGAGTGACAACCTCGGCGACGCACACCGGGTCATCGAGGCCGCCGCGCAGAGCGACCGGCAGGTGTTTGTGGACATGTTCGAACGGTTCATCCCAGCCAACCAGACACTGGTCGATGCGGTGCTGGATGGCAGCTATGGTCGGCTGGAGCAGCTGACCATATGGAACCTGACCGCGCATCTGTGGCCGGGTGCCTCGCTCGGGTTGAAGGTGCTGCCGCTGGAGGCCATGCATAGCGACATGGACCTCATCACCCGCACCCTCGGCGTGCCGCGCACGATTCATGTCACAACCGTGGCCCGCGACTCGGCCAGTGCTGCGATTGAGGCGACGATGAGCTTCCAGGGCGCCTACGCCCGCGACTCGGTGTCCTCGCTGATGCCGATGTCTTGGGGCGCCCGCGGCGGCTACACCGCCACCTTCGAGCACGCGGTGCTGGAATCGGTGTCGAGGATGGGCTTCGACGGCAAACCCACCGGCGCCGTCACCACCTACACCGCCAACAGTGCCCGCCAGCTGGAGCTGCCGCCCGCCGACCAGTACGCCGCGATGATCGACCACGTTCTGGCGGTGCTGCGCGGTGAGGTCGAGAACCAGATCAGCCCGGTCAGCACGCTCGACGCCCTCACACTCACCCTCGAGATCGACCAGCAGGTCAACGGCAAGCGCTAAGCCCGATAGTTGACGACCGAGGGCCCGGCGGCCGAACCCCGGCGAATTCCCTGAAAAACAGATCCGCGCCGCGTCTCCACTTCGGGCTGCTAGCGGAACGGTGTGCTGGATTATCGACCGGCTGGACGCGCTGCTGGGAGGCGGCTCGAAGGACTCAGACAAGGTGCTTCAACTGGACACGCGGAAACTGAGGTGAGTCCCCAAAGAGTCCCGGAACCGATTCTTACGGCTGGGCCAAGCCAACCGGAGCACTCCGAAAAAGCATTTGGGCTAGTCGAAGCATCTTTCGAGGGTGGGCCTAAGTGGACTTGAACCACTGACCTCTGCCTTATCAGGGCAGCGCTCTAACCGACTGAGCTATAGGCCCGCATGGTGGAAGACGCCCGTACTGAGCACAAACCGAAAGGCTAGCTGATCCCGAGCAAGGCCCCCAAATCTTCAGACCTGTCGCGTTTGATCAGTCTTCGGCAAGAGTGATTTCCAAGCCGCCGAGCATGGTGGCTGCAAGGTTGTACAGGAACGACCCGAGGGTCGCCAGTGCCGTGAAGATCACGACGTCTACGCAGGCGATCAAGGCGGATACACCCATGACCTTCTGAGTGTTGATGTACTCCTGGATCCGGAAGGGTGTGGTATCACCGGGTGTCGAGACGACGCTGCGGACAATCTCATTGATCGAATCGAAGAGATGGGAAGTGCTCAGCACTGCCCAGATGGAGTACACCGCAACGACAAGCATGATCCCAGCCGCGATCGAGAACAGGAATGATGTCTTCATCACCGACCAGGGGTCCAGCCGTGACAGCCGCAACCGGGCCTTGCGGGTACGCCGGGCGACTCCGACCTTAGACTTCGCCGGGTGATGAGCCTCCGGTAGGACAGGCCCGGGGGCCTGGGTCGGAGCCGTTTGGGCCGGCACCGACTGGCCGGTCACGGTGTTGGCTTCTCTGAGTGCTTGTACCGGCGCTGGTATCGGAAACGGTCGCGGAGCCCCGGGGTGCATCGGTGCTGGGTGCATCGGTGTTGGCGGCATTCGGGTCGCGGCATCAACCGGTCCGGCCGGCATCCGGGCCTGCGGAGCGGCTGCAGGAACTGGTGCTGTACCGGATGCTGTATCGCCGCCGCCTGGGACTGGAGGCGTACGTCGGGTGCTGTCTTCCCCACGGCCTTGTGGCTGCGGGACGCTCGGCGGGCCGGTTGGCGCCTGTGGACGTACCTGGCCTGGCCCAGCGGCACTCAGATCGGCCGGAGGGCCAACCCCAGCACCGGAGCCAGTAGGCCGCGGTGGCTCAGCTTCGGGCGCGGGCTTGGGTTGTGCTGGGGTGCCAGCCTGCGGTGTGCCCGCCTGTGGTGCGCCCGCCTGTGGTGCGCCCGTACCCATGGCGGCAGTCGATCCGGTGCCCGCGGCCGCGCCGGTAGGCGGTGCCGGCGCAGCTGATGTCGAAGCAGCAGGCGCCTGGGATGCAGGAGGAGCTGCTGCGTCGTCTTCGCGCTGGCCAGCGTCTGCCGCGGTTTCGGCCGGTACCGACTTCTTCGCAAGCCCCAGACGTCCGAATAGCGATTGCTTAGGTCGCGCAAGCGGCGGAGGATCCCACACGGGTATGGCATTCTGAGCAGGGCGTTCGGTGGGAGCAGGAGGCGTTGCGGCATCGGGCTTAGGCGAAGTCGCTGCCCCGGTTTGGCCTCCGGCGGGCGGCTGAGATTCCTGCTGATTCGACGCCGACTGTGCTTGTTGAGGCGCGCCCAACTTCGGTGGGTCCCCTGGCGGTGCATCGGAAGCCCCTCCGGAAGTCCGGCCTGCCGTGTGTTGGGCATAAGCAGCTGTCCAGGGCGATTGCTGCCCGGCCTTGCTGCGAGCAACCGCCTCGGCTTCAGGGCCAGCAGGCACGTGCGCCGGTTGCTCTGCACGGCCGTCGTTGCTCTGACCATTGGAATTCTTGTGCTCTTGGTCCGGCGGCTTACCCATTGCACCGCTGCCCTGAGCAGCTGCCTTCTGACCTGCTGGCTTCTGCTCCTGCGGGTTGGGGCGCTCGGCGCTTGGCCGCTCCGGAGGATTTGGCTTCTGCGTTTGAGACCCGTTGCCCTTGGGCTGATCCTCGGTGTGAGGCCGCTCGGGGTTCTCCTGCACAGCCTGACGGGCGTGTGGCCCTGGCTCTTGACGGTCCTGGACGGCGGTCTCGATGCGACTCGGAGAGCTTGGACCGTTCGGAGTCTGGGCGGATGGCTGCTCCGCGTTGCCTGTACTCACCTGTCATCCTCCTGGACCCCCGGACCTTCGGTCACCCGTGTGGGGTCACGGGTCACCCTTCTGCTTCCGACCCGAGCGAGGAATTCTCCTCAGCCACGCTCGAATTGGAATCATCACCCGCAGCATCTTCGCCTGCAAGTTGTACTGCTTCTGCAGTTGTCTCAGGATTGAGCGCAATGACGACCACCGAGTCGCTGTCGCCTACTCCGACAAACCTGACTCCCATCGTGTCACGGCCCTTGACCGGAACCTCGGCAACAGCGCTGCGAGTGATCTGACCACTTGCTTTGATGGCGATGACCTCATCATTGTCAGTCACCACCAGACCTCCGACTAACGAACCGCGATCCTCGTTAAGTTTCATGGCTTTGATCCCTAAGCCACCGCGGCCTTGTTGGCGGTACTCCTGTACGTGGGTCCGCTTGGCAAAACCGCCATCGGTGACAGTGAAGACAAAGCGCTCGTCCTCCGCCGCCCCGGCTTGGATGATCGACATCGACAGCAGCTCATCGCCGGGACGGAACTTCATGCCCGTTACGCCGGAGGTCGCCCGTCCCATCGGTCGTAGTTCGGAATCGTTTGCGGGGAAGCGGATCGCCAGCCCCTTCCGCGAGATCAACAGCACTTCGTCGTCAGGCCCGCAGAGGCCGGCGCCGATCAGCTCATCGTCCTCGTCGCGGAAGTTGACCGCAATGATTCCGGCCTGCCTGGGTGAGTCGTACAGCTGCAGGGCCGTCTTCTTCACCAGGCCGCGCTTGGTGGCCAGCAAGAGGTACGGCGTCGCGGAGTAGTCACGGATCGCGAGAACCTGCGCAATCTCCTCATCGGGCAGGAACGACAGCAACCCGGCGACATGACCGCCCTTAGCGTCGCGTCCGGCCTCTGGCAACTGCCAGACCTTTGCCCGGTACACCCTGCCCTCGTTGGTGAAGAACAAGATCCAGTGGTGGTTGGTGGTGACGAACAGATGCTCGACCTCGTCATCGGTGCGTAGGGTCGCCCCGCGTACGCCTTTGCCGCCACGCCTTTGCCGGCGGTACAGGTCGGTGTTGGTGCGCTTCGCGTAGCCGCCGCGGGTAATGGTGACGACGACGTCGGAATCGGGAATCAAGTCCTCACTGGAAAGATCACCGTCGGCGCTGATGATCTCGGTACGCCGTTCGTCGCCGTACTTCTCCACGATCTCCGCGAGCTCATCGCTGATGATCTTCCGCTGTCGTTCCGGCCTGGCCAGGATGTCGGTCAGGTCGGCGATGATCCGCTCGTACTCGGCCAATTGATCAATGATGCGCTGCCGCTCGAGCGCTGCGAGTCTGCGCAGCTGCATGTCCAAGATCGCGTTGGCCTGTAGATCATCGATCTGCAGCAGCGCCTTCAGTCCTTCCCGGGCCTCCTCGGTGTTCGGGCTGCGCCGGATGAGCGCAATCACCTCGTCCAACTGATCCAAGGCAAGGACCAGGCCGCGATAGATGTGAGCGCGCGCCTGCGCATCGTCCAAGCGATGTTGGGTCCGCCGCTGAATGACCTCGACCTGGTGGGCGACCCAGTGATTGATGAACTGATCAAGCCGGAGCGTCCGCGGCACATCATCGACCAGGGCCAGCATGTTGCAGCCGAACGTTTCCTGGAGCTGAGTGTGCTTGTAGAGGTTGTTCAATACCACTCGCGGCTGCGCATCGCGCTTCAGGATGATCACCAGCCGCTGCCCGGTACGCGCTGAGGTGTCATCACGGATATCGGCGATGCCGTTGATCTTGCCGCTCGTGACCAGCTCAGCGATCTTGAGCGCCAGGTTGTCAGGGTTCACCATGTGCGGCAGCTCGGTGACCACCAAAAGGGTGCGGCCGGATCGATCTTCCTCGATATCGACGACGGCACGCATGATCACCGAACCGCGGCCGGTCCGGTACGCGTCGTCGATGCCACGCCGCCCGACGATCAATGCCCCATTGGGAAAGTCCGGACCGGGAATCCGGGCGATCGCCTCCTCCAGCAGCTCCTCGCTCGAGGCGTCGGGATGCTCCAACGACCACTGCACGGCCGAGGCAACCTCACGCAGGTTGTGAGTCGGGATGTTGGTCGCCATGCCGACGGCAATACCGGTAGAGCCGTTGACGAGCAGGTTCGGAAATCGACTAGGCAGGACGACCGGCTCTTGTTCCTTGCCGTCGTAATTGGGTTTGAAATCAACCACGTTCTCGGTGATGTCACGCACCATCTCCATGGCCAGTGGCGCCATTCGGCACTCGGTATAGCGCATGGCCGCGGCCTTGTCATTGCCCGGGGAGCCGAAGTTGCCTTGACCGGCGACCAGCGGATAACGCATCACCCACGGTTGCGCGAGCCGTACCAAGGTGTCATAGATCGCCGTGTCGCCGTGCGGGTGGTATTGACCCATCACCTCGCCGACCACCCGGGCGCACTTGTTCCAGCCGCGATCTGGCCGGTAGCCGCCGTCGTACATGGCGTACAGGATTCGACGATGCACCGGCTTGAGCCCATCGCGGACATCCGGCAGCGCCCGGCCCACGATCACGCTCATGGCGTAATCGAGGTAGGACTTCTGGATCTCGTCCTGCAGATCCACCGGTTCCCGCCGGTCTGTGATCGGCTCGTTCGGGATATCAGTCATCTATTACGGCTTCTCCTTTACCGACTTGTCAGAACCTGAGCACCAAATATGGTGCTCTGGTTCTGACAAGTCGGTGAGTTAGATGTCGAGGAAGCGGACGTCCTTGGCGTTGCGCTGGATGAAGGTACGGCGTTGCTCGACGTCCTCCCCCATCAAGATCGAGAACATCTCGTCGGCCTGGGCCGCGTCGTCGAGGGTGACTTGCAGCAGGATGCGGTTATTCGGGTCCATGGTGGTCTCCCAGAGTTGATCAGGGTTCATCTCACCTAGACCCTTGTAGCGCTGGATGGCGTTCTCCTTAGGCAGCCGCCTGCCATCCTCACTGCCGGCCCGCAGCAACGCATCGCGTTCAGCGTCGCTGTACGCCAGCTCTGCGGCGCCACTCGTCCAATTGATCTTGAACAGCGGGGGTTGCGCGAGGAACACATGGCCCGCCTCGATCAACGGCCGCATGAAGCGGAACATCAAGGTCAGCAGCAGCGTTCGAATGTGCGCACCATCAACATCGGCATCAGCCATCAAAATGATCTTGTGATAGCGCAGCTTGTCGATGTCGAAGTCTTCATGCACTCCGGTACCCAAAGCCGAGATGATCGCCTGCACCTCGGTGTTCTGCAGGATGCGATCGATCCGGGCCTTCTCGACGTTGAGAATCTTGCCGCGGATCGGCAAGATCGCCTGGGTCCGGGGATCACGGCCACCCATGGCTGAGCCGCCGGCCGAGTCGCCCTCGACGACGAAGACCTCGCACTCCTCCGGATTGGTCGACTGACAATCCCGCAACTTGCCGGGCAGCCCGCCACCGCCGAGCAGACCCTTACGGCTGCGGGCCGCCTCCCTGGCCTTCCGGGCGGCGATCCGGGCCAGCGCCGCCGCCTGCCCCTTGCGGATGATCATCCTGCCCTCGCCAGGGTTCTGCTCGAACCAGTCGCCCAGCTTGGAGTTGACCACCTGCTGCACGAAGGACCGTGCCTCGGTGTTGCCGAGCTTGGTCTTGGTCTGGCCCTCGAACTGCGGTTCCGCCAGTTTCACTGAAAGGATCGCGGTCAATCCCTCGCGGATATCGTCACCGGACAGTCGGTCCTCCGACTTCTTGATCATTCCCCAGTTCTCACCCCACTTGTTCACGGTGTTGGTGAGCGCCGCGCGGAAGCCCTCCTCATGGGTGCCGCCCTCGTGGGTGTTGATCGTGTTCGCGAAGGTGTGCACCGACTCGGTGTAGGAGTTGTTCCACTGCATGGCGACCTCGAGGCCGATGCCTCGTTCGGCACGCTCCGCCTCGACGGCGATCACTGAGGAATGCACCGGATCCTTGCTTCCGGTCAAGTAGCGGACGTAGTCGATCAAACCCTCGTCGTAGCGGAAGGTGTCGGCGTAGGCGTTGCCATCCTCATCGCTATGATCCGGCCGCTCGTCGACGATGGTGATCGTCAGGCCCTTGTTGAGGAAAGCCATTTCCCGGAGCCGCGATGCCAAGGTGTCGTAGGTGTAGCTGGTGGTTTCGAAGATCTCCCGGCTCGCGTAGAAGGTGACCGTGGTGCCGGTTTCCTCGCTCGGCTCCAGACGCTCCAGCGGCCCATCGGGTTCGCCGTAGCTAAAACTCTGACTCCACCGGTAGCCGTCACGCTTCACGTCCACAACGAGCCGCGACGACAGCGCATTGACCACCGAGACGCCGACACCGTGCAGGCCACCGGAGACCTTGTAGCCGCCATTACCGAACTTGGCGCCCGCGTGTAACACGGTGAGCGCCAAGGTGACCGCTGGAATCTTCTCTCGAGGATGCTCTTTGACCGGGATGCCACGGCCGTTGTCGATGACCTGGATGCCGCCCTCGGACAGAATTCGGACCACAATCGTGTCGCAGAATCCAGCGAGCGCCTCATCGACAGCGTTGTCCACGACCTCATAGACCAGGTGGTGTAGGCCGCGCTCCCCCGTTGAACCGATGTACATGCCCGGGCGCTTGCGGACCGCCTCCAAGCCCTCCAGGACGGTGATCGACTCTGAGTCGTATTCACCGGGTTCTATGTTGTTAATGACATTGTTGATGACCTCACTGGCCGCAGGGTGCGACGTCGAGTTCATCGTCATTGAGTCATGGGGAGTGGGGGTGACGTCGTCGGGCTTGTCAAAATGCTGCACCGGCGCGGGTCTCCTGTCAGACGTACGCCGCCTGTACTTCACCTCGTGAACAGGTGACGCAGGCGGCACGCCAAAGTTGTGTTCGCTTGGTTCATGGATGGTCACGTTGAGGAATGCGGTGCCTTTCTGAGAATTTGAGGGCCCTTGTGAGGCGGCCGAACGAGGCACTCGACCCGCTCATGTGACCTTGTCCAGTCTAGCGCGGGCAGGCGTCTAGCGGGTCCGTCAGCGGCCCTCGGACAACACAAAATATGCGTCTGGCAAGGGCTGGACGGCGGGTTTGCGGCTGTACGAGCGACCCAAGGAGTCCCTGTACGCGCCCACCCATACAGAGGGCGCCTTGGGGCGTAAGACAAATCGCCTTCCAGCCCTCGGATGAGCGCCGAAGCCGTCACATACTGACCGGCCAAGTTCTTACACTAAGCCGGTGCAGACGGCTTCCACTGACGTCGATCCAACATGGGCGCCCCCGGGTGGCCAACCTGCTACCTCAAGCAAGAAGACCATCCCTGCATCGCTGCTGTACGGCTCTTTGCTGCTGGCACTGGTGTTGCTCATTGTCGGCATTTGGGCGTTCGGCGGCTTCAAGAGACGGACGGATCTGTTCACGCCCACGCCGCCCGGAACCTTGTTCACAACGGGTCCGTACGAGTTTCGCTTTACCGAGGCAACGGCACAGCACAAGAACGACTTCGGTAGCACTCCTTACTGGGAGGTGGTTGTCATTGGCGAAGGCCGAACCACCGGCACGGAGTCAATCAGTCCCAACACCATGGGCGACAGCGGGATGTTCGCAACCAAGGACGATATAAGCCAGGAGGTCGAGCTCCCGCAGAGCGCCCGAATGGGCGAGGGCCGGGGGTTCGAGCGATACCGGTTCACACCGGGCCTGCCACTGATCCCGTATTCGATCGTCTTCAAATACAAGGACACCTACCGGCCGGGGCCAACCATTCGCTTCGTCGTCTTCGACCTGGTCTATGGGAGGCACTACATCGCCAGCGAGGAGGAGGGCTGGCACAACGGCAGTTATGCCAAGCAGTTCTATCTCCCCGTCCGCGTCCTGCCAGAAGAGATGTATTGATCAGGCTCGCCCATTACCGTTCGGGAGGTCTGATCACCGGCGTCCGCGCCGCCGAAGAGTCATCGGCCAACGCGATGCCGGCCAGTTGATCCGCGTAACGGGCGGGAACCATGAAGATCGACTCGAACCGCACGGGCTGCGCCACGGGCAGATCGAGAGGGCAGGACTGTAGCGCACGCTTGGGCATCGCACCCTTGGTAAGCGCTGACGTCGTCGACCACAACCGCCGCTCCGGACCAATCAGCTGAGCCCCACAGAGGAATTCCTTGGCTGGGTCGTGTCGCTCTGCCTCCAGCTCGGCGACAACCCACACTGCGCCTGGATCGGGGACACCCGGCTCCCCTCCCTCGGCATCGGCCAGCCGATCGGAGCGAGTCAGCGACAGTACCCGGACCGTGGTCCCTTGAAGCTCGCCGCTGGCACCGGGTGGTCGCATGGTGTAACGCGGAATGTAATGAATGCCGGCGTACGTCACCCACCAGATCACATAAATCAGTACGGCGGCGAGCGCTGCGACAGCAAACAGAATGCGTCGCATCGGAAGCACTCTCATGGGATTGCCCTTGTCATGGCCGTCTCCGGCTCGATCAGGCCGTTGGCCGCAGTACGCCATTGGTCGGCATTGGCTGGCGTAATGCCGAGCTTGATCCGTGCCCGTTGCTGATAGCCGTGCAAGACCTCCTTCGACCCGATCTCCAAGGTCAGGTCGTCAATCTGCGCCGGAGCTACCTCGAAGACGACGTCGACTGTGGTCTGAAATCCGGGTTCGGCATTGACACCAGAACTCATCTGGTAACCGTCGTAGCGAATGTCGCCCGCCACTAGCCGCGCCGCATTCAGCTCAAGTGGCCTGCTGCCAGTTGCAGCTCCGGTGACTCTGATGGCCATGAACATTCCATCGGTGCTGTCCTGTATCTGACCGAACTGCCTGAGGACAGTGCCAACCCTGATTTGGGTGACGGTGACCTCGCCATCATTGACCTTCACCAGTTGCCCGACCGCGCCATTGACCACCTGAAATTGCTGTTTCTCGGGATCGCTCAGCCGTAGGCCGATGGCTGAGACGGCGACCAGGGCGATGGCGGCCAGTACGGCGACCGACTTCGAGTTGGGCCTGCTCACGGCCGGGTCCCCGCGCTTGCCATGGCTGGCACCGGAGGTTCCGGCTGAGTCATCTGAACCGGCGTAGCGACGGCCGACCGTTGGGCAAACAACTCCAGGCAGCGGCGGAACGCCACGGCGAGAAGGCACAGCCGGACCGGTTCCATGAGAGCGTCCTGGATCAACGCGAACACCGGCTCCCAGCGCACCCAGAACTGGACCTCATGGCCGCCGACCAGCCAGTGCAGCAACTTCTCGAGGTAGTTGCTGGCGATGAGCACAACGTTGTAGAGGAAAATGTACGAGCCCAGGAAGGGCAGGCCGGCCCGCAGCACCAGACGTAGCGCATGCAGCGTCGGCAGGTATTTGTCGTCAATGTCGCCAAAGAAGGCCTCATGGACGCGTCCTGCTGCCAGGCGGACACCTTTCGGCGGTGGTCCGAGGCGACGGAACGCTCGCTTGTCTCGATACCGTGCGAAGGCGGTGGCCCCCGGAATCCGTGCCGCGTACGGCTGACCCTTGCGCCACAGCTCTGCAAGCGACAGCACCTTTGATCCAAAGACCAGGGCGGCAACGGCTAGCCACAACATCGGCTGGGCGATCACATCGACGAGCACTGGCCACACTGTGTCGGCGATGAACGCCCAGGTCCGGGTCAGGATTTCCGGTAGGTCGATCTTGAAGACGGCGAAGAATTCAGCCAGCACATTCTTGATCGCAGCCAGCCACTGCATCAGAGTCCGGTCGCGCAGCCACACTAGGAATGTTTGGAGCACCCGGATGCCGCCCGTGATCACCAGGAGCAAGAAGAAGGACTCGATCAGGACGACGAGGAGTCCCAGAACGCGTACTCCGGTGCGCTCGGCGATGAAATCGAGCGCTCGGCGAAGCACATAGATGCCGATCAGGAGGACTACCAGCCAGCCGAGATGCTTGGTCGCCATGTCATGAAGCGCCCCAAGCACGGTTTGCTGATCGCTCAGGAAGCCGTAGCGGATCCACTGTTGGGTGACCAGCCGATTGGCGGCTGCGGCTACTTGGCCGAACGCGGCGTACATGCCGAGGAACGGCAGCAAGGTGATGACCAGCAGCCGGGTGAGGCTGGTGTCGCGGTCGTCGATCTCCCGTTCGTCTTCGGGCAGCAATTGCCTGATGCCAAGTTCGCGACCCGCAAGAGTCAAGATCAGGATTGCGGCGGCCAGCGTGCAAACGAAGCTGAACGCGAAAAGGATCAGCGTCAGCCACGGGCTGACGTCGCCGAGGATTACCGCCACCCGGAGGGTGAGTTCTGACCCCAACCAACCAAGGAGATAGATGCCCATGATCACGGGCAGCAGCCGCCACCATACCCGCCCCGTGTCGCGCATGAGGATTCTAAGCTCCGTCCAGAGCACCCGAGCATCCTAAGAGCGTCGAGGGTCGCCGAGCTGCGAGCGTCGGCATTTTGCGCGAGCAGCTCCAAGGATTAGCCGTAGGTATCACGAGGCCCGCGACCATCGCGGACTGACAGGCGGCCCTTCTTCCAGGAGGGCGCGTCGGGGCCGATCACCTTGATGCGGGTGACCGTGCCGTCACCCAGCTGCTCGTTGAGCATCGCCACCAGTCGCGGCGCGAGGTAGCGCAGCTGGGTCGCCCACGCTGTGGAGTCCGCGCGAACCGTCAGCACGGTGTCCGCGTACGCCTCCGGGGAGGAGTGTGCGGCGTTGGCGGCGCCGACCAAAAGTGCCCACCGAGCCAGGAGCGTGTGCACATTGATCTCGGTCGTCCATCCTTTGCTCTCGACCAGTCGCTCGACAGCATCGGAGAGCGGCTTGGGATCCCGATCGTCGGCTCGGGCGCCGGACAGCTGGGGAGCGACGGGCCGCCGCGATGGAGACCGGCGCCGGCGTCGCGCCTGGGCGCCGAGCGAGCGCGCGACAGTTTGGGCGAGTTCCAGACCGGTTGGATCGTGCTGAGTCGGATCATCTTTCGGCTGGTCAGTCGGATCCTTGCGATGCTGCTCTTCAGGCATTGGGCACCACCTCCCCGGCCGCTACTCCGAACCGCTGTCCCGCCAGGAGTTCGGGAACATCTTCACCGACGGCTGCGGTCACGAGGACCTGTTCGGCGACGCGTACGCCGGAGGCCAGGCGCTCGCGGCGTACCGCATCCAGCTCGGCGAAGACGTCGTCGAGTACCAGCACCGGCTCCACCCCATCGGCTCGGAGCAGCTGGAAGCTGCCAAGCCGCAGGGCAAGCGCAAAGGACCACGACTCACCATGACTTGCATAGCCTTTCGCGGGCAGCATGCCTAAGGAGAGCACGATCTCGTCACGGTGCGGCCCCACTAATGAGATCCCGCGCTGGATTTCTTCGGAGCGTCGCTCTGCCATCGCATCAATAAGGAGCTCGGTCAACGTTGCTCGATCCGCTGACCCGTGGGCTCTGAGGTCGACCGACGCCCGGTACTCGGCAGCGGCGTCATTGTTAGTGGGCGCAATGTCGGCGTAGGCCTTGCTGACATGGGGTGCGAGATCGGCAAGCGTGGTCAATCGCGCATCGAGCAGCTCAGCCCCTGCCCTCGCCAGGTGGGTATCCCAGACATCCAGCGTCGCCTTCGCATCAGCCGGTGGCGGACCACCGCGGAGCCGGCCACTCAGCGATTTCAGCAGGGTGTTGCGTTGCCGCAAGACCCGCTCGTAATCCGCGCGTACGCCGGCCAGTCTCGGCCACCGCACAATGACCAGATCATCGAGGAAGCGGCGACGTTCGCTGGGATCGCCCTTGACGATCGCGATATCTCCGGGCGAGAACACCACTGTCCGCAGTAAGCCGATGATCTCCCGGGCCTGACGCAGCGGAGAACGGTTGAGCCTGGCCCGGTTCGCCTTCCCTGGGTTGATCTCGAGCTCGAGTGTCAGCCGCCGCGGATCGTCCATCCCTGCCTGCACACCGGCCCGAAGCAGGGCACGGGCCGCCCCGGAGCGTACCAGCGGCACCTCTGAGGCCACCCGATGCGAGCTCATGGTCGAGAGATATTCGATGGCTTCGACGAGGTTTGTCTTGCCCTGCCCGTTCGCTCCGACAAAGGTCGTTACTCCTGCCTGGAGCGCTAGGTCGACCGACTCGTAGGACCGAAAATCAGTCAGCTGCAGGTGGTCGACGAACACGTCTGGAAGCCTATGACTTCATTCACTAGGGACATGCCAAGCTAGCGTGACAACGATTCGGGCGAGATCCGGGCGAGATTCCGGCGAGAGAGGACAGGTTATGACGGCGAAGACTGATTTCACAGACGAGGAGTGGACCCGGGTACGGCGGGCGCCGCTGGTAGCTGGGATGGCGATTTCTCTTGCCGATCCTGGCGGTCCCATAGAGCTCGCCAAGGAGACGTCGGCCTCGTTGAAGACGGCGACGAATCCGCCCTCGCGTGAGCAGTTGCTTGCCGAAGTGGCCCTGGACATTGAGTCGATGGCTCAACAACGACAGAACCCGATGAGCGACTTCAAGCCGACACAAGGATCGGATCCACGGCAGCAGATTCTGGAGGAGCTGCGAGCGGTAAGTGCCATTGTGAGCTCGAAGGCAACCGCTGAGGAGGCAGCCGCCTTCAATAACTGGATCCTGGACAGTACACAGGCCGCCGCGGATGCTGCCAAGGAAGGCGGCTTCATGGGCTTCGGCGCGGAACGAGTTAGTCAAGGCGAGAAGGACATGCTGGAGCAAGTGCGTACGGCGATCGGCGCTTAGCTACTAAGACCTGAAAAAGTCGAGACGTGTCGAGCGGTGAATGCGTCTGTGACAAGGGAGAATGGTCTCAACCCCTTGGGCTAGAAGGGATTGAGACCATCCATGTTGCGCACGGTAGCTGATCAGCCGACGTTGTGGGAAGCGATTTTGCCGGAGGAGCTGCGGCGACTTCCCGAAGAGTTGGCGCGGGTTGACGCCTTGTTGGACGATTCGAGGTTCTTCGGTCCGTTCATGCCGTTCTTCGACCCGCGGATCGGTCGGCCCTCGACGCCGATGGAGACCTATCTGCGGTTGATGTTTTTGAAGTTCCGCTATCGGCTGGGGTTCGAGTCGTTGTGTCGGGAGGTGTCGGACTCGATCACCTGGCGACAGTTCTGCCGGATCGGCATCGATCAGCCGGTGCCGCATCCGACCACGCTGATGAAGCTGACCACCCGGTGCGGCTCGGCAGCAGTTGAGGGATTGAACGAGGCGTTGTTAGCCAAAGCCGCCGAGGCGAAGGTGTTGCGGTGCTCACGGATCCGAGTCGACACCACCGTGGTGCCATCGAATGTGTCCTATCCGACCGACTCGGGGTTGTTGGCCAAGGCGGTCAACCGGATCGCAGCGACCGGGAGGCGGATCCGGGCCGCTGGCGGGGCGGTGCGCACCAAGCTCCGCGACCGATCGAGAGCTGCTGGGCGACGGGCTCATGATCTGAACGCGAAACTACGCACCCGCAGCGCCACCGCCAGGGAGGAGGCGTTGGAGCTGGTGCGGCGCAAAAACGGGGAGTTGGCGGATCTGGCGGAGACCGCCGCCGCCGAGGCCGAACGCTTGTTGCGGAACGCGAAACGTGCCCTGCGCAAGGCACGAGCCGACGCCGGTCGGCGGCAGGCTGAGGGCCGGCGTGATCCGGCGGCGGGCCGTCGGCGTGGCCGGCTGGCCCGGGCGGTCAAGGACTTGGCCGAGCTGTTGGAGGCGACCCGGCGGATCGTCGAGCAGAGCCGCCAGCGGCTGGCAGGGACCACACCCGATGGTGCGACTCGGCGGGTCAGTCTGCACGACCCCGACGCCCGTCCGATCAGGAAAGGCCGGCTCGGTAAGCCGGTCGAATTCGGGCACAAAGCCCAGGTCTGCGACAACCAGGACGGGATCGTAGTTGACCATGACCCTGCAACCTGGCAACGACGCGCCACGGCTGAAACCGGCGGTGGAGCGGGTGATCACACGCACTGGTCGGAAACCCCGTACCGTGACCGCCGACCGTGGCTACGGCGAAGCCGCCGTCGAGGACGACCTGCACGAGCTCGGCATCCGCGACGTCGTAATCCCCCGCAGAGGCAAAACCACCAAAGTCCGGCAACACACCGAACGGCAACGAGGCTTCCGCCGAACCGTGAAATGGCGAACCGGCTGCGAAGGCCGGATCAGCCACCTCAAACGCAATTACGGATGGGACCGCAGCATGATCGACAGCACCGAAGGTGCCCGAACCTGGATCGGACACGGAGTGCTAGCCCAAAACATGGCCAAGATCGCCGCCCTGAGCGCCTAACCGGCCACCTTCAGCAGCCATAGCAGCCGAACACCAACACACCGAATGCGGCCGATCAGCAGCCAACCCATTTCTTCAGGTCCTAGTAGCTAAGCCTCCCTGTCACTCCTACCGACGTTTTTCCGCATACAGGGCCACAACGTATTCAGCTGCTCGGAGCAGTCCCCCTGTCAGCTTTCGCCCCACCCGCCTCCAGCTCGCTGCCGGCGGGAAGCTCCTGGTGTCCACCGAACTGCTGCCGCATCGCCGAGAGCACCTGATTGGCGAAATGGTCCTCATCACGAGAGGCGAAACGCTCAAACAGCGAGGCCGCAAGCACCGGCGTCGGTACGCCGATGTCGACAGCAGCCTTGACCGTCCAGCGACCCTCGCCCGAATCTGATACCCGCCCAGCAAGGCCCCCAAGAGTGGGGTTGGCCTCCAAAGCAGCAGCCGTCAGGTCGAGCAGCCATGAAGAGATCACTGATCCCCGCCGCCAAAGTTCGGCAACCTTGGCGGTATCGATGGTGAACTGATAGAACTCCGGCTCTCCCAGTGGTGCCACTTCGGCGGAGTGCTCCTCAGCCTCGAGGCCGGCGTCGGCGTTGTGCAAGATGTTCAGGCCCTCAGCGAGGGCCGCCATGATCCCGTACTCGATGCCGTTGTGCACCATCTTGACGAAGTGACCGGCGCCGGAAATTCCGCAGTGCAGGTAGCCCTGCTCCTCGGGGGCCAGCTCGCCACTGCGGCCTGCTGTACGCGGAATGTCGCCGACGCCCGGAGCGATCGTCTTCAAGATCGGATCCAGGATCTTGACGGCTTCGTCCTCGCCACCGACCATCAAGCAGTAGCCGCGCTCCAGACCAAAGACGCCGCCGCTGGTACCGATGTCGACGTAGTGCAGCCCCTGCTTGCGAAGCTTGGCGGCGCGGCGCACATCGTCGCGGTAGTTGGAGTTGCCACCGTCGATGATGATGTCGCCCTCTTCCATCAACCCGGCGAGTTCCTCGACGATCTTTCCAGTGAGGCTTGCTGGGATCATCACCCACGCTGCCCGGGGGCGTTCAAGCTTGTTGACAAACTCCTCCATCGTTAAGGCGCCGGTCGCTCCCTCGCCCTCAAGCTGCTTGACGGAATCGGCATTCACATCGAAGACGACACATTCATGCCCGCCACGCATTAAACGGCGAACGATGTTGGCGCCCATCCGGCCCAGACCAACCATTCCCAGCTGCATGGAAACCCCTTACGCTCGATGGTTTTTGCAACATAACAGAGGTTGCATCAGCCGACGATAGGTGCGGCGCGTCGGCTCTCAGCGGTGCCCTCATTTCGCATCTCCAGTGCACCCGAAAGAGCCGAAACTGATCAGTCCAGGCGCAGTGGTGATGCGTTTTCAGGGGTGACTTTGAAACAGCCTCAACTGGGCAGGCGCATGAGCATGATCACGTGGCGGTAATCGGTCAAAGCATTGCCATCAAGTGTTGCCAGGCCGGTAAGTTGGCAGGGTTTGCTCGGTGCGGTAAACCCGAAGTTCACATACGGCGTGTCGAAGGCTCCCAGGCCATCCAGCAGATAGGTCGGGTTGAAGCCGGCCGCAGTCACCGCCGGATCACCGCCACCAGGTTGATCAATGCCAGATTGATAAAGGGTCGCCTCGATGGCTTCCGAGGCCTGAGCTTGATCACCGGTTGCCGCCTCCAAGGTGACGAAGCCGTCGCCCATCAGCATCCGCAGCGAGGTATTGCGCTCGGCGACCAGCGCGACCCGCTTTGCTGCGGCGATCGCGTCATTGGTGCTCACTCGAACATTCATCAACGCCGGCGTGTCCATGATGTGCCGCACCTTGGGGAACTCCCCGTCCAGCAGCCGAGTGGTGGTCTGGCGCTCCCCCGCCGGGCCATGACCCTGGAATCCGATGATCCCGTCACCACTGCCGCCATCGGCCAGGCTCAGTGTCACGTCCTCACCAGCTGTCATGGAGCGCGAGGTCTCGTTCAGCACCCTGGCCGGAACCAGCGCAGTCGCCGAGATCTGGGGCTTGCTGGGGTTCCAGGTCAGTTCCTTGAGCGCCATCCGGTATCGATCGGTGGCGAGCAATGAAATGGTGTCGTCATCGATTTCGATGCGGACGCCGGTAAAGACCGGCAGCAACTCATCGCGCCCGGCGGCCACCACAACCTGGGCCACGGCTTGGGCAAAGGCGGCACTCGGCACTGTGCCGGTGGCCTCGGGCATGGACGGCAACGACGGATAGTCGGTGACCGGCAGAGTCTGCAGGGTGAATCGAGCGCTGCCGCAGATCAACTCCATCCTGGTGTCGTCGGCGGTGATGTCGACCGGCCTGCCTGGCAGACTGCGTGAGATGTCGGCAAGCAGTCTGCCCGAAACCAGCGCTTGGCCTTCGTCGGCGACAGCCGCGGTGACGTGAATCTGAGCCGATGTCTCGTAATCGAAGCTGGAAAACGTGACGCCTTCGGCGTCGGCGCGTACCAGCAAACCTGCCAAGATCGGCACACTCGGGCGTAGCGGGAGGCTGCGCGCGGCCCATTGCACGGCCTCAGCCAAAACGTCACGCTCGAGTCGGATTTTCACGCTACCTCCTACAGGCCCCCAGCCACGGGCACAGCCACGGGCACGGGTGATGATACCCATGCAGCTCGATCAATCCGGCTAGTTCGCGCCCTTCTCTCCAGGCAACAGCTCACGAAGATCCTCGGCCGCCGCCATTACCTCGTCCTGAAGCGGCCCGCACTTTTCCATGCCGTCTGGAATCGGCCCGGTAAACAGCGGCCGAATCTCGAATACCAAATCCAGCACAGACTCCCGAGTTGGCTCACCGCGCCGCAGGTTCATAGCCTCGCCAGCGAGCCGGCTGTACTCGTTAACTCGCTCGCGCCAGGCTGGATCGTTCGTGGTGTGATCGGCACGCATCTCAGCTGCCAACGCGTCAAGAGCGCGTTCCAAGCGAAGCAGCTGTTTCTTACGGGTGTCGAGATCCAGAGTGACGGAAACGTCTTCTGGCTCCTCACGGCCGAACCACTTGCGCAGAAAGCTCACCGGTCCTCCTTTCACAGGGCGCAGCCGCGCAGACTTAGACCCTCTTCACCTTATGTACTTCATGGTGGTAGTCGTAGCTGCTGTGGATGCTGTGGACAATGTGTCTTTGGCCAAGTCAGAGCCGATTCCACGGTGCGGGTATCGATGTGCAGATCAGAAAATCACACGGGGAGGATTTTGGGATGAGCTGTCCGGGAATTGTGATTCTCCCCTGATCATCCCCAGGCTGTCAGGAGAAGATCACCGTTTTCCACAGCGTTTTCCCCACTTGTGTGCTCAGCACTTTTCAGGCATGCCGCAACGCCTAAGGACGTCAAAGATCGTTTGAACGACTGTGATCAAAGACGACCCGTCGAAAGCCCGTTCTCAGGAACGTCGTGAGGGCTGTGATCAGATCCGACCGATGATCAGATCAGCGGCCAGTGGCCTGCTGCTTGATGCGGTTCGTCAGCTCAGTTACTTGATTGAACACGCTGCGGCGCTCGGCCATGAGTGTGCGGATCTTGCGATCAGCGTGCATCACCGTGGTGTGATCACGGCCGCCGAACTGCTGCCCGATCTTGGGCAGCGAGAGATCAGTTAGCTCTCGGCAGAGATACATCGCGATCTGACGGGCAGTCACCAGAACGTGTGTACGGCTTTGTCCGCAGAGATCATCAACGGTGATGTCGAAGTAGGACGCGGTCTGGGCCATGATCATGCCGGTTGTGATCTGAGCTTCGCCGCCCTCGGGGATGAGATCTTTAAGGACGATCTCGGCCAGCGCCAGGTCCACCTGCTGGCGATTCAGACTGGCGAAGGCCGTCACCCTGATCAGCGCACCTTCCAGCTCGCGGATGTTTGTTTGGATCCGGCTGGCAATAAATTCCAGCACCTCCGGGCCGGCGACCAAACGCTCCTGAGCGGCCTTCTTCCGCAAGATCGCGATCCGGGTCTCCAGGTCTGGCGGCTGGATGTCGGTGATCAACCCCCAGCCGAACCGGCTACGCAGCCGCGGCTCGAGGTTCTCCAGGTTCTTCGGCGGCCGATCGGAGGTCATCACGATCTGCTTCTGCGCGTTGTGCAGCGTATTAAAGGTATGGAAGAACTCTTCCTGGGTTTGTTCCTTGCCCTCCAGGAACTGAATGTCGTCGATCAGTAGTACGTCGACATCGCGATACCGGCGGCGGAAGTCTGCTCCCCGGTTCTGGCTGATCGCATTGATGAAGTCGTTGGTCAGTTCCTCGGTGGAGACATAACGCACCCGTACGCGGTCGAAGTAGTTGCGTACGTAGTGGCCGAGCGCATGCAGCAGGTGGGTCTTGCCGAGACCAGAGTCGCCGTAAATGGTCAGTGGGTTGTACGACTTGCCTGGATTTTCGGCGACCGCGATCGCCGCTGCATGGGCGAAGCGGTTCGAGCTGCCAATGACGAATGTCTCGAAGGAGTACTTCGGGTTGAGCCTGGAGTCGTTGTCGCGCCGCGACCGGAATCCTTCAACATCTCGATAGACGCCGCGATCGCGATACGTCGACTCAGCGTGGCTCACCTCGGGCCGCGACGGCTGGGATGGCGGTCCACTCTCGCTGCTGAAGCGATGTTCGGTGGAAAAACCCTCGTTGCCGTAGCTCTGCTGGCGATAGCCGTTCTCGCGGTAGCCCTGAGCGCCGTAGTCATGAGGATTGGCGCCCGGTTCCCCGAATTGGCCTGGTTCACTGAACTGCTCTGATTCAGTGAACGGCTTGGCACGGCGGGGACTGGGAGTGTCGTCGTACGGTGGCTCCTCCGCCCCGGATTCCTCGGCCGGTTTCAACGACTCATCTACGATGACGGCCAGCTGAATGCTGCGGCCGAAGTATCCAGACAACAGATTCTCTATGTCAGGGCGGAAGCGGCTCTCCAGCTGGTTGCGCGTAAAGATATTGGGAACCGCCACCATCAACATGTCTTGGTGCAGTGCGACCGGCTGCCCTGTGTTGAGCCAACGTCGCAGTCCTGGCGAGGACGAGGAATACAAATGGTCCCAGGCCAGATTCGTCGATTCGGCGGCGCTCTCAGAAGGTTCGCTCACTGGTGACTCCGCAATCTTCGTGCGCCCCGGTCCCGATTGTCGGCGCGCCCGGAAACGCGAAGCAAAGATCTGCTGTTGTCTGTACCTTCGCGCTGCCGCGTCGGCATCTGGGGACTATTACTCCTCTTGCTTCCACACAGATATCCACAGATTGTGCACAAATGTCCCCTACGACTGGTCGCCGCCTGCGGCAGCTGTCTGGAAACTGTGAGGCGAAGCGCGACGCTAGCAACCGAGGACTTGGTGTGCAACCGAGTCGGCGATATTCGCTCGACTCTTCGGCGTGTCCGCTGGACACCGGATGAGAATTTGCCACTGGCTCCGACGCTCGCAGCTGACATCCCTTACCCCCAAGTTCGCGCCGGCCAAGCTCGCATCAGTTTGACCGGTTTGGCGGTGCCCCGTACCGTTAGAAGGTCGCTTACCTAGCGGCCGCTGCCACCTGCCCGCCCCGCTTGCGATGCGTGCCGTGTCAGCACCGTACCCGATTTGTCGAGCACTCCGAAGATGTAGGAGTTTCTTCCGTGAGCAAGCGCACGTTCCAGCCGAGCAATCGGCGTCGTAGTCGCACGCATGGTTTCCGTCTGCGGATGCGGACCCGCGCCGGCCGCGCCATTATCTCGGCCCGGCGTCGTAAGGGCCGCGCCCGCCTGTCCGCCTGAGCTCGCTCGATCGACCACATGTTGCCGCGATCATTAAGAATGCGCCGCTCGAAGGAATTTCGGCAGACGACCAGGCGCGGCGTACGAGCAAGCCGTCCCACCCTCGTGGTCCATGCTGTGCAGGTAGCTGACGGGCCACGCGTTGGCTTCGTAGTCGGCAGTGCTGTCGGCAACGCGGTGACACGCAATCGCGTAAAGCGGCGGCTGCGGCATCTTGCCGCTGCCCATATGGCGGACAGCCCTGCCGATCTTGGCCTTGTGGTACGTGCACTGCCACGAGCGGCCACCGATCCGGCTCAGGTTCCGACGGATTTCGGATCCGCCTGGCATGAGGTCATCTCCCGGCTGACTGCGGCCCATCTGACGAAGCACGGTGGCCGATGAAATATCTACTCATTGCTCTGCTCAAGCTGTACCGGCTGCTGATCAGCCCGTTATATGGCAATGTCTGTCGCTACTACCCGAGCTGTTCGGCGTACGCGTTGCGGGCGGTTGAGGTCCATGGTGCCGCCCGCGGCAGCTGGTTGGCGGCTCGACGGTTGCTGCGCTGCCACCCATGGGCGCCGGGTGGGTACGACCCCGTACCGGGAACCCCTGAATTTGACGAAGAGATGCGGGAGCGGGCGCAACGGCCAGGAACAATGGGTGACGGTATAAACGGCGGGGCTGCGCTGGCGTCGCAACGAGGTGTGAGCTGATGGAACTACTGCTGATTCCGATGTCGATATGGGATCCCTTTATCGCTGTTGGTAGCGCGATCATGCAGCCGCTCTACTGGGTGGTCTCGGGCATCCTCGTGCTGGCCCACTCCCTCTTTTCGCCCATTTTCGGTCCCGACAACGGCTGGACCTGGGCGTTCTCCATCATGTTCTTGACAGTGGTGATCCGGATCGCACTGATCCCACTATTCGTCAAACAGATCAAGTCGTCACGCAACATGCAGCTACTGCAGCCCAAGGTTCGCGAGCTGCAAAAGAAGCACGGTCACGACCGAGAAAAACTCGGTCAAGAGACGATGAAGCTCTACCGGGAGAACAACGCCAACCCTCTGGCGTCGTGTCTGCCGTTGCTGCTGCAGCTGCCAATCTTCCTGGCGCTGTTCCGGGTGCTTGACGGCGCCGCGCGCGGTATTCCCCGCGGCCACTGGCTCGTGGTCAACCCGGATCTGTTGAATTCACTCAACCAGGCCACCATCTTCGGCGCCCGGATCTCCGACACCTTCTTGAAGGTTGGCTTCCAGAACGGCATCACCAGCGTGCACATCGTGACGTTGGTGCTGATCCTTGCCATGACCATCACCTTGTTCATCACGCAGTTGCAGCTGATGCGCAAGAACATGCCGCCGGAGGCTCTGACTGGCCCCTTCGCGCAGCAGCAGAAGATCATGCTGTACGTCTTCCCGCTGATCTTCGCGGTCGGCGGCATCAACTTCCCAGTCGGTGTCTTGATCTACTGGTTCACCTCCAACCTGTGGACAATGGGCCAGCAGTTCTATGTGATCCGCCGTAATCCGGCACCCGGAACGCCCGCGTACGAGGCTTGGGAAGCGCGTCGGAAGGCCAAGGGCAAGGCCGATGTGGCGGTGGCTGTTGCCGATCCGGAGCCGGCGGTCGAAGCCGCGGATCCGAACACCAACGGTCAGAAGAGCACGAGCAAGGTGGCGCGGCAACAGCCGCGGCCCCAACCAAAAAGGCCGCAACCGAAGAAGCAAACCCGGGCACAACGTAAACGCTGAAATCTGAACAGAGTACGGAGGGATCAGGTGGCCGACGAGCCGCAAGCTGATCGAGATTTAGCTGACGCCGACCAAGTGGAGTCGAATGATCTCGGCGATGGAGCGGAGAACCCACTGGACGTCGAGGCCGAGATCGCTGCCGATTACCTCGAGGAGCTGCTCGACATCGCTGACCTGGATGGGGACATCGACACCTACATTGAGGGCGACCGCGCCCATGTATCGATTGTCAGCGACTCGCAGATCCTGGTCGGTGCCCAAGGTGAGGTCCTCGACGCGCTCCAGGAACTGACCCGCCTTGCGGTGATGAGCGAGACCGGCGAACGTAGCCGGCTCATGTTGGACATTGCCGGGTATCGGGAGCAGCGGCGTAAGGAGCTCATGGCGCTTGCCGCCGACGCCGTGGGGCAAGCCAAGGAATCAAGGGAGCCGGTGCCGCTGGCGCCGA
This sequence comes from Propionibacteriaceae bacterium, assembly GCA_045806785.1. GTDB lineage: Bacteria > Actinomycetota > Actinomycetes > Propionibacteriales > Propionibacteriaceae > Microlunatus. The sequence goes on along the minus strand of JBJMIR010000056.1, from coordinate 28,934 downwards.
TGAATCCGTTCGAGCGCAAGGTCGTACACGATGCGGTTGCCGCTGCCGGTCTGAGCAGTGAGTCAGAAGGTGAGGAGCCGGATCGCCACGTGGTGGTCCTGCCGGCCTAAAGCTCGCGTCCTGCGGAGTGGAGTTCGGAGTGGAGTTTCAACGGGGGACTTAGGACTGCGGCATTCGACCAAGGTGCGCCGGCTGAATCAGCCGGGGCGCGGCACGACGACGGCTGGTAGCTCGAGTTGGCGCATCAGCCTCGCCGACACACCGCCAAGCAGGACGCGGCGGATCGGCCCGTAGCCACGTGATCCCATGAAGAGCGCATCGAAGGCGGCGTCATCAAGGCCGGCAAGGGTTTGCACCGGGTTTTGGCCAATGAGTACCTCACCGGATGCCTCGACATCGGCTGCGAGCTCCGCGATGGCGTCCTCGATAGCCTGCTGGAATTGCTCCTCCGCTGCGGAGACGTAACTCTCCTCCACGTCTTCCCCGATGCGATAGGACATCACTTCGGCTTCGCTCGCGACCGCCGTGACGACATGGAGTTTTGCGCCAACGCGGCGCGCGAAGCTGGCCGCCACGCGTAACGCCTCACGCCCGTCCGGTGTGGGCAGGAAGGCGACGCCGATACGGTCGAGGGTCTGCACTGGGCGATCGCGCCACCCGCGTGGCGGAATTGCCACTGGGCACGGTGCGCCGGCGATGGCCCGGCCACCGGCGCTGGCCGGAAGCAGATGGGATTCCGCTCGGCGCGGTGACCCCAGGACGAGCAGCGACGCCTCGAGCTCGTCGGCCGCGTCCTGCAATCCGTGCGAGGCTGAGCCGGAGGCCACCGCGCGGAATTCCACATTGCTTCCGGCCGTTCTCTGCCGGGCCTCGTCCAACTGCCGTTCGGCATCCGCCCGTTGAGCAGCCACCCACTCCGCATCTACCCGACCGGGGCCGATGGGCGCCGGTGCTGGGTACACCATGACGACAAGGGCGCCCGAACCCAGCTGACCAGCCCAGCCGATGCCGAGCGCCAAGGCATCCGCTGCCCCAGGCCCACCGTCGTAGCCGATAACGACCGGCCCGTCGTGTGTATCCACCAGTGCTCCGTCAGGCGGAATCTTCGTGCTGATGCCGGTGGGGATGATCTTCGGCGCTCAGAATGCCATACTCTCCGTGCGCCTTACGTACCCGGGAATTGCGGTAGCCGTAGAACACGTAGATCAACATGCCGATGACTAGCCAGATCACGAACCGTATCCAAGTCGAGAGCGGTAGGTCGGTCATCAGGAAGATCGCGAAGGCAATCCCGAGGATGGGCAGCACTGGTGACAGCGGGACTCGGAATGGCCGAGGCATCTCGGGCCTTGTGTAGCGCAGCACGATCACCCCGACGTTGACCAGTATGAACGCGAACAGCGTGCCTATGTTCACCAGCTTGACGATCTCGTTCAGCGGCACCAGCGCAGCAAGGATTGCGATCAGGATGCCGAGGCCGATGGTGAGCTTGGCCGGCGTGCCGTACCGGGGGTGTACGTCGGCGAGTCGCTCAGGCAGCAGTCCGTCGCGGCACATGGCGAAGAAGATTCGTGTCTGTCCATAGAAGATCACCAGCATCACGCTCGTGATCGCGATGATTGCCCCCAACGCGAGAATTGCAGCGGCCCAACTCATGCCCGCGCCCACATCAAGCGCATGAGCGAGCGGTGCGTCGCTTCCGGCTAGCTGGTCTGCGGGTAGCAGGCCGATCGCACCAATCGAGACGAGGATGTAGAAGATGGTCGCGATAACGAGTGAACCAATGATGGCCAGCGGCAGATCCTTCTTGGGGTCCTTTGCCTCCTCGCTGCCAGTCGATACGGCGTCGAATCCGATATAGGCAAAGAAGATCACGGCCGCGGCACTCACCACGCCATCAAAGCCCGTCGGCGCAAACGGCCTGAAGTTGGCCGTGTTGATCGCAGTTACGGCGGCAATGATGAAAAAGATCAGCACGACGATCTTGATGATCACCATGACGAGGTTCGCCTGGGCGCTTTCCCGAACTCCGCGGACCAGCAGCCACATGATGATCAGGGTGATGATCACTGATGGCAAGTTGAATACGCCACCGTCTGAGGGAGACTTCGCTATCGCGTCCGGCAGCGTATATCCGAAGGCATTCCCGAGGAACTCGTTGAGGTTTCCCCCCCAGCCGACCGCCACAGCGGCGACCGAGACGCCGTACTCCAAAATCAGGTCCCAGCCGATGATCCACGCCACGATTTCACCGAGCGTGGCGTAGGAGTACGTATAGGCGCTGCCGGATACGGGGATGGAAGACGCAAGCTCTGCGTACGACAGTGCCGAAAACACACACGCCAGCGCGGCAAGTGCGAACGACAGGATGACTGCCGGACCGGCGAGGGATGCGCCTTCTCCAATCACAACAAAGATGCCAGTTCCGATGATGGCGCCGACACCCATTGCGGTGAGCTGCCAGGAGGTGACCGCCCGTTTTAGCTCATGACCGGATTCATGTGTTTCGGTGAGCAACGATGAGACATCGCGCGTCGCAAACAGACCCGGCTTCTTACCGACTACCTCTGCCATAACCCTCGCCTCCGCATGGTGGGACTGTACCGAGCATCGTCGGCTCCGGCTAGCCGCCGCTCCTGGTAACCGGTCCGGGTGCCACCCATGTCAAGGCGTCGCGTAGCCGGTCGCGCCAGTTCTCCCAGGTGTGACCGTCGCGCGCCTCGACGTAACGCACCTGCATGCCGGTGGATTCGAAGATCGGCACGATGGAACGGTTGGGAATGATCAGTGGCTCGTACAGCCCGCAACTGACAAAAAGCCGTTCCGCAACGCGATCCGGCCAGGCACGGTAGTGGTTGACAAACTGCACAACCGGGTCAAACACAGCACCACCGCCGTGATCGGTTCCGGGATCCGCGTACACAAAAGACCCCGACATGAGAACCAGTGATCCATACGTGTGGGGCGATCGACAGGCCGCCGACAATGAAGCGATCGCGCCAAAGCTCGCGCCTAGGAGAATGCGGCCCGATCGATTACCTACGAGCGGGAACTGCGTCTGCAGATGCGGTAAGAGCTCATTGGTCAGGAAACGGGCGTGCATCGGCGAATTGGCGTACTCGACAAGCCGATCCGTCGGGTGCAAGAAAGCGGCGATCATTGGTGGGATCTCGCCGCGGTGAATGAGATTGTCCAGTACGGCCTTCGCCGCGGCGTACTGCAAGAATTCCCCGCCATCGTGTACCACCAATAACGGATAAGACGTCGTGCGCCGGAATCCGGCCGGTAGATACAAGGTCACGTGACAATCGCGCTGCAGGGCGTGGCTAGTCACGACATGTTCGGTCAGCTCACCCGGCGGTGCATCCGGATCGGGAAAGGTCCACTCCGGGTCGGTGTAGCCAAACGAAAAGCACACCGAAATGGCCCCGAAGGGGCTGTGCGAGAGCTTTCGATTCAACGGATCATTGAAGCGCTCGACGTGCCCGGCGCGTACCACCTCGATCTGGTAATTGATCCTCGAACTCTTCGGCACCTTGAGGACCACGTACCACAACGTGGTCCCGGCTACCCGCCGCATCGGCAGTCGGTTCGGTAGCCCGACAATCCGTTGCACGAGGTATACCTCGTCAGCCTCTCCTCGGAACAGGAATGTGCAGTGGCCTCCTTCCACGACCGGGATTTCCCGACCGGCGAGGAAACTGTCCACAGCAGCTTCGTCGGCAATGCCCTGTTGTTGGAGTTGGTTGATGGCGAGGCGATTCGTGCCGCCTCCCGCCGACCACTGATGGCTGCGCCAAAGAGGTGCCGAAGGCCCCGAGGCGCTACTCACTGCGCGTACACGTGAATGGTGCGGCCGACATCGTCGAGCAGGCCGCGCAACACGTCGTAGTCGGGATGGCGCATGCGGACATAGGCGTTGGCCATATATCCCGCTTCCACGGGCTGGGTCGGGGTGCCCTCCGGTGGCAGGTGGGCGTCGATGACCCACTCACCGGACCGCCCCTGAATCTCATCGACTCCGGAATAGCCGGTGATATTGCCGTCCTTGTCGGGTCGCAAAGCCACTATGCCGGTGGCGTAGCGTCGCGATGGGCGGGCGGCGATGTGGTCATGCACGATGCCATTCGCCCATTCCCGGTACAGGTCGAAGTCATTGCCGACCGAGTACAGATCCCATGCTCCGACTCCGGGCGGGCGGCAGCCGATCTCGGAGAACCGCAGCCCCTTCGGGCCGAAGAACCATTCCATATGGGTCGCTGTCGTCCCAATGCCAAGTGCCTCGTTGACCCGATAGCCGAGCTCTCGAATCTCGTTGTAGTCCGAAACCGAATCGACGCGATTGGTGGCGATGAACTGTGGCGAAATCCACCGCGCACGCATCGCCTCCAGCACGTTCGGGTAGTAGTGCGACACAAAGTCCAGCGAGACGTACCCGTTGACACAGACCGTGTCGTAGAAGCCCTCGTGACCTTCCACGAACTCCTCAACGGCAATGGACTCGACACCTTGACCACCGAACCGGCCGAGCGCGACGTCCAGTTCACCCTTGTTGTCGACGCGTGTGGTGTCCAGAGCACCGGCGCCAGTGCGTGGTTTGAGGATGACCGGAAAGCCGATCGCATTGACGAAGTCGTACACCTCGGCGGCGCTGCGCACAGCCGCGGAGGCGGCTGTCGGCACGCCAGCCGCCCGCAGCGCCTCCTTCATCGAAGGCTTATCGCGACATAGCCATGCGGTACGCACCGACGTGCCAGGAATTGTGCACGTCTCCCGTACTTGCGCGGCCGCCAGCGTATGCGACTCGATCGTCGCCTCCAGCCGGTCGACCCACACCTTGTCCTGAATCCACCGCACGGCGTCGGTCATCACGCCTACGTCGACGACTGACGGCACATGGTGGTAGTGCGACATCCAGCTTTTGAGCTGCTCGTCTAGCGCGTCGGGGTGGGATTCACCGATCCCGATGACTGTTGCCCCAACCTCGGCAAGCCCGCGCAGGAAGTTGCGCTGCGTCGGTGGAAAGTTCGGCTCGACGAACACGACGTTCACGCTCGGCATGCTACCCAGCGCAGTCCCGGCCCAATCGCGAGTAGCGTCCATCCCATGGTGGTCGCTGCGTTTGTTGCACCCTTCCTGCTGCCGGCAACCGCGCGGTTCGTTCTGACGGCTGCCAAGTTGCCCGGCGTGAGCCTCGGCGTCATCACAACAGAGTCTGTCGAGCGACTCTCCCCGGAGCTGAAGCAGCACCTCGACGGCCATTGGCGAGTCGACGACGCGCTTGACCCTGAAGAACTGGTCTGGGCGGTTCGCGGACTGACTCAGCAAATGGGTCGCGTGGAGCGACTTGTCGGAGCCCTCGAGCAGCTGCAGGTGCCGATGGCGTACGCGCGTGAGCAGCTCGGCATCGACGGCATGGATGTGCAGACGGCGCTCAACGTACGCGACAAGTCACGCATGAAAACCGTCCTTCGCGCGGCCGGCATCCCGTGTGCTCGGCACCAGCTGGTAAGTGATGCCTCCGAGGCGCTTGGGTTCGCAGAGGCGGTCGGGTTCCCGCTGGTGGCCAAACCTCCCGCGGGTGCCGGGGCTCAGGCGACGTACCGGCTCGACGACATGACGGCACTCCGCGGCTGGCTTGAGGCGATTCCGCCTCGGCCGGAGGCGCCTGGACTACTCGAAGAGTTTCTCGTTGGGGAGGAGCACACCTTCGACAGCGTGACAGTCGGCGGCCAGACCGTGTTCTCCTCGATCGCCGACTACTTCCCTACTCCGCTGGAGGTGCTACGACAGCCCTGGATTCAGTGGACTGTGCTATTGCCACGAGAGCTCGACGATCCTCGCTATGACGGGATCTGGGAGATCGGGCCGGCGGCGCTACAGGCCCTGGGCGTACGCGACGCGGTGACTCACATGGAGTGGTTTCGCCGGCCGGACGATTCAGTGGCGGTGTCGGAGGTGGCGGCGCGACCGCCCGGCGCACAGATCTCTTCGATGCTCGGTTATGTGCATGACGTGGATTTCTACCGGACATGGGCAGAATTGGTGATTCTCGGCACGTTCGACGTGCCGGAACGCCGGTACGCCGCCGGGACCGCCTATCTGCGTGGCCAGGGCCGCGGCCACGTTGGGGCCGTTCATGGGATCGACGAGCTACAGCGGGAGATTGGGCACCTGGTTGTCGAGGCTCGATTGCCAGACGTTGGGCAACCCGCATCGTCAAGTTATGAGGGCGAGGGGTACGTGATCGTCCGGGATTCCGATACCGAGGTCGTCCGGGACGCCCTGCACCGCATCATCAGCCGGGTTCGAGTCGAGCTTGTGGAGGCGGAGTGAACGCGCAATGAACATTGTCATGATCTCGCCCGGGTACCCGGCGGAGATGGCGTACTTCACCCGGGCCCTGGCGGCCGTTGGCGCCACTGTCATCGGTGTTGGTGATCAGCCGCCATCTGCGCTGCCGGAGCCGGCGCGGGGTGCGCTGGCCCACTACGAGCACGTGACGCTTACCGATGAGGGTGCCGTGCTGGGCGCACTCCATGGTTTGGCCCAACACGTCTCTATCGATCAGGTTGCGTGCCTGTGGGAGCCGTACATGATTCTCGCGGCGCGGATCCGCGAGTCGTTCGGTGTGCCCGGTATGACCGTGGAGCAGACCGTACCGTTCCGCGACAAGGAACAGATGAAGCAGGCGATCGATGCGGCCGGGATCCGTACCCCCTGGCATGTCAGTGCTACGACTGTGGCGGGCGTCTGGGAGGCGGCGGAGCGGGTTGGTTATCCGCTCATCGTCAAGCCGATCGCCGGTGCTGGCTCCGCCGACACCTACCGGGTGGATTCCGCCCAAGAGCTCGGTGACGTGTTGCCGTCGCTTCGCCACGTGCCCGAGGTCAGCGTTGAGGAGTTTGTCGACGGGGAGGAGTTCACCTACGACACGGTGTGCGCGAACGGGTCGATTCTGTTCGAGAACATCATGTGGTACCGGCCGCGGCCGTTGCAGATGAAGATGCACGAGTGGATCAGCCCGACATCGATCGTGCTGCGTGATCTCACGGTTCCGGACCTGCAGGGCGGTCGTCAGATGGGTGCTGACGTACTCGCTGCCTTGGGTTTTCGTGCCGGGTTTACTCACATGGAGTGGTATCGCAAGTCCGACGGCGAAGCGGTTTTCGGTGAGATCGGAGGGCGCCCACCGGGTGCGCGCGTCGTCGATCTGATGAATTACTCGACGGATGGCGACGTTTACATCGCCTGGGCTGAAGCTGTGGTGCACGGCCGCCTGTCACAAACACTCGAGCGCCGGTACAACGCTGGTTGTGTCTTCAAGCGGGCTAACGGTGCTGGTCAGATCACTCATGTGGAGGGACTGGACAGATTGCTGGCCGAGTACGGCGAGCACGTCGTAGTGATCGATCTGCTGCCGGTTGGCGCCCCACGTCGTGACTGGCGCGCTGTTCTGATCAGCGACGGGATGATCATCGTGCGGCATCCGGAACTGCAGCACGTGATCGAGATGACCGAGCGCTTCGCCAGCGATCTTCAGATGTACGCAGGCTGATCAGCAGAACCGCGGCAGGTGGTGCGCGAACTCCTTGCGCCACCACGGCCAGTCGTGCGCCACGTCGTAGCCCCACAGGTCCACCTCATGTGGGATCCCCTTCTCGGCGAGCACGCTGCCGAAAGCCTTGGTGCTGACGAGGGCGCCGGTGGTGTCCTCCCACATACCTTGCCCACATACCAGGAGCAGGAATACCTGCGATCGCAGCCAGTTCAGGTGGTCGCCCTCCATGTTCGGCACGTAGTCCAGTGGCGTGTTGAAGTACATGGCGTCACCGCGCTCGCCCCAGCCGTACAGGGAACTGAGGTCGTAGATTCCGGACATGCAGAGCGCCTGCGGAAACAGATCTGCGCGTTTCAACGCGAAGTTGGCGGCATGAAAGGCTCCGAGGCTGGTGCCTGTGGTGAGGATGCCTGCTGGTCCCCCACAATCGTTGAAGATCCACGGCACCACTTGATCGACGATCCATGACTCGTACGCGCCGTGTCGGCGAGCGCGTTCCTCCAGCGGAATGTCCCTGTTGGACCAACTCTCCTTGTCGTAGCTCTCCACGCAGTAGAGCTTGGCGCCGCCGCCGTCGATGAGACCGGCCACGACGTCGACCATGCCCCATGACTCGAAGTCTTCCGCTCCACCCATCTCGTGCGGGAAGACCAGGACCGGACGACCCCAATGCCCGTACGCCACAACCGAGCCAGCCGCTCCAATTGCCGGTGACCAGATATCGACGGTGCGGCGGTTCATAGCAATGAGTGTCGTTGAAAAGTTCACTCCAGCGGAACAGGCCAGCGGCGAGTCACGCGTGGCGCGGTAGTTTGCCGCCTTTCTCCAATGAACTTTCCAGCGGTTTCAGGTGATGGTGGACAATGCGGCCATGGCCGAACTGGAGCAACGCCGCATCCTCAAGACCGAAATCCCGGGACCCCGCTCACTGGAGTTGATGGCACGGAAGACCGCCGCCGTCGCCAGAGGCGTGGGAACAACGATGCCGGTGTTTGCTGTGGAAGCCGGCGGCGGTGTTGTTGTCGACGTCGACGGCAATAGCTTGATCGACTTCGGATCCGGGATCGCGGTAACGACCATTGGCAACAGTGCGCCCCGAGTGGTAGCCGCTGTACAGGATCAGGTCGAGCAGTTTACGCACACCTGCTTCATGATCACTCCGTACGAGGGCTACGTTGCGGTCTGCGAGCAGCTCAACCAGCTGACGCCTGGCCACTACGAGAAACGCAGTTCGCTGTTCAACTCCGGCGCCGAAGCTGTGGAAAACGCGGTGAAGATCGCCCGCGCGTACACCAAGAAGCAGGCGGTTGTCGCTTTTGATCATGCTTACCACGGCCGGACCAACCTTGCCATGGCGCTGACGGCTAAGAGCATGCCGTATAAGCACAGCTTCGGTCCGTTTGCTCCTGAGGTCTATCGCGCTCCGCTGTCCTATCCCTATCGCGATGACAAACTGATCGACGGCGAGCTCGCTGCTCGGCGCGCCACTGACCTGATCGAGTCGCAGGTCGGCATCGGCAACCTGGCCGCAGTGGTCATCGAGCCGATTCAGGGCGAGGGTGGGTTCATCGTTCCGGCGGAGGGTTTCCTGCCCGCGTTGGCGAACTGGTGCCAGGCCAACGACGTGGTTTTCATAGCCGACGAAATCCAGACTGGATTCGCGCGCACTGGTGCCATGTTCGCCTGCGAGCTGTTCGATGTCGTGCCTGACCTCATCACGACTGCAAAGGGGATTGCCGGTGGACTACCGCTTTCCGCGGTCACCGGCCGGGCGGAGATCATGGAATCAGTTCACGTCGGCGGCCTCGGCGGTACGTTTGGCGGCAACCCGGTCGCCTGTGCGGCCGCGCTGGCGGCTATGGAGACGATCCAGACCGATAATCTCCTCGAGCGCGCACGGGAGATCGAGCGGATCATGCTTGATCGCCTGAATCGGATTCAGGCCGAGGACAACCGCATCGGTGATCTCCGCGGCCGTGGCGCGATGATCGCCGTCGAGCTGGTGCATCGGGACACATCCGATCCAGACCCTCGGTTCACGGCGGCGGTTGCCAAGGCGGCTCGCGAACAGGGCGTCATCGTGCTGACATGCGGAACGTTCAGCAACGTGCTGCGTTTCCTGCCGCCACTGGCAATGAACGACGAGCTGCTGAACGACGGGCTCGATGTGCTGGCGGAGGCCTTCTCGGCCTCGTGATACCGGACCCCCGCGCGCAAGCAGCAGACCTCGCTCGCGAGATCTATGGAGATCGATTCGACCGCCTGAATAGATATGTCGACATTTTGTGCTCTACGGGAGTCGGATGGGGTCTTCTCGGTCCGCGGGAGGCGGACAGAATCTGGGATCGCCACATTCTTAATAGCGCGGCCCTGACCGCGCTGATTGCGCCAGACAGTACGGTGGCCGACGTTGGCAGTGGTGCCGGCCTACCTGGCATTCCGCTAGCTGTGCTACGGCCTGACTTGCGCGTAACGCTGATCGAGCCCTTGCTCCGGCGCTCGACCTTTCTCAACCAGACCGTGGACGAACTTGGAATCGCGGATCGCGTCGAGGTGATTCGATCACGCGCCGAAGATCACAGTCGGACGTACCAGATCGTCATTGCGAGGGCCCTCGCTCCCCTCGATCGACTGATCGGCTGGTGCAATCCACTACGGGCGTCGGGCGGGGTGATCCTGGCGGTCAAAGGTGCATCGGCGGCGAATGAGATTGCCTCATCTCGGCGGCAATTGGACGCTGCGCACCTTGATGCCGAAGTGATGGACGTACGAGCGCATCCTCAGGCAGAACCTACGACGGTGGTGCGCATTGGTGCGCGTGATGTGGGCTGAGCTCGTCGAGGTCCGCATGCCGCGCCGCTTCGACAGGCTCAGCGCGCACCCAGGCCGCATTCTTGGCGCGGCATCCAACGCGCCGCCCTTCTGATTGCTACGTTGAGGGCGGAACGGTCAGGAGGGGGTCATGATCGCACCGCCTGAGGCGGAGTTTCGGGTCACGCCGACACTTGGCTGGCCGCTGTTCGTCGAGGTTGATCCCCGAATCGGCTGGCCGACCGTTCCACGTGAAACGCTGGATTGGCCAGAACGTGCCACGGCACAATCACCGCCGAGCAGCCTCAATGCGAACACAGCTTTGCCCCTGATCGAGATCCCACCAGGCCCACGGCGTGCCCGCTTCGACGAAGATGAGTTCGGTTCACCCAGTGCCGAGGACGATCCGGCAGCCGTCGCAACAGATCGCGTGCCGGCCGCCGCACTGCCAGCATCGAAACTGCCAGCACCGAAACACACCCGCATCGTCGTCGTCGCCAACCAGAAGGGTGGCGTGGGCAAGACCACAACGTCTGTGAACCTCGCCGCCGCATTGGCGCTGGGGGGACTCACGGTTCTACTGATCGACCTCGATCCGCAAGGTAATGCCACCACTGCACTTGGTGTCGATCACGCGCCCGGCACTCCCGGTACATACGAGGTGATGATGTCCGGCGCAGCAATGGCCGAACATGTGGTCGACTCACCGGAAGCGCCGAACCTCAAGGTGCTGCCAGCGACCATCGATCTCGCTGGAGCTGAAATAGAGCTGGTCTCTGTGGTTGCCCGCGAGAGCCGGCTGTTCCGAGCTCTCCGGACTTATCTCAAAGACCACCACGCCGACTACGTCTTTCTCGACTGCCCGCCGTCGCTTGGTCTGCTGACCCTGAACGCCCTAGTTGCGGCCAACGAGATCTTGGTTCCGATCCAATGCGAGTACTACGCGCTGGAAGGTGTTACGCAGCTGATGCGCACCATCGACCTGGTCAAGGGCGAACTCAACAACGACCTCCGACTCAGCACCGTGATGCTCACAATGTTCGACGGCCGAACCAAGCTCGCCGCGCAAGTCACCGACGAGGTACGCCGGCACTTCACAGCCGAAACACTGACCGCCGTCATTCCGCGCTCGGTGCGCATCTCCGAGGCGCCCAGCTACGGGCAAACCGTTCTGACGTATCAGCCCACCTCGGCCGGGGCCATCTCATACCTGGAAGCCGCACAAGAAATCGCCCGGCGGGGCGTGGAGGAGATCACATGAACATCCGTACCGAGCGCCGCGGCCTCGGCCGGGGTCTGGGCGAGCTATTCCAGCGAACGGACTCACAACCGATACCGGCTCCAGACAACGGCGAGTCTGAGGCCCTGCCGCTAGCACCGGTCCCCGCTGGCTCGTACTTCACCGAACTCCCGCTGGAGTCGATTTCACCGAACCCACGGCAGCCTCGAACGGTGTTCGACGAGCAGGCGATGGCCGAGTTGGTGGAGTCCATCCAGGAAGTGGGGCTGCTGCAGCCGATCGTTGTCAGGCCGCTGGGTGGCGCCAGGTTCGAACTCGTGATGGGGGAACGCCGTTGGCGGGCCGCACAGCAGGCGGATGTCGACACCATCCCCGCAATCGTCCGCGAAACCGCCGACCATGCACTGCTCCGCGACGCGCTGCTGGAGAACCTGCATCGCGTTCAGCTCAACCCGCTCGAAGAGGCTGCGGCGTACCAGCAAATGCTGGAGGACTTCGGCTGTACGCAGGAGGAGCTTGCCAATCGCATCAAGCGCTCACGGCCGCAGATCTCCAACACCATCCGGTTGCTGAAGCTGCCGCCGACTGTGCAGCGCCGGGTTGCTGCCGGCGTGATCAGCGCCGGGCACGCGAAAGCCCTGTTAGCGATCGAGGACCCTGACGGCCAAGAGCGCCTTGCGCAGCGGGTGGTAGCCGAAGGCCTATCGGTTCGCGCCGTCGAGGAACTGGTCACTCTGGGTGATCATCAGAGCCAACCGCCCCGACAGCGTCATTCGCGCAAAATGATTGCGCCGAAGGCCAAGGACCTCGCCGATCGGCTCTCTGACCACTTCGAAACTCGAGTCAAGGTCGAGCTGGGCAGGACCAAGGGCAAGATCGTCATCGAGTTCGCCACCATTGACGACCTGGAACGCATTGTGGCCTTGATCGACAAGCAGCCCGAGACAGTGAGCCACGCGCCTAGGGAATATCGACAAAACGACATTCAAGGGGAGGTTGTTGCGGGAGCTGCGGCTTCGGCCTGAGCGGCGAGCTTCTTGCGAATGTCCTTGGTTGCGGAGCGTTCGGCCACGAAAGACAGGAAAGGCACCGTGCCTGCCAGCGCGATCAAGATCAGACGTTTCCAGCTCCACTTAGCGCGTAGGCCGAGGTCGACCGCGGTAATCAGCAAGATCATGTAGAGATAGCCGTGCGGGATGGCGGTCCACAGCACCACTGTGTCGTCGCCACCGATGTACTTCAATGGCAGGCCGATGCATACCAAAACGACCAGCAGCGTTCCCACAATCCACGCCATGATCCGGTAGCGGATCCACGCGTTGCGCATGGGCTGAAGCCTATGTCGGCTCGACGGGGGGTTCGGCTGTGATGTCAGACACCTGCGCCTCACGAACCCCGAGATCTCGCGCCATCCGGAACGCCATGAACAAGGTGAACGCGGCGAACAGCCACCATTGCCCGACGTACGCCACATTGCGCAGCCGGCCCGACGCCTCGGGCAACTGGAGTGGCGCCGCGGCCAAGCCTTGGCTGGTTGCATCCGGGCTTGACAGCGTCACGAACCCATCGATGAGACGGCCTGGCCACTGTTGTGCTAAGGCCGGCAAGCGTACGGAGGCAATCTGTCCCGGGGGGAGGTCGGTGCTCGACACATGTTCCTCAGTGGGCAGCAATATGCCGACCTGATGCACCTGCTCACTGGGCGGATCAGGAGCACTTGGGTCTGAGACGACGCCGCGTACAACCGCCACCACACTGCCATCGGCTTGCCGCAGTCCGCTGAGCACGCGGAACTGACCGGCTCCATCCGCCATTGGCACCAGCAACTGCAAGGCCGGATCGTAGCTGCCGTCGAACGCCACGGATAGCCCATATCCCTTAGCTGCCGATTCCCCGGGGGCGGCCACTGAGCTGAGCGGAACCGGCGGCGCCGACGCGCGCCGGGCTGCAGCCGCTGCTCCCTGGCGGTGGTAAACCTCCAGCTGCCAAAAGCCGAGGGTGATCATGACCGCCGCAAGGCCGATGCCAAGAGCCATGACCAAGGCCTGCTTGAACCGGGTCAACAGTTCTCTTTCAATTTGCACTCTGCCCGTCATAGTGCAGTTAGGGCGCCGCCAGTGAGACCGCCCTGCTGCGGCCTCCGCGCGCCGCAGCGGCACCGACCAGATCCGCGCACATCTTGCCAAGGCTCCAACCGGCAGTCTCGATCGCCAGCGGCACGGCCGAGGTTTCGGTCATGCCTGGTGCCACATTGACCTCGAGGAAGACCGGCTCACCCTCATTTGTGACGATGAGGTCGGTACGCGACAGATCTCGAAGGCCAAGCACTCGATGCACTCCCAGCGCGACGTCGGCGCAGGCGCTGGCCACCTCGTCGGCTACCTCAGCTGGGCAGAGGAACCGGGTCGCCCCAGCGGTGTATCGAGCGGCGTAGTCATATACCCCAGACTCTGGCCGGATCTCCACCGCAGGAAGAGCTATCGGGCCGGTGCCACGATCCACCACAGCCACCGTGACCTCGGTTCCGGCGACGAACTCCTCGATCACTGCAACCGAGCCGTACGCGTAAGCGCCGACCATAGCCGCGGGAAGTTCCTTGGCCTGAGTCACTTTGCTGCACCCCAGCGCGGATCCGCATCTCGACGGCTTGATCATCATCGGGAAGCCGATTTGATCACCAAGAGCCTTGACGAGCACCTGGGCGCCCAGTTCTTTGAACGTCTCGTACGGCAGCGCCACCTGAGTCGGTGTCCGGATGCCCGCAGCCCCGACGATCGTGGTGGCGATCGACTTGTCGAACGCGACCCGGCAGGCCGAGCCGACCGAGCCGACGAACGGCATGCCCAACAGCTCGAATACCTCCCGCAGGGCGCCATCTTCACCGGCTTCGCCGTGCAGCAAGGGAAAAACCACCGAGCCAGTGAGCTCGGCGAGCCGCGACAGCAAGGTGGAATCAACATCAGATTCGACAACCTCGATATCCCGGGAGCGCAGCGCCTGGCTTACCCGGCGCCCCGAGCGCAATGACACATCGCGCTCATGCGACAAGCCCCCGGAGAGCACGATCACCGTCTGCAGGTATCCGTTCTCGGCCACCAATTCCTTCTTCCATGATCATCAAGCCATGATCAAACTTCGATCAAGATCAACTTGGAGCACCGCCTCCATGATCATTAAGGCTGATCAGCGCCTGGCGCCTCACGTGGTCCAAGTGCGAGACGACCGCTCTCCGGTTCAACGGCGGTGCCGAAGATCTCAAGCATCCTCGCCTCGTACTCCATCACCTCACCAAGCCGGCGGGTACCTTCGATGATGCGCTCTGGCGTGGGAAAACAGTACGACAAGCGCATGTGCCGACTGCCAAAACCATCCGCATAAAAGGCCGTTCCCGGCACATACGCCACCCGAGCCGTGACGGCACGGGGCAGCATGGCGTGCGAATCAATCCCCGGCGGCAGGGTCAGCCAGACAAAGAAACCGCCTTCGGGGTAGGTCCAGGTAGTCCCGGGAGGCATATGACTGGTGAGCCCGGCGATCATGGCGTCCCGCCGTTCCCGGTACATCTCCCGGAACATCTTGATCTGCCCGCGCCAGTCGTGGTTGGCCAGGTACGCCGCTACCGCGAACTGAGAGAAGACCGGGGGACAGAGCGTTGCCGCCTCTTGGGCAAGCACCAGCTTCTCGCGTACGGCGTGTGGCGCGAGCACCCAACCGACCCGAAAGCCCGGCGCGAACGTTTTGGAAAATGAGCCGAGGTAAATCACCTGGTGCTCGTTGAGCGAGCGCAGCGCTGGGATCGGCTCGCCGTCGAAGCCGAGCAGCCCGTACGGATTGTCTTCCACCACCAGCAGATCCGCCCGTTCGGCGAGGTGTAGCAGTTCCAGCCGCCGATCCAGGGACTGCGTCACGCCCGCGGGATTGTGGTAGTTCGGAATTGTGTAGAGGAACTTGACCGTGCGCCCGGCGCGGCGCAGCGCCCGGAGCGCATCAGCGAGCGCACTTGGATTCAGACCCTGCTCATCCATTGCGACGTGAACGACCTCGCACTGATAGGAGCGGAAAACCCCGAGCGCTCCGACATAGCTTGGTGCCTCACACAGCACCACATCGCCGGGGTTGCAGAAGATGCGGGTCAGAAGATCAAGACCCTGCTGTGATCCGACGGAGATCATCACATCATCTGGATGTGCCGAGATGTTCTCCAGCCTCATCACGTCACAGATCGCTTCCCGAATGGCCGGCTCGCCTTGACCTGAGCCGTATTGCATGGCACGTCGCCCATCAGTGAGGACCAGCTCATTGAGCACTGAACCGACCACATCCAAGGGCAGATCGGTGATGTTGGGCATGCCACCGGCGAGTGAGACCACTTCGGGTCGGTTGGCCACCGCGAACAGAGCACGGATTGCCGATGCGGTCATCCCGTGCGCGCGGGCCGCATACCGGTCGATGTAGTGATCAAGGCGAGTATCTTGGCGCCGCAGCCGCTCCAGTACCGGCTCGTCAGACTCGGACGGGGAAGTCTCACTCACAGAACTAGCGTGCCTTATTCACATCATTTTCAGCTAACGACCGAGCCGCCTACCATAAATCCATGGCTCCGCCTACCACCGATTCGCTGCGGCCCGAAGGCACCCAGTCGGCGCGCTGGCTGCTCTGGCTGCTCGCCGGAATGCTCTTCGGTGTGCTGCTTGGGTTCCTGTTCGGACTAGCCAGGCCTCGCGCCAGGAAGTAGCTGCCATGGGATCCCGCCGTCTGCGCCCGATGACCGCCGCCGACCTGCAACTGCTGCCGGGATCCTGCGCGCGATGCAACTTCTGGCAGACCAACCTGATCGACCTCGCGACATCGACTGATCATGCGGATCGCCGAGAGGTCAAGGCGGAATGGGCTGAGGCTGTAACTCGGCATTGGGGCTACTGCGGAATCATGGCGTTTGCCGACGAGGAACCGATCGGTCACCTGACGCTGGCCCCTGCGATGTATGTGCCGCGGCTGGGTGCCTTCGCAACCACCCCTGTCGGCGCGGACGCCGCTGTCGTCATGTCGGCCCACGTAAACGAGGAGCTGCGCGGCAAGGGTCTCGGTAAGCAGCTGGTTCAATCTGCCGCAAGTCTGGTGGCGCGGCGGGACATTCGAGCTCTCGAGGCGGTCGGTACTTTTCAGGAGGGGCCCTCCTGCATGCTGCCCGTTGGCTGGCTAGAGGCCGTCGGATTCCAAGTCGTACGTCCCCACCCGATCACTCCACGACTGCGGATGGATTTGCAGACCGCAGTGCGCTGGCGGCCGGGTTTCGGTGCAGCCTGGAATCGGCTCACGAGCCTGGTGCGTCAGCCGGAAACCCCCGAGCCAGCCACCTACACGCACCGAAAAGCGGTCTAGAACCGAGCGGCGCGGTGTGCGGCTAGCTCGATCTGTGCAGCGCCCAAGACGCGTACGATCGCGGCAACCGTCGCGGTGAGCTTCCTGGGATTGGTAACGGTTGGCCGTTGTGGCCATTTGATCAGTATCGCGTCAGGTGTATCGGGTCTCTGGATTAGCTCGACGACAAGTCGATCGGTCTGGGAAATGTCCCCGACCGCCAGTAACCGATCTGAATCTCTCGAAGTTGAAGCATCCACGCGTGTCAAGTTCCCAAAAAGGGCAAACTTACACAATAAAATTTTCTGTTCTTCGCGGTTGGATAACCATCAAATCTTCGTTGGCTGCCGCGCTTCCGGGAAGCTCCTGATTTATGGGCGATGCGCCGGCCGGCTACTCGGGTGCCAGAACCGGGGTGTCGTGGTGCAGCGACTCCCCGCGGAAGAACGGCTTCTGCTCCTGGCGCCGCGCGATCAAGAACATGATCGGCAGGCCGAGGACGATCGAGCCGATGCCGAGCAGGAACACGCTGCCGATCTCCACGCTGGTCCCTGGGATGGTCCAGCCGCCCAGGTAACCGTAGTCGGGCGACCACATGTCGATCGCGCTCTTGATAAAGGCGAACAGCAGCATCAGGCCGCCCAGCAGTGGCAAGATCCCCTTGATCCACAGGTCTTTGCCACCATGCGCGATGTCCTGACGGAAGTACCACACGCACGCGAATGCGGTCAGACCGTAGTAGAACGAGATCTGCAGACCGATGGCAAGCAGCACGTCGCCGTACGCGTTCTCCCCCAGCAGGCTGAGCAGGACATAGATCACGATCGCCACCCCGCCGATGACCATGGTCGACACTGTAGGCGTCTTGAACTTGGGATGGATCTTCGCGAACTGGCTTGGCAGCGCGCGGTACACGCCCATCGCGAGGGTGCCCCGGGCGGCGGGGAGGATCGTCGTCTGGGTAGACGCAACCGCCGACACCAAGACGGCGAGCAGCACGATCCAGCTCCAATCCCCGAGCACCGGCTCGCTGATCGCGCGGAACACGTCGCCGGCGTTCTCCTCGTTACCCAGCCCGATGCCTTCGCTCCCGACCCCGGCGTAGGACACGGCGGCAACGGTGGTCAGCAGATACGTCGCCACCAAGATGAGCGTTGCGGCGACAGCGGCCCGGCCCGGAGTCTTATCCCGATCCTTGGTCTCCTCGTTCAGCGACAGGATCGTGTCCCAGCCCCAGTAGATGAACACCATCAGCAGCACACCCTCTGTCAGCGCCTCGAATCCACCGCCGTCGGCGGTGAAGAAGGCCAGCGGATTGAACCAGGACGCCTCGATCGGAATTGCGGTCTCGGGCGCATTCGGACTGGCTACTGCAATCAGGGCGACCACGACCAAGACCGCAAGGGCGAGGTACTGGATGCCAACCAACACGTTCTGCAGCCACTCGGCGATCTCGATGCCTCGGTAGGAGACCCACGCCATGAGCGCGATGAACACGACGCCCAGCACAGTCACCCAGAGCTTGCTCTCGGCCAGGGAGTCGGCGCCGACGATCAGGAAGGTATATTGCGCGGCGATTTGGGCCAGGTTCGCCAGCACGATGATCCCGGCGAGGGTCAGCACCCAGCCGCCGAACCAGCCCGACTTCGGTCCGAACGCCTTGGTCACCCAGGTGAACGTGGTGCCGCAGTCCGGGATGACCCGATTCAGCTCCCGGTAGGCGAAGGCGGTGAGCAGCATCGGGATGAAGCCGAGCACCACCGCCACGGGGGCCAGCGTGCCGTCCTCGATCACGACATAACCCAGCGTTGCTGCCAACGAGTAGGCCGGTGCCACGGAGGCGAGGCCGATCATCAGCGTGCCGAAAAACGTCAGCGTGCCCTCGTTGAGCCCCTTGTGCTCGGTTAGATCGTGTGCAGCAGGTACCTCATGGTTGACATGACTCATCGCGACTCGATTCTTTCCAGTCACGGCGCCCGCCGCCGTTACGAGGAAGGCTAGGGCCATTTACGAGAAAAGTCTGCGAGCCGGTCGACCCAACATCCGTCGCACATCCGCGCCGCGATGCCAAGATTGTGTAAGGAAGTGGACGCCAACGTAAGCATCCAGGCCATAAAGTTCCTTGGATGCGAATCATCTTGGTGGGCTCTGGTGGCGTAGGTGATGCGTTTGCCCGGATTGCGGCGCGACGGGAATTCTTCGAGCAGCTGGTGGTCGCCGACTACGACCTGTCTCGGGCGGAGCGGACCCTTGCGGCGGTGCAGGAGCGACACCCACGTGAGAGCCGCTTTGTTGCCGCCCAGGTCGACGCGTCCGATACCGATTCGGTCGCCGCCTTGGTACGGCAATATCAGGGCACCCATGTGATGAATGCGGTCGACCCGCGCTTTGTGATGCCGATCTTCAACGGCGCGTACGCGGCGGGAGCGGACTACCTGGACATGGCAATGTCGCTGTCTCAGCGGCATCCGGAGTCGCCGTACCAGTTGACCTGGGTCAAGCTGGGCGATGAGCAGTTCGCGGTCGCTGACGAGTGGGAGAAGGCTGGCCGGCTCGCCTTGGTCGGCATAGGTGTAGAGCCGGGACTGTCCGATGTCTTCGCGCGGTACGCGGCTGATCATCTTTTTTCTGAGATCGGCGAACTCGGCACCCGTGACGGCTCAAACCTCACGGTCGAGGGCTATGACTTCGCGCCCTCATTCTCGATCTGGACCACCATCGAGGAATGCCTCAACCCGCCGGTGATCTGGGAGGCCGACCGCGGTTGGTATGTCACGCCGCCCTTCAGCGAGCCTGAGGTATTCGACTTTCCTGACGGCATCGGGCCCGTGGAGTGCGTGAACGTCGAGCACGAAGAGGTGCTGCTGATGCCGCGCTGGGTCAAGGCCAAGCGGGTGACGTTCAAGTACGGGCTGGGCTCGGAGTTCATTGACGTCCTCAAGACGCTGAACAAGCTCGGCCTGGACAAGACAGAGCCGGTGAACGTCAAAGGCGTTCAGGTCGCCCCTCGTGATGTGGTGGCTGCTTCCCTTCCCGATCCGGCGTTTCTCGGCGACGCGATGCACGGCAAGACCTGCGCTGGACTCTGGGTAACCGGCCTTGGAAAGGACGGCCAGCCACGGGAGGTTTATCTGTATCACGTGGTCGACAACGCGGACACCATGCGCGACTACGGCGCTCAATGCGTGGTGTGGCAGACCGCGATCAATCCGGTCGTCGCATTGGAGCTGCTGGCAAACGGCACCTGGTCGGGCACCGGCGTACTCGGTCCAGAAGCCTTCGACGCCGAACCGTTCCTGGATCTGCTAGCGGGTGACTATGGCTCACCGTGGGGAATGACCGAGATGTCACAACGATGAGCTGCCCGGTCGTGCAAGAGTCATCCTCGAGCTGAATCGGGTGTGCCACCAAGGATGGTATTTCACGGTTACCGAATTGGCGGTGGCATGCCGAGGGCGGAGCGTCCGTCGACTCCCCAGCTTCGGCTCAACCAACTCCTCATAAGTTCTGGGAGAGTTGGCGCATGCCTACGGTTAATCTCTCTCGGCTGAGCCAGCATCACTTCGAGGCCACGAACTCCCGCGGAGGTGCGCTGTCGTTCGGCAGGAAGTGGACTGGAGAGTTCACCCCGGTCGAGCTGCTGCTCGTCGCCATCGCCGGATGCACAGCGATGGACGTCGATGCCATAACCGTCAAGCGGTCCGAGCCCAGCCGCTTTCACCTCAGCTGCTCCGGCCACACAACGAAAACTACGCACGGCAACCACGTCACCGATATTCAGGTCGACTTCGATGTGGAGTTCCCCGACACTGATGAGGGGCGTGCCGCTGAAGACGTGCTGGAGAAAGCGATTCGCAAGTCCCATGATCGACTCTGTACGGTGAGTCGCACGGTCCAGCTGGCGACACCAGTCGATGCCCAGCTGCGTGGTGAGTCGTTGATCCACGCAGGCCTGTCAGCCTGATGCCCTCGCCGCGGAACCGGCTCGCGACTGCGCCGCATCTCGCCCACCGCGAGCTGGTCTATCTCACCCCAGAGCAAATCGACGAATTCTTCGCAGCCGTCATGCACGGCTTCCATAGCGCTTACGTCGCGGATCAGTGGAAGCCGATGCACAAGGTGATCGAGCCCGAGCGCAGCTTCGGATTCCAAGTCGACGGCCGATGGATCTCGACCTGCGGGGCTTACAGCCGAACGTTGACCGTTCCAGGTGGATCTGTGCCGGTTGCGGCAGTGACGGTAGTCACCGTTCAGCCCTCCTACCGGCGCCGCGGCCTGCTCACCGAGATGATGAAGCACCAGCTGCTGGACGTTCGTGACCGCGGTACGGAGCCCATTGCCTTGCTATGGGCGTCCGAGTCTGCGATCTACGGCCGGTTTGGATACGGGCAGGCGACCCCGCAGGTCCGGCTAAGGGGGAATACCAAGACGACTGCGTTCCGTCAAGAGGTTGATCTTGGTGGAGGATCCGTCGGTGAGGCGGAGGGTGACCAGGCGATTCCGGTGATTAAGCGGATCCACCGGACTTTGTTGCCAGACCGAGTCGGCGCGCTGAACCGCGACGACAACTGGTGGGACGTCAGATGGCATGATCCGGAATCCGAGCGAGGTGGTGCATCGGCGTACCGATTTGCTTTGCACTATGACCATCGTGGCCGGCCTGACGGTTATGTGGCGTTTCGAGTCAAGACCAATTGGGAGTCTGATTCCGGCAGTGAGGTGATCATCAGCGAACTCGATGCCGTGCCTGGTCCAGCGCGGGCCGCACTGTGGCGGTTCATTCTTGATCTTGATCTGGTGCGGAGGTTCACCACCCACGGATCGCCGGTCGACGAACCGCTGCGCTATATGGTTCATGATCTTCGTTCAGTGAAAGCTGAGCTTGAGGATGGGACGTACGCACGCCTGGTCGACGTGCCGCGCGCCCTTGAGGCACGTCGTTACCTCACCGATGTCGACGCGATCATCGGAGTCCAGGACCCGCTGTTTCACGACAACAATGCTTCATTTCGGTTGGAGGCCGGGCCCGATGGTGCTGCAGTAACAAGGAGCCGGCGCCGAGCTGATGTGATCATGAGCGTACGCGAGCTCAGCGCCATCTACCTTGGCGGAACTCCCCTTGCCGCTCTTGCTCGAGCTGGCCTGGTCACCGAGCGAACGAAGGGAGCGGTACGGGCCATGGCGGCTGCGTTTGCCTGGTCGCAGCCACCCTTCTGTCCAGATGGCTTTTAGTGGAGACGTTCCCGCGGGAACGTCTCTGTCAGGTAGATAAGAAGCAGCCGACTGGGGATAGCCATACTTTGCCTGGGCGGCGTCGGCGAGCCGGCGTGTCGCCTTGGATGGGGTTAGAGGTATTCCTCGATGGCCCCGAGCAGCACTGACTTTGACTTGGCGCCCTTGAACGCCTTCACCAGCTCACCACCCACGTAGACCTGGATCGTCGGTAGGCCCAGCACGTAGTTGTTGGCTGGCGTCACGGGATTGGTGTTGGTGTCCATCTTGACGAACCGCACCTTGTCACCGTGAGCCTGAGCGAGCTCCTCAATGATCGGCGACACCTGCTTGCAGGGGCCGCACCAATCCGCCCAGAAATCCACCATCACTGGCTTGTCAGACTTCAGCACCATCTCACTGAAGGTGGCATCGGTCACATCACTTACTGCACCCATGGAATCTCCTCTCTTACACCTCAGTGTGCCTGCGCTGGCTGACACAAAGGCCGTGCAACTGACCCTAGCTGGGCCCACCGACAACTGTGCTTGAGCCGCGATCGAGTGCGACTCACTCAGCACCAAACGTTTTCAGCACATTTGGAAATTTCTTGTCATAAGGTCAGTCACAGCGCCGACCGATCCACCGACAGAGGAGCGTCATGAGGAATGTCGTCCAAGCTTTGAAGGCGCTGATCCTCGGTGGCATTGTCCTGATCCTGCTAGCGCCTGCAGCGCAAGCCAACATCTTGGACGCGATCCTCGTCGCGCATCGCGCCGGAGCGGCGACCGAATATGGTGAAGGCACGATGGCCTCCTACGAATACTCGGTCAAGCAGGACGCCGACGTCCTCGACGGCGATATCCACTGGACGAAGGACAGCCCTAACGACTCAGACAAGCTTGGCTCCATCCTCGTCATCCACGACTCCACGCTCGACCGGATCACCAACTGCTCGGGCAAAGTCTCTTCGTGGCTCTGGACGTCAATTCGTGATAAGTGCCGTACCGACAACGGCAAACAGCCGCTCATCCGCCTCAAGACCCTGATCGCATACGGAGACTCTGCCGGAAAGCAGGTCGCCATCGGGCTCAAGAATTCGACGATCACGAATGCGCAAGCCAAGCAGTTATGGAACACGATCAAGTACTCCAACGTCCAGCTGGAAGCGCCGGCCTCGAGGCTTTCAGGTGCTCTGAACAAGGTCAAGAAGCTGGACGCCGCCGACCCCAAGCACAAGATTAAATATGCCCTCACCTCATTGGGGACCGACGGGTGGCCGTCGGTCTCGAAGGTGAAGAGCGTTGGGACCTATTTCCACGCCGAACTATCGATTTCCGCCAGGCAGATGAAGATCTACCAGGATGCTGGCATCAAGGTATTTCTGTTCACCGGCAAGACCGTGGACGACTACAAAAGGATGGCCGCACTTAATCCGTACGGCGTAGTCGTTGATGACGTGGCGAAGTTCCAGGCTTGGCGCGACACGCAGACATAGCCTGACGAGTCTGCTCTGCCGGTATCAGCCAATAGTGCTGACCCGCAACACAACCCTTAGCTAGCAGCACCGGTAAGTAGCGCGGCGTCGACCGCGGCGTCCTCTGCGGGCCCAGCCGTATGCTCACCGTGGTGAAGCGCTGTTAGATAGCGTTCCGCATCGAGAGCCGCCGCGCATCCGGTACCAGCCGCCGTGACGGCCTGGCGATAGATGCGGTCAACCAGGTCTCCTGAGGCGAAAACTCCGGGCACATTGGTCTTGGTCGTCGTGCCGTCGGTGATGACATAGCCGTCGGGATCCAGATCAATCTGGCCTTTCACCAGCTCCGACCGCGGCTCGTGACCAATCGCAATGAAGAGACCGGAAACCGGAAGCTGACGCTCCTCACCAGTAATGGTGTCTGTCAGGGTGATCGCTTCCAGCGTCTTGTCACCATGGATCCCAGTTACCACTGAATTCCAAGCAAACTTGATCTTGGGGTTCTTGAAGGCCCGGACAGCCATGATCTTGCTGGCGCGCAGCTCGTCGCGTCGATGCACGATGGTCACGGATCTGGCGAAACGTGTCAGGAAGGTCGCCTCTTCAACCGCCGAGTCGCCGCCGCCAATAACCGCGATGTCCTTGTCACGGAAGAAGAAGCCATCACATGTGGCACACCAAGACACACCGTGCCCCGAGAGCCGGTCCTCACCCTCGACACCGAGCTTGCGATATCCGGAGCCCATGGCCAAGATCACGGTATGCGCGGAGAAGGCATTTCCGTAACCGTCTTTGACCGTCTTGATGCCCCCAGTGAGGTCCATTTCGACGATGTCTTCGGTGATCATTTCAGCACCGAATCGCTCGGCCTGAGCACGCATGTTGTCCATTAGCTCCGGGCCCATGATGGCATCACGGAAACCAGGAAAGTTCTCCACATCAGTGGTGGTCATCAAGGCGCCGCCGGCATCAATCTCACCTTCGAAGACGAGCGGTTTGAGGTCTGCCCGTGCGGCATAGATGGCGGCGGTGTAGCCGGCCGGCCCGCTGCCGACGATGATGACATCCCGTACGGATTCGCTGCTCATTGTGTCCTTCGTGACTTGCTGGGCATCTTTGCACTGCGAGCGTCGGTCGCGCGAGCAGTGCCCAAGAACCTGTAACCCTACCTCCGGGGAACGGCCTCGGCAGGCAACCTATTCCGAAGCAGGTGCCTTGGGCCAGGCAGATCCACAACGTCAACTCTCAGCGCGGCAGCATCGCAGAGGGACCGGCGGAGGGTGTACCGGCGCCGCAGCCGGTCACGACAGTGACCTGAGTGGAGCCATCGGACTTGGTGTAGACCAGCAGGGCCGGCGTGCCATCCACAGTGCCGGCCGCGAGGCCAGTGATACGGCCGTCAGTGACCTTCCGTGCGCAGTCCCAGGCTTGCGAGAAACGGTGTGGGCTGAGCCCGCCGGCCGCTTTCTCCAATTGGCGTGCCTCCGCCCCCAGGTCGCTGCTAGTGATCGCCGCCAGGATCGGAGGCTCATTGAGTCCGGCGCCGGCACTGATCACGTACGCGCCGAAGCCGACAATAGCCGCCAACGCCGCGGCGGCAAGGGCGGGCAGCGCCCAACGTGTCTTGGACGGCTTTGTCAGGTCTTCTCCAAAGGCGCCGAGACTCGGCCGTGGCGTCCATGTTGCGGCCGGCCGGGCGTCCTGGAGAACGCCGGCACCGGTTCGCCGGGCACTCTCTGTGGCAACCACCTCGTTCAGCCGCTGGGCCACCGCTTGGGGCATACGGGGTACGGGTTCGGCCCGCAACGTGGCTGTCACGTTCCGCAAAGCCGCCGACTGAGATTGGCATTCCGCACAGCTGGCGAGATGGGATTCGGCGAAGGCCGCGCGCTCCGGCTCGAGCATGCCCTCGGCCGCGTCGGCCAGTTCGTCGACGGATAGGTGCTGCGCGTTCATGAGATGAGTCCTCGGGTCTTCAGCCGAGCCAGGGTTTTCTGAGAGCCCTTGTCGAGCGTTGCCTGAGGTGCACGAGTCAGTATCCATCCGAAGAGGGCCGAATGCCCGCCGCGGAGCAGCGCCACCGGCGCGACAACGCTGGTGGTGTGCCCATCGGGACCGCGTACGGTGAGCTTGTAGCTCGGACCGTTAGGGGTCAGGAACTCATTGACCGCAACGAGGTCCGCAGCCACGACGGTGTGGAACGTGCGGACGTGCCGCACCACCAACCGAGATCCGTCGATCAGCAGAAATGCCCTGGTCCGCAGGTAGATCAGCCCCACGACGATCGCCCACAGCGTGACCACGACGATAAGCGCGGGCACCCACCCCCTTGACTGACCGCGGATCAGCGCACCAACGCAGATGACGGCTGCGATGCTGGCGAACATCGCAGGAGTGCGCCAGTTGTAGGACTGCTCGAGTGGATGCGGCACGTTAGGAATCCGCCTTGAGATCACTCAGCAAAGGAAGCAACCGCGCTCGGCCTCGGGCGCACCGGCTCTTGATGGTGCCGGGAGCGCAGCCAAGGATCTGCGCCGCCTCCTCCACCGAGTACCCCTCCATGTCAGCCAGCACCAACGCTGCCCGCTGATCAGCGTTCAAGGCACCCAGCGCCGCGGCAACGACGCTACGCTGCTCTTTGATCTCCACCGGGTCCTTGATCAATGTCGTGCCCATCCTGCTCCATCGATCAAGGTTTTCCGGAAACGGCTCGGTCTCTCGCGACCTCATGGTGCGCAGCCGGTCGAGACAGGCATTCACCACCACCCGGTGCAGCCAGGTGGTCACCTGGGCCTCGCCTCGATAACTGTCGGCCCGCCGGAACGCCGCTAGGTAGGCATCCTGCAACGCGTCCGCAGCATCCTCGGGATTCCGCATGATGCGTAGCGCGATACGCCACATTCGATCTTGATGCCGTGCCACCAGAGCGCCGAACGCGTTCGGGTTTCCAGCAACGTGCGCACGCAGCAGCGTTGCATCATCAGGGGTTGCATCAGCAGGGGTTGCATCATCAGGGGTCGCATCGTCAGGGGTTGCCTCGTCAGGAGCCGCATCGTCTTGGCGATCACATTGAGGCTCGCCCTCGATCAAGCCAGCACCTCGACCTCGTAAATGCCGCCGCGGTAGCCCGTCCCCTCCTTCGGCAGCGAGGTCAGGTAGACCAGGACATAGCGGGTGGTCACATCCTGCTCCGCAGTCAGCGTCGCAGATCCGCCCGCTTCCGACTCGGCGGCTACCGTACGCCACCGTCGATCCGAGCTCATCGGCGGCTTGGGCGTCTGTGAGGGGTCTGACTTCGGGACCCGGAACTGGACCGTTGTGCCAGTGCCGCTCAGGGTGAGGTGGATGGAGTGCACCGGCTGCGGCTTATCAAGATCAAGAACCAGCCCCACGCCACGCTTGATGTTGCCCAGCCTCGGATTGCCGAAATACTGCACCGTACGCCAGCGGGTGCTTTCATCACCGTCGTAGGCGTATTTCACTTCGTCAGGATTCTCCGTCTTGTCTTCGCCCTGGGGGTCGAAGTCGCGGGCACTGGCGATGGTCAGCTTGCTCGGCCGCGCCGGTGTCCGATCAGTGCTCCTGCTTGATTGCTCGCTCCGAGGTGTTGGTTCGGGCCCAGCCGAGAGCCGTCGGTCCAAGATCAGCGCCGAGATGATCCCGGCCGCGATCAGCAGCACGGCCAGAACCAGGAGCAGACCGATCCAGCGCCGCCGCCGTTGTGGTGCTGCCGGCGCCCGATGTGGAGCGCTCGGACCGGCGGGTCTAGCGACCGGCCGATTGGGACTGGTCCGATGTGGACTGGTCCGATTTGGACTGGTCGGGCCGGATGGCCGTCCAGCAGGCCGTACGCGGGTCTGGATATTGCTGTCCGAGGCAGGCGGCTTCACGACACGGGTGGGTGGCGCGCTCGCCGTCGAGCGAGGGGTCGGCGGGCTGGCCGCCGAAACCGCCCTGGTGGTAATGGCCCGTTGCCGTGCCGTGGTGGTGTCGAGCAGTGAGGAGACCGGCTGGGCAGTCGTTGCCGCATCGGCCGGTTCGGCGCTGCCCTTCACGCTCGGAATGGGCTGATGCAGTCGCTGCTCAAGATCAGGAGCGGCATCTGCGCTCCCGAGCACCTTGGTCAGTGCTGTCACGAGACCGCCGGCCGTGGTAATCGGCGACCCATGATGCCGGGGCGGATCGCCCAGAATTTGATCACAGACATTGTCCAGAGCCGGCGATACACCGGCCCGAACCTGGCGAGGGGTCATCAAGCGCCGATTCACCATCGGCGCTTCCGGCAGGCCGAACGCCGGGCCGCCGGGCCAGCGACACACCAGCGATGCATAAAGCAACCGGCCAAGATCAGCTACGTCGACCTGCTCTGGGCTCTTCGCGCCCGGCAGGGCGTTGCTGGACACCGTGTCATTGGACTGGGGCCGCAGCGCCGCCTCGATCATCAGTCCGACGATCTTGACGTTACCGGTTGGAGTGATGATCACGGTCTCCGGACTGAGCCGCCGATGATAGAGGCCCAGACTATGGACGCCGGCTAACGCATCGGCGACCTCACGGGTCACCCAGGCGGCTTCCAAGCCTGACAGTGGACCGTGGCTCAAGATCATCTCGAGTGACTGCCCCGTCGCATATTCGCACACGATGTAGGAGCCAACTGCGGGATCGGTGCTGTGCACGGCATCGAGAACCCGAAGGAAACGAGAGTCGGTCGCCACCGACGCCTTGCGAGCTGCGGTCAGCAGCTCTTCTTCCCCTGGGTCACCGGGGGCCAGCAGGTGCACCAGTACCGACCGCGACAGCACCTGGTCGAACGCCCGCCAGGTAACACTCGGCTCCGATTCGGCGATCAGTTCTTCAAGGCGATAGCGAGAGGCCAGTACGGTTCCGGCGGGCAGGGTCGCCGCTAGTGAGCCGTCTCGGCTCTGTTCGACAATGGGCTGTTCGGCACTGGGTTGTTCGGTATTGGGTTGTTCGGTATTGGGTTGTTCGGTATTGGGTTGTTCGGTATTGGGTTGTTCGGTATTGGGCTGTTCGGCATTGGCACGTTCGGCATTGGCACGCTCGATAGTGGCGCGGTCGATAGCGGGCCCACCGTTGGGCTCAATATTGGGTTCGACACCCTGGGCGGCCGCTTGAGCCATGGATCCTGCATTCTCCTCAACTGCCTCTTCGATGCTAGGAGACGGCGGTCGGATCACCGTGGGCGAATCGCCGGACGACTTGAAGTCGCCGAATCGATCACCACTGGCCTCGATCACAGTCTCCTCTCGAAC
>JBJMIR010000055.1:0-11133 GCA_045806785.1 Propionibacteriaceae bacterium | reverse complement strand
CCAGGAGCGTCGTCCCACCCGTGAGAGGTATGTGCGTCATGTCACCAGGCAGCGGCGCAGCCACCGCTACGAGGCCGCCCGCCTGTGAGGTGAAGTCGTTGACGAAGAAGCTTTCACCGCCCAGTGAGCGCCGCAACCCTTTGAGGAAACCTCCTCGCGTGGACGTGGTCATCGCCACGTCGCCACGTGTCATCGCCATCGCGCCGGCCTCGACGCGAACACCGCTGCCGGGGGCCAGCTTGATCTCACCGAAGGCGAATGCGGGGCCCGAACTGATCTCTGTCTGCATGCCGCCAGCCTAAGGACCAACCGCATGAGACGACGGCCCTCCTGACCCCCTGCCTGGGCCTGATCATGAGGCTGCGGATCGTTGCTCGAGAGCACCACACGGTCGCAGATGCTGCAAGGTTTGGTTCCACACCGCTTGGAGGATCAACAACGCTGATGTGCGGTCGTCGTCCCGTAGGCCGACCCGCTAGCTGCCGGAGAGCACGTGACGGGGCGTCAAGACGGCATGATCGGTCAGGATGGCTGACATGTCTTCAGCTCCGCGGCAAGATCCCGACCGGTCCCTCTCCTCCGCGGGGCGCCGGCTTGGACGCCGTACGCTTCTGGCCGCGGCGGCGAGCGTCCTGGGAGCCGCGGCCTGCACCACCGGTCCACCAACCCGCCCTCCACCGGCCCGATGGCCCCCAGCGGCACCACAGCGACGCCCTCGCCCACACCTTCAGCGGTGACGCCGGTTCCGTCGGCCGGTGCCGGGGTCCGGCATCCGCTGGGGCGGCCCGGCCGACGACGAGATGACGCCCTGGTCGACGCCGTCGGCCGGCAACCGACCTCTCGCCGGACCTGGTCGGAGACCCATGCCGGCTCGGTCAGGTGGTTCGCCGGCGCCAACGCCACCCCTCCGACAGTCCTGGTACGCCGGCTCCGATGTGGTCGGGCACTCGATCACCGGGTCCGTCGCCACGGCGATCGTGGCAGCGGTCGGCCGGTGGCGGGGGTCGGGCAGCGTGGCCGCGATCGTCGACCCGCTGGGCGGCGCCGCCGGCCGCCCGGCCGCGGATGCCACCACCTTCCCCTGGCGGGACGCGCTTGCCGACATCCAGTGGTACGTCGGTCTCGGCTCCACCGGGAAGGCCAACCTCAGGCGGGCCGCGAACTGGCTGAGCGGCTGCCACCGGTCGATCGGCAGCACGTCGGTCGGCGGCTACATCAACATACCTGGAGCCGAATAGACCGGTTCGCGACTACTACGGCGGCAACTGGGACCGCCTACGGGAGATCAATCACCGCTACGACCCGCACGGGGTGTTCGACTCCCGCTACTCGATCCCCGGCTGAGTCCCCTTACGCCTGGCCGGGTGCGCGGAAGCTGCGCCGGCGGGCGTTACCCCGCGTGACGGCGAGCGTAGCTTGGCACGTCTTCCTCAACCTGATGATGGCCACCTGTGACGTGCCCCCATCAACCCGGGTGTAGGCGCTGGCTGATTCAGTCACGGACAGCGTTGGCTGCAACCGCTATAACGACGGGATGGATCTGCTGCCCCGCGTTCGCAACGAGAAGGTCTGCGGCTCGAGTTCCCTTTGCTCTCCCTCGGTCAGGCAGTCTGACAATCTCGGCGCAGGTGAGGTGACTGTGCTCGATCTCGAGGACAGCGAGGGTCTGATGAGGCTGGCGGGTTTGTCCGTGGTGCTAGGCCGAAGCGATGTCATAGATCACCGAAATCGCAGAGCTATAGCGAATAACGCGGCAGGAGCACTTTCGTTGTATTAGTGGTTTGCGGTCAACTGGAAACTGCAATGACCGGCCGAGGCTGCGTCTACTAGGCGCCCACCGGCCCCTGACCTAACCCGGCGGCTGTCCTAAAGTCGACCCCTTCTACGTGCACCGATTGATCTAGAGTGACGGACGGCGACACGTCGTCTCGCAGCTGTGTTAACCGTCCGAGCCGGGCCAACGCTTACTGGGTGGCGGACAATTGATGCTCAAGCGGTCTAGTCGATTCAGAAGTTCTCGCTCAGTGGAGGCACTTTGCTCCGATCAGGGGCGTTCGTAGCTGGAGCCGGCGGCCGAGAGGATCTCTCGCGAGGGCTCCGCCGCCAGGAGCGGCCCGCTCCGCTCCGGGGCCAAGGTGGCGGCGAAGGTGCGTAGCGTGTTGGCGGCCGCCTTCACGGCTGCGGCCGCCTCGTCATCCTGGCCCGTCTGAGTGAGCGCCATTCCCAGGGTCCACCATGCTCGCCACAGCGTCGGCGGGTGACCGAGCCGCCGGATGCCGTCGAGCGCCGTGTGCAGCTCGTCGATCCCACGCTCGGGCTGGCCGATAGCCATGAGGGCCTGCCCCAGGACGAGGCGCGCGGCCAACTCGTACTTGGACCGCTGGACCTGGCGCGACTGATCGATGGCTTCCTGGGCCAGCCGGGCCGCTTCGGCAGGGTTCCCTTTCGCCAGGGCGATCTCTGCTTTTGCTTCGGCCAGGCGCCCGGCCATGAGCCACTGGTGCGTTCCCTTGGTGTGCTGAGTTCGATCCCACAGCTCGGGCCATCGAGCCTCAGCCCGGCCAACCTCGCCGCGGGCCAGGTCGGTGAACAGCTGGTCGATTCCGGATTGGAGCACCGCGTTGGCGAAGCCGGCTGCCGCACCGAGCTCCGCGGCCTCTTGGTTGCGCACGGTGGCTTCGTCGAGCTGGAACAAATCGCGGTACAGCGCGCTGGACATGTTGAGCGCGCGGGCTGTCATTCGGTGCATCAGGTCGAAGTCACGTCCGCGGGCGATGACCTCCTCGAACCTCGGGAGGGCTTCCTCGTGCCGGCCCATTCCGGTCAGGGTGAGCGCGTGGACAGGCCCGGTTCGGAGCAACGAGTCGGAGCTCTTGATCTCCTCGGCGAAGGAAATGGCCTGCTCCCCGTACTCCAGGGCCCGTTGGTAGTCGCCGGTCCAGTACCTGTCCGTGGCTACCTGGTCGAGGCACAGCGCGCGTTCGGCCCAACGGGTGCCGGGGATCCACTTTGCCAGGGCCCGCTCGCCCAGCTCGAGGGCCGTATTCATGTTGCCGGCCATGCTTGAGGCTAGGCTCTGTAGCGCCAGCGCCGGTCCGAGGAACTCCTCGGCCGACAGGGACTGGGCCAGGTTGAATGCCTCCTGCGACATTCGGGTCGCGCCCTCGGCGTCCATGGCCCAATGCGCAGTATGGGCGCGGGCCGTCAGCACCTTCAGGCGCTCCAGGCCCTGGGTCTCTTCCAGGAGCTTGTCGAGGGCGGCTGCGGCACCGGGATCGCCTAGCTCGACCTGCGTCTCGGCCCGTCGAATGGCGATGGCTCGGCGCAGTTCGGATTGGTCCGCCGGCACGAGCTTCAGGGCTTGGCCGAACAGGGCCACGGCCTCATCCTTCGCCCATCCCTTGGCAGCATGCTCGGCGGCGAGCTGGAGAAACCGAACGGCCCGATCAACCTCGCCGGCCTCCTGCCAGTGGTGGGCCAGCAGTGCCGCGGCTTCCTCGATCCGCTCGCCGGCCGCCGACTCGATGAACCGGGCTACCGCGGCGTGCCGCTCCCTGCGGGCCGCCCGGGGGAGCGTGGCGTAGGCCACCTCCCGGATAAGCATGTGTTTGAACAGATATTCGTGGTCGCCCTGGATTTGGCTCGCCGACTCCCGATGGATAAAGTCGCGGCTCTCCAAGATGTCCAGGGCGTCCTCCAGCTCGGCCGCCGACCTGGTTGCGTCGAGCGCCTGGAGCGCTCCGCGCCAGAACACCTTGCCGATCACCGCCGCGTCGAGGAGTGCACCCCGGGCGGCGGCGGGAAGCGTGTCGAGCCGGGCTGCGATCGTGGACCGCACGTTCGTGGGGAGCTCCTCGGTCGCCTCGTCCACGCGCTCGGCTAGCGAGGCCGCCAGCTCCTCAATGAACAGCGGATTACCCTCGGCCGTGATCACCACGCGGTCGGCCGCGCCCTGCAGCCCGGAGAGCATCGGCAGGAGATGTCCGGCCAGCGCCCGGGCTTCATCAAAGGACAGCGGATGTAGCTGCATCGAGGTGTGTGACGTCAGCCCCGCTCCCCAGGTCGGCCGGGAATCCAGGAGCTCGGGGCGGGCCAAGGCCAAGAACATGACAGGGACGTCGCGGACCCGGGAGGCCAGGGACTCCAAGAGGTCCAGCTGGCTAGCGTCGGCCCAGTGGATGTCCTCGAACACCAGTAGCAGCGGTCGCAGGCTCGCCAGATCTTCCACGAACCTGCGGGCCGCGAAGAACAGCGGTTGGCGATCAGCCACCGTGTCTCCGCCGAGGCCGATCAGAACGGCCAGGTGGTCCGCAATCTCGGGGCCGTCGGTGGGGCCGCACAGCTCGGTCACGACTGCGGTCAGCTTCGTCCGGGCGTCGGCCGGGGGATCGCTCTCGAAGATCCCCGCCACATCCTTGACCTGCTGTCTGAACGCCCGATACCCAGAGGACACGCCGTACGGCAGGGATCGACCCCGCAACACTCGCGTCCCGGACGGCTCGACCAGACCCACGAACTCAGCGGTCAGGCGGGTCTTGCCGATGCCTGGAGGCCCGATCACGGTCACCAGGTCAGGGCGTCGCTGGGTGGTCACGCCCTCCCAGGTTCGGCGAAGCAGCTCGAGATCGCGGTTCCGTCCGACCATCGGCGCGGCCGACGCGGCGCGTTCGGCGGGCGCGGTGAGCGCCTCCAGCGCGAGCCAGGCCGCCAGCGGTTTGCGCTTGCCCTTCGCCTGGATCGGCTCAAGGGGTTCGTAGCCGATCACGCTCCGGGTGGCCCAGTATGTCTCCGCGCCCACCACCAGCCCCCCCGGCGGCGCTCCCGTCTGCAGCCGGGAGGCGGGGTTCACCACATCGCCGTGGGCCAACCCCAGCGCGATGTCCGGCTGCTGGCGGGCGTCCACGATGGCCACGCCGGTGTTGACCGCGGCTCGCACAGTGAGGTCCAGGGCCGGATTCTCCATGTTCAGCTCCTGGATCGCGTCGAGCACCCGGAGGCCGGCCCGTACGGCGCGCTCGGCGTCGTCGCCATGAGAGACCTGGGCGCCGAACACGGCCATGACCGCGTCGCCGATGAACTTCTCCACGAGGCCGCCGAACGATTCGATTTCAGACTTCACGCGGATGTCGTAGGGGACCAGCATGGCCCGAACGTCCTCAGGGTCGGCCTGATCCGAGCGCGAGGTGAAGTCGACCAGGTCGACGAACAGCACCGAGACAACCTTGCGCTCTTCAACGGCCGGTTCGACAGTCAATGCGGTGCCGCAGGCCGAGCAGAACCGCGCCCCCTCGGGATTCTGCTCCCCACAGGCCAGACACTGGGGCACGAGAAGCAGTCTAGTTTGGCGCTTCGCTCGCAAGGAGAGGTCTCGCGGTCGGGGCGGCCAGCAGCCGGTCCCGACGGAAGAACGCGCCGAGGAGGTCCAAAGATAGGAGCGAACCCCGCCACACAGCTTGGTGACGTCTTCACCACCGCCCGGCGCTCCAGCTCGCGCCGAGAGTGGGGTCGACTTCTTCGACCGCTGCACCCTGAGCCGTTCGTGCTCCCGGAACCTCCGCGGTCTCGCTTCATCTGCCGGGAGGCCGAGCAGGCACACAGGCGGACCGCATGCGGACTTGGATCGTCGCGTCCTGGTTGGCGTTAATGCCAAGATCGCAGACTGGCCCTGAACTGGCCGTTCAAGTTCTCTGCCCTCGGTGGTCGCGCGTTCATAATCGGGGCCGCGCCTGCCTGATCAGTAAAGGTGTCCAGTGGGTGTCGGATACTTATTGTCATCCCGCGCAGCACACAGACCATTGGGAGATCTGGCATGGCGAGTAGGGGGCTTGTGCTGATCACCGGCGCAACGGGCCGGGTGGGGAGTGCCCTGCTCGACAGGCTGAGCGATGCCGATGTCGATCTGCGGGTGCTCAGCCACGATGAGTCGAAGGCGCAATTGCTCAGGAACCGAGGCGTTGAGGTCATTCATGGCGACTTCCTCACGCCGGAGACCTTGCGGCCGGCGTTGGATCAGGTTACGGCGGTGTTCCTTGCGACTCCCATTCACCCCGAACAGATCACTCAAGCCACCAACGTGATCGAGGCTGCGAGGAATTCAGGCACGGCTCCGCGCATCGTGAGATTGTCGGTCCATCAGGCCTCTCACCAAGCCGCAATCAGAAACAGCAGGCAGCACGCCGTGATCGAGGACGCCTTGGCATCATCGGGATTGCCTTACACCGTGCTGCGACCCCAGTCATTCATGCAGAACACTTTGATGGCTGCATCGACGGTTGCCGCTCAAGGCAAGATCTATCAGCCGATGAAGGATGGCAGGTTGGGGATGATCGATGCTCGCGACATTGGCGCAGTTGCCGCGAGGGTTCTCACCGAGGAGGGCCATGCCGGCAAGATCTACACGTTGACTGGTCCGGCCGCTATCTCCTTCCGTGATGTGGCACGCATATTGAGCGGAATCCTCGGGCGAGAAGTGAGCTATGTAAGCGTGTCTGTTGAGAAGGCGAACGAAACCATGCTGGCGAGGGGTCTCAGCGAGTGGCTGGCCGATACCTTGACTGAGTACGCGAACGCGCATAGCGCGGGCTACAGTGACTGGACGACCGATGATGTCGAACGGCTCACGGATCATCCCGCCACCCCTTACCAACAGTTCGCGAAGGACTTCGCAATGGTGTTCCGCGGAGACCGACCGCCGACAAAATAGACCAACGCGCACCTGCGGACGCCTGTCACACGCAAACAACATCCCCAGCTAAACCGGAAATGCGAGTTCCTGCAACAGGACCGTCCGAACGTCGTGATCGCTTCCAGAGTTCGAGAACACCCTCAGCGAGTTTCGAGTGCAGCGAGTCGAGCTCGTCTTGAGGTCACAGTCCACGAACAGCGACGCTCGGCGCTGGCTGGCCGCCCTCTCAATACTGGCCGGGACGAGCCCCACCCAGTTGGTTGGAGCCGGTGACATCTCAGACCGACATGTTGATCATGTCATGGGAGCTATCGGAAATCATCCGTTAAGCGAGTACCGGAACTTGACACTGAGGGCGGTGATCGGTTCCTGCGTGAAACGGTGGAGAAACAGCGTGCACGCCACGCCACCGATGCCGTAAACCGGGCGAACCGGAAGGCGCAGCAGGCCTGAACGTGATTCCAGCACGCCGTCCACAACGAGGCAGAAGATCACTTCGACCATCACGCCGAGCGCCTCCATCTCAGCCTCCCTCGCTGAGCTGTTTCAATGATCGCGTGACCACATAGGGAAATGAAAGGAAGTAACCACGATGAGCGAGCGCTTTTGGGCATCGGGCCATTGGCAGGTCAAGGAGGGCAAAACCGAGGAGTTCATCCAGCAGTGGAAGGAATGGCTCTCCCGAAGTAGTGAGAATATCCCGGGCTTCCACCACGCGAGACTGCTTCGTTCCCTGAACAGCCCGCAGCAGTTCACTTCCATATCCGAATGGGAGACCGCTGGGGCACGCGATGCGTGGAAGGCGAGTCCTGCGTTCCAGGAGGGCTTCGAGGCATCGAAGGCGCTCTGTGATGAGTTCGTCGGCGGTGACTACGACGAGGCCGTCATCGTCGGGCCCACCACAGGGCCAAGCTGAACCAAGACATCGCCCTCCAGCCAGGAAACTCGGTGCCGGCCAAGCTTGTGCAAAGACAGGGGCGCATGAGCGCGACGCTGATCGCTGGTTGTCGGCACGGACCTGGCTAGCTGGAGCTTCGACGTGGCCGCCGGCTCTTCCACGTTGAGATCTGCCTAGGGTCGCGAGCGCGGCTGTGCGTGCCGGCGCCGATGATCGGCTGCCGGGCGTTCGGTGTCGGCGACCTGTCGGGGTATGACCTCACGTGTCGGTCTCGGCTAGGTGATCATGTCATGGGTTCACCTCCGGCGACGAGGCTGAGGCGGTCTTTGAGGCGATAGCTGGGTCCGTTGATGTTGATCACGTCGCAGTGGTGCAACAAGCGGTCCAGAATTGCCGTTGCGAGGACGTCGTCGCCGAGGACTTGGCCCCACTCGGCAAAGCTTTTGTTGCTGGTGATGATCATGGTGCCGCGTTCGTATCGTCGGGAGACGAGTTGGAAGACCATGTTGGCTTCGGCCCGGTCCAAGGGCAGGTAGCCGACCTCGTCGACCACCAAAACGGCGGGCCGGAGGAAGGCTTGGAGTTGCCGGTTGAATCGACCGGTGGCTTCGGCGGCGCGGAGCCGACGGACCAGGTCGTCGAGGGTGGTGAAGTAGATCGACAGCCCGGCTTGGCAGGCGGTCACGGCGAGGGCGACGGCGAGCATGGTTTTCCCGACACCGGGCGGCCCGAGCAGGGCGACGTTGGATTTGGCTTTGACGAACTCCCGAACGCGTCCGGATCGGCCCGATGGTCACACCACTCGCCCGGCGCAGGTCGGTCAAAGTCGCCCGGGAGACCGCGACACACAGCCTTACGACACCGTCGTCGCCGTCGAACCCGGCTGCGACCCGGCACCCTACGCCGCGGCCGGAGCGACCTGGTGGCTCGTGGGAGTCGCCGCCGACGCGGCACGCGCCGACCTCCTACGCGCAATAATCCGCGACGGCCCCGCCAGCTTGGCATAACCCGCGAACTGCGGACGAGGCCGTTCCGTTTGCCGATCGGCACCCGGTGTCAAGGCTCGGTACCCTGGAAGGTGGTGACGGCGCCTGCTCGAGACGCCGCAACTCGCCTGGCTAGGTCGTCGCAAGGGTGGACAAGAAGGAAGTAAGGCTGACGATTCTCGCTTCGGCCATCCTGGTTGGCGTGCCGCTGATCGTCAACGCGATCCACGACCTCCTTTCGGGCCGTTGGGATGAGCACCTCGGCCGTCGACCTCCGTCAGACCCTGCCGACGTCGGCGAGGCGCTCGACCTGAGAGGAAGGCCGGTCGAACAGCTGGCCGCCGATCTACGCCGGCTGCGGGTGGCGGTGGCGACCGACCAGCGGCGTTCGGCGACTCATCAACTGGCGAACCGGGTCGCATACGACCAGCTGTTAATGCAGGCCTGCCAGATGTTGAACGTCCCACACGAGCTTGGGAAGAACACGGCTGGCCCGGAGCGTGACATCGAACGGCTACGGGTTGAGGCCGAGCTGGAACGAGCCGGCATCGTGCTCTCCTCCGCCGGCCGATCCGGCTGATTTGGTGGCTACTCCCCGACCCTGCCGTCGATGCGTTCGGATTGGGTCGGCGCCCCGTTGTGCCGGCTGTACTCCCTCGACCATGTGCACCATCAGGTCAGGAAAGTCTCGGCCACTACGTCGGCGTCCGGAAGGGCACCGGCTACCGATACACGTTCCCGCGGGACCGTCTGTCACAGGCGGAACGCCTACGAGACACTCATCGTCCGGGCAGAACAGCAGGGGCACCTGCCGATGCGGCAAGCGCGGTGTCGACCCGAACTTCGCCGCCCTCAGGCCAATCTTCAAGCAAGCGGGTTGAAGCCACTTCGATCCTCAGCCACCAAACCGATGAGCTTTAGGCCAAAGATCGTCATTTCCTAGAGTCGCTTTCTAGACCAAGATGGGCACAGGCAGCAGGACTGCAGCACCGGTCACGTCGGCAGCGGACGCCCCGCGCCGGCACTTCCGTTGCGTCGCTCCGCCAGTAAGGCTCCTCGCACACTATGCCGCCTTGACTAGGGCCGGGGCGCCCGCCAACGCGGCTTCGGTCTCAACAATGAGCCGCCGCATGATTTCGGCGAGCGGCAGGATCTCCTTGATGCCGCCGGCGGTCTGACCGGCTGTGAGCAGCGTCGCGTGCTGGCGGCCAGCCTGGTGCGTCGAGACGACATGCTCGCGCAGGCGGTCGCGCTCGCGCCGCGCCTTCTCGCGGTTGGCATTCCATTCCACCAGGAACGGCGTACGCAGCGAGCGCAGCACGGTACCGAATCCGGCCGTGCCGGGAAGAGGAACGATGTCGTTGAGCACATCCGCCTTGATCGCGTCCTCGGACTTGGCTCGGGCGATCGCCTGCTTCCATTCGTCGGACACCGGAGCTTCGTCTGAGGTAATGAACCGGGTGCCGAGGTTGACCCCTGCGGCGCCCAGCATCAGCGCCGCCGCTATGCCGCGCCCGTCATAAATGCCGCCAGCTGCGACCACGGGGATCGGCGCGACGGCATCGACCACCTGCGGCACGAGCGCCATCGTACTCACCACGCCGCCGTAGCCGCCCGCCTCGCCACCCTGTGCGATGATCGCGTCGACGCCGCGCTCCGCCGCCGCGACGGCCTGTGCCACCGTCGTCACCTGCAGCATCACGAGCGAGCCGACATCATGCACCTGCTTGATCAAATCGCCCGGATCGCCGAGCGCAAAGGAGATCACGCGCGGCCGCGCCTCGAGCGTGCAGCGAAACGCCTCGGCGTCGAGCATCTGCGGGATGTGGTTGATTGCATAGTGCCGGTTCGTCAGCCCCTTCACCGCCTCGATGTCACGCTTGATGGCGGCGGTTGTGCGGAACAGTGTCCCGATTCCGCCCAGGCCGCCCTGGTTCGAGACGGCCGCGGCAAGCTCGGCGGACGTGCAGCTACCCATGGGCGCCAAGATGATCGGCACGTCGACGCCGAACAGGTCACACAGGGGGGTCTTGAGCATGGCGCTGTCTCCCTAGATCAAAGGACGGAGCCCGAGATACCTCACTTAATTCACGTCCTACCGCCCGGTAGCTGAAAAGCACAACCGACGTCTCCGCATGCCCCCTAACTTCAGGAAGCTTTACCTGGCCACACACCTGCCCCGCCTTCAGAAGATCACCGGTATGCGGACACTTGGCTCGGCCAGACGCGGAAGCGGATGACTATACGACGCGGAATGTAAGGTGCGTGACTCCGGCACCCTCGATCACCCGAGTTCTCTGCAGCTCGATCGGCCCGCTGCCTAGGTGGTCGAATAGCCCGACGCCGCCGCCGAGTACGACGGGCACCAGATCTAGATGTATTTCGTCGAGAAGTCCCGCTTTGATGCACTGTTGCACGAGGTTCGCACCGATCACACCGACGTCTTTGTCGCCTGCAGCCGCTTTCGCCTGCGCTACGGCGCTTTGGAGGCCGTCCCGAACGAACGTAAAAGGCGATCCTTCGTCTACCCACTCTGGTGAAGCCTGATGGGTAACAACAAAGAC
>JBJMIR010000054.1:0-115366 GCA_045806785.1 Propionibacteriaceae bacterium | reverse complement strand
CAGATCTCGCACGCCTTCCTTACCACCCGCCGCTGCGGTGACCAAGAAGGCCGGAACGGCCAGTCCCACGATGGTGGCGACTGTTTGGACAACCGTGAGCGGCAGTTGGATGGGCAGGACGCCGAACCCATTCTCCGAGAGCAGTATGGGAATCAGACTGGCCCATCCGAACCCGAAGGCCAACACGAGGAAGGCCGCCGCCGGGTGGCTGGCAACCAGACCCCTGAGGACGGAATGGTGCGCGGGTCGCCGATCCGCACTGTTCGGTACGGACATTAGGGACTCCTCCTCGATCCGTCGCTAGCCCCAGCTGTCGGAAACACGGGATTCTACGGAGCGAAATTCACCGAGAACAACAGGAATGCTGCTCGGGAGGCCACGCCGGGCAAAGGTTCCCCTTTGGCAAACAGAAGATGCTCACGGAATGGAAGGTGGAGCGAGACAACAGTCTCGGTGACGCGGTGTTCGGCGTCACCGGCAAGGTCAACAACATCAGCGACAACACCTCGACCGCTTCCATCCACGTCAAATTCATCGATAAAATCCGGTGAAGTGCTAGGCAGCGTCCAATGCAACTCCGCTGATCCGAAGCCGGCCAGACTAAAGCTCCCAACTGCATTCGGGACGGCAAATACGGCAAGTACAAGACGGTGACGGCCGAAGCCCGCTCCTGAGCGTTAGCTGTTTAGACCTCCCAGCGACCGCCCAGAACAGCGTCACAACCCGTGATATTGCTCGCCGTGATTGGTGCTCCGTCCCGCGACAACGGCCTCCAACCACTACGCTGCTGTGGTGGCGGCGATCGTCAGGGTCTCGCCGAATCCGGTATAGCTTTGGCGCGCAACAAACGGGAGGACAACGATGAGACGAAATCTACAAGCGTTCGTTCTGTCAGTGGGCGGTTTGCTCGCCGTAGCAGGGTCAGGCCTGCTGGTGTTGCGGGCGGTGTTGAGCTAGATCAAGGAAAGCCCCGCCGGTCTTCTACTCTCCATCCCGCCCTGTTCGGCGTTGGTAACGTGGCCAGCGCAGGTGCAGCGCTGGGAAGGACGGATGCCTCCCACTGACATGCTGGGCATCCGGACAGTCTTCGGCGCCTTCCCCTCCAGAATCGAGAGGGAACTATGCGGAAGACATGCGCAACTAGGAATGCCGTCACCTGTCCGCACCGACGCCGTTTGCCGCAGGCGTTCTCTCGCCTTGGTTCTGCCGCGCCGCTCATCTCGAGAGTCACCCGGTGAACAGCATCACGGGGATTTGATGACCAAGGCCTGGTGAGCGCCGACGCAGCTGGGTGGAACACTGCTAGAGCGTGACCACATTCAGTGAGCTCAAGGAGCAGGCAGAACAGGAAATCAGGGCGCACATCCGGTCCACGTCTTCCGACTCCACGCACCACTTCGTTGTGGACTCCACCAACTATTTCGTTGACCACGGAGCGGGATTACTCGCGGCGCTTAGGGTCTGGGGAGATTCCCGGCGAAAGACCGATGCCGATCTTCGAGCGCTCATTGATTCCGCAGATGCAGCGACGCTGGAGAACATTGCGGATGTGCTGGCCCACAGTCACGATCCTGATGAGCTTCACGCCAGTGTCCAGCTTGAAGCGATTGCTTTCGCACCTGCACCCCAGCTGTACGCGACACTCGACTTCGCAAGGAAGGGCCTACGACCGAGCTGATAGGACCGAGACCGCTATGGCCTCCATCACGGGGAATCTGATGAGGAAGGCGGCTGATGGAGATTGCGCATCTCCATGCGATCTTCCTTGATGAGTACCTTCGCTGAGCTTCGAGTGAAAGCTGAGGGCGTTCATCCGCCGTTCTGGCAGTGACACCATAACTGCTCCGTTGCTCACGGAACAGTGCTTGCTGGTTGCGTCAGTTCAGCTGTCGGCCCAGGTCCTGAGGAAGACTGACACCCGACGTTCGGAGAGCCATTGAATCCGCCGACGAAGGCTCGTTTCAGGACGTTGCGGAGGAACTTATCGAGAACGGCGACGCCGATGCCTAGACTGCGACGGCCATCGGGGCCTCGGACTCCTCAACTTTCTTGATCGCGTAATTCCTACGCCGGCAGCCCTCGCCTGAACCTGCACCGCCCGCGGATATCGACAAGTGTGTCTGGTCAGACCGCTCGCCGTTTGAAAGGGCAAAGCCCGGGTAGTTGAGTGTCCGAGGAGGATCACATGATTGTTCTTGGTCTCATCTTGCTGATTTTGGGCTGGGTCTTGGGCATCGGCATTCTAGTGACGATCGGCGTTATCGTGCTTGTAATCGGCGTCGTCTTCCTAATTCTGGGTCAAACGGGCCGCGCCGTCGGTGGACGTAAGTATTGGTATTGAGGACTGGCCTGGCGTGGGAGGCACGGGTTTAGGCGGCCCGACAACAGGTCTCTCCAGACGCGGAGTCAGTGGCCCCCGTCGGGTGTCGACGACGGCAAATTGACAGGTCAGCCACCGGTAAGGAACCGTGAGACGAGCATCTTGATTGTTTTCCTGATGCCCTAAACACACCCACGTGACACGTCCGCACCACGTTGAGACCGTAAAGCGCAGACCGCCGCGTTCGAACCCGACCTCGTTGTGCCGAGCGAGCGCGTCTGCGAGGGCGTGCAGACGGGCGGCCGCCTGCTCACGACTCAGCCGTTCCCTCTCGGTGACTTCCATCAGGTCCATGCTGATCTCCGTCGTGTTGATCTTCTCTCCGAAGACGGCGCTAGCGATCACGGTTGTGGCGGGAGTTACCACGTGGGTGCATCCTTGCTAAGACTTCGCGCGCGCATGTCGCCTAAGGCGGTGGCGCACACCCTCGAAATGTGGCCTGATCGTTATTCCGACAGCAGGCTGAACGGCTGAACCGAACACTCTCCAGATCATCGGCGGTTCTGTCGCGACGAAATCGTTATTCGTCGCCGCGTCTGGACCCGGATTAGCAACAGTTCTTCTCAGTACGGATTCTTCACTTAGATTTTCACTAAGCCGCGATTAGGGTGTGCGATTCTAAATCACTTCACCGTCTGCGTCGATCGGACGGTCAAACTCAGGGGATCTCAACAATGCGCGTTTCGCGGCCTTATAGTCGCCTGTCTTTTGATGACCTAATCGAGTTGCGCTTCTTGCCCTCACGGCGTCGGCGTCGAGATCCGGAGTACTTTGAGCAGCTCAAGTCCATGATCATGCCGCGCGAGGTGAACCACCGAGTGAGCCCGGAGGACCGTAGGGCGGCGCTTGTTGCTCTCACGGCGTCGACAAACCACGATGCGCGAGTCGACGAAGTCTGATTGCCTTTCTCCGGCGCCCTCGCGCTGCTCGCGGCCGCTCCTCGCGACGGGCCTTCCCGTGCTCTCTAACCGTGACCGCTGCTCTTCGTGCCCGTCTTCAAGCGCTGCTTGAGCCTGGCCATCCGGGGCGCGCAGCCACTTGCAGATCGAACAGGTGGGCCTACCGCAGAGGTGGTCGCCGACATCCGGCGATCGCCGATGTCGGGACAACTCGGAGCAATGGCCCAAATCCGCCGTATACGGCGTTGAAGTGTCCCAAATCCAGGACTACCCCCTGGGTCGTTTCTGCTTTCTCCGACCCGGATGGCAGCGGTTGGTCAGACCAGGGTCCGCCGCGTCCGGACTATACAGGCGACTTAACGCGACGCTGACTTCGAGGAATTGATGTCACGTAGACCACCATCCTTCGGTCATGGCTGTACGGCAGTTGAACGGTCAGAAGTCGGCCTGACCACGCGCGGACCCAACAGCAGCTGGGCCACGAGCAGGTTCGGCACCCAGCAAAGCCACGCGATCACGGGTTAGGGACTACGCTCGCGGTCATGATCGCGGCGCTGGGAGACCGCGTCTTGTCGATCGGGGCGGACTTTGCCGACTCGTCGGAGCTGCGCTTCCGTAAACGGCTGCTCGTCGGGATCGCGCTCTTCGTCTTGCCCATTGGGTTCGTGTGGGGCTGCCTGTATTGGGTCGTGGGCGAGGAGGCGGTCGCGCTCACGCCGTGGGCTTATGTCGCCGGATCGATCATGAGCCTCGCCGTGTTCGCGCGGAATCGAAATTTCGCGTTCCTGCGGACCGCGCAGTTCCTTTTGATCCTGGTCGCGCCCGCGCTCGGGATGATCATGCTCGGCG
The DNA here is from genome assembly GCA_045806785.1 of Propionibacteriaceae bacterium. Lineage (GTDB taxonomy): Bacteria > Actinomycetota > Actinomycetes > Propionibacteriales > Propionibacteriaceae > Microlunatus. The sequence continues at coordinate 111,238 of JBJMIR010000054.1, read as the reverse complement.
GCCTCGAGGACGCGAGCTTTGTGATCCTGTGGTCGCTTCTTGCGCCGCTCGGCGCGGTCGCCTTCGACCGACCCGCGCGCGCCTGGCCGTGGTTCGCGGCGTTCGTTGCCGTCGTGTTGCTCGCGGTCGTTCTCTCCGAAGTGGTGCGGCCGGACGGGGCCAACCTGCCCGATGCTTTCGTCCGGACCTTCGACGTCCTCAACATCGTCGCGGTGTCGCTTGTGGCGATGTTGTTGCTCATAACCTTCGCGCGAGGTCGGGACACCGCACAAGCGCGCGTCGAGGCGCTCCTGCTAAACATCCTTCCCAAGGAGGTCGCCCAGCGCCTTCAGTCCGAGCCGCACCCGATCGCGGACCACTTCGACCACGCCAGCATCCTCTTCGCCGACGTCGTCGACTTCACTCCGCTTGCGAGCCGACTCGACCCGCGCGAGGTGGTCGGGATGCTCGATCGCCTGTTCACCACTTTTGATGAACTTGTCGACCGCTACCAGGTCGAGAAGATCAAGACGATCGGCGACTGCTACATGGTCGCGGCGGGGGTTCCCCGGCCTCGGTCCGACCACGCGCACGCGCTTGCCGACCTCGCGCTAGAAATGAAGGACTGCGCCCACACATGCCTGCCGGAGAGCGACCTCCGACTCCGGATCGGGATCAGCTCCGGTCCGGTCGTGGCGGGCGTAATCGGACGCCGCCGCTTCCTCTACGACCTTTGGGGTGACACGGTGAACATGGCGAGCCGCATGGAGTCGCACGGGACATCAAACAAGATCCAGATCACCCGTCCAACCTGGGAGCTCTTGGGCGAGGACTTCCTCACCGAGCCGACGGGGCTCGTTGACGTGAAAGGCAAGGGCCACGTGGAGACCTGGCGGCTCGTCAGCAGAAACAGTCATTAGGGCCAGGGCATTGCCCAAGAGGGCATCATGATCGTCTTCTACGATGATCTGGACTGGCGCTCGGACGCGCCCTGAGACGACTGCTGACTAGCGCGCTCGATATCCCGTAGAGGATAGGCATTGAAAGAGGTGGATCAGAATTTGAGCACCAGTGCCGGCTAAGTCTAGAAAGTGGAGATATCCGCCTTGCCACGCCCCGGATTGACCGCCACTCCTCGTGGGTAGTCGGCGCATATGACAGAAGCCAAAAGACTTGCATTAGTGACCGGCGCATCCAGCGGAATCGGCTTGGCGCTCGCGACAGAATTTGTACAGCATGACTATGACCTGGTGGTCTGCGCGGAAGACGAAGCGATTCACCAGGCTGCAGACGCCCTCAGTGTGTCGGGTGCTGTGATTACTCCGATTCAGGTCGATCTGCGGACCTATGACGGCGTTGAGAGCCTGTACAGCACAGTAATCGGGACCGGCCGTTCGCTGAACGCTGCTGCGCTCAACGCCGGTGTGGGACTGGGTGGCCCGTTTGTCGAGAACGACCTGACCGCCGAGCTCGAGATGATCGATCTGAACGTGAAATCGACGGTGCACCTAGCAAAACGGGTGCTGGCCGACATGGTCGCCCGAAATGAGGGTCGGGTGCTGATCACATCCTCGATTGCCTCCACCATGCCCGGAAGCTTCCAAGCGGTGTATAACGGCACGAAGTCCTTTCTGCAGTCGTTTGCCGAAGCGGTTGCCAACGAGCTGAAGGACACCGACGTAGTGATCACCTCACTCATGCCGGGGCCCACAGACACCAACTTCTTCCACCGGGCCGAGATGGATGACACCAGGGTGGGTCAAGGTTCCAAGGACGACCCAGCCGAGGTCGCCCGCCAGGGCTTCGAGGCACTGATGGACGCTGATCAGAAAATCGTTGCCGGCTCACTTAAGACCAAGAGCATGGAGGCGGCCAACAAGGTGATGCCGGACGCTGTCAAGGCCCAGCAACATCGCCGGATGGCCGAACCCGGCGGCGGATGCTAGCCGCCGCCGTCACCGCACTGATCTCGCCGAGTCGTGCTCTCAAGTTGATCACCCCTGGCAGCGTAGGCTGGCGAAACGCCTAATTTAAATTAGCTGTTGTCTATCTCTCCTTGGGCTTGTCCAAAAGTGGTCAGCTGGATCTCGTTGACGATTAGTACGCCACAACGGTCTTGACTAGCCACCAACCGGTCTGGGGCGAAAGCATCCCAAAGCTCCAGATGTGCAGGAGCGGCCAATGTCCGCGGACCGAGTCGGCCACGCCGTGAAGGTGCCGCGGCGTAGTGGCACGCTGTTGCTGCACGTGTGGATCGGTCAGATCCCTGGCGAGCGGTGTCGGACCGCCGTTTGGTGCCAAGGCAGGCAACACCCGCCGCGCTAATCGTGGCGCGGTTACAGCCGGTCAATTCAGGGCTTCCCGTTTTCATGTGGTCGTGTGGTCTGTTCGAAGTCGCCGCGGATTGGAGAGGCGTCATAGACGATGTAGAGGCTGGCAATGAGTCCGTCTTTTGTCAGCTCGGCGATATCGACGATCGTGGATGAAGCCGATGTACCGCCGGCAAGCGCCCAGCTGAAGTCGAACCAAAACGCCACCGCCTCGCTGTCGTCGCGGAAGACGCGCCGGAGCCTGACTCTTAATTCGGCGGTGTCGGCAAATAGCGTCGGATAGAACTGCCGGGCTGGCACGGCGCCGTACAGGGGTGAGTGCACGATGCCGTCCGGTGCGAATAGGGCCAGAACACGCTCCGCGTCGCCGACCTCAAGTGCTGCGAGATACTCATTGATCAGTTCCATTAGGTCACGCTAATCGATCACAGTCTGGGCATTAAGATCATTGGCGTCTTCCAACGACGCGAGTCGCCGAAACGCAGTTCTCAACCATAAAGCGGCTCCAGATGAAAGCCGCGCCGCGCGAATCGAGAGACACGATGCCTCAAGATGCCGAACTGCCCGGTCTCGAGGCGATGCCGGAGCAGGACCAGGAAGCTATTGGTACCACTCTCGGGGCGCTGCTGACTGGCTTCAGTCAGCGAAACTCCGATCTGCTGGTCGACGTCTATGCAGACGATGCCGATTGGATGAACGCATTCGGCACCGCGAAAACCGGATCGTCTCAGATCATCGAATATTTGAGAGGGCTCTTCGCGGACGCCAACTTCGACGCCGGACACCCCGTTGCTCCGCCTGAGGCCCGGCTGCGCCGATTGACTGATGATGTCGTGATCGTCTCGACGCACACGAAGATACGTGGGCAAGGGTTTATCGGCGGCGGAGAGATCACCGTACGGGACAATCACGCACTACACGTATTGCAAAGACAGCCTGATGCACGCTGGCTGGTGGTCTCAGAGCTGTTCATGGATGCCCGGACCGACCAAACCTATGTGAGTGATTCGTAGCCGGTCAGGGTTCTAGCCACCGGTAGAACTGTAGGAGATTGCCGTCGTAGTCTCGAACGTGGAGTCCACTGTTTCCATGGCGTGCTAGACACCGGCGTCATATCCGAAACGCCGCTTTCGGCGAATTCGCGGTGTAATTCTTGGACATCTTGTGCCACGAACCGGTAGGGCGATCATTTGGATAGTCCCACTCTGGGCGTCATGCCACTGAAAATGGATCTTTACATTGTCGCAGCTCATTCGCGCATACTTCGGATCGTCTGCCTTCGAGGTCTGGTTTCATCGCTTTCCGTTTGAGTGGAATCTGCCAAAAGGTCAAGCACCGCTGATGAAGTGTTGCTGAAGATAGCGTTCCCGGTGTGGACGACCGCCGATGGGTCGGCTTGCACTCCGTGGTTAGACCCAATGGCAGGCGTTTCCTGGGAGCGGCATGACGTTGCGGGTGGTGGAATCAAATTTCGCTCGACAATGTTGATCAATCGAAAGCCCAAGGCGACCGGCGGCTCGGTTACCGCTTGGAGAAGGCCGGGGTGGCAATCATGTTGAGCGAGCTTTTCCTCTACCTAGCAGGGATCTTAGCCATGCTAGGAGGCGTGCTCCTCCTGGAGCGGATGGTGGTCGGTCCGCATTCCACAGCGGGCACCGGATATGCCCACGTGGACAGCGCTTTCGACCTTGATCGGTTGCGGAGAAAGCTATATAGCATCCAAGCGCCGAGACTGTTGTGGCGGCGTGGACGCGCGAGTCTTCCATTGCTGTGCGACTTGACGCCCGATTATCGGCAGCTTCGGGACGCCGGCGAACAGCTCATCCCGGTCAGCAGCATCGTGGGTTCTGTCGACGGTGCTTCTTCACTGTTCGACCGCAGCTTCCGGCCGGTCAGCGACCGAGCCCGCGCCCGGCTGGGCAGCGTCTTGGTGGCTATGCGCCAAGGTGAGCCGCTCCCACCCATCGGGGTGTACGCATGGCGCGGCCAGTACTACGTTCTCGATGGCCATCACCGAGTTGCAGCCGCCCGCGCTTTAGGTAGCGACGTGCTCGACGCCCATGTCATCGAAGTAGGCTGACCGTTCTCTTCCCGGCGTCGAATTCGGCAATGAGATTTGCGCATGTTTCCAGTGCTTGTCCGGCGCATCGCTCGGTGAATTCGCTGAGCAGTCTGCGGCCCTCCGCATTGCCTGCCTGAAGGAATTTGACCGCCTCACGCTGGATGTCGGGCAGTTCTTCGACCCAGCGTCGCTGTAGCGGGTCGAACGCTTGGCGCACCTTGGGTTGCCGGTCGTTGAACATCCATGCTCGCTCGTCTCCTTTGACGTGGTCGAGGAGTTTCTGGAATTGCCACCAGTAGGACTGCGTGTCGTAGCTCGCAATTGCTACGTCCTCGGGCCGTTCAACTTCGACGGTCGCTGCGGGAAGAGCGAGGGCTTTCGGCACGCTGGCGGCTGCGGGGAAGATCGGGAGGTAGACGCTCGTGCATGGTGTGGTGGCCGCCCACCACAGGTATGGAAGCTGGTCGGACGCGTTGGGCATGACCATGATCGTTGAGCTGGCGGTGTTTCCCCAGGTGAATCCTGCGGGTGAGTCGTGCATGCACAGTGTCATGAGGTCGGGCAGCGCGGCGGTGAAGTAGGGGCCTCCAAGGAAGGTGTCCTCGTAATGATCACGTAGTATGCGGGCTGCTTGGTCGAATGTGATCTTGCCCAGATGCGCCGCCTCGGCGAGCAGGTGCCGTGAGCGTTGCAGTCGGACGTGGGATACCTGCAGTGGTGTGCCCGGGTCGGTGTAGGCACGGGCGAAGTCGAATGGCCGGTTGTCGCTGGCCGGCCACCAGCCGGCCTCGACGGCGTGGTCGATCAGATCCTTACTGGCCCGGTCCCATTCGGTGCGGATGGTGGGCTGGTTGGAGATGGCGTAGGTCCCGGTGCTTATCTGGCGTGCGGCCCACCGATAACCGGAGGTCTCGATCACCCAGGCTTCCCGGGAGTCGGCCACAAGATAAGAGTTGTCATAGGCGCCCTGCTCGATCGAGCGGCCGGGAACGCCGGATCCCCACTGGCCGTATGCGGCGACCAGCGCAGTGATGGTGCTGACTGCCTCTTGCGCTGTGGTTGCGCGTTCAAGGCCGAGCCTGACGAGTTCCATTCCGAGGATTCCGGCTTGTGGCGGCTGGCCGTGTTGAGATTGGCTGACGTGGTCGGCGAGATCGCGGGTGAACAGCGCTTCGTTGCCGATGCCGACGCCCCACTCATTGAGGCCGAGCTCATGTCCCCAGCACCAATATGGTGAGCCACCGAGGTGCGCCCAGCTTTGCGCGACATCAGGTATCTTCAGGTAGGCCAAACGCACTGAGGAGGCGACGCTGGATTGTCGGCGTGGCCAGTAACGCAGCGGTTGGCATTCTCCTGCGGGCCGGTCACTGTTCTTGGCAAGCAGCATGGAGCCGTCCCCGGTGCTGTTGGGCAGCGCGACGAAGGTATCGCAACTCCAAGGGCGCTGGACCTCAGCCTTTGACCCCTCAGCCCTTAATCCTTTAACCCTTGACACTGCCACCGAAAGCGAACGCTCCGCCAAGCCGGCGGCTCAGCACCAGGTACAGCAGCACCGATGGCAGCGAGTAGAGCAGCGAGTATGCCGCCAGCTGTCCGTACACAATCTGCCCGTACTGGCCGAAGAAGGTATAGATCGTCACTGACATCGGCTGCTTCTCCGGGGTCAAGAGCAGGATGAATGGGACGAAGAAGTTTCCCCACAGTCCGATGAAGGTGTAGATCGCGACGACCGACAGACCTGGTCCCATCAGTGGCATCACAATCCGCAACAGCCCGCGCATCGGACTCGCCCCGTCCGTCCAAGCCGCCTCCTCCAGCTCGATCGGGACGCCGTCCATAAAGTTCTTTGTCAACCAGATCGAGATCGGCAGGGCCGTCGTCGCCATGAACACCATGGTGGCGGGGATCGAGTCGTCGATCGCCAGCTGGACGAACAGCCCGTACACAGGCACCATGATCGCGGTGATCGGCAGCCCGGTGGAGAACAAGATGGTGACGAGAAACGGTCGCTTGAGTCGGGAGCGGTAGCGGGACAGCGGGTAGGCGGCCAGAGTCGCGCACACCATCGTGATCAAGGTCCCGCCGATGCAGAGAATGGCGCCGTTGAGCAGCGGCACGTACGTCGTCTCCGGGGTCATCACCGCCTTGAAGTTGTCGAGCGTGAACGGGTGCGGCCACATGATGCGGATGCCCTGGTTCGGATCCCCGTTGACGGCCGCCAAGATCACCCACAGTAGCGGGATCACGAAGCCTGCGGCCATTACGAGCAAGATCAAGCTGGCCAAGAGCCTGCCCGACAGCCGTGGTCGTCCGCCGTGTCTGGTACGAGTGACTGGTGGGGCGGCGGTGCCGGCCTGTGCGGTGACTGCGGCGGTCATCGGACCGGCTCTGACTTGCTGAGAATGCGAAGATAGATGACCGAGAAGATCCCGCCGATCACCAGCAGCAGCAGGGCGATCGCCGTCCCGTAGCCGAGATCGGCCGAGACGAAGGCCTCGTTGTAGGCGAACAGGGGCAGGGTCATGCTCTTGTCACTGGGGCCACCTTTGGTCATGGTATAGATCAGCCCGAATACCGAAAGGGTCTGCAAGGTGATCAACATGAGGTTGGTCGCGATGGTCCGCCGGACCAGGGGAATGGTGATGGAGGTGAGTAGCCGGAACCGGCCGGCGCCGTCGACCAGCGCAGCCTCCTCGAGATCGCGCGGCACCTCCGAGAGTGCTGCAGAGTAGACGAGCATCGAGAACGCCGTGCCGCGCCAGATGTTGGCGATCGAGACGGCGATGATCGGAATGGTGAAGAGCCAGTTCTGCGGTGGCAGGTGGAAGAAGCCCGTGACGGTGTTCCAGGAGCCGTCCGGCCCCAGCACGGCCTGCCAAAGATAGGCCGCGACGACCTCAGGCAGCACCCAGGCGCCAATCACAAAGGCAGACGTCAGCGCTCGCGCGAGGGCGTAACCCGACCGCATCAACAACGCCAGCACCATACCCAACACGTTTTGGCCGATGATCGCCGAAACCAGCGTGAACACCACCGTGAGCCAGACCGAGTTGATGAACGCGGGATCGGTGAACGCCCGGGTGAAGTTTTCGAAGCCGACGAACTGGGTCCCCACCTGACCCGTGAGGGCCATATTGGTGAAGGCTGCGTAGATGCAGTACACGATCGGTCCGGCCAGGAACACGACGAGCAGCAACACCGACGGCACGATTGGTAGACCCCGCAGCAGCGTCCGCCGGCTCCGGCCGACGGGAGGCGCCGTGGGGCGGACCTCGGCCCAGGTGGCGGCCATCAAATCGTGGTGGTCTTGTCTTGACCGACGATCTGTACGACGCCGTCGTCGTAGAACTTCGCGGCCGCGTCCGGCGCCGCGGTCTTGGTGATCACCTTCTCCGTGGCCTGCTGGATCAGGAGTGAGATCTTGGCGTACTCGGCGTAGGCCGGCCGATAGATCGTGCTCTCCACAAGGGTGGAGAAAAACTCGTTCGTCGGGTTGGCCTTCAGGTAGCTGGGATCCTTGGCAACATCGGTCCGGACGGGAATCTGGACTTGCTTGATGTCGAACTCCAGCTCACCCTCCTTAGAGGTGAGCATCTTGATGAACTCCCAGGCTGCGTTGGCGTTCTGGGCGTTCTTCGGAATCGCCCAAGTCCAGCCCCCGGACATCGTGATCTTGCCGCTGCCTTCGCCGTTCTGGGTTGGCATGTACGCGTTGCCGAGTGTGCTATGCCACTCTGGCCATGGCGCGGCGCCACTCTCGAGCCAGTTGTTCGACAACCAGCTGCCGTCGAGGTCGATGGCCAGCTTGCTCTTGGGCAGCATCTCCTGGCCCACGGTGTTGGCCCAGGTGGGCGCCAGCGCCTGCTGGGGGGTGGGGCCGAGACCGTTGTCATAGACCTGCTGCATGAAAGTCAACGCATCCACGAAGGCCTTTGAGCCCACCACCCACTTCTGACTGTTCTTGTCGAAGAGGGTGCCGTTGGGGGCCCCGTAAAGCAGCATCTCGAAGCCCTGCATCGATGCCGCCTCACCTGCCCCCGTGCCCGCGAAGATGTTCACCGGAATCACGTCGGGGACCTTGGACTTGATCGTCTGGGCAGCTGTCATGATGTCGTTCCAGCTCTTCGGCTGCCAGGTTTCCGGCAGCCCGGCCTGGGCGAACAGCTTCTTGTTGAACCAGATGGCCCGGACGTCGGTGCCATCGGGAATGCCGTAGGTCTTGCCGTCGAGCGCCTGGGCCGCACCCTTAGCCTTTTCGTTGAACTGGCTCCAGTCGGGCCAGCCGTTCAAACGATCATCCAGCTCCGTGAGGTAGCCCGCGGAGATGTCGGAGTTGATCAGGAACGTGTCCTCGTAGCACATGTCCGGCGCGGTACGAGGCGAGCGCATCGACAGCTGCAGCTTGGTGTAGTAGTCGTTCTCGGATGCGACGATCGGCTGCAGCTTCACCGACGCCTGGGGATGAGCGGCGGTGAATTTCTTCGCCCATCCGTTGAGGAAGTTCGCCTGGACCTTCGAATTGCCGAATTGCTGGAAGGTCACCTTGACCTCGCCGGTTATCTCGCCGCTGCTTGACGCGGCACCAGAAGCACCAGGAGTGGTGTTGCTTCCGCTCTTGCCACAGGCAGCCAAGCCGACGGCGGCTCCCAATCCCGCGGCGGTCAGGATGAACTCACGTCTGCGCACGGCTCTCCTCATCTCTCGGCCAGCCTCGAGCTTGCTGCCAAGGACTGCTGCCCGACGGAGACGGGACTGACTGTGAATCGTCGGGGCGAGAGCAACGCCCGATTTCGCTGGTAAACGATTACGTCACTTCGATAGAGTTATTCCCGCATCGAGCCTACGGTACGCTCCTGCCGTCGGTCAACCATCCCGACCCGCACCGGGTCCGCGGACTGGAAGGAGCCCGAAATGGGACGCGGCTCCAACCTCAGTCGTCTGGGCGACTTCAACCAGACGGTGGTCCTCGACGCCATCCGCCGGACCCCGGGTGGGATCAGCCGGGTCGAGCTAGTCGCAGAGACGGGTCTGACGGCGCAGACCGTGAGCAACATCGTCCGCCGCCTGCTGGCGCAGAAGCTCATCGTGGAGAGCGGCCGGGTGCAGTCGGCCATTCGGGGCAAGCCGAGAACGTTGCTGCGGGTGGAGCCGTCGGCCAGGTTCGCGGTCGGCGTCCACGTCGACCCGGCGACCTTGACCTATGTCCTGATCGACCTCGACGGGAGGGTCCGCCAGTACGCTCGCCGCCGCACCCTGGAGGTCCGCCACCCAGAGCACGTGGTAGCCGCCATCGCTGATCAGGTGACCCAGCTAGTCACGGCCGCCGGGATCGAGCCGGCGGCAGTGCTCGGACTTGGGGTCGCTGCGCCTGGCCCCCTCGACGTGGTCGAGGGCGTGCTGCTGCACCCTCCGCAGCTGGCCGGTTGGGAGAAGGTCCGACTCCGCGCTGACCTGCATGCCGCCACCGGGCTGCATGTCCTGGTGGACAAGGACGTAACTGCTGCGGCCACCGGCGAGCGCTGGGCTCAAGCGGGCGCACGGCACAACTATGTCTTCTGCTATTTGGGCTCCGGGGTGGGAGCCGGGATAGTGATGGATGACGTCGTGCTCCGGGGTGCCAGCAACAACATCGGCGAGATCGGCAACATCCTTGTCGACCCAGGAGCCGAGGACCTCGGGGTTGGCCAGCCAGGCACGCTGGCCGCGGCGTGCCTCCCCCGGGCATTCGTCGTGCGGGCCGCCCGACGCGGCTTGATCACCAGCATTGTCCCGCTCGACGACTTCGTGGCCGTCGACGAGGTCTTCACGACGCTGTGCGAGCGCGCGTACGCCGGCGAGGCTGCCTGCCTGCAGCTGATCGATGAGGCGGCGACCGGGCTGGGCGCCGGGCTAGCGGTGCTAGTGAACGCGCTCGACGTCGATCGGGTGGTGCTCGGGGGACCGATTTGGTCGCGGATCAGCAGCCGGATCTTGGCCGTCCTGCCGGAGTTGATCCAGCCGCAGCTGCTCGCCGCTCGGCAGCCGCTGATTGTCGAGGGCTCGGCAGTCGGCGAGCACGTCGCCGCTCAGGGTGCAGCGGCGCTCGTCCTCGACCATTTCCTCTCCCCGCGGCCGTCCGTACTGCTCATGGACTGACTGATGTGGTCAAGTCCAGTTGTTTGAATTAATGTGAGTTGCGCCCTGTTCCGACGCCGATGAGGACCTCATGCACGATGACCGGCGATTGCTCGAAGCGCGCCTGAACCGTTTCTTTCACGACCATGTGGAACCAGCCATCTACACCGCCAGCGCTCCGCTGGCGCTGACCGCCTGGCGGGTGCCCGGCGAGCCAGTTGCCTTTGCAGAGGTAGTCCAGCAGAACTTCACCTCGATCGACATCGGGGCAGCTTGGGGCGAACCGTGGAGCACGCTATGGATCCATGCCGTCGGCGAGGTGCCGGCCGACTGGCTGGACGTGGCTTCGACCGAGCCCGAGGTGGTGATCGACCTCGGCTTCACGGCGGCAGCCGGCTTCCAGGCTGAGGCGCTCGGGTATCGGGCCGACGGAAGCATCATCAAAGCCGTTTCGCCGTTCAACGACTATCTCCCAGTTGGCCCGGGAGAACCCGTCGAGTTCTATCTCGAGGCCGCTGCCAACCCCGACGTCGCGAACACCGGCTTTCTGCCGACGCCCAACGGAGACCCCGCTACCGCAGTCGACACACCGCTGTACGTGATCAAGAAGCTCGCCCTGGCTCTGAGGAACGTAGAGGTCTGGGAGCTGCGCGCAGACATCTGGACGTTGTCGGGACTGATGCACGAGCTGCCAATGGACTCCAGTCGGCGGGCCGAGATCTTGTTCGCGCTGCAACGAGCAATCGATGTCACTGACCCGGACGACGTCGCGGGGACCGCGGCGGCCGCTCGGCGGGAGCTGAGGGAGGCACTCTCCCGGCCGGCGTCAGCCAGCGCACACCGGGTCGTCGCCGTTGGCCACGCGCACATCGATAGTGCCTGGCTGTGGCCCATCCGAGAGACGATCCGCAAGTGCGCACGCACCTTTTCCAACGTGATCCAGCTCGCGGACGCCGACCCGACGTTCAAGTTCGCCTGCTCCTCAGCACAGCAGTACGCCTGGATGAAGCAGTACTACCCCGAGTTGTTCGACAAGATCACCGAAAAGGTCCGCGCCGGCCAGTTCGTACCCGTCGGCGGGATGTGGGTCGAATCAGACACCAACATGCCAGGCGGGGAGGCGCTGGCCCGCCAGTTCGTCGCTGGCAAGGGATTCTTCCTCGAGAACTTCGGAATCGAGACGGAGGAGGTTTGGCTGCCGGACTCCTTCGGTTACTCCGCAGCACTTCCCCAGATCGTCCGTGCGTCCGGCTCGCGGTGGTTCCTCACCCAGAAGATCTCGTGGAACCAGATCAACACCATGCCCCACCACACGTTCTGGTGGGAGGGCATCGACGGCAGTCGAGTGTTCACCCATTTCCCACCGGCGGACACCTACAACTCCACCATCTCAGGTCTCGAGCTGGCGCGAGCCGCGCGGCAGTACCGGGAGAAGGGGCGCGGCACCACCTCACTGCTGCTGTTCGGATTTGGGGACGGCGGCGGCGGGCCCAACCGGGACATGCTGGCTGCGGCACATCGGGTGCGTTCATTGGAGGGATCGCCGACGGTAAGGATCGACTCACCGGCCGCCTTCTTCACCGAGGCGGAGGCGGAGTATCCGGACGCGCCGGTATGGCGTGGCGAGATGTACCTCGAGCTGCACCGCGGGACCTACACCAGCCAAGCTCGGACCAAGCAGGGCAACCGCCGCAGTGAACACCTGCTGCGAGAAGCCGAACTTTGGAGCGCCACGGCGACGATACGGGTCGGCAATCCTTACCCGGCCGCCGAGCTGAAGCAGCTTTGGAAGCTCGTCCTCCTCCAGCAGTTTCATGACATTCTGCCGGGCAGTTCCATCGCGTGGGTGCACGCCGACGCCGAGCGTAACTATGCGGCCATTGCCGAGCGGGCGGAAAAGATCATTGACGAGGCGATCCGGGCGCTGGTGGGCGAAGGTGAGCATCTTCTGGCGGTGAACGCCGCTCCGCATGCCAGGGCCGGCGTCCCCGCGTTGGGCATCGGGCTCCCGGTCCCTGGAAGCCGTGAGGTGGAGGCGGAGGAGGCCGACGGCGGCTTCACCTTGGACAACGGACTGCTTCGGGCCGTGATCACGTCAGCGGGACACCTCGCGTCGCTCGTCGACGCCGCCACCGGCCGGGATGCCATCGCTCCAGGTGACCGAGGCAACCGGCTGCAGCTCCATCGGGACATCCCTAACGCATGGGACGCCTGGGATATTGACGAGCACTACCGCCGCACCGTGCAGGAGATCGACGGGGTCGAGGAGATCCGGCTGGAGAGCAAGCCGGAGGAGGCGGCAGTCGTGGTCGTCCGATCCTTTGGAGCGTCGCGGATCGAACAACGGCTGGCCCTAGTGGCCGGATCACCGTCGCTGGAGATCACTAACACCATCGACTGGCATGAGCGGCAGAAGCTTCTCAAGCTCGGCTTCGAGCTGGATGTGCACGCGGACCGCTCGGCGGCGGAGATCCAGTTCGGGCACGTTTTCCGTCCGACCCACACCAACACCTCCTGGGATTTCGCGCGGTTCGAGATCTGTGGGCATCGGTTCATACATCTCGGTGAATCCGGCTACGGCGTTGCAGTCAGCAACGACTCGACATACGGCCACGACGTCAGCCGGCGCACTCGCACCGACGGCGGCACCACTACGACCGTACGAGAGTCGCTGCTGCGGGCGCCGCTGTATCCCGATCCGGGCGCCGACCAAGGCCGGCATGTGCTGCGGACGACCGTACGGCCCGGTGCCGACATCGCGCAAGCAGTGGAGGAGGGTTACCGGACGAATTTGCCGCTGCGATACGTGGCCGGCGGCCATCCGGTCACGCCGCTCGTCACAGTCAGCAACCCCGCCGTCGTAGTGGAGGCCGTCAAGCTGGCCGAGGACGGCAGCGGCGACCTGATAGTGCGGCTCTATGAGTCATTGGGCGGCCGTGCGCCGGCCACGGTCAGCGCCGCCGCCGAAGTTCGGTCGGTGGACGCCACGGATCTGCTGGAGCGGCATTTGGCTGACGGTGCCGCCAGCGATGGTCCGTCTATCGACCTCGAGCTAAGGCCGTTCCAACTCGTCACATTGCGCTTTCACCGCTGAAAACGAGCAGCACGACGTCTGGGCCTAGCTGCGCCTGGCTGGCGAATGATGAAGAGCCCAGCGTTGGGGCGGGTGACGTTTCTCCCACCTAGTCGCCTGCTACGAGGGTCACTGGTTCATCGCCGTATCAATGCCCTTGCTTTACTCTCGAACAGGGAGGGGGCCTTACATTGCTGGAAGTCTCACTTCTCGGAGAGCAGTTGGTCGAAGGGCGGACCGCGAGGAACCTTGCACGCTCGTCGCGCACCATCGCGTTGATCGGCTTTCTCGCTGTGCACGCAGAGGCGCCTCAGCCTCGGCAACGTCTGGCCGGCATGTTCTGGCCGGATTCGACCGAGCAGCAGGCGCGGACCAACCTGCGGCGAGAGCTGCATCATCTCCGCGCGCTCATCGGTGACGACCCTGCCCTTGTTGTTGAGCCCGCCACGCTGATGTGGCGAGAGTCGGCGACGTGTCGCGTGGACGTGTGCGTGTTCAACCGTGAGCGACGAATGGCAATGCAGGCGCTGGAGAGCGGCGACGATCACGGCATCCTCGAACATGGTGCGGCCGCAGTAGCCGAGTACCACGGGGATCTGCTGCCTGGGATGTTCGACGACTGGGTGTTGGCCGAACGGGAGAATCTGCGCCGACAATGCGTCGAACTCTGCGACCATTTGGTGGCCGCTTGGCGGGGCGGCGGCGACCTCAGGAAAGCGGTTGAGTACGGCAGACTGCGGGTCCGCTTGGAGCCCCTCGAGGAGGTCGGATACCGAATGCTCATGGAGCTGCAGGCCGAAGCAGGCGACCGGGCCGGCGCCATCAGCACCTTCCACAAGTGCGCCGAGATCCTGGACCGCGAGCTGCAAGTCAAGCCGTCCCACGCCACCGAGACACTCGTGGAGCGATTACTGAACTCTGATGGTCTGGGCATGTTCCACACGGGCAGCCCCCGGCGCGCTCAGACGCGGCTTGCTCAACGTGCGCGGCTGGTGGGGCGTGACCGGGAATTCGACCAGGTTCTCCAGTTCTGGAATAGCGTTCTCGAGGGACGGCCTCAATTGCTCGTTGTCGTGGGCGATTCCGGCGTAGGCAAGAGCCGGCTGATTTCTGAGCTGGCGCACAAGGCGCGTACGGACGGCGCTGTTGTCGCGACGACGCGCTGTTTCGGGATGGCAGGGGCGCTTGCCCTGAAGCCCGTGGCCGACTGGCTGTGCCATCCTCGCATCCAGCGATCGCTGGTTACCCTCGACGAAATTTGGCGGGTGGAACTAGATCGACTCATTCCTGGTGCTGCAGGCGACATCGCTTCCGGCAAGCGTGAGAGGCAGCTTCCCGAGCCGATTCTTGCGCGGCGCGCGATGGTGGACGCCTGGCGAAGGCACAGATTCTTCGAGGGACTCGCTCGCGGGATCCTCGCTGTCGGCCAGCCAACTCTGCTGGTGCTGGACGATTTGCAGTGGTGTGACGACGAGACGACCGCGTGGTTGCCATCACTGCTCGGTCGAGCTGCAGGAGCGCCGTTGTTGATCGCTGCAACGGCACGACGCGAGGAACTGGCAGACAACACCGAGGTGTCTCAATTGCTGACTGCGTTGAGGTCGGGAGGTTCCTTGATCGAGATCGCGCTTCCGCCGCTCGGCCGGGACGGCGTACAGGCGCTTGGAGCATCGTTTCTCAGGCGGAACCTCAGCGATGACGAGGTGTCGCTGCTGTTTTCAGCAACAGGCGGGTATCCGCTGTACGTCCTAGAGGCCATTCGCAGCGCTAGCGAGGTTAACCGCAGCGTCCCTCTGTCATCGCTCGGGGACCTCTCGTCGGTCCTTCGTTGTCGGCTTGAAGCGGCATCGCCTTACGCCCGCGAGGTCGCCGCGCTGGCTTCCGCCGTCGGCCGCGACTTCACCCTCGATCTGCTCACGGAGGCCAATGATCTCGACGTCGACGACCTGGTCCGCTCGGTCGATGAACTATGGAGACAGGGCATCTTCACAGAACAGCCCAGCGGATACGACTTCTCTCACGACCTGGTGCGCGATGCGGCATACGCGTCGGTGTCCCCACCCCGGCGATGGCTGTTGCATCGCCGGATCGCCCAGAGCCTGCAGATACTGCATGGCGGACGTGAGGACGAGGTCGCTGCTCAGCTGGCCGAACAGTATGAGCGGGGTGGGCGACCGGACCGCGCGAGGCACTACTACCGACGCGCAGCACAACTTGCCGGCGCCGTGTTCGCTAACTCTGAGGCCGTGCGTTGTTTCCGCCGGTGCCTGGAGCTCCTCGCGCAGCAGCCGGCTGGGCGAGCACGGGACGAAGAAGAGCTCGATGTGCTGCTGGAAATGGCCCGGCCCATGAACGCCATCCACGGCTTCTCTCCGCCACAACTGCAGGTGACGCTGGAACGGTCGGTGCATCTGGCTGAGAAACTCTCCCGTCTCCGTGACCTGATGTCGTGTTTTGTCAGCCTGGCTGCCGTGCGTTTCGTGCAAGGCCACGCTACCGACGCATACCTATTCGCTACCCGTGCTCTTGATCTGGCGGAGGCCGAGCCTAAGGCGGCTGGTCAGGCTCACTTTGTAGCTGGCGGAACCTTGACCAGTCTTGGCCGACTCGAGGAAGCACTTGATCACTTCGAACGCTGCCGCGAGCTCTCGCGGGGCTCGGTGTCGCTGCTGATGGGCACCCTGCCGGAGGTGCACGGCTTGGCATTTAGTTCACATGCACTCTGGCTGCTCGGAAACCCGGAGGAGGCCATCGCGCGATGTCGGGAAGCCGTCGAACTTGCAGAGTCAGCAGACCATCCCTACAGCCTCGCCGTTGCCCTGGCTTTCTCGGCGATCACTCATCAGTTGGTTCAGGACCGCGCCGGTGCGGGCGAGGCAGCGGGCGAACTCATCAATTTGTGCGAGCGCTACTCCTTCAGCTTCTACGACCAGTGGGGCGTGGTGATCGACGGCTGGGTACGCGGCGGTGAAGCCGGTGTCGTTCGCATCCAGCAGGGCATCGACAAGCTTCGGTCGGCGGGCCAGAACGCTCGGATGCCGTACTGGCTCTATCTGCTGGCCGAGGCAATGGTTCAGTCTGGCCGCACCGCAGCAGCGCGCGGCACCCTCGACGCGGCTCTCGCAGCAGCCGAACAGCAGGACGATCTGTGGTGGCTGCCCGAAGTGCTTCGTGCCCGGGCACGACTTATGGGCCGCGAGGCGTCGATACCGATTCTGCGTCGGGCCGCAGGCCTTGCGAAGGAGCAGCGCAGCCGGACGCTGCAGGCACGCTGCGAGCGAGACCTGGCCGGACTCGGCATCGGCGTGCAGGGCAGCGTTCTTTCGCTTGGGGGATGAACCGAACGCTGGGCGAACGCTGCTCCTTCTAACGTCGTGTGGCATGACTACAACAGCACCCTCGCGAGCCACTGATCTCCTATTGAGCGAGCTCGCGCCTGGACTCCGGGGCGCTCTCACGCTCCCCTCCGACCCGGGCTACGACGAGGCCAGGGCCGTCTACAACGGAGCGGTCGACCGGCGACCGACTGCCATCGTTCGCTGCGCCGACGTCGCCGATGTGATCGCCTGCGTCCACTTCGCGCGGGAGCGCGGCATCACGCTCGCCATCCGCGGAGCAGGACACAACGGAGGCGGTTTGGGTGTCTGGGATGACGCACTCGTGATCGATCTCAGTGGCCTGCGCAGCACGACGGTAAACCCGGCAGCCCACACGGTGCGAGTCGACGGTGGCTGCACCTGGGGCGATGTCGATCATGCCACCGGTGCGTTTGGCATGGCGACCCCGTCGGGATTTATCTCGACAACTGGAGTGGGTGGGCAGACCCTTGGTGGTGGAGTCGGCTACCTGTCACGGAGGTTCGGTCTCAGCATCGACAACCTGCTCTCGGCGGACATCGTGCTTGCAGACGGCAGCTTCATTACCGCCAGCCATGACGCGCATCAAGATCTCTTTTGGGCGCTCCGCGGCGGCGGCGGCAACTTCGGTGTAGTCACGTCGTTCACATTCAGGTGCCATGAGATCGGAGACAACGGAACCGTCATTGCTGGCCCCGTCTTCTACGACCTCACTGACATCGAGGCGGTTTTCCGCTGGTATCGCGAACTGCTGCCCGCGCTCCCAGAGGAGCTCAGCGGCTGGATCGGCACGATGGTCATACCCTCAGAACCCCCAATGCCGGAGGAGCTGTGGGGACGCAAGGTGTGCGGCATCGTTTGGTGTTACACAGGGACTCCTGACAAGGCTGATGATGTGTTGGCTGCGGTGCGTGAGTTCGGCGCGCCGCTTTTGGTCGGGCTGCAGCCGATGCCGTACTGGGTCCTGCAGAGCGCTTTCGATGCGCTGGCTCCGAAGGGCATGCAATGGTACTGGAAGGCGGACTTCTTCACGAAGATCACCGACGAAGCGATCGCGGTGCACAGGCAGTATGCCGAGGTCATCCCCACGCCAGAGTCGGCCATGCATATGTACCCCATCAGCGGCGCTGTGACCCGGGTTGCCGAGGATGCCACTGCATTCGCTTACCGAGGCGGAGGCTGGGCCGGTGTCATTGTCGGGGTCGATCCCGACTCGGCAAACCTGCCACGGATCACCGAGTGGTCACGTGAGTACTGGGAAGAGCTGCACTCCACCTCGGCGGGAGGCGCCTACATCAACTTCATGATGGACGACGAGGGTGAAGGGCGGATCCGGGCGTCGTACCGCGGCAACTACGACCGGCTGACCCGAGTGAAGAAGCGCTACGACCCGGACAACCTCTTTCACATCAACCAGAACATCCCACCCGCGTCTTAAGACGGTCTCGATCCGGCGCGGATCAGACCCAGACATTTGGCACCGAAGGAGTTTCTGACCGCCGGGATAGCGGCGTTGTCCTCTACGCCTCCGCATCAGCCGAGAGGACTGTCCGGCCAAGGTCCGGGTGTCGTTTGCACGCAGCGGCATCACCGCTCCGTGGGGCGCGCAGCACGGGAGCTCGCTGGAATTCGTCGAAGCCTGCGACGTACCGGCGCGCTGGTCATGCCGTACGGGCGTTTGCATACCTGCGAGCCCTGCTCTCCGGCAGAGTCAGCTACGACCCAAATCCATTGGAGTCACCGGCCGATGGAAACGTCCTGATCTGCAGCGCGAAGCCGACTCTAGGAGTCATCGTCGACTTGTAACCGCCCCAGCACTGCGGGATCTCGGGAGAGGGTGGGCCGCAGCACAGCCACCCCGGTATGGACGTTTGTTCATCCACCTCCGTGACGCCAACTGTCCTGACGACCAATCGTGGTGGCGGTCCCAGCCCGGCGTGAGACAGTTTGATCACTCAACTTCAGTGACCAAGCACCGGCAACCCGGCCGGTAAGGAGGGGCATGAATCTCGAGAAGGTCATCTTCGGCTTCTTCGTGCTGCTCGCGGCAACGCTCAACTTTGGGTTCTTCCTCGGTGACATCTCTAATCCGGAGGTGCACAACATCTACGAGCTGTTTGCGGCGCTCGCGGTCAGCCTGATCGCGACGGTGCTGAAGTTCGGTGATCGAACCCAGATCGGCGCTGTGCACCTGGCAACCAGCCTGGTAGCCGACCTGCAGCTTGTCGCGGCCGGCGTCGTCTGGATCTGGGCCAAAGAGATTTCCGCGGAGGGCATCAGCGCAGTGTCCACTGCCAGCGTGGTGTCACTGTCCGGCGGTGCACTGTTGGCCAATCTGGTTTCGGTTGTGCTGCTCGTCATCGAGACGGTCACCTTCCACCGCGGATGAGGATGGTGCAGTAGTGAGCAATCCGCTGTTGGTCTTCTGGGCTCTGTTCAGCCGCCGCGAGTCGGATAGACGCGCCCCATCGCGGGTACACATCGAGTCGTCCAGCCAGGCATCATCGACGATTTTCCTGATCATGCGGCGGATGCGGGCGCCACTGATCATCCTCATCGTGATCTTCTCGGTAAGCGTGGTCGGTCTCACGCTGATCCCGGGCATCGGCGCAGACGGCCAGCCGGCGCGCATCAGCCTCTTCGAGGCGTTTTACTTCATCAGCTATACGGCGACCACCATCGGGTTCGGTGAGCTCCCGTGGCCGTTCACAGCAGCGCAGCGGCTGTGGGTCACCTTCTCGATCTACCTCTCGGTCGTCGGCTGGGCGTACGCGATCGGCTCTTTGCTGACGCTTGTCCAGGACCGGTCATTCCGGAACGCGATGGCACTACGGCGGTTCACCCGGAAGGTGGCGCGGTTGCGTGAGCCTTTCCTGTTGATGGTCGGTTACGGGCGCGCTGGCGAGCTGCTGGCGCAGGCCTTCGACGCGCTCGGACAGCAGCTCGTGGTGATCGACGAGTCTTCCGACCGGGTCGACGCCCTCGAGCTTGGGTCCTATCACGCTGACATCCCCGGCCTTGTGGCGGACGCCGCCAACCCGCAACACTTGAGCGCAGCAGGTCTGGAGCATCCCTCTTGCGCCGGCGTGCTCGCGCTCACCAACGACGACGAAGCTAATCTCGCCGTCACGATGACAGCGGCGCTGGTGCGTCCTGACCTGCCCGTCGTCTCCCGGACCATCTCGGCCACAATCGCGGAGCGGATGCAGGCCTTTGGCACGCCCGCGGTGGTCAACCCGTTCGACCGATTCGGCGAGCATCTGCAGCTCGCGCTGAACGCGCCGGCGTCCTATCAGCTCCTTAGCTGGCTCGAGGCTGGTCCGGGCGCGACATTGCCCGAGCGTGGCCGTCCGCCCACCCACGGCCGATGGGTGATCTGTGGGTACGGCCGCTTCGGTCGCGAGATCACTGCGGATCTCCGGGCGGCGGATCTCGCCATCACCATCATTGAACCGGCCGAACTAGGTGGGTCTGAGCCGGGAGTGATCGTCGGAGACGCCTCGGAACCGGAGGTGCTGGCCCAGGCCGACCTCGGGAGCGCCGTCGGACTGGTAGCAGGCACAGACAACGACACCACGAACCTCTCGATGCTTGCCGCCGCACGGCGTCTGAATCCGCAACTGTTTCTTGTCGCGCGACAGAACCAGCCGACCAGTGCAGCCTTGTTCCGGGCCATGCAGGTGGACGCGCTCTTGGTGCCAACCGAGGTGGTTGCGCACGAGGTGTACGCCCAGGTCAGCACGCCGATGCTGTGGCACTTCATCCAGAACATGCCGGCGCAAGGTGATCGGTGGGCGGCTGATCTCATCCAGCGGTTGCGGGACAACTGTGGTCGCGAGCTCCCGGCGCTCTGGAAGGTCAAGCTTGATCCAGATCAGGCGCCGGCTCTAGTCGGGTGGCTTGCGGAAGGCAGGGTCATCCAAGGGGAGCTGTTGCGCAGTCCTGAGGACCGAAAACGGCGACTTCGTGTGGTGCCGTTGCTGCTGCTCCGGCACGGCGAAGCCGTCCTCACCCCCGACGCCGAGACGGTGCTTGCGCCCGACGATGAGCTGTTGTTCGCCGGACACGGCTCTGAGAGGCGCGAACTCGAGAGCACCCTAGTGGTCGACTCGACCGCAGCGTATGTGCTCTTCGATCAGCACGTGCCATCGAGCTGGGTGTGGCGCAAGTTGTCTCGGAAGAACCTCACGTCGAACGCATCTGGCGTCCGCGGGCGCTAACCGCATCGGTTCTGCAAGCATGTCGCGTGTGCTGAAGCCGATCGTCATGGATGTCGACACCGGCACCGACGACGCTCTGGCGATCATCTACGCGCTGGGCCACCCCGGCCTTGAGCTACGCGGGATTAGCTGCGTTACGGGCAACGTGCCGCTTGACCAGGTGGTGATCAACACCTGCAAGGTGCTCGACGCCGCCGGCGCGGCAGACATACCGGTTGCGGCTGGCGCCGCGGAACCCCTCGTCGAGCGGTCGCGGCGCAAGAACTCCCCTCATGGTTCCGACGGACTGGCCGGAATCCACTTGCCCGACACGCCGCGACGGCCATCACCTCTGAAGGCCGTCGACCTGCTATATCAGCTGATCATCGACTCGCCTGAGCCAGTGAGCCTCGTGACACTGGCGCCGAAAACGAACGTGGCGCTGCTGTTGCAGGGGCATCCAGACACTGCGGCACTCATTGACATGATCATTTTCATGGGTGGCGCTGTCGACGCAGGTACCGCCGAGTTCAATGTCTGGCAGGATCCAGAGGCAGCGGCGTACCTGATCGAATCATCGATTGAAACCCTTCTGTATGGGCTCGACATGTTCCAGCGACTGATCATCGGGCAGCGCTACATCGATCGATTTCGCGCTCATGATCATCCGGCAATCCGGCTGGCCGGAGAGCTACTACTCCAGAGGCGGGCCGGCCACAACGGGCCGCATCAGGCCAGGGCGGGCCTGCTCGGCGACGCCGGCGCCTTACTGCTGCTGACCAACCCCGAGCTGTTCGTCACCGAAGAGTTACCCGTACGCATCGAGTTGAAGGGTGCAAAGCGCGGTCGGTCAATCCTCGGTCGAGGAGCCGCTGCCAGCGCGTGGTCGCGAATCAGAGTGGTTGTGGATCTAGACGTTACAAAGGCCGCGTCCGCGTTCGTCGACACGATAAACGCCTATGCGGCCTGAAACCTACGCCTGTTCGTGACTGTGCTCGTGCTCAGCCCTGAGCTTGGCGACTTCAGCGTGGACCTCTTCCATATCCAAGCCCTTGACGGCGTCCACAACTTGCTTCAAGGCCTGTCCCGGCAAGGCTCCCGCCTGGTTGAAAACCAGCACGCCCTCACGGAAAGCCATCAAGGTAGGAATGCCCTCGATGCCCAACTGACTAGTCAGCTCGTAATTTGCGTCGGTGTCCAACTTGGCGAAGACGATCTCGCCGTACTCCTCGGAGGCTTTCTCGTAGATAGGCCCGAACCGCTTGCAGGGCCCGCACCAGTCGGCCCAGAAATCCACCAGGACAATGTCGTTGTCGGTGATGGTTTCCTCGAAGTTCTCCGCGGTGATGTTAATCGTTGCCATTCACGTGCTCCTCGTTGGGGATTGGCTGCTGACTGGGGCTTCAATGCAGCCACTGTGTCAACCGCCCACGCCGTACGGCTATTCCATACCCATCACTTGATGGCCACCAGACGACGCATCGGGATGGCGACATCGACCACTTCGCGCTTCTTGACAGCGTCCTCCAGGTACTCGATCGTCCGTTCCACACGCGACCATCGGGTGTTCGGCAGGTAGAGCGCGGACATTACCAACTCCGCGTCAGCCCGGGAGCGAATGCGAAATCGATAGCGCTCACGAGCGTCCTCGACAGCCCGCATGCCGTGCAGTGTCAGCGTCTTGGCAAAGCCGGTCAACTCCACCGGTCCAGGGAACTGGGGCTTGGTCCGTAAACGACTGTTGATCCCGGTCAGCACTCTGAGATCACTCGGAGCGAGCGGGCGGATTCCTGGGGCGATGGCGGCAAGCACTCCGCCGGGACGCAATATACGGGCGACTTCGGAGATTACTTGGCTCAGCGGCTGCACGACGACCAACCCCATCGAGCTGGTGACGACATCGACACTTTGGTCTTTGAAGGGCAGCTGCAGTGCGTCAGCCCTAAGCCACGGGCCGGGTCCTCGCTCGGCGGCTAGTGCCAGCTCGTGCTCAGACAAGTCCAGCCCGACGATCATACGCCCCGGCTGAGCCAGTTCACGCGACATCGGACCTGATCCGCACGCGATGTCCACCACGGTAGTCGCGGTCGTCGACACTGCTCTGGCCAGCCATCGATAGGGCGAGTGGTCACCGGCGAGCGCCCGGGACAGCACAGCCTCGGCGATGCCGGCTCGATCTCGATGAAAGTCAGCGAGATACTTCCGCCAGTTCACGTCAGCGTTATTCACCGCGAAGCTCCTCGCGGCGGCGTCAGACGCGGGACACGAACAGGTGACTGGATGCCTCGCGGTCGATCTCGCAGCTGGGCCAACCGTCCACCGTCAGTCTGACCCCCAGTCCTCCCGCCTCGGCGCGCACCTTGGCACCTGGCTGAATGCCAGCCTGGCGCAGGGTGCCCATCATCTCGACGTCCTTCTGAATCTCCTCACTCATCCGCTCAATCACAACCGTGATCGGGGATCCCGACCTGCTCACAACGTCCTGCAGCTGCTCATTGCCGTCCCGGAACGGCTCGGCTGCCGCGGTGACTCCTAGTTCGTCCAGCCCTGGAATGGGGTTGCCGTACGGGGACAGGGTCGGCGTGTTCAGCAAATCGACGAGTCTGCGTTCCACATCTTCGGAGATCACATGTTCCCAGCGGCACGCCTCATCATGAACCTTTTCCCAGTCGAGCCCGATGACGTCGATGAGTAGCCGCTCGGCCAGTCGGTGTTTACGCATAACGCGGGTCGCCCGAGCGCGGCCCTCCTCCGTCAGCTCAAGATGGCGGTCACCGAGGACATGTACCAGGTTGTCGCGCTCCATTCGAGCGACGGTCTGCGACACCGTGGGTCCACTTTGATGCAGGCGCTCTGCGATCCGAGCCCGGAGTGGCACAATCCCTTCCTCCTCCAGCTCATAGATAGTGCGCAAGTACATCTCAGTGGTGTCGATCAGGTCGCTCACGCAGACATTCTGCATCTTCGTGCCGACTTGTCCGAACGTAGTTTGGTATAGGTCAACCACGTTCTGACACGTCGCGGTTCAGCAGGCGCAGCAATCGTTCCGCTTCAGCGGTTACGGCATCACGTGCTGGGCCTAGATATTGGCGGCTGTCCACCATTTCCTGATTTGCGCCCAGCGTCGCTCGAATTGACTCGGTAAAGACCCGATTGAGATGAGTCGCAATGTTGATCTTGGTCATGCCGGCCTCAACTGCTCGAACCAGTTCCTCATCGGGAACGCCGGAGGAGCCGTGCAATACCAGCGGCACCGGCACGGCAGAGTGAAGCGCAGTGATCAGCTCGAGATCGAGAGCGACGCTACGTTCAGTCATGGCATGAGACGTGCCGACTGCGACACCGAGCGCATCCACACCGGTTGCCTCGACAAAGTCCCGGGCCTCGTCGGGATTGGTCCGTGCGCCGGCTGCATGGACACCCTCCTTGCCGCCGATCTCACCAAGCTCGGCCTCGACGTCCAGTCCCGCATCGTGGCAATGCCGCACCACGGCTGCAGTTGCGGCGACGTTGTCCTGGTACGGCATCGCCGAGCCGTCGAACATCACCGAGCTAAAGCCCAATCCGACCGCTTCGGTGACCAGATCTGTCTCGGTGGCGTGGTCAAGGTGTACGACGACCGGAACGGCCGTGCTGTGAGCCAGGGCCAGCGTGGCTAATCCGATGGGGCCCAGGGCTTTGTGGTAGCGCACCGCGTTCTGCGAGATCTGCAGCACGACCGGCTTGCCAGCGGCTTCGGCTGCAGCGGTAAAGGCCTCTGCGTGCTCGATGCTGAAGACATTGAACGCTCCCAGACCTGCCCGGGATGCAGCAGCCGGATCCAACACATCGGTAAGGCGGGCCAAAGTCACCGATGCTTCATAGCACGCTGAGGGCTCGCTTTGCGACCACATTCTGCAAACTCCGTTGACCCGACCCAGGAGCGCGCATACGTTGGTTGGACACGGGAAAGGAGGTGGTCCGAGGAATGAATGACTGTTGGACACGTGAGGTGACGGCCAGCTAGCCGCATCCCGACTGTGAAGAACTGGTCGTTCGCGGCCGGCTAATCCACAGCCAACACCCGAACCCGCGAGTGCCGGAGTTGTCCGCCCGGCCAACATGCTTTCTGCTTCTCAGGCCCCTCATTCGGGTCCCTTGCAGGTGCGCGTTGCCAAGCTCGCGGGTTTGTCCATTTCGATTGCCTCGCTCGGCAAGCTCGCTGTATCTAATCGCTCGCTCCGCTCGCTGCGATGTTCGCTGGGGAGCCGCCGTCTTCGTCAGATCCGACGAAACCACTGTGGCGGCGAATCAGCTCTGTTCCGATGGTTTCGTCGGCTCCTTCTGCAGATCGGCGCCGCGAACATCGCGGGCGCGGATCGCGCCTTGGAGCACGCCTACTTCGTCGTCGCTCCAGGACGAAAAGCATGTCCCCTCACTCCTCCTCAGCACGGCGCGTGGCACGATCCGGTTCGATTGCCTCGCTCGGCAAGCTCGCTGTATCTAATCGCTCACTCCGCTCGCTGCGATGTTCGCGGGCGCGGATCGCGCGTCGGGAGCCGCTAGGGCCGATCACGAGTCGTCGATGATCGGGCTGAGCGCTTTCACCGTGTCGATCGTGTCAGCATCGGCGGACGACTTGTCTGGTCGATAGCGCAGCACCCGAGCGAACCGCAATGCCACGCCGCCTGGGTAGCGCGTCGACACCTGCAACCCATCGCAGGCGATCTCCACAACGGTTGCTGGCTCGACATAGACGGTGCTTGCCGTACGGCGTACTTCAAGATCTAAAAATCGGGCGGTCTGCCAGGTCAGCAGCTCGTCAGTGAGCCCCTTGAACGTCTTGCCGAGCATGATCAACTCACCGGAGGCTGGATCAGGCGCAGCAAGGTGCAGATTGGACAGCCAGCCCTGACGGCGACCGTGTCCCCACTCGGCGGCTGTGACGATCAGGTCGAAGGTATGTCGCGGCTTGACCTTGACCCAGGCGGCGTCGCGACGGCCGGCGGCGTACGGGGCGCTGAGGTTCTTGATCACCACGCCCTCGTAGCCCTGTTTGACGGCATCGGCGAAGGTCTCGGCAGCCTCGGTGGGACTGGTGCAGAGCTGTCGCGGGACCGTAACAGCTTCCGGCAACAGCTGCCGCATGTATTCCAGCCGCTCGACCAGCGGCGCGTCCAGCAGGTCACGGCCGTCGACATGCAGCAAGTCAAAGAAGAAAACCTGAAGCGGCCCTGTCTGGGCGAGCCCAGCAGCCTCAACGCTGCTCATCGTGCGCGACGCCACAACTTGGAACGCCTCCGGCCGGCCGTCATTACGTAACGAGAGCACTTCACCGTCGAGCACCAGTTGATCATGAGGAAGTGACCGCGCCACCGCCACGACTTCGGGGAGCCGGGCGGTGATGTCATCCA
Source organism: Propionibacteriaceae bacterium (assembly GCA_045806785.1). GTDB lineage: Bacteria > Actinomycetota > Actinomycetes > Propionibacteriales > Propionibacteriaceae > Microlunatus. The sequence goes on along the minus strand of JBJMIR010000054.1, from coordinate 84,732 downwards.
GGCTGCGGGTGAAGATCCGTACGATTCCACCTGTGCGATGCACCTGCACGCGTACCCCGTCGAGCTTGTAGTCCGCGAGCGCCGGAAGACCGGTCTTGCCTAGTGCATCATCGGGGTCCGGCGCACTCGCAGCCAGCATCGGCTGAATGCCCACCCCAACCTGAAGGCCTACGGCTTGGAGCGCCTCAAGACCTCCGGCCAGAAGTACCGCCGCGGCAGCTGTGGTCGATGACATCAACATGGCCGCTCGGCGCACGGCGGCGACCGGAACGTCGAAGGCAGCAGCCAGGCCTTCCTGGACGGCGGCTTCCATCGCACCCTGCCGGAGCTCACCGAAGACCAGACCACCCAGCAGATTTTGTTCGTCGGCCGTTGCCTTGGCGAACAGCGCATTCACCTCCGCGGTACGCGCAGCCGTGGACCCGGCACCGCCCAAACCGGCAACGTGCTCGAATGCGGCATCGACCTCGCCGACGGTCAGCGACGCTTCTTCGGCTGGTGGAGGGGTCGACTGCAAGGACTTCCAGCCGACCCCGGTACGCCGTTGGCGCAGGCTTCCCGACAGGTACGAAACGACTATCTCGACGTCATCGCGAGATGCCTCGCGCAGAACCTCAGCGATGAGATCACGTTTGGCGTTCCGTGAGCGGGTGCTGGCAAGCGCGTTCCGGGTCTCGGCGAGTCGGCTCAGCAGCATGCTGGCGATTCTCCCTCTTCCCAGAGACAAATTTCCGACCAATGCGGGCATCTGCAGCTACGACGGCCCGACCGCGGACCGAGAACCCCACATTGGTCGGAATCTTGTTCGCAAGGGTGTGGTCCAGCCGACCTCCGATGCAGCAAAAACGGCGCCCCCGAAGGGAGCGCCGCTTTACGCCGTAACCCGCTAGGCCTTCTCGTCGGTTTCGGTATCTGCTTCCGGCTCCTCGACCGATGCAGCCTCCTCGGCGGAACTGTCATCGCTCGATCGCTGCTGCTCGGCTGCGGCCTCGTCGAGCTCGTTTGTATCGTCCACAAGCTTCTCCGCGGGACTCGGTTCAGCTGCCGACTCTGCCTCTGGTGCAGGTTCTGCTTCCGGAGCAGCTGGCGCCACTGAGCCGGCCGGAGTTGCCGCCGTGGCAGTTGACTTCGCGGCTGCCTTCTTGGCCGGAGACTTCTTCGCCGGCGTTGTGCCCTTGGCGTTGGCCTTTCTGCTCTCCTCGACGGACTCCCGGACAAGCTCGATCAGCGCCATGGGAGCGTTGTCTCCCTTGCGTGGACCAACCTTGGTGATCCGGGTATAGCCACCGTCACGGTCGGCCAAGCTTGGCGCGATCTCGGTGAACAGCGTGTGCACTACACCCTTGTCTCGGACAGTGGTGAGCACCAGACGACGAGAGTGGATGTCGCCACGTTTCGCCTTAGTGATCAACTTCTCCGCCAGCGGCCGCAACCGCTTCGCCTTGGCCTCAGTCGTGACAATCCGGCCATGTTCGAACAGCTGACTGGCCAGATTGGCCAAGATCAGCCGCTGGTGTGCGGGGCTGCCGCCGACGCGGGCGCCTTTGGTGGGTGCGGGCATGTCAACTCTCTCCGATGCTCTAGGTAAGCCGACTATTGCGGGGGTTCAAGGGGGTCGCCCCCTTTGCTTAGTACTGTTCGGTCTCGCTGAAGTCCACGTCGTCCTCATCGAGGTCGTCGTACCGACTGATCGCGCTCAGCGGATCAAAGCCAGGCGCGCTGTCCTTCAGAGACAACCCCATCTCATGCAACTTCAGCTTCACCTCGTCGATCGACTTGGAGCCGAAGTTGCGGATGTCCAACAAATCCTGCTCGCTGCGTGACACGAGCTCGGAGACGGTATGGATGCCCTCGCGCTTGAGGCAGTTGTACGACCGGACGGTCAGGTTCAAGTCCTCGACCGGCAAGGCGAGGTCGGCAGCCAGCTGCTCATCGATCGGCGACGGGCCGATCTCGATGCCTTCCGCCTCCACATTCAGCTCACGAGCCAAGCCGAAGAGCTCGACCAGCGTACGGCCTGCCGAGGCGACGGCATCGCGCGGACGGATCGCCGGCTTGGTCTCTACGTCCAAGATCAACTTGTCGAAGTCGGTGCGCTGTTCGACGCGGGTGGCCTCGACCTTGTAGGTGACCTTGAGCACCGGGGAGTAGATCGAGTCGACCGGGATACGGCCGATCTCGGCGTCGGCGGTCTTGTTCTGCACTGCCGAGACGTAGCCACGGCCGCGCTCCACAACCAGCTCCATGTCGAGCCTGCCGGAGTCGTTGAGAGTGGCAATGTGCAAGTCAGGGTTGTGGACCTCCACACCGGCCGGAGGCGCAATATCTGCTGCGGTTACCTCGCCGCCGCCCGCTTTACGCAGGTACATGGTGACCGGCTCGTCCTCCTCCGACGACACCACCAGACCCTTGAGATTCAGGATGACCTCTGTGACATCCTCGACGACGCCCTGCAAGGTGGAGAACTCGTGCAGGTTGCCGTCGATCTTGATGCTCGTCACGGCCGCGCCCGGGATAGAGGACAGCAGCGTACGCCGGAGGGAGTTGCCGAGGGTGTAACCAAAGCCGGGCTCCAACGGCTCGATGGTGAACCGGGAGCGATTGTCGGAAACAGTCTCTTCCGACAAGGAGGGGCGCTGTGCAATCAGCATTTCTTATCCTTCCCCGCATCACCCGCTATTTGATGGTGCGGAACCGCTGACGTATCCGACATCAGCGGCTTACTGCCTCTCGGCCGAAGGCCGAGACCGTCGAACCGCCCCGAAGGGGCCTGGTTTGACGGAACAAACCATACGCAGCCGCGAAGCGGCTTCCATGCCTTTCTTGCTGGACGAAGTCCAGCATGTCTACTTCGAATAAAGCTCAACAATCAGTTGCTCGGAGACATCCACCACGATCTGCTCCCGGACCGGAAGCTGATGAATCAGGATGCGACCCCGCTCGGGAAATACCTGCATCCAGCCCGGTACCTCACGTTCATTGTGGGTCTCGCGATTGATGATGTGCGGCGTCAGCTCCTTCACCTTGTCGGCGAGGTCGATCACGTCGTGTGGAGTCACCCGATACGACGGAATGTCCACCTTCTGGCCGTTGACCAAAAAGTGGCCATGTACCACGAACTGGCGAGCCTGCCGACGGGTACGCGCTAATCCGGCGCGATAGACCACATTGTCCAGGCGAGATTCCAAGATCTGCAGCAGGTTGTCACCCGTCTTGCCTTGGAGCCGGTTGGCCTCTTCGTAGTAGCGACGGAACTGTTTCTCCAATACGCCATAGGAGTAGCGCGCCTTCTGCTTCTCGCGCAGCTGCAAGGAGTATTCCGACTCCTTGGTGCGTCCCTTGCCGTGTACGCCAGGTGGATACGGACGGCGCTCGAAGGCCTTGTCTTCGCCGACAAGATCAACACCCAGCCGACGCGACTTCTTGGTCATGGGACCGGTATAGCGAGCCATGTTTGGTTAAGTCCTTGTCTTCTGGATGAGCTACACGCGCCGCCGCTTGGGCGGCCGGCAGCCGTTGTGCGGAATAGGAGTGACGTCGGCGATCGCACCAACCTCCAGGCCGATGGCACCGAGGGAGCGGATTGCGGTCTCGCGACCCGAGCCGGGGCCCTTGACGAACACGTCGACCCGCTTCATGCCGTGCTCCATCGCCCGCCGACCAGCGGCCTCAGCGGCCATCTGAGCGGCGTACGGCGTGGACTTGCGGGAGCCTTTGAATCCGACGGTGCCGGCCGAGGCCCAGGCGATGACATTGCCGGTCGGATCGGTGATCGAAATGACGGTGTTGTTGAAGGTGCTTTTGATGTGCGCGTGGCCAGCAACTACATTTTTCTTCTCTTTGCGACGCACCTTCTTGGCGGCGCTGCCGCGACCTGCAGTAGCCATAAGTTGTCAGATTCTCCCTTACTTGGCCTTCTTCTTGCCGGCGACGGGTTTGCGCGCGCCCTTTCGGGAGCGGGCGTTGGTGCGGGTGCGCTGGCCGCGTACAGGCAAACCACTGCGGTGACGACGTCCTTGGTAGGAACCGATCTCGACCTTGCGCCTGATGTCTGAGGCGACCTCACGGCGAAGATCACCTTCAATTTGATAGTTGGTCTCAATCCAATCGCGAAGCGCGACCAGATGCTCGTCGGTCAACTGATGGACGCGGAGGTCGCCACTGATCTGGGTCGCCTCCAGGGTCTGCAGGGCACGGGTCTTGCCGATGCCGTAGATGTAGGTGAGGGCCACCTCCAGACGCTTGTCGCGCGGGAGGTCAACCCCAATAAGGCGTGCCATTAGGCCGTATTACCTTTCGTCTGGTCGACGCCTGCCTTGTCATGGCTACGCCCTTTGACAGGCAAAGGCGCATGGCGTCGCGGAGGTGTCTGGCGTGATGCGTCCCTGGCTGCCTTCGATCAAGTAGCGCGACCTGATCACCAGGGCCCCGGCCTCCGACCGAGGGTGGATCCAGCGACATTGTTCTGGATTTGCGATCACACGTTTTCAGTTTGGAAGCTGCTCGCGCAATACCGACGCTCGCAGCTTGATTGGTCTTGCAGTTGGCGCGGCTTAGCCCTGCCGCTGCTTGTGCCGCGGGTTCTCGCAAATCACCATCACGCGACCGTGCCGGCGAATCACCTTGCACTTGTCGCAGATCTTCTTGACGCTCGGCTGGACTTTCATCGAGCTTCTTTCTGGGCTTAACGTCGGCAAGCGGGAGCAAGCCGACGATGTGGATGGTTTGCGAATTGGTCACTTGTGCCGATAGACGATGCGCCCGCGGGTCAAGTCATACGGAGAGAGTTCGACGACTACTCGGTCGGCCGGAAGGATACGGATGTAGTGCTGCCGCATCTTGCCACTAATCGTGGCGAGCACCTTGTGACCATTCGCCAGCTCAACACGAAACATCGCATTCGGCAGAGCCTCGACGACGGTGCCCTCCAGCTCGAGTGCGCCTTCTTTCTTCGCCATAAACCTCTATCTTGATTCCGCGTACGCTTCACCGATCGGCCAAAGATGGCCAGCCGATGAGTCTACGCCAGGACTCCGCCGTACCCAAATTCCTCCAAGCGCGACAAACCTCGCCGCCGCGTCGGAAAGTGTCGAGGGTCTAAAGATCAACCTCGAGCTCCACTCGGCGAGGTAGTCGATCACATGCCCGAACTTCTTGGCCACAACCATGGTCGTTTGATCATCCGATCGACGGAGTCCAGCCGAATCGGCGGATAGAGCTCACCCAGGCGCCGTACATGCTCAGCGATCTTCTTCTGGATATGCGCTAGATCAAGATCACGAGCAAAATCGCGATGATCAAGATGGCCGCTGCGACGCCTCCCACGACGACGGCTGTCAAGCGTCCCGGTGGCCGCGATTGAGACAGCTCACCCGGCTGCCCACCTGAGCTTGCGACGATCGCGGGGGTGGAATGCGTCGGGAGCGGCGGCAAGCCCTCGACAACCGGCACGAGTTGCCCTAGCCGCTGCGCCGCGAACAGCAGATCCAGTCGTGCCTGATAATCCTCTTCCTCCAACGTTCCAGCGGTGTATGCAGCGTTGAGTCTGGCGTTCAGCCGATCGCGTTCGGCGTCGGTAACAGGAGCATTGGGTTTGCTCAGGTAGGGCGACGAAATCGGCAGGTTACTGCTCACCCGATCCAGGCTACTCGGGGCGACCAGCTTGGTCAGTCAACCGTTAGCGCCCTAGCGAGCGGTCTCCCGCACGATCACCTCTGGCAGTCCGAACTGCTCGAACAAAGAGGTGTCGAAGAAGCAGCCAACGTGTGAAACACCCTTGTCTGTCAAACTCAGCACTTGCAGCTGGAATGCGCGATGGGTGCCATCCGGCTGCTTCATATACAGCGCGAGGGCAGGCTGCCCGTTCGCGGCGGTCGGCACCATGATCTGGTCTCCAGGTGCCTCCGCTGGGCAATGTGTTTCGACGAGGTGGCCGATGGCTTCGGATCCTTCGTACCAGCCGAGGTATGGAGGCATCTCCCAGACAGCGTCCTCGGTCAGCAGCTCAACAATCCGTTTCACGTCGTAGTTCTCGAAAGCCGCGACATAGTCGGCGAGCAACCTCTTTGCGTGCTCGTCATCGAGCGGCTCGTCGCGGCTTTCCGAGTCCAGCTTGTGCACCTGTGCTCTGGCGCGCTGCAGGCTGCTGTTAACGGCAGCCGTTGACATGTTCAGTAGTTCTGCCACCTCGCTGGCCTGCCAGGCGAGCACATCCCGCAAGATCAAGATCGCCCGCTGTGGTGGCGTGAGATGTTGCAAGGCCGCGATAAAGGCCAGGCGGACACTCTCCCGATCCACGACCTCGGCAGCTGGATCATCGACCGAACCGCCCCAGACCACCGAATCGGGCACCGGCTCCAGCCACGTGACCTCCGGTCGAGAGTCCAAGGAGCCATAGGGGTCCGAGCTCGGCTGCCCAAGACCGGTTGGCATCGGCCGACGGGCACGACCGTCGAGTGCGGTGAGGCAGACATTGGTCGCGATGCGATACATCCACGTACGGACCGAGGAGCGGTTTTCGAAGTCGCGAAAACCGCGCCAGGCCCGCAGGTAGGTCTCTTGGACCAGGTCCTCTGCGTCGTGAACCGAGCCAGACATCCGATAGCAGTGAACCGTCAGCTCACGGCGCAATGGCTCAACCAGCGACGCGAAAACATCGTCGTCAACGGCAACGGTCATGCCTGCGAACTTTACCCGGTGCCTCGGACAGCTTTTGGGAGAGCTGCCCCCGCGCATTGCCACTCGGCGTCAAACATCCCGCGCTGCATGGGATGTTCACGCTGTGCATGGCGTGCGCATGCCACGTACACCGTGAGAAAGCTTTGTACAGCTCAGAGTGCGGCTGTCCAGTTCACGTTGTCTACGGCTCCCTGATTCGGAGACCTGTGTGACAGGCAGCGAATGTCAGCAGATCCGCCCACTCGGCTGCGATCAGCGCCGTCGGCTTTCCCAGTCCGTGTCCGGTCGAAACCTCGATTCGGGTCAGGATCGGTGGCTCGCCGGCCTGCGCGTGCTGTAGCGCAGCAGTGAATTTGTGACTGTGCAGCGGCACCACTCGATCATCATGATCGCCGGTCAGCACCAGAGTGGCCGGATAGCTGGTTCCAGGATGCACATTGTGCAGCGGCGAGTACGCCAGCGCCTGAGCGAACTGCTCTGGATCCTCGGGATTTCCGTAGTCGGAGATCCATGCGGCGCCAATCGTGAAGAGATGAAAGCGAAGCAGGTCCAAGACGCCGACGCCGGGCAGTGCGGCCGCCGCCAAGTCCGGATGTTGCGTCATCACCGCACCCACCAGCAACCCACCATTGCTGCGGCCATGCAGGGCGAGCTGATGCGTGGTTGTAACGCCGGTTTGTTTGAGATGCTCGGCTACCGCGACGAAATCGTCGAAGACGTTCTGCTTATGAGTACGGCGGCCGCCCTCGTACCAAGCCGTACCGAACTCTCCCCCGCCTCGTAGGTTTGCGATTGCGAGCACGCCACCGGCAGCCAGCCAGCAGGGCCAGCCAGGCCGATAATCGGCGAGCACCGGGATCTTGAAGCCGCCGTACCCATACAACAGGGTGGGCTGCGGCTGGGATCGATCGGCATTGACAGGAGAAATCAAAAAATACGGCACCGGCGTACCGTCCTTGCTGGTCGCTCTGCGACGCTCGATGACGATGTCCGGAGCGACGAATTCCTCGTGACCGGACTGCACCAGTCCTGGGAGAGACGTCACGGTCGAGGAACGAGTGTCGATGAGATAGCTGTGGGTAGCAGAGGTGATCGACGAAAGGCCGACGAACCCCTCTGAATCGCCGCCCTTGGCATTCAATCCCACGATCGCGCCGCCAGGAACTTCGAGAGTCCGAGGCGAACCGCCGTCGATACCGACTTCCATGATGAGAGGCTGAGCGTCGGCAAGGTACACCAAGATGAATTCGTCGCCGGCGGCTCGGGCATCGAGCAGCGTGTCTGTTGACTCCGGGACCACCTCCCGCCATCGGAGCGCTTCGCCATCCTCGAAGTTCTCCAGATCGACAGCGACCAGCCGCCCGGCCTCGGCATCAAGATCGGTTCGAAGATACAACGTGCTGGCCTGGGAGCCGGCGAGCACGAATTCGGCGACTGCCTCGTCGATGATCTTGATCGGACTTCCGAGCTCGGTACGCGGTCCGGAGATGATCGGATAGACCCATAGACGGTTCCTGTTCTCAGTGCCTTCCACAATGCTGACCACCAGATAGCGGTCGTCATCGGTGACCTCACCCCAGAACATCAGTTGATCGTTCTCGGGGAACTCCAAGATCAGCTCGTCATCGTCTTGCGGCTGGCCGATGCGATGGATGCGCAGCTTCGGTCCCGACAGCGCAGCCGTCTGAGTGCCGTCGGCATCGCCCGCATGATCAAAATGGGTATAGACGTAGGAACGGTGGTCAGGAAGCCACCCCGCCTGGGAGAACTTGGTCTGGATCGGCGCGTCCTGCACGTCGGATCCGCTGTCCAGATCCAGCAGCCGAAATGTGGCCCAGTCGCTGCCAGCCTCGCTGACTCCATACGCCACGAGCCGGCCGTCGCCGCTCACCGTGAGACTTGCCAGTGAGCTGGTGCCGTCCTCTGAAAAAGTGTTGGGATCCACCAGCACGCGACCACCGGAGAGCAAGTCCGGCAGCGATGAGGCGACATAGATCACGTTCTGGCTCTGCCTGCCATCATTCCTGTCGACGAAGTAGTGACCGGCCCGCTTGAACGGCACTCCTGCCCGCGGCTGTCTCATCACCTGTTGCATGGTGGCGAGGAACCATGACCGGTCAGGCAGCGACTCCAGATAAGCGGCGGTGAACTCGTTCTGACGCTTCACCCAATCGGCGGTCTCGTCAGAGTCCGGATCTTCCAGCCAGCGATATGGGTCTGCGATCGGCTGCCCATGCAGCACCTCTACCACATCGTCCCGACGCGTTTCTGGAAACCGAGCCACGCTGTTGAACGTTACCGACGTCGTAATTCATCGCGTGTTGAATTCCGCACCTCAAGGCTCTATCGTCTCTTTATGACCCTGATCGTGGACATCTTCGACATCAACGCGACCATGATCAATGCTGTTGGAGGCAAGGCTCTCAACCTCGGAGTCATGAGTTCGGGTGGGCTGCCTGTACCAGGCGGCTTCTGTGTCACAACCGACGCCTATCGCCGAGTGGTAGCGGACCGGCTGGATGACCTGATGGGGAAGCTGGCCCACGCGGCGGACCCTGACGCTGTGGCCGCCGCAGCCAAAGAGGCCCGCCGCCGAGTGCTCGCGATCGAGCCTCCTGACGAGGTGCGGACCGCGATCTTGGATCATTACCGCGCACTTGGCGATGACGAGGCAGTAGCCGTACGCTCATCGGCCACTGCGGAGGATCTGGCGTACGCCAGCTTCGCGGGGCAGCAAGATACCTATCTCAACGTGATCGGGTTAACTGCACTGCTCGATGCCGTGCGGCGCTGCTGGGCCTCGCTGTGGACTGAACGCGCCGTCAGTTACCGCAATGCCAACGGGATCGATCACCGAAGCGTGGCGCTGGCGGTAGTCGTGCAGCACATGATCGACGCCGCGGCAGCCGGCGTGATGTTCACCGCGAACCCGGTCACCGGCAACCGGAATGAGACGGTGATCGACGCCAGCGCGGGCCTTGGCGAAGCCGTGGTTTCTGGTGCGGTCAACCCCGATCACTTTGTCGTCAACTCCATCGGCCACAGCATTGTGACGCATCGGTTGGGCGACAAGCGGATGATGATCACCAGCGTGCCTGGCGGTGGCACCGTCCATCACGAGCTGGCCGACCAGAGCTCGGAAGCATGCTTGGATGACGAGCAACTCCGGCAGCTCGTTGATCTTGGTCAGCAGGCCCAGCTGCTCTACGCAGCGCCGCAGGACACCGAATGGGCTCTTGATTCCGCTGGGAATTTCTGGTTGACCCAGGCCCGGCCGATCACCACCCTCTACCCGTTGCCGCGGATGCACCAGCCAGGGTTACGAGTGCTGATGTGCTTGTCCTTGGCCCAAGGGCTGACCAGACCGATCACCCCGATGGGGATCGCGGCTGTCCGGTTGATCGGCACGTCGATAGCCACCGCAATCAAGATTCCGCCAGATCAGCCATTGGCCGGCCCGCCCGCGATGCATGCCCCCGGTCACCGGCTTTTTGTCGACGTCACCAGCGTGTTGCGTAATCGGATTGGACGACGAGTGATGATCGGAGCCTTCTCAGTCATGGAGGCGCGAGCATCGGCGCTGTTGAAAACGCTTGCGGAGTGGCCCGAGTTCTCGATCATCGACTCCGGGTACACGATGCTGCGGCACATAGCCGGCGCGCTGATCCGCAACAGGGTTCCAATACGGGTGGTCCGCGGGCTTATCAACCCAGAATGGGCGTACCGAGGCATCGCGGCCACCGAATGGCAGCTGCGCCGGACTCTGACGCTACCGGCGAACGCGACGGCGCCACAGCGCCTGGACTTCGTCGAGCAACGGCTCGGCAAGCTGTTTTTGCTCATGCCGCGCACCTTTGCCTATGCGGTTGGTGGTTTGTTGATGTTGGGTGCATCTCACCGGCTACTTCGTGACGTAGCCGAACCAGGTGAACTGCAGGAAGTGCTGCGCGGTCTGCCACACAACATCACTACCGAGATGGACTTGCAGCTCTGGGAATTGACCGAGAACATACGCAACGACGAGGAGTCCCGGAGCATCTTCGCCGACTTGGCCGTGCCCGATCTGCTCCAGCGCTACCGCGAGCGAGCACTGCCACCTGAAGCGCAACGCGGGCTGCAAGGGTTCTTGCGTCGCTTTGGGCATCGGGCAGTGGCAGAGATCGATCTCGGCATGCCTCGCTGGTCGGACGATCCGAGCCATCTGCTTGGCGTGATCAGCAACTATCTGCGGCTCAACACCGATGATCTTGATCCGGTCACGCAGTTCAAGGCCGGAGAGGCAAAAGCCGAATCCACGATCATCAGCCTGACCAGCCGTGCGGCCGAGCACAGCCGCCTTCGGGCGAGGCTGGCTGGCTGGACGCTGCGCAGGGTACGCCAGCTCGTCGGCCTGCGTGAGTCTCCGAAGTTTCTGCTCATCGTGGCACTCGGAGCAATGCGGGAGCAGCTGAAGGCGGTCGGCAAAGAACTTGCTGACAGGAATCTGATCGATCAGGTCGACGATGTGTTCTTCCTGGACCTGGGTGACGCGCGGCGCGGTTTGGCTGGCGAGAGTCTGCAAACGCTGGTTGCGGAGCGACGTGAGGCGTACGAGCAAGAACTGAAGCGGCGCCACATTCCCCGCCTGCTGCTCTCGGATGGAACCGAACCGGAGGCCGTGGCCGCCGAGGCCGCTCAAGCAGACGGAGCTCTGGCCGGTAGTCCGGCATCCACCGGCACGGTATCCGGTCGCGCCCGAGTCGTGCTCGACCCCGTCGGCGCCTACCTCGAGCCCGGCGAGATCTTGGTTGCACCTTCCACCGATCCCGGCTGGACTCCACTCTTCCTAACGGCCGGTGCCCTGGTGATGGAGATGGGCGGCTCCAACTCCCATGGGGCCGTGGTTGCCCGGGAGTACGGAATTCCTGCCGTGGTTGGCGTGCCTGATGCCACGCACAAGATCGAAACGGGTCAGTTGATCACCGTCGATGGGGCGGCTGGGTTAGTCAGCATCGCTGGTCAGTGACCTGCCCTGAGGGCTGTCGAAGGGCCGATCCGCGCCTCGACGGGCTTAGCGCGCATATTCCGCAGTGCGCCGGTCGCCATGGGCGTCCAGAGCCGCGAAGATCCGCTCGGAAACTTCTGCGATCTCCCCCTGACCATCCACCTCGATCAGCAAGCCACGGGACCGGTACACCTCGAGTAGCGGCTCGGTCTGATCGGCGTAGACCTGCAGGCGTACCCGGATGGTCTCCTCGTTGTCATCGGCACGGCCATCGATCACGGCCCGCTTGAGCAACCGAGCGACGACCTCTTCAGTGTCTGCCAGCAACGAGATGACGGCGTTGAGCGGGCGCATGCTCTCGGCGAGATAGTCGTCGAGGGTTTGAACCTGCTGCAGCGTACGCGGATAGCCGTCAAGCAGGAAGCCAGGTTCACAGTCGCTCATCCCTAGCCGGTCGGCAACGATCGCGTTGGTGATCTCATCGCTTACGTAGCCGCCAGATTCCATGATCTCCCGCACCTGCCGCGCCAACGGCGTATCGGCGGTCTTCATGGCGCGGAAGATGTCGCCAGTGGAAATCGCCGGGATCTGGTAGTGCTCGGCGATGAGCTTGGCCTGCGTACCTTTTCCAGCGCCAGGAGGGCCCATGATGACCAATTGCATTAGCGGAGGAACCCTTCATAGTTGCGCTGCTGAAGCTGGCTCTCGATCTGTTTTACAGTATCGAGGCCAACACCGACGATGATCAGAATCGAAGTGCCGCCGAAGGGGAAGTTCTGATTGGCATTCAGGAGAATGAATGCCACCGAGGGCAAGAGGGCAATCAACCCCAGATAGAGGGAGCCCGGGAAAGTCAGGCGCGAGAGCACGAAGCCGAGGTAGTCCTCGGTCGGCTTTCCAGCACGTATGCCGGGGATGAAGCCGCCGTACTTCTTCATGTTGTCAGCCACCTCAGTCGGGTTGAAGGTGATCGCGACATAGAAGTAGGCAAAGAACACGATCAGCAGGAAGAAGCTGGCGATGTAGATCGGGTGGTCGCCCTTGACGAAGTTCGCGCTGATCCATGACGAGAACTTGTCATCCGGCCGGAACTGGGCGTAGAGGGCCGGCAGATACAGCAGCGAGGAAGCGAAGATAACGGGGATGACACCGGCCTGGTTGACCTTGATCGGGATGTAGGTCGTGGTGCCACCGAACATCCGCCGGCCCACCATGCGCTTGGCGTACTGGACCGGGATACGACGCTGAGACAGCTCGACGAAGATCACGCCGAGCATTACCAGCAATCCCAACCCAATGACGACGAGGAAGATCACCCAACCCTGTGAGCCCGGGCGGGCCACTTTCAGGCTCCACAGCGCGCTGGGGAACGTCGCCGCGATTTGAGTGAAGATCAGTACTGACATGCCGTTACCGACACCGCGTTCGGTGATCAGTTCACCTAGCCACATAATGACGCCGGTGCCGGCGGTCATCGTCAAAATCATGACGATCACGGGGAAGATGTCTTTGCTGTACACCAGTCCGGGACATCCGGTGAACAGCCGGTCGTTCACCGCGACCGTTACGAAGGCGGTTGAGTTGAGCACCGCTAGCACCAGAGTGAGATAGCGGGTGTACTGCGTGATCTTGGCCTGCCCGGCCTGGCCTTCTTTCTTGAGCGCCTCCAGCCGTGGGATGACCACGGTTAGCAGCTGCAAGATGATGCTGGCTGTGATGTAGGGCATGATGCCCAATGCGAAGATGGCCAGCTGGAGCAGCGCACCACCAGAGAAGAGGTTGATCAGGGAGTACAGGCCTTGCTGGTCGCCGGTGGTCGCCTGCTTGAGGCAGAAGTTCACCTGCTTCACATTGACGTTCGGTGTCGGGATTATCGAGCCGAGGCGGAAGACCGCGAGGATTGCGAGAGTAAAGAAGATCTTCTTGCGTAGGTCCGGGGTTCGGAACGCATTGGCAAAGGCCGCGAGCACCCGTGCCTCCCTTTCTCGTGACAATCCTGTACGCCGCGCTGAACTGCCTGCGCCTCGCCACTCTAGGCGGCTTACGCGAACAGGACCGACCGACTTTATCAAGAACCGGCTACGAAACCCGCATCGTCTCGATGGCCCCCGAGGCAGCCGCTCCCTGAGAACTTCACTCTAGGTGACATACACCAACCCCAGCTACGCTCAGCGGGCCCAGACGGCTCGCAGCCAGCGTGAGCTTTCCAGGGATCGACACCGTCTTATCCGAAGAGCTCACCTGGTGCCAGGACACGGGACTTGCCATGATGTGTGCGCCTGCGCGTAACGGGCCGTGCCGTCATCGGGGATGCCACCACTCGGACCGCTCAAGCCGACGCCTCGCATCGATACCGAAAGGCAGGTGTAGTGATCGCCAGTCGCGACGCCTCGCAGCAGGTGGATGACGACGCCCCGTCTTCGCATCCGGCGTACCGCGCCCTTCGACAGGCTCGGGGCGCGGACTTCCCGGCCGCCGGCCTGACCACTACGCTGGCGGGCTTCCTGGTCCTGCTTGCGCTGCTCACCCCGAGCGATCCCGGCCGTTTGACTCTCGGCACGTTTGTCAGCGTTCCGCTGGAGGCAGTGCTGGGCATTGCTCTGCTGCTCCTACTGCCGGAGAGCCTGAGATCGGCAGCGGCTCTGCTACTCGGACTGGTACTGGGTCTGCTGATCATCATGAAGCTGCTTGATATCGGCTTTTTGGCCGTACTTGCTCGACCGTTTAATCCGGCAGCCGACTGGACTTTGCTGAACAACGCCATGAGATTCCTCGCAGGCGCGATCGGCCCATTCTCGGCGCTCGGCTGCCTCGCGGGAGCCGTCATTTTCGGCACTGGTCTGCTCATCCTTATGGCCAAGTCAGTCCAGAGATTGGCTGACTGGGCTAACCGCCGGAATGTGGCAGCGAGTCGCGCCGTCGTAGTACTTGCGACCCTCTGGCTCAGCTGCGCAGTATTCGGAACCCACATCGCTCCTGGAGTGCCTGTCGCAATTGTGAGCTCGGCTGACTATCTCCAGCACCGTCATCCGCCCGCGGACGCGGGCAATGAGGAGAATCTCGCAGCGACCACCGATGTGGACACTTTCGCCGGCACAGCCGATGATCAGTTACTGACGGCATTGCGCGGCAAGGATGTCGTTTTGGCTTTCGTGGAGAGCTACGGGCGAAGCGCGATCGAAGACCCGGAGTTCGCATCCCAGGTCGGGTCGGTGCTCGACACCGGAAATCGTCGGCTCCGTGCCGCCGGCTTTGATTCCCGGAGCGCCTATCTCACCTCCCCTACGGCCGGCGGTGGCAGCTGGCTGGCGCACGGCACGTTGCTCTCCGGCTTGTGGGCCGACACGCAACAGCGCTACGACGCCTTGCCATCCAGCCGGCGCTTGACACTCACCAAGGCATTCCAACGCGCGGGCTGGCGCACCATCGGCGTCATGCCCGGCAATGACGCCGGCTGGCCAGAAAGCGCATCGCTTGGATACAACCAGGTCTACGACGCGCAGGACCTGGGGTATCGCGGCCCGCGATTCAGCTGGGCCAGCATGCCGGACCAATACACGCTGCAGAAATTCGAAGGCACTGAGCGTGCTGCGCGGCACCGCCAGCCAGTCATGGCAGAAGTCACACTTGTCTCCAGTCACGCGCCCTGGGAGCCGATTCCGCGACTGGTCAACTGGAAAGACATCGGTGACGGCTCAGTATTCAATGGCATGGCCACGGCGGATGATCCTCCCCAAGCGATCTTGACGAGAAAATACGGGCGGGTACGCGCCGACTACCGGTCGGCCATCGAATACTCCCTGAGCAGCCTCATCTCCTACGTCGAGACTTACGGCAACGACAATCTCGTACTGATCTTCCTCGGCGACCATCAGCCCTCGCCGATCGTCACTGGCTACGGAGTCAGCCGGGACGTGCCGATAACCATCGTCGCGCGGGATCATTCGGTATTGGATCGCATCTCCGATTGGGGTTGGCAGCAAGGTCTGAGGCCCAATAGCCAGGCGCCGGTCTGGCGTATGGATGCCTTCCGAGACCGATTTCTCACTGCCTTCGGAGCACCGGCTGAGTCCGGTCACCCAGCAGGCCGCCGCCACTGACGACGGGATCCGCCGGCACTAAAGAGACAACTCAGAGTTCGGTAGTGCTGCCACCAGCGGCGGCGATCTTGTCCTTCGCCGATGCCGAGAATGCGTGCGCGCTCACCTGCAGCGCGACCGAAATCTCGCCGCTCCCAAGAACCTTGACCTTACGGTCCCGACGTACCGCGCCGGCCTCGACCAGTTCCGCAACACCAACGGTTCCGCCGTCAGGGAACAACTGCCCCAGGCGATCCAGGTTGACCACCTGGTATTCCTCGCGGAACGGGTTTTTGAAACCCCGCAACTTCGGCAGCCGCATGTGCAGCGGCATCTGGCCGCCCTCGAAGTTTTCGGGCACGTTGTGACGCGCACCGGAGCCCTTGGTGCCCCGACCGGCCGTCTTGCCGCGCCTGCCGGCCTCGCCGCGACCTACGCGAATCTTGGCGGTTTTAGCTCCCGGCGCCGGCCGAAGGTGATGCACCTTCAACGTCATGTCAGTCGACCTCCTCCACAGCCACCAGATGGGCAACCGTCTTGATCATGCCGCGAACCTCCGGCCGGTCCTCGCGCGTCGAGGAGTCGCCGACGCGCTTCAGACCCAAGGTCCGCAAGGTGTCCCGCTGGTATTGCTTGCCACCAACGGCACTTCGCACTTGGCGAATCTTCAATTGCGTCATCATGACCCCACCGCCTCGCGAGCCCTCAGTAAGGCTGCCGGCGCGACGTCTTCGACTGCCTTGCCGCGGCGCTTAGCAACAGATTCCGGCTGCTCAAGACTCTGCAGTGCGGCGACCGTGGCATGCACCACATTGATGGCGTTGGAGGAGCCGAGGGACTTCGCCAACACGTCGCGTACGCCGGCGCACTCCAGCACCGCCCGAGCAGAACCGCCAGCGATTACCCCAGTACCAGGCGAGGCCGGACGCAGCAGCACCACACCGGCCGCCTTCTCGCCTTGCACCGGATGCGGGATGGTGCCTTGAATCCTTGGCACGTTAAAGAAGTGCTTCTTCGCTTCCTCGACACCCTTCGCGATTGCTGCAGGTACTTCCTTGGCCTTGCCATAGCCCACGCCGACATTGCCGTCGCCATCGCCGACCACCACAAGCGCAGTAAAGGAGAACCGGCGGCCACCCTTGACAACCTTGGCCACCCGGTTGATCGCCACCACGCGCTCGATGTAGTTGCTCTTCTCGGGGGCCGAGCCACGACGATCGTCACGGCCGCGACGCTCCCCGCCGGCACCACCACTGCGGCGCTGGGTTCCAGTCAATTTGCTCTACCTTCCGTTTCTCAAGTTCTTAGGCGCTAAAAGCCCAGCCCGCCCTCGCGAGCACCATCCGCCAATGCCGCAATGCGACCGTGGTAGGAGTAACCGGCACGGTCGAAGACCACCTTCTCGATGCCGGCGGCCTTGGCGCGCTCTGCGATAAGGCCGCCAACTTGCTTGGCCTTCTCGGACTTATCGCCGCCCACCGCTCGCAGTGGCGCTTCCATGGTGGAAGCGAAGGCAAGCGTACGTCCCTGAGTGTCGTCGATGACCTGGGCAGAGATGTGCCGCGCGGAGCGAGTCACGACTAGTCGCGGACGCTGTGGCGCACCAAAGACCTTTTTGCGTACGCGAATTTGCCGCCGCGCCCGCGCAGCGCTCTTCGGCGCCATGCGTTTGTGTTGAGATAGCGATACCGCCATCGTTACTTACCAGCCTTTCCAACCTTGCGGCGGACTCTTTCACCCGCGTATCGAACGCCTTTGCCCTTGTACGGCTCCGGCTTACGGATCTTGCGGATGTTGGCCGCAACCTCTCCGACCCGCTGCTTGTCGATGCCGAGCACCGAGAACCTTGTCGGCGTCTCAACGTTGAATGTGATGCCCTCTGGCGCGGTCACGTTGACCGGGTGGCTGTAGCCCAGCGCAAACTCCAGCTCCGTCGGCCCTCTCGAGACGACCCGGTAGCCCACCCCGACGATCTCAAGCTTTTTTTCATAGCCGGTCGTGACACCGGTCACCATGTTCGCGACCAAGGTACGTGTCAGTCCGTGTAGCGATTTGCTCTCCCGCTCATCGTCTGGCCGAGTGACCTCCAGTTCACCGTTCTCCCCGCGCGCGATCTTGATCGGCTCGGCGACGCGATGCTCGAGCGAACCCTTCGGGCCCAGGACCTTGACCAGCTGACCGTCGACGGTTACATCGACGCCGTCGGGAATCCGGACCGGCATCCTGCCAATGCGCGACATTTCTCTACCTCCTCGTTCCGCCACTCACCACACGTACGCGAGGACTTCGCCACCGACGCCATTGTTGTGAGCCTGTCTATCGGTCTGCAGGCCCTGAGACGTCGAGATGATGGCGATGCCGAGACCACCAAGCACCTTAGGGAGTCCGGTCGCTTTGGCGTACACGCGAAGGCCGGGCTTGGAGATCCGGCGTACCCCGGCAATGGAACGCTCCCGGTTCTGGCCGTACTTCAAGGTGATCGACAGCGTTTTGCCGACCTGGCCTTCTGCCGGCTCGTCCACGGTATAGCCGGCGATGTAGCCCTCGTTGGAGAGGATCTCGGCGATTCCCACCTTGATCTTGCTGTGCGGCATGGTTGCGGTCTCGTGATACGCCTGGCTGGCGTTCCGGATCCGGGTCAGCATGTCCGCAATCGGATCTGTCATGGTCATGGGTTGGGTGTTCTACTTTCTCGGAGTGGTTTCCGTTCGGACCTGTTCCGCTGAGGTGTCGGGGTTTGGCGCAGCCGTGCTCGTGTCCGGCCTCGGCGAGCCGCGACGTCCGGTGCTCTTCTGCGGTGTCGCCCAGGGGCGCCCGTGTCGAACCCGGTCGCTTGCCCCGAGCGCGGCAACGATGAGGGACGAATCAAGCATCAGCCATCACCACGATGACTTCGTGATACCGGGCAGCTCGCCCTTGTGCGCCAACTCCCGAAGACAGATGCGACACAGGCCGAACTTGCGATAGACCGCCTTAGGCCGGCCGCACCTCTGGCAGCGCGTGTAGGCGCGTACCCGAAACTTCGGCTTGCGAGCCTGCTTCACTCGAAGCGCTGTCTTAGCCACAGGTTTCCCTCCTTCTCAGTTCGCCCTTGTCAATGTGCACGGAACGGGAAGCCCAGATGGCGCAGTAGCGCCCGGCCCTCGTCGTCATTGGTCGCCGTGGTGACGAACGTGATATCCATACCGCGTACCCGGTCGATCCTGTCCTGGTTGATCTCGTGGAACATCACCTGCTCGTTGAGACCAAACGTGTAATTGCCCTTGCCGTCGAACTGCTTGGGCGATAGGCCGCGGAAGTCCCGGATACGTGGCAGCGCCAGTGTGAGCAGCCGGTCGGCGAACTCCCACATACGCGTTCCGCGCAGCGTGACGTGCGCACCAATGGGCATGCCCGCGCGCAGCTTGAACTGCGCAATCGACTTACGTGCCCGGGTGACCACCGGCTTCTGTCCGGTGATCGTTGCCAGGTCGCGTACCGCGCCATCGATGAGCTTGGAATCGCGTGCCGCCTCGCCGACGCCCATGTTCACCACGATCTTGACCAGACTGGGCGTCTGCATCACGTTCTTGATCTTGAACTCATCTCGCAGTGCCGGCGCGATCTCCTCGCGATAGCGCTGTTGCAGCCTGGGCAGCGTGCGTTCAGTGGTCGGAGTCGTCATCAGATCTCCTCTCCGGTTGCCCGGGCAATCCGTACGCTGCGGGTCGACTTGTACTCCGAGCCATCGGGGCGACGCTTGGTTACCTCGACCCGGTCGTAGCCAATTCGGGTGACGACCTCTTCACCTTCGGAGTTCTTGACAACCAGCTGCACGTTCGAGGCATGGATCGGAGCCTCCGAGGAGACAATGCCGCCCTTGGTTGTCTGCCGGGCTTGTGGCTGCGCAGCGGTATCGCGGAGGTGACGCTTCACGATGTTGACGCCGGCAACGGTCACCTTGTTGCGGTCTGGATAGACAGCGATCACTTCACCGACCAAGCCGCGATCTTTTCCGCTGATCACCTTGACGCGGTCGCCCTTACGGATGTGCAGGCTGCTCTTGCTCTTCTCAGTGTTCTTTTCTGGGTTCTTTTCTGGCATCGTTCTAAAGCACCTCCGGTGCCAATGAGATGATCCGCATGAACCGCTTTTCGCGGAGCTCGCGCCCGACCGGGCCGAAGATGCGGGTGCCGCGCGGCTCGCCGTCGTTTCTCAAGATGACCGCCGCGTTTTCGTCGAACTTGATGTAGGACCCGTCGGCGCGACGATGCTCCTTCGCGGTCCGCACCACCACCGCCTTGACGATCTCGCCCTTCTTGACGTTGCCGCCCGGGATGGCGTCCTTGACCGTAGCGACGATGATGTCGCCGATACCGGCGTACCGGCGCGCGGATCCGCCGAGCACCCGGATGCACAAGATCTCCTTGGCACCGGTGTTGTCGGCGACCTTGAGCCGCGACTCCTGCTGGATCATCTCTGCTCTTTCTCTTCTCAGATCTCTCTTCCGCCCGGGTTACCGGTGCGGCTGTGACCTCCGGGGTCTGGGGCGGAGCCCCAGCGGGGGTCCACGGGGGCAGAGCCCCCGTGTGTTAACTACTTGGCCTTCTCAACGATTTCCACGAGGCGCCAGCGCTTGGTAGCGCTCAGCGGCCGGGTCTCCATGACGCGTACCCGATCAC
Source organism: Propionibacteriaceae bacterium (assembly GCA_045806785.1). Lineage (GTDB taxonomy): Bacteria > Actinomycetota > Actinomycetes > Propionibacteriales > Propionibacteriaceae > Microlunatus. The sequence goes on along the minus strand of JBJMIR010000054.1, from coordinate 64,330 downwards.
CGAGGGCGGCGGCGTTTTGCTCGTCGTGTGCCTTAAGCCGGCTGGTCTGGCGCAACACCTTGCCGTAGAGGCGGTGCTTCACCATGTCCTCGATCTTCACGACGATCGTCTTGTCCATCTTGTCGCTGACCACAACGCCCTCCCGGACCTTGCGCCTACTGCGCTCCGCCATGGTGGAGTTCTCAGTCACCTTCTCGCTCATTCCTCAACCTCCTGCGCGTCCGGATCGTCGATGATGCCGAGGTCACGCTCGGTGATCACCGTGTAAATCCGCGCCATGTCCTTGCGTACGGCGCGGAGCCGGCCATGGGACTCAAGCTGACCGGTGGCGGCCTGAAACCGCAGCGTGAACAGCTCTTCCTTCAGCTCGTTCACCTTGGTATTCAGCTCACTGCGACTCAGCCCGCGCAGCTCGGCTGCGGTAGTAGCCTTCGCCATCAGATCTCACCTGCCTCACGCTTGATGAACCGCGCCTTCATCGGCAGTTTGTGGATGGCCAGCCGCATCGCCTCGCGGGCGACATCCTCATTGACCCCGGACAGCTCGAAGAGCACCCGGCCGGGCTTGACGTTGGCGATCCACCTCTCCGGCGAGCCTTTGCCTGACCCCATGCGCGTCTCGGCCGGCTTCTTGGTGAGAGGACGGTCTGGATAGACGTTGATCCAGACCTTTCCACCACGCTTGATGTGACGGGTCATGGCGATACGGGCCGACTCGATCTGCCGGTTGGTGAGGTAGGCACCTTCCATCGCCTGGATGCCGTAGTCACCAAAGGCCAGCCTGGTGCCACCCTTGGCAGCACCGGTCCGCTTGGGGTGGTGCTGCTTGCGGAACTTGACTTTGCGTGGAACCAACACCGCTCAGCCCTCCTGTCCCGACGTCTCAGCAGGTGCGGGTGCGGCAGCACCAACCTCTGCCGGTGCGATCTCGGGCGCACTCTCGGCAGGCGCACTCTCGGCAGGCACACTCTCGGCAGGCACACTCTCGGCAGGCACAGCCTCGGCGGGTACGCCTTCGGTGCGAGTCAGTTCGGGCGCACCGTCAGTGCGCCGACGTCCACCACGTTCCGGACGGTCGCCACGGGCCGGTCGATCACCGCGACCCGGCCGGCCTGGCCGGGTACGTCCGCCGGCAGCATTGCGGGCCGCCTTCTGAGCCGCCCGCTCGGCACGCGTACCAGACACGTCACCCTTGTAGATCCAGACCTTGACCCCAATCCGACCGAAGGTCGTCTTGGCCTCGTGGAAGCCGTAATCGATGTCGGCCCGCAGGGTGTGCAGCGGCACCTGCCCTTCGCGGTAGAACTCCGAGCGACTCATCTCAGCGCCACCGAGACGGCCCGAGCACTGAATCCGGATGCCGCGAGCACCAGAACGCATGGCGCTCTGCTGTGCCTTACGCATGGCGCGGCGGAACTGCACCCTGGAGGCGAGTTGCTCAGCTACGCCCTGCGCTACCAGCTGCGCATCGGTCTCGGGGTTCTTCACCTCAAGGATGTTCAGCTGAACCTGCTTCCCGGTGAGCTTCTCCAGGTCACCGCGGACTCGCTCGGCCTCGGTGCCGTTGCGGCCGATCACAATGCCCGGCCGGGCGGTGAAGATGTCCACTCGAACCCGATCGCGGGTGCGCTCGATCTCGACCGAGGAAATGCCCGCCCTCTCCAATCCCTTGGTCAGCATCCGGCGGATCTTGACATCCTCGCCGATGTAGTTGGAGTAGAGCTTGTCTGAATACCAACGACTCTTGTGATCAGTGGTAATGCCGAGGCGGAAACCGTGCGGATTGATCTTTTGACCCATGCTCACTTCTCCTTCGAGCGGGTGCTTGCCTGCCCGCGTGCTGTTGCTGGTTCCGGCCTTGGCTCGACCACAACGGTGATGTGGCTGGACCGCTTGAGAATGCGGCCCCAGCCGCCGCGGGCCCGCGGGCGAATCCGTCGCAACGTCATTCCCTCATCCACGAAAGCCTTTGACACATACAGGTCAGCCCGCCGCAGGTTGTCGGTCCGCTCTGCGTTGGCCACCGCGCTCGCGATCACCTTGTAGACCGGCTCGCTCGCCGCCTGCGGGGCGAACCTGCAGGTGTTGAGGGCGTCCTCGACGTCCATGCCACGGATCAAATCCACGACACGACGCACCTTCGTCGGTGACATCCGGACCTGGCGCGCGATCGCGTACGAACCGGGACGGTCGCCGAGCAACGCCGAACGGCGGGTGGGACGTACGTCCTTGCTCATCTGTTCAGATTCCTTCTCTGCCTAGCGGCGCCGGGACTTCCGGTCATCCTTGACGTGGCCGCGGAAGGTTCGCGTTGGCGCGAACTCGCCCAGCTTGTGGCCGACCATCATCTCGGTGATGAACACCGGCACATGCTTTCGGCCGTCGTGTACGGCGATCGTGTGGCCGATCATGTCGGGCACGATCATGGAACGGCGCGACCAGGTCTTGATCACGTTCTTGGTCCCGCGCGTGTTCTGCACCTCGACCTTCTTGGCGAGGTGATCATCGACGAAGGGGCCCTTCTTCAAACTGCGTGGCATCTTGTTGTGGTGCTCCTGCTCAGCGCTTCTTGCCGGTCTTGCGGCGACGGATGATCAAGCGAGAACTCGGCTTGTTCTTGTCTCGGGTACGGCCCTCGGGCTGGCCCCATGGGGATACCGGATGGCGGCCACCCGAGGTCTTGCCCTCACCACCGCCGTGCGGGTGATCGATCGGGTTCATTGCGACGCCACGGACGCTGGGGCGCTTGCCCTTCCAGCGGTTACGACCGGCCTTTCCCCAGCTGATGTTCGACTGTTCGGCGTTGCCCACTTCACCAACAGTGGCGCGGCAGCGTACGTCGACCATCCGCATCTCCCCGGACGGCATGCGCAGCGTGGCGTTCTTGCCCTCCCGAGCCACTAGCTGAATGCTCGACCCCGCCGAGCGGGCCAGCTTCGCACCACCGCCAGGTCGGAGTTCGACCGCGTGCACTGTGGTACCGACCGGGATATTGCGCAGCGGCAGGTTGTTGCCTGGCTTGATGTCGGCACGTTCGCCGGCCTCGACCTGACTGCCTTGCCGCAAACCCTCTGGAGCGATGATGTATCGCTTCTCACCGTCGGCGAAGTGCAGCAGCGCGATCCGAGCGGTGCGGTTCGGGTCGTATTCGATCTGGGCGACCTTGGCCGGCACACCGTCCTTGTCGTAACGCTTGAAGTCGATCAGCCGGTACGCCTGCTTGTGTCCGCCGCCGATGTGCCGGGTAGTGATCTTGCCCGAGTTGTTTCGGCCACCTGTCTTCGGACTAGGCACGACCAGGGACTTCTCCGGTGTGGACCGGGTCAGCTCGGCGAAGTCGGCGACGCTGCTGCCGCGCCGACCGGGCGTCGTGGGCTTGTACTTGCGGATAGCCATGTGATCTTCCTTGTCTTGGCCGATCAGGTGCCTGGCGAGGAGAAGATGTCGATACGCTCGCCGGGCGCGACGGTAACGATCGCCCGCTTGGTATCCGGACGCTTCCCGTAGCCGTATCTGGTACGCCGCTTCTTCCCATGCCGGTTCAGCGTGTTCACCTCTGTCACCCGCACCTTGAAGATCGCTTCCACTGCGATCTTGATCTCAGTCTTGTTTGCGTCCGGAGCGACGAGAAAGGTGTACTTGTTCTCATCCAGCAGGGCGTAGCTCTTCTCGCTGACCACGGGTGCGATCAAGATGTCGCGATGATCACGGATCTTGACGCTGCTGCTCATTTCTCATCCTCCTCAGCGATCTCGCTTTCGCCGGCCACCGCTTTCACGGAGTTTCCTCCAGTGGGGCCGGCCACGAAGGCCTGCAGCCCGGCTGAGGTAAAGATCACCTCGTCGTTCACGAGCACGTCGTAGGCGTTCAGCTGATCCACGGCGATGGCGTGCACGGTCGCGACATTGCGTAGGCTGAGCCAGGCCAGATCCTCGTCGCGATGGATCACCACGAGCACCTTGTTGGAGACGGTTACGGCGCCTAGCGTCGCGAGCGCGGTCTTGGTTGAGGGCGTATCGCCTGACACCAGCTCTGCAACTACGTGAACCCGACCTTCCCGAGCTCGATCAGACAATGCACCGTGCAGCGCCGCGGTGATCATCTTCTTGGGCGTGCGTTGCGCGTAGTTACGTGGCTGCGGTCCATGAACTGTGCCGCCGCCGACGAACTGGGGCGCACGTCGGGAGCCCTGCCGAGCACGGCCGGTGCCCTTCTGGCGCCACGGCTTGGCCCCGCCGCCGCGTACCTCGCCACGAGTCTTGGTGGCGTGGGTTCCCTGACGGGCTGCCGCCAGCTGAGCTGTCACGACCTGATGAATCAGTGGGATGTTCGCGGGTACGTCGAAGAGCTCAGCCGGCAGCTCGGCGGTCCCGGACTTGGCACCCTTCACATCGACTACGTCGACGGTACGGGTCTCGCTCATGCCGCATCTCCCCTCTTGGCAGCGCTCCGCAACACCACCAAGCCGCCCTTGTTGCCGGGGATGGCGCCCTTGACCAAGATCAATCCCCGCTCAACGTCGACGGCGTGTACCACGAGGTTTTGGACAGTGACGCGCTCGGCCCCCATCCGCCCCGCCATTCTGAGGCCTTTGAAGACTCTGCCCGGCGTGGCGCAGCCGCCGATCGACCCGGGCGCCCGGTGCTTGCGATGTACGCCGTGGGAGGCGCGCAGGCCGGCAAAACCATGCCGCTTCATCACACCGGCGGTGCCCTTGCCCTTGCTGACACCCGTCACATCGATGACATCCCCTGCTGCAAAGACGTCAGCGTTGAGTTCCTGGCCCAGGGTGTATTCGCTGGCATCGCTGGTCCGGATTTCGACCAAATGCCTCCGTGGCGTGACGCCGGCTTTCTCGAAGTGACCGGCGCTGGGCTTGGTCAGCTGCTTTGCCTTGACGGCGCCGAAGCCCAGCTGGACAGCTGAGTACCCGTTGTTATCGGGTGTTCGCACCTGCGTCACTACGCAAGGCCCAGCCTCGACAACGGTCACCGGGACAACGCGGTTGTTCTCATCCCAGAGCTGAGTCATGCCGAGCTTGGTGCCCAACAGCCCCTTGACGGCGCGTTCGGTCTTAGTGGCGGTCATCGTTGATCATCCTCAGAGCTTGATCTCGATGTCGACACCGGCCGGAAGGTCGAGCCGCATCAAAGAGTCGACGGTCTTGGGAGTCGGGTCGATGATGTCGATCAGACGTTTGTGCGTCCGCATCTCGAAGTGCTCCCGGCTGTCCTTGTACTTATGCGGGGAGCGGATGACGCAGAAGACGTTCTTCTCCGTGGGCAGTGGCACCGGCCCGGCGACCTTGGCGCCGGTACGCGTCACCGTGTCGACGATCTTGCGCGCCGACGAATCGATGACCTCGTGGTCGTAGGCCTTGAGCCTGATGCGGATCTTTTGTCCCGCCACCGTTCGTCCTTCTTCTCGTACCTCTTGTCGCGGGTGAGTCTCCCGCGAGCTTCCGGCATGGTGTCTTGCTATCTCGTGCTCGCACTGGCAAGCACATGGTTCGTTGTCTGTTGCCTGCTCACGGGTTCTGGCACCCGCTCGCTCCGACCCCCGTGGTCGGGAGTGTCGGCCATGTTTGGCGCACCACACCCCATCACAAGCGTGCTGAGGAGGTGGCCCGGCCCTGGACCGGGCATCCAGGCAACCGAGCAATCAAGGATCTCGCGGTGCGGCAAGCTCGCCAGCAGGCTCGAATTGATCAGACCCGACAGGCATGGCTCACCCCGGCGACCCCGTCGGAGCAACCTGACGATTCTGTCAGAGTCCTTCGGTCAGATCAAATTCTGGCAGATTGAATTTGGCCAGATGCAGGCAAATCTGCGCTTCTAGCGCAGCTACGTAGCCTACCGCTGGGGCGGGTAGGGTTGCTCTCAAGGTCGATGCGGCTGCACTCAGGTTGCCAAGACCCGGCACGTTGACGGCGACGATCTGGCTCGGGTCGCTCAGGATTGGCGCATTTGCCAGAGCACGCTACGGCCGAATGACCAGCACAGCGAGGCAAGCGCAGCAAGCAGCAATATCGTTGGCAGCCAGTGCGCGCCCTGCGCCAAACCGAAGGCAAGCGCCGCAAGCAGGGCGACCGCTTGAACGACCGCAATCACTTTGCCGGAGTAGCGGTAGGGCAAAGACGTGCGTAACGCCGGAACGACAAGAGAGGTGGCGACGTAGCAATATCGCATGGCGCCGATCGCCAGCACCCACCAGCCAGCGATACCGAGTGCCGCGACCGCAATGCTGAGCACGATCAGCATCGCGGCATCGGTCTCGACATCGAATCTGGCTCCAAAGGCAGTGGCCTCTCCCCTAGCTCGTGCCACCCGGCCGTCAACCCCATCGAGCATCAGGCACAGCGTTCCCATGATGATCATGGCCAGTACGCCGTTCCTCGCCAGGCCGCCGGCCAACGCTTGCAAGGTGAATCCAGCAAGGAAACAGACGCCTAGCCCGCGTGCCAGTGTCACCAGGTCGGCAATGCGTAGCCTCCTGGTACCCGAGTATCGCGCTACCAGCGCAGCCAGCAAGAAAAAGCACAATGCAGCAGTGGATGCTGACAGCCAGCTCAGCCGCCAGCCCACCAATGCAGCGCCCAGCAGCACAGGCCCACAGGCTGCGAGCAGCCAGTAGTCGGCGTTGCTGCGCCTGGTTGTCCACAGCACTGGCGCCACCAACGTTTTCATCACCCACTCAGACGACCGACGAGCCTTACGAGTTCAGCCTTTCAGCCGAGGCCCATCACCTGTGGGATTACCCAGTCCCGATACGCAATCCTCCAGTCGCCGCCGCTGCCGACCATTAGGCTCGCAGGCGTGAGAAGCGGGTGCGATGAGAATTAGGGCTGGCGTCGCCGCTGGACACCAATCGACCGCACGAGCCGGCGCTGACATCCTCAGCCGCGGCGGAACTGCTGTCGATGCCGCGGTGTCGATGATGCTCGTCAGTTGTGCCGCTGAAACGATCTTCACCGGACTCGGTGGCGGCGGCTTTGCAACCGTCTATGACGCAAGCAACAGCCAGGTGCGCTGTCTGGATTTCTTCGTCGCCGTTCCCGGCCTCGGTGGCAAGCGAGCAAGTCCGGCCACCTCTATCGAAGTGATCTTCATCGGCCAGCACGTGCCGTACGAAATCGGGCCGGCAACCGTTGCGGTACCTGGGATCCCGGCCGGGGCTCACTATCTGTGGCGGCGATGGGGCCGCCTCCCCTGGTCCACAGTGACCGCGGCAGGGCATGAGGCGTCCTTTGGGACACCCTTCTCGGCAATGCATGCCCAGGTGCTTCCTCGCGTCGCTGCGGCGATGTGTGTCGGAGAAGGCATTGAGGTCTACCAACGTTCGGATGGCTCCTTCCTGCAAGCCGGTGACCCATTACGTCATCCTGATCATCACCGGGCGTACGAGCTCATGCTGCGCGATCCGGGCGTGTTCTATCACGGGGCATACGCCGACGCGCTGATCGTGTCGGTGGCGAATGGTGGCGCATTGAGCCAAGAGGACCTGGACGCATACCACGTCATCGAGTCGCCGCCTCGAACCGTTCGGGTGAACGACTTCACCGTGCATGCCCGAGGTAATGATCTTGATGACCTGCTCGGCACCATGGAACGGGTCGCCCCTGTGGTGCACAGTGATCCGACAACCGATGCGCAATCTGCGGCAGCCCTGGTTGACGCCTTGAGAGCGCCCGGCAAGCGCGCTGAAACCACCAACATCGTCGCCGTCGACGAGCACGGTAACGGCTGCGCTATTACGACGAGCCTCGGACTCGGCTCTGGGGTATGGGTGCCCGGCTACGGCGTGCACCTCAATTCGATGCTTGGCGAAGGTGAGCTGGTTCGTGGACTGGTGCATCCTGGCACTCGGATGGGGTCCATGATGTCTCCGCTGATTGCACTTGATGATCATGGACAGTTGGCAGCCATTGCCGGCGCCGCCGGCGGTAGCCGGATCCGTCCCGCATTAGTGCAATGCGTACTTCGCATGCTGCGCGGTGCAGCGCCTCAGGAGGCCATCGATGCACCACGACTCAACGCACTCCCGGATCTGGTGAGACTCGAACCAGGCTTCTTCTCACACGTCACCCGGTCGCTAGAGCGCGACGGTTACAAGATCGCCATTGCCGATCACCGGGATCCGTATTTCGGCGGCGTGTCGGCTCTCAGCCCGCTCGGTGGCGGAGCCGATCCGCGCCGCAGCGGCTTCGTGATCATGCTGTAACTCAGACTTGTCAGCGTCTCAGGGGGCTATAGCCCTCTGAGACGCTGACAAGTCTGAGTTGCGTAGTGTCAGCACGTGACCATCCCCTCATCGACCTACCGCCTGCAGCTCAACCGCAGGTTCACCTTGGACGATGCCTCCCGGGTGATCGGCTATCTAGCTGAGCTCGGAGTGGGTGCGGTGTATCTATCGCCGCTACTGCAGTCCACGACCGGTTCTGATCATGGATACGACACCACGGACGTATCTCATGTCGATGATGATCGAGGCGGCCAGGCAGGCCTGGAACGGCTTATGACCAGTGCCCGGTTGGCCGGTCTAGGCGTGATCATCGACATTGTTCCGAATCATCTCGGCATCGAGCGTCCGATCGAGAATCCGGCCTGGTGGGACGTTTTGCGGCTCGGTCAAGACTCCCCGTACGCACCGTGGTTCGACATCGACTGGAGCCGGGGTCGCATTGTCGTCCCGGTACTTGGTGATGATGTACAGCTAACCGTTGTCGACGGTGAATTGCGCTATTTCGAGCACCGCTTCCCGCTAGCGCCCGGGACCTGGTCCGAGGGCGACGATGTCGCTGCAGTGCATGATCGACAGCATTACCAGCTGGTGCACTATTCGCGTGGCAACACCGAGCTCAACTACCGCAGATTCTTTGCCATCACCACCCTCGCTGGGGTACGCGTCGAAGATCCGGCTGTCTTCGCCGCGACGCATGCACTGGTACGTGGCTGGTGCGAGGCAGGCGTGACCGGCCTGCGGATTGACCACCCGGACGGCCTGCGCGATCCACTTGGCTATCTGCAGCAGCTGCGATCGTTTGCCTCCGAGCAGTGGATCACCGTTGAGAAGATCCTCGAAGCCGGAGAAGAACTACCGAAGACTTGGCCGGTTGCCGGCACGACCGGATACGACGCCATGCGTGAAGTGAACGGCGTGTTCATTGATCACGATCATGAGCCGGAGTTCACCGCCCTCTATCAACGGCTCACCGGAGATCAGGGCACGATCGTTGACCACATCGAAGCTGGTAAGCGCTTGGTTTTGGACACTCTGCTCCCTGCCGAGGTACGACGAATGGCGGCTTTGGCTCCCGAGATTCCTGACGCAGGCCAGGCAATTGCGGAGATCGCGATCGCCTTTGAGGTCTATCGCTCCTACCTTCCAGAGGGGGTTGCTGACCTTGATCATGCTCTGGCGACGGCTGCTCGACGCCGCCCTGAGCTAACTACCGCGCTTGATCAGCTCAGTCCGCGGCTTCATGATCATGGTGATGATCTCGCGCTGCGCATGCAGCAACTGAGCAGCGCCGCCATGGCCAAGGGCGTGGAGGACACCGCCTACTACCGGTACTCGCGTTTCATCGCGCTCAATGAGGTCGGCGGCAATCCTGATCAGTTCGGTATACCGCTAGCGGACTTCCACACGCTGCAAGCATCCCGGCTCAGCCGGCAGCCCAGCTCTATGACGGGTCTGTCCACCCACGACACCAAACGCGGCGAGGACGTACGCGCCAGGCTCGCCGTGCTGTCGGAGATCCCTGAGACCTGGGCGGAGTTCGCAGAATTGTTCCTGAGCATGACCTCAATCCCCAACCGCCTGTTCGGATACTTTCTGGCGCAGACCCTGGTAGGAGCTGGACCGATCGAGCCCGTCCGCATGCATGCATACGCCGAGAAGGCCATGCGTGAGGCGAGCGATGATACGACGTGGATCGCTACCAACCCGTCGTACGAGTCTGCCGTACATCAGGCGGTCGATGCCGCGTACCAGGATCGGCAACTGCGTGGCGCCTGGGACAAGATCAAGCAGCTGATTACGCCAGCCGGGTGGTCGAACTCGCTTGGTCAGAAGCTCGTTCAGCTCACGATGCCCGGCGTCCCGGATGTCTACCAGGGCACCGAGGTTTGGGAAGACTCCCTGGTAGATCCGGACAACCGACGACCTGTCGACTTCGCCGACCACCTTCGACTGCTCCAATCACTGCACGACAATCCGCCCAAGATCGACGAATCGGGCGCGGCCAAGCTTTGGATCACCCAACAGGCGCTTCGGCTGCGGAGTCGACGACCGGACAGGTTCGGCAGCTACCAGCCGATCATGGCGGGTGGTTCGGCGCATGATCATCTGATCGGTTTTGATCGCGGTGGCATGATCACTTTCGCCACCCGACTGCCGATCGGCCTAGCTGCCGCCGGTGGGTGGCGTGACACCATCGTAGAGATCACAGGTGCTTACGTCGATGTGCTGACCGGCCAACGATGGAGCGAGACCGTCACAGTTGCCGAACTGTTAGCCACTTACCCGGTTGCACTGCTCGCGCCCCAGTGAGCAGATGCTGTTATTCCAGGATGAACGTCACCAGCAAGTGGACGCGATAGGCAGCAATCGCTCCGTTCTGGACCTCGACCACCTGGTCCTTGACGTAGGCCGACGTGATACCACGCAGAGTCGAGTTAGCCCGATCTAGGGCGACCTTGACGGCGTCGTCGAAGCTAGAGTCGGACTTGGCGCTGATCTCGGTGACGCGAGCGACGGAGCCTGGCACGATGACCTCCTATAGGGACTTTGGATCAGACGATCCCGTTGGGACCACCTAACTCCTGCCGCTAGAGATGGCGGAACCCCCGACATGACGACGAAGCCCGGACTCCGCGGAAGTCCGGGCTTCGTTCTTGATCAGCAGAAGTCGCCGGGAGCTACTTGATGATCTTCGTGACGCGACCGGCGCCGACCGTACGGCCACCCTCACGGATAGCGAACTTCAGCTCTTCCTCCATAGCGATCGGCTGGATGAGCTGCACCGACATGTCGGTGTTGTCGCCGGGCATCACCATGTCGGTGCCCTCTGGAAGATTCACAACACCGGTCACGTCAGTGGTACGGAAGTAGAACTGCGGACGGTAGTTGTTGAAGAACGGCGTATGCCGGCCGCCCTCCTCCTTGGACAGGACATAGACCCGCGCCTCGAAGTCGGTATGCGGAGTCGTGGTGCCAGGCTTGATCACGACCATGCCACGCTCCACGTCTTCACGCTTGGTACCACGCAGCAGCAGACCGACGTTTTCACCGGCCTGACCCTCGTCAAGCAGCTTGCGGAACATCTCCACGCCGGTGACGGTGGTGGTCTGCTTAGTGTCACGGATGCCGATGATGTCGACGGTCTCCATGACCTTGATCACCCCGCGCTCGATACGACCAGTGACGACGGTGCCGCGGCCGGTGATGGTGAAGACATCTTCCACCGGCATCAGGAACGGCTTGTCGACCTCGCGGACCGGCTGCGGAATGTAGTCGTCGACCGCGTCCAAGAGTTCCTCGACGGACTTCGTCCAGGTGGGGTCGCCGTTCAGCGCCGGGAGGGCAGCCACCCTCACGACCGGCACGTCGTCACCGGGGAACTCCTGCTCATTGAGCAACTCCCGAACTTCGAGTTCGACCAGCTCCAAGATTTCCTCGTCATCAACCATGTCGACCTTGTTCAGAGCGACCACGATCGCCGGGACGCCGACCTGACGGGCCAGAATTACGTGCTCACGAGTCTGCGGCATCGGGCCATCAGTCGCCGCGACGACCAGGATCGCTCCGTCCATCTGAGCCGCGCCGGTGATCATGTTCTTGATGTAGTCAGCGTGACCCGGGCAGTCCACGTGCGCGTAGTGACGCTTCTCGGTCTGATACTCCACGTGCGCGATCGAGATGGTGATACCGCGCTGGCGCTCCTCCGGCGCCTTGTCGATCTGCTCGAACGCCGACACTTGGTTCAGCGTCGGGAACTTGTCGTGCAGCACCTTGGTGATCGCCGCGGTCAGCGTGGTCTTTCCGTGGTCGATGTGCCCGATGGTGCCGATGTTGACGTGCGGCTTTGTCCGCTCGAACTTCGCCTTTGCCACTGAGGCTCCTCCTGGATGTACCCGCGCCAATCGCGGGGCTTTCTTTCTTGGGTTGTACTGGTCAAGTGGCCGGTTTGACCCGGCCTAAGTTTTGTGGACGATTCCGCTCAGGTCAAACACACCGCTCGCCGCGGGGGCTGGTGCGCGCTTCGCTCGCGCTCTTTTCTCTTTTGGCGTGCTCGCTGCGCTCGCATGACCGAACTCGCTTCGCTCATTGGCGCTGCTCCGCAGGGGAGTGGAGGTCGCTCCGCTCCCCGCCTTTCTTGCGCTCGCTGCGCTCGCATGACAAACCTCGCTGCGCTCACTTTGTCATTCACCTCGTGCCTTCTGGATGATCTCCTCGGCGATGCTCTTCGGCGTTTCGGCATAGGAGTGGAACTCCATGGAGTACGACGCCTGACCGGAGGTCTTGGACCGCAGATCGCCGACGTAGCCGAACATCTCCGACAGCGGCACAAGTGCTTGGACGACCTTATTGCCGTGCAGGTCGTTCATCGCCTGAATATGGCCACGTCGGGCGTTGAGATCACCGATCACGGTGCCGAGATAGGTCTCCGGAGTGGTGACCTCGACTGCCATCACCGGCTCCAGCAGCGCGGGATCAGCCCGGCGAGCCGCCTCCTTGAACACCATGGAGCCGGCGACCCGGAATGCGAGCTCGGAGGAGTCGACATCGTGATAGGCACCGTCGACCAACGTAACCTTCACATCGTCGACCGGATATCCGGCCAGTACGCCGAACTGCATGGCGTCCTGAACTCCTTCGTCGACCGCTGGGATGTACTCCCTCGGAATCCGTCCACCGGTGATCTCATTGACGAACTCATAGCCGGAACCGGCAGGTTGCGGCTCCACGTTGATGATCACCTTGCCGTACTGGCCTGAGCCACCCGACTGCTTCTTATGGGTGTACTCCACCTTTTCCACCGGCCGGCGCAGGGTCTCACGATAGGCCACCTGCGGTTTACCGATGTTGGCCCCGACCCGGAACTCACGCTTCATCCGATCGATCAAGATCTCCAGATGCAGCTCGCCCATTCCGGCAATGATCGTTTGCCCAGTCTCGTCGTCGGTGTGGACGCGGAACGTCGGATCCTCTTCAGCCAGGCGCTGGATCGCCATGCCCAGCTTCTCCTGGTCGGACTTGGTCTTCGGCTCGATGGCCTGCTCGATCACCGGCGCCGGGAAGTCCATGGACTCCAACTGCACTGGATTGTTCGTCTCGCAGAGTGTCTCGCCGGTGGTGGTGTCCTTAAGGCCCATCACAGCGACGATCTGACCTGCCCCAACCGAGGCGATCTCCTGACGCTTGTTGGCGTGCATCTGATAGATCTTCCCGATCCGTTCCTTACGCCCCTTGGTCGCGTTCAGCACCGTCGAACCAGCCTCGAGCTTGCCGGAGTAGACGCGGATGTAGGTCAGCCGGCCGAGGTGTGGATCGGCCGCGATCTTGTACGCCAATGCTGCGAAAGGATCGGAGTCGGTGGGATGCCGGTCGATCTTGACCGATTCGTCACCTGGCTTGAATCCGATGATCGCTGGCACGTCGAGCGGGGATGGCAGGTAGGCGATGACGGCATCCAGCAGTGGCTGCACACCCTTGTTCTTGAACGCGCTGCCACACAGTACGGCGGTGATCTCGGAAGCCAACACCGCGCGCCGGATGGAATCTTGCAGGAGCTCGGGAGTAATCGAGTCCTCGTCGGTCAGGTAGGCCTCCATCATGTGATCGTCGTGATCGGCTACCAGCTCGATGAGGGCGTGGCGCGCTTGTTGCGCCTGATCCACCATGTCGGCAGGGATCTCTTCGACGGTGTAGTCCTCGCCGATCTTGGTCTCACCGCGCCAGGTAAGCGCGCGCATCTTGATCAGGTCGACGACGCCGATGAAGTTTGCCTCGGAGCCGATCGGCAGCTGCACCACAGCCGGAATCGCGTTCAGCCGGTCCTTGATCGTCTCGACGCAGTGCTCGAAGCTGGCGCCGGTACGGTCCAGCTTGTTGACAAAGCAGATCCGTGGCACCCGGTAACGGTCAGCCTGGCGCCACACCGTTTGGCTCTGTGGCTCGACGCCTGCGACGCCGTCGAAGACGGCAACGGCCCCGTCGAGTACGCGCAGCGAACGCTCCACCTCGATGGTGAAGTCGACGTGCCCTGGAGTGTCGATGATGTTGATCTGGTGATCTTTCCAATGGCACGTCGTAGCGGCGGAGGTGATGGTGATCCCCCGCTCCTGCTCTTGCTCCATCCAGTCCATGGTGGCCGCGCCCTCGTGCACCTCACCGATCTTGTAATTGATTCCGGTGTAGAAGAGGATGCGCTCGGTCGTGGTGGTCTTGCCCGCGTCAATGTGGGCCATGATCCCGATGTTGCGGACCTTGGACAGGTCAGTTTTGATATCGACAGCCATATGAATCTCTCTGAGTTGTCAGCGTCTGAGCGGCCTATAGCCAGCTGAGAGGCCGACAAGTCGGCCTAATTACCAGCGGTAGTGGGCGAAGGCTTTGTTCGCCTCAGCCATCTTGTGGGTGTCCTCGCGGCGCTTGACCGCGGCACCGAGCCCGTTCGAGGCATCAAGGATCTCGTTCATCAGCCGCTCGGCCATGGTCTTCTCGCGGCGCTGCCGTGAGAAGCTCACCAGCCAGCGCATGGCCAGCGTCGTCGCCCGAGCCGGCTTCACCTCGACCGGGACCTGGTACGTCGCACCACCGACGCGCCGGCTCTTGACCTCTAGCGAGGGCCGGACGTTATCCAGCGCACGCTTCAGGGTCTGAACCGGATCAACGCCGGTCTTTGTCCGCGTCCCCTCCAAGGCGGTGTAGACAATGCCCTGCGCAACGGTCTTCTTGCCGTTCCACAAGATCTTGCTGACCAGCTGGCTGACCAGCGGCGATCCGTACACCGGGTCGGCGATCACCGGGCGCTTCGGTGCGGGGCCCTTGCGAGGCATTACTTCTCCTTCTTCGCGCCGTAGCGGCTGCGAGCCTGCTTGCGGTTCTTCACACCCTGGGTGTCCAGCGAGCCACGGATGATCTTGTAGCGAACACCCGGCAGATCCTTCACGCGGCCACCGCGTACCAGCACCATCGAGTGCTCTTGCAGGTTGTGGCCGACGCCTGGGATATATGCGGTGACCTCCACTCCAGATGACAGCCGGACGCGAGCGACCTTGCGCAGCGCTGAATTGGGCTTCTTCGGCGTGGTCGTGTACACCCTGGTGCACACGCCCCGACGCTGAGGCGAACCCTTGAGCGCAGGCGTCTTGGTCTTGCTCACCTTGTCCTCGCGGCCCTTACGGACCAGCTGCTGAATTGTGGGCACCGCGTTGGTATCTCTTTCTGTGGAATTGATCGTTGCGACCAGGTCGGAGCTCCGGCAGGTCAGGCGTGCGGTGACCCCAAGTACAAAGAGATTTCTTTGTGACATTCGGGCACGCACGAGAGTCGGGCAAGCCCGAACACAAGGGTCTAGGCTATCCGCTGACTCTGCCGCGGTCAAAACCGCGGACGCGACGATGCGACGCTCGAATAAGCGTTGCGGAAACAGCTTTTATTCCAGCTTGGCCAAGTCAGATGCAGGCTCAATCCAGTAGGAAAATTCTGCCTTGGCGTGCCATGTCAATCGTTTCGGCATCGAGATACGCCTCGGCAGCGAGGAGTTGCGGCAATAACTCGCGCTCTGTGGTGGTCGCTTTGAACATCATGGTGATGCTCACCCGATGATCGGGCCGATCGATGATCTCGATTGGATCCCCTGCTGTGATGGCCCCAGCAACGAGCACTCGGAGATAAGCCCCAGGCCGGCCGGCCGCGGTAAAGCTTTTCGCCCAGCCCTTTTCCCCCATCCAGCCGCGAAAAGTTGAGCACGGAATTCTCGGCGCCGTCACTTGCAGAACGACCTCCTCGCCAATCCGCCATCGTTCGCCGATTCGCGCATCGTTGACGTCAAGACCCAACGTGGTGAGGTTCTCGCCGAAGAAACCATTCGGAAGCTCCCGGCCCAGCCGGCGCTCCCAGTCGTCCAGGTCCTCACGCTGAAATGCATAAACCGCCTGATCATCGCCGCCGTGGTGTTCGCCGTCGCCGATGAAATCTCCGACGAGTCCGCTCCCCAGGCCGGTGGTCTTTGGGCCTGGTGCTCGTACCTGAACGGGCTGATCCGTCGGCTCCTTGCCAATACCGGTCCACCCAATCTTCTTGTGTGGATTCGGTCTGGGACGGCCGATATTGACCGACTCCACCTTTGCCATCGGCCAAGGCTACGACCTGCTGAGTTAGCTACGCAGAAACGCGGTGACATCCCGCACAAACTCCGGAGCGGTGACCACGGAGTGTCCACGGTTCGGGTACATGATCAGCTGTCCGCGCGGCATCCGAAACGCGGTCTCGGCAAACATCTCTGGCGTCCAGAAGTAGTCCTGTGCACCACAGATCACCAGCGTCTCGATCGGAATGTCACCGAGCCGATTACGAACGTCGAAGGCGTATTCCGCGCACAGCATCGCAACGGTGTCCGTTGGATTCTCAATCGTGATACGCCTGGAAGCCACTCTGAGAAGTGGGGTGAGCACAACGCGGATCCACCGGGAGCGGACCATCCCTTCCAAAAGGGCCTCAGCTGCGAAGCGACCGTTCGTCTCAATCGCATGCAACAGGTCCCGGTAGGACCGTTTGGCCACTGGGCCGAGCGTGTACGCGGCGCTGGCGACCACCGCCTTCCGGACGACGTCAGGTTCGTCCGCAATCAACTGCAGCGTTAGGGACCCGCCGGTGCTGTGACCGAGCACATCCACGGGTCCGCCGAAATACCTACGAATCGCTTCGGCATGCCGCCGAGCAACTTCTGCGAACGTGATATCGGGTGCCATCCCAGGCCAGCGATTAGTGAAGTACACCGTGAAGCCTGCGCGAGCGAGGGGCTTCACGGTGCGCAGAGTCATGGTTTGCTCAAGGCCCGGGTTCGGGTTGCGATGATTCGGAGTGCCTCCACAGAGGTAAACCAGCGGCTCGCCTGAACCCAGGACGAGGTAGGGCAGGTCGCCAATAAAGGTTCCCTCCCGAATCTCCAGGCTCCCGCTCACGGGCTCATTGTGCTCTCGTCTCAGCCGAGAAGCAGGGTGCAGATATGGCGCTGTGTAACTGCTGTGAGTACCTGTGGTCGCTATATGAATGACTGCATTTTGGTCAAGACCGACCTCGTGCCGACTCTAGCCTTGAGGAGCAGATGGCCAGCAAACAAACGAATTCCGACAAGGAAAGAGTTGATCATGATGCGCATCAACCATCGTGAGAAGGAACTGGAGAACCATGATCGTGGCCTGGATTATGACCTTCCGAGGCTGCTGCACCGGCGCGGGATGCTCAAGCTCGTCGCCGGGGCTGGACTCGCAGGGGCCGGCCTGATCACTCTTGGCGCTTGCGCTGATTCGTCAAGTACTGCCGACGCCAACGCTCCGCTGGGCGGCAGACCACCGGGCGGCGGTCCGGGCGGCGGCGCACCGGAGGTTACGGGAACCAGCGACACCGCGCACAGCGAAATTCCTGAGGAGACCTCGGGCCCGTATCCCGGGGACGGCTCGAACGGAGCCAACGTGCTCACCGAGAGCGGCATCGTACGCCGCGATATCACCTCCAGCTTCGGATCTAGCACCACCAAGGCTGAGGGCGTACCGCTCACGATCACGATGACGATCAACGACTTCGCGAAGAACAAGGCGCCATTGGCCGGTGGCGCCGTCTATCTCTGGCACTGTGATCGGGAAGGCAGGTATTCCCTGTACTCCCAAGGCGCCGCGAACGAGAACTACCTGCGCGGTGTCCAAGAAACCGATGACCGTGGCCGGGTGAGCTTCTCCACGATCTTTCCTGCTTGCTACTCGGGCCGCTGGCCGCACATCCACTTCGAGGTCTATCCCAGCTTGGCCAAGGCAACCAACAACGCCAACAAGATCGCCACATCTCAGATGGCGCTGCCAGAAGCGACCGCCAAGGCGGTCTACGCGACCAGTGGTTATGAACAAAGCGTCCGCAACCTGAGCCACGTGAGCTTGGATACCGACAACGTCTTTCGCGATGGATACGACCTACAGATGCCAACCGTGACAGGCGACCCGGCTAGCGGCTATCGATTGAGCTTCAACTGCGCGATTTGATTGCTTGACCTCAGGTCTTCGGCAAGTGTCGGCGTCAATGTCCGCTGATGCGCCGGTAGCTTCCGCTGAGAAAGTCTTCCCACTCCGCTGCATCATCGATCTTTGTGCGAATCCGGTAGCTGAGTTGGCCGTCAGCCGCGGCAAAGCGGTGCTCCGCCATACCCCGTGGGCTGCTCTTCTGCATGATCAACTCACGGTCCTGCCAGCCGCCGTGGGCCGGCTCAGGCGGATAACCGTAGGAGTCGAAGAACCACCACAAGATCGGAGTGCGGGAAGGCGGAGACATCACGTCACTGCTGTCGATCATGAAAATGCCGTGCCCGGTGAACTCCCCTTGATCAGCATCTACATGGCGATAGTCCTGTACAACTATCTGATCACTTACATCCAGCTTGAAAACGATCATGGCCTTGGCAGTGGTTGCCGGCGCCCAAGGCGACGCCGCTTGCTGCTCGATACCAGTCCAGTTACCGAGCAGCGGGAGAAAAAGTTCACGCAAACCCATGTGGCCCACCGTAGGCCTCTGACTTGTCGGCGCGTGTTGCTGTCATAGCGAACAGCTACGCTGACAACTCGGCGTTCGAGGATGAATACACCTCAATGTCCGAGGCCTTGACAGCGGCCCAGACCTCGCTGCCAAGTATCAGCTCCAGGTCGGCGACCGCCGAGGGAGTGATCTCGGCCAAGATGCTGGAGCGACGGTCGGGCACCTCGCCGATCTCTACGCGTACGCCTTCCCCGTGCGGCTCCAGCGCGGCGATGCGGCCCGCCCACAGATTGCGCGGCGATCCGTCGGGTCGGTGCACAAACAACGACACCGCGGCGGGGCGGAACGCGACATAGACCTCTCCTGACACTGGTTCAGCCAGTTCCACCGATCCTCCGCTGGACAGCAGCACCCGATGACCACGACCGGTGCCCGACAACAAATTGAGGCCGACAAGTCTGGCAACGTAGTCGGTGCGCGGCCGGCGGGCCACCTCTTGCGGTGTGCCCTGCTGCACTACCCGGCCGTGCTCGATAACGATGAGCCGATCGGCCAACACGGAGGCGTCAATCGGGTCATGCGTCACGAGCAACGTCGCGCCGGAGAAATCAGCCAGGTGGCGACGCATCTCGCCACGTACCAGTAGATGGGTCTTGGCGTCGAGGGCAGCAAGGGGCTCGTCCAGCAGCAGCAGGTGGGGCTCGGTAGCAAGTGCCCGCGCCAGCGCGACCCGCTGAGCTTGGCCGCCCGAGATCGCCGAAGGCTTGGATTTTGCGAGGTCGGCAATGCCGACCCGCGCGAGCAGCGAAGCGGCTCTTCGTCGAGCCTTGAGTTTGTCCAATCCTCGAACGAGCGGGCCGAAGGCGACATTGTCAAGCACGCTGAGGTGCGGAAACAGCAGATAGTCCTGAAAAACCACACCTATAGGCCTCTCGTGCGGCGCTCGATGGATACCCGTGGCCGCATCTGCCACAACTCGGCCACCGACCGTCATCTGTCCGGTCGTGATCGGCAGAAGTCCCGCCAACGCCCGAAGCGCGGTGGATTTGCCGGCGCCGTTCGGACCGAGTAGGGCAACGACCTCACCGCCCGCGATCTCGAGTCCCAGGTCAAGGGTGAAGTCTCCGCGCTGAACGCCGAGATCGGCTGATAACTCGGCTACCACCTGCTCACCCACCGCTCCCGAAGCAAGGCGAGCACAGTGACCGACACACCGAGCAGGAGGACCGAGAGCAGCAGCGCCGATCCCGGATCGGTTTCCAAAGCCAGATAAACCTCTAAGGGCATGGTGCGCGTGGTTCCGGGGAAGTTACCGGCGAATGTGATCGTCGCACCGAACTCACCGAGAGCCCGGGCCCACGCAAGGACAGCGCCAGCTGCGATGCCCGGCCCTATCAGCGGCAACGTGATGCGACGAAAGATCATTACTGGCCGCGCGCCCAGAGTCGAGGCTGCCTCTTCGTAGCGGCGATCGGATGCCCGCAACGCGCCTTCCACCGACAGCACGAGAAAGGGTAACGCCACGAAAACCTGCGCCAAGATCACCGCGTACGGGGTGAAGGGAAATGCGAATCCGGTGAGCTGGTAGAGCGGCCGACCGATCAGTCCAGCTCGGCCAAGAACGGTGAAGAGGGCGACGCCTCCGACGACGGGCGGCAGTACCAAAGGGATCGTGATCAACGCGCGTAGCAGCGAGGCTCCACGCAGACCTGGCTTGGCAAGGACCCAGGCAAGTGGTATGCCGATGATCACTACGATGATCACCGAAACCGTTGCTGTGATCAACGACAGCTTCAGCGCCTGCAAGGCACCCGCTGCAGCGAGCACCGTTCCCGCCTCCGTCCAGGGCGCACGGATCACTAGCCCGACAAGCGGCAAGAGCAGGAAAAGCAAAGCTACGGCCGCCGGCACAGCAAGCAGCAGTGGAATACGGCTATGCCAGGGTTCTTCGGCGGTGCGGGTAGCGGCGGCGCGCTGCGGCGCCGGCTTTGTGCCGACCAGAGCCGGCTCGGAGTCAGGGTTGAGCAAAGCCCGCCTTCGCCAAGACTGACTGGCCCTCGGGCGAGAGGACATAGTCCACGAAAGCCTGCGCCAGGCTTGGGTTCTTCGACTCCTGCAAAGTGGCGATCGGATAGACATTGATGGCCTTCAAGGCCTCGGGGAATTCCATGCCGTCGACCTGGTTGCCTGCGGCTATGACGTCGGTCTTGTACACCAAGGCAGCATCGACTTCATCAGATGTGACTTTCTGCAGAGTCGCCTTGACGTCCTGCTCCAAGGTGTCTGGCTTGGGGTCGACCTTGGCCTCGGCAAAGACCTGGACCGCCGCTGCTCCGCAAGGTACCTGGGGTGCGCAGAGAGCGATCCTGGCGCTCTCGTCGGCGAAGTCCTTCAGTCCGGTGATCTTGTGCGGATTGCCCTTGGGTACAGCGATCTGGAGCGTGTTGGAAGCAAAGTCGGCCGGTGTGTTTGCGGCACCGGCAGCGCTGACGGTTTTCATGGTCGCGGGGCTGGCCGCCGCAAACACATCAGCTGGGGCGCCTTGCAAGACCTGAGTCGCCAGCGTCGCGCTTGAGCCAAAGCTGAACGTGACCGTGCTGTCCGGATTCTTGGCCTCGAAGTCCTTGCCAATCTGGTTGAACGCCTCTGTGAGGGAGGCAGCAGCGAGGACGGTGATAGCTCCACCGCTCGAGGAACCCTCTCTACCTGGGGATGGCGCTGTCCCTTGGGGCTGGGCACCGCTGCCGCAGGCTGAGAGCAAGAGGCCTAGGACGAGGGGGAGGCCGACGAGGAGCAGAGCTTTGTCGGCCTTGTCGGCTTTTGGCATATGTGCTGTGTTCATATGTCTGCCGGAACCTCCACGACGACATGGGTCGATTTCACCGAGGCGACCGCGAGCACCCCGGGCTCGAGCTGGAGATCAGTTGCTGCCTCCGCCGAAACCAGCGAGACAACCCGGAATGGGCCGCATTGCAGATCGACCTGGGCCATCACTGAGTCCTTGATCACGCGAGTGACCAGACCGGTGAAACGATTGCGCGCACTCTCCGCGACCGGCGTGCCTAGTTCTGGTGCGGTTGCAATCTCTTGGGCATGTGTGGCGAGCTCGGCTCCATCAATCGTGACGGGCCCGCTGCCACTGGTCGCGCGTAAGCGACCTGAGTCGATCCAACGGCGTACGGTGTCGTCGGAGACGCCGAGCAGAGTGGCGGCCTGTGCAATCCGATAATGCGGCACGAGACCTGAGTATAGATCCGCTTCTCAGGACTGTCGCTTCCTGTCAGTAGCCGAGAATACGGAATTCTGCCCACCCTGCATATGGAAAGCGCGTTAGCACTCCGTGCTCCTCACTGCCGGGCGACATTGCAAAAAATCCAAGGTCAATGCTGGCTCTTGTGCCTCCAACGCAACAGACTTCCTTGTGTGATGTCTGCTCGGGGGAGAGTCATCGTGATCACCGGCGCGATGGCAGCAGGAAAGTCAACGGTGGCTGACCTTTTGGCCATTCGGTTGCCCAAGTCAGTCCATATCCACGGTGACGTGTTCCGCCGGATGGTGGTGAATGGCCGCGCCGAGATGACCCCCAATCCCAGCCCAGATGCGATCGCTCAGCTCAATCTGCGTTATGACTTGGCGGCCATGGCGGCTGACCGGTACGCCGAGGAAGGTTACGACGTAGTCATACAGGATGTGATCTTGGGCAAGGACCTGGCCGACTTCGTCAAGCGCATAGAAACTCACGAGCGCTATCTGGTTGTGCTCTCGCCGAGCGTGTCGGCTATGGAGTGGCGGGAGGAACAGCGGTCGAAAGATGGATACGTTCATCTGTCGCCGGGAGCGCTGGATGATGTGCTACGACGCGAGACGGCCCAGATCGGCTACTGGCTGGATAGCAGTACCCAAACGCCAGATGAGACTGTTGACGACATCCTCGCCAATCTGCATCGGGCTGCGGTCTAGGCAGCACTAACTAGGCACCACTGGGTTGCTGTTGTAAAAGGGAGCGCCGAACAATCGAACTCCGATGAAGTAGATGCCGGCGATCGAAAAGCAGGTGAGCCGCTGCGCGGGCTGGAGGTCGGGGGCGTCCGCACAGGTTTCGATGAGCTCGTTAAGGAATATCTGATCGCACTTAAGCCGACTTGTGGAGCTGCTGTAGCAGGAATCGTGGTGGTCACAAGCCAGCGTGAAATCGGCGGTCAGGAAGGAATCGGGAACGAAATTGCAAGAATCCATTGGGTCCTCGACGAGCTGTTGCTGGGCGGCGGCCATCACCCTCGACTTTGCTTGCTGGACGCTTCGCTGGATGGCGGCATCCGGAAGGCTCTCGGCACGACCCGGCGTTTTGACCACGCGCAGATCTGACGCGTCGGGCTCGCTCCAGCTCAGCGTGTAACCCCTGTAAGTAATGACCGTGTCGGGTTTCGAGTCCCGATTCGCAGCCTGCGCCGGAACCATGCCGACGTAAGCAGCGCCAAACACCCCTAGGAGAATCGCCAGGAATGCCCGCGTCCATCGCTTCATCGTTGCCCCCGATCAACTTTGTGCAGAAATGAAGCTGTGCTTCTCGCAAGCTAGCAGCGAGGGGTTGGGCGCTACAAGGCATTGATTGCGCGAGCCGAAAAACGCGCTCCGGTCTTTGATGGCAAAGCAAGAGGGGCGGACCCTCCCGGCCCCGCCCCCTTGTATTTGCCGAGCTGCTCGCGCAATACCGACGCTCGCAGCGCAGAAGGCATACCTCGATCTCAGCGGTAATCGCCGAGATCAAATTCCTCCAGTGGCACGGCAGCGCCCGAGCCTTGGCCGAAGTCGTAGTCGAAGGAGTCGTATCCGACCATCGAGTACGCCTGTGCCTTGGCTTCCGGCGTCGGCTCAACTCGAATGTTCCGGTACCGATCCAGACCCGTACCGGCCGGGATCAGCTTGCCCAAGATCACGTTCTCCTTGAGTCCGACCAGAGAATCCGACTTGGCGTGGATCGCCGCATCCGTCAACACCTTGGTGGTCTCTTGGAAGGATGCTGCCGAGAGCCAGGATTCGGTCGCGAGCGACGCCTTGGTGATGCCCATCAGCACCGGACGGCCCGAGGCAGGGGTACCACCCTCGGCGACAACCTGCCGGTTAGCAGCCTCGTAGGCCAGCCGATCCACCAGGTCGCCGGCGAGCAGGGTGGAGTCACCAGACTCGATCACGGTCACCCGCCGGAGCATCTGCCGAATGATGATCTCGATGTGCTTGTCATGGATCGGAGCGCCCTGGGTGCGGTACACCGACTGCACCTCGTCCACCAAGTGCTCTTGCACTCGGCGCACACCGAGCACACGCAGCACATCCTGCGGATCGGGCGTACCAGCGGTGAGCTGTTGGCCGACCTCGACGTGATCGCCATCCTCGACAAGGAGTCGAGCCCGACGAGACACCGAGAACTCCGCAACTTCGGATCCATCATCAGGAGTGACGATGATCTTCTTCAGCCGGTCATTGTCCTCGACCTTCACCCGGCCAGTGGCTTCGGCGATCGGCGCCTTGCCCTTGGGCTGGCGTGCCTCGAAGAGCTCCACCACACGCGGCAGACCCTGAGTGATGTCGTCACCGGCCACACCGCCGGTGTGGAAGGTACGCATCGTCAGCTGGGTACCCGGCTCACCGATGGACTGCGCGGCCACAATGCCGACGGCCTCGCCGACATCGACCAGCTTGCCGCTTGCCAGCGAGCGGCCGTAGCACATCGCGCAGGTACCGCTCGCTGCCTCACAGGTCAGCACGCTGCGGACCTTGACGGAGGTGATGCCGTTCTCGGTAAGCAACCGGATGTTCACGTCACCAAGATCAACTCCGGCTTTCAGCAGCACCTCACCGTCCGGACCGAACACATCGGTAGCGAGGGTGCGCGCGTAGACGGCGGTCTCGACATGCTCGTCGAGGACGAGGTTGCCGCGACCGTCCTCGGCAGCGATCGTCTTGGTCAAGCCGCGCTCGGTACCGCAGTCCTCCTCGCGGATGATCACATCCTGGCTGACGTCAACCAACCGACGGGTGAGGTACCCGGAGTCGGCGGTACGCAATGCCGTGTCGGCCTGGCCCTTCCGCCCACCGTGTGTGGAGATGAAGTACTCCAGCACCGAAAGCCCTTCACGGAAGTTGGACTTGATCGGCCGCGCGATGATCTCACCCTTCGGGTTGACCACGAGACCACGCATCGCGGCGATCTGGCGCATCTGCACCATATTTCCGCGAGCACCGGAGTGCACCATCATGTAGATCGGGTTGGTCTTGGAGAAGTTGTTCTCCATCGCCGTACCGAGCCGGGAGGTGGCGTCGGTCCAGATCTCGATCAGCTCCTGACGCCGCTCATCGTCGGTGATCAGGCCACGCTCGTACTGCTTGTCGATCTTGTTAGCACGATCTTCGTAGCTGGACAGGATCTGCGGCTTGTCCGCTGGGGTCTCCACATCACCGATGGAGACAGTGACGCCCGAGCGGGTCGCCCAGTGGAAGCCCAGGTCCTTGAGCTGATCAAGGCAGTACGCCACCTGAACCTTCGGGTAGCGCTCGGCAAGATCATTGACAATCTGCCCTAGCTGCTTCTTGCCCACCTCGAAGTCCGCATATGGATAATCATCTGGCAGCGCCTCGTTGAACAAGGCGCGGCCTAGCGTGGTCTCCAGCAGGATGGAACCGTTCGCAGACAGCTCATAACCCAACGGCGGCACGATGTCGCTCAGCCGCAGTTTGATCTTGGCCTGCACGGACAGCTCGCCGCGGTCGAAGGCCATCAATGCCTCGGCAACCGAGCCGAACGCCCGGCCCTCTCCGGCTGCGCCATCGCGTTGCATGGTGAGGAAGTAGGTGCCGATGATCATGTCTTGGGTCGGCATGGTCACCGGGCGCCCGTCGGCCGGCTTCAGGATGTTGTTGGTCGACAACATCAAGATCCGGGCCTCGGCCTGGGCTTCGGCACTCAGCGGCAGGTGCACGGCCATTTGGTCACCGTCGAAGTCGGCGTTGAACGCCGTACAGACCAACGGGTGAATCTGGATGGCCTTGCCCTCAATCAGCTGCGGTTCGAAGGCCTGGATGCCGAGCCTGTGCAGCGTAGGAGCCCGGTTCAGCAGTACCGGATGCTCGGAGATCACTTCCTCGAGCACGTCCCACACCACCGGCCGCTGCCGCTCCACCATTCGCTTGGCGGACTTGATGTTCTGGGCGTGGTTGAGGTCGTCGAGCCGCTTCATGACGAACGGCTTGAACAGCTCCAACGCCATCGCCTTGGGCAGGCCGCACTGGTGCAGCTTGAGCTGCGGTCCGACCACGATCACCGAACGGCCGGAGTAGTCGACGCGCTTGCCGAGCAGGTTCTGCCGGAAGCGGCCCTGCTTGCCCTTCAGCATGTCGG
Organism: Propionibacteriaceae bacterium; assembly: GCA_045806785.1. GTDB lineage: Bacteria > Actinomycetota > Actinomycetes > Propionibacteriales > Propionibacteriaceae > Microlunatus. The sequence continues at coordinate 38,185 of JBJMIR010000054.1, read as the reverse complement.
AGATCGACTTCAGCGGACGGTTGCCGGGGCCGGTGACGGGACGGCCACGACGGCCGTTGTCGAACAGCGAGTCCACGGCCTCTTGCAGCATCCGCTTCTCGTTGTTGACGATGATCTCGGGCGCACCAAGATCAAGGAGCCGCTTCAGCCGGTTGTTCCGGTTGATCACGCGCCGGTACAGATCGTTCAGGTCAGAGGTCGCAAATCGGCCACCGTCCAGCTGCACCATAGGACGCAGATCCGGCGGGATGACCGGAACACAGTCCAGCACCATCCCAGTAGGGCTGTTCTTCGTGGTGAGGAACGCCGATACCACCTTGAGCCGCTTCAGGGCGCGGGTCTTGCGCTGGCCCTTGCCAACCTGGATGGTCTCCCGCAAGTCGGCGGCTTCGGCCTCAAGATCAAAGGTCTCGAGCCGGCGTTGAATGGCGTCAGCGCCCATGGAGCCGGAGAAGTACTTGCCGAACCGGTTCTTCATCTCCCGGTACAGCACTTCATCACCCTCGAGATCTTGCACCTTGAGGTTCTTGAAGCGGTTCCATACCGCCTCGAGCCGGTCGAGTTCACGCTGGGCGCGGTCGCGCAACTGCTTGACCTCGCGCTCTGCACTTTCACGCACCTTGCGCTTGGCGTCGGCCTTGGCACCCTCCGCCTCAAGTGCGGCGGTGTCCTCCTCGAGCTTCCTCATCCGGTTCTCGATGTCGGAGTCACGCCGGCCCTCCAGCTGCTTGCGCTCCACATCGATCTTGGCCTCGAGCGAGGGAAGGTCCCGCTGTCGGGCTTCCTCGTCGACGTCGGTGATCATGTAGGCCGCAAAGTAGATGACCTTCTCGAGGTCCTTCGGGGCTACGTCGAGCAGGTAACCCAGACGGGACGGCACGCCCTTGAAGTACCAGATGTGGGTAACCGGAGCAGCCAGCTCAATGTGGCCCATCCGCTCACGGCGAACCTTGGAACGGGTGACCTCAACGCCGCATCGCTCGCAGATGATGCCCTTGAAGCGCACTCGCTTGTACTTGCCGCAGTAGCACTCCCAGTCCCGAGTGGGACCGAAGATCTTTTCGCAGAAGAGGCCATCGCGCTCCGGCTTAAGGGTCCGGTAATTGATGGTCTCCGGCTTCTTCACCTCACCGTGCGACCACTTGCGAATCTCGTCGGCGGTGGCCAGGCCGATGCGGATCTCGTCGAAGAAGTTCACGTCGAGCATTCTTTGCTTATCTCTCTTCTCTTAACTAACGCGATATCTCAAGTTCTCAATGGACTTAGGCCCCTCCGCCGACTTGTCAGAAGCTCAACACCAAATATGGTGCTCAGATTCTGACAAGTCGGTTTGAGAGGGGGCACTTAGACTTCTTCGACTCCGCCGAGGGAGTCACCGGGGCGACGGGACAGGTCGATGCCGAAGTCCTCAGAGGACCGGTAATCGTCCTCGGAATCCCGCAACTCGACTTCCGTACCATCGCTTGACAACACCTCAACGTTGAGGCACAGCGATTTCATTTCCTTGACCAGCACCTTGAATGACTCCGGGATGCCGGGCTCAGGAATGTTCTCGCCTTTGACGATGGCCTCATAGACCTTTACGCGGCCTGGAACATCGTCGGACTTGATTGTCAGCAGTTCTTGCAGTGCCCAAGCCGCGCCGTACGCCTCGAGCGCCCAGACCTCCATCTCGCCGAACCGCTGTCCGCCGAACTGCGCCTTACCACCCAACGGCTGCTGAGTGATCATCGAGTACGGCCCGGTGGAACGCGCGTGGATCTTGTCGTCCACCAGGTGGTGCAACTTCAGCATGTAGATGTAGCCAACCCCGACAGGATCGGGGAATGGTTCACCGGAGCGACCGTCGAAGAGCCGGGCCTTGCCGTCAGCGTTCACCAGCCGGACGCCATCTCGGTTCGAGCGAGTGTGGCCGAGCAGACCGGTGATCTCCTCCTCGGTAGCACCGTCGAAGACCGGTGTCGCTATCTTGACGTTGCCATCGGTCTTGGCCATCCCAACGCCACGCAGCCGATCCGCCCAGGCGTCCTTGACGCCGTCGAGCTCCCAGCCTTGCTTGGCGACCCACCCGAGGTGGGTTTCCAGCACCTGCCCAACGTTCATCCGGCTCGGCACACCCAGTGGGTTGAGCACGATGTCGACCGGCGTCCCGTCTTCGAGGAACGGCATGTCCTCGATGGGCAGGATCTTCGAGATGACGCCCTTGTTGCCATGGCGCCCGGCGAGCTTGTCGCCGTCTTGGATCTTGCGCTTCTGGGCCACATAGACCCGGACCAGCTGGTTGACACCAGGCGACAGCTCATCATCGGCATCGCGGTCGAACACGCGTACGCCGATAACCGTGCCCGACTCGCCGTGCGGAACCTTGAGCGAGGTGTCCCGGACCTCACGAGCCTTCTCGCCGAAGATCGCCCGCAACAGCCGCTCCTCCGGAGTCAGCTCGGTCTCGCCCTTGGGGGTCACCTTGCCAACCAAGATGTCGCCGGTCGAGACCTCTGCGCCGATGCGGATGATGCCGCGCTCGTCAAGATCAGCGAGCATCTCCTCGCTGATATTGGGAATATCGCGGGTGATCTCCTCGGCACCGAGCTTGGTGTCCCGGGCGTCGACCTCATGCTCCTCGATGTGAATCGAGGTGAGCACATCATCTTGGACGAGCCGCTGACTCAGGATGATCGCGTCCTCGTAGTTGTGGCCCTCCCACGGCATGAACGCGACCAGCAGGTTACGGCCCAGAGCCATCTCGCCACGATCAGTACAGGGCCCGTCAGCCAGCGGCATGCCCTTCTCGATCCGCTGCCCTGTGGTTACCAGCGGCCGCTGGTTGATGCAGGTGCCCTGGTTGGACCGGCGGAACTTGCTGAGCCGGTAGGACTTGACCGTGCCGTCATCTTGTGCGACGTCGATCAGGTCAGCGCTGACAGAGGTGACCACGCCGTCCTGGGTTGCGACTGTCACATCCCCGGCATCGACCGCGCCGCGGTATTCCATGCCGGTGCCTACGAAGGGAGCCTCCGAGTGGATCAGCGGCACTGCCTGGCGCTGCATGTTGGAGCCCATCAGAGCGCGCGAGGCGTCGTCGTGCTCCAGGAAGGGGATCATCGCAGTCGCTACTGACACCATCTGCCGCGGTGACACGTCCATGTAGTGGACGTCGTTAGGCGGCACCGTGTCGACTTCGCCATGACGCCGGCGGATCAGCACCCGGTCCTCGGTGAAGCGGCCCTTGTCATCGAGCTTGGCATTCGCCTGCGCCTTGAAGTACCGGTCCTCTTCGTCGGCGGTCAGATAGTCGATCTGATCGGTGACCTGGCCCTTCTCAACCTTGCGATAAGGCGTCTCGACGAACCCGAAGGCGTTCACGCGCGCAAAGGAGGCGAGAGAGCCGATTAGGCCGATGTTCGGACCTTCAGGGGTCTCGATCGGACACATCCGGCCGTAGTGCGACTGGTGCACGTCGCGAACCTCCATGCCGGCGCGATCCCGCGACAGACCACCTGGGCCGAGCGCGGATAGACGTCGCTTGTGCGTCAGCCCGGCAACAGGATTGGTCTGATCCATGAACTGGGAAAGCTGCGAGGTACCGAAGAACTCCTTCAGCGCCGCCACGACGGGCCGGATGTTGATCAAGGTCTGCGGGGTGATCGCCTCGACGTCCTGGGTCGTCATCCGGTCCCGAACCACCCGCTCCATGCGCCCCAGGCCGGTCCGCAGCTGGTTTTGGATCAGCTCTCCGACCGTACGCAAACGCCGGTTGCCGAAGTGGTCGATGTCGTCCTCTTCAACCAGCAGCTCACCGCGCGGTGACTCCAGCGTCTCCTTGCCCTCGTGCAGGGCGACGACGAAGCGGATCGCTGCCTCGATGTCTTCCATCGTCAGCACCGTCTTGTCAAACGGCAGCTCAAGACCCAGCTTCTTGTTGATCTTGTAACGACCAACCTTGGCCAAGTCGTAGCGCTTCGGGTTGAAGTAATAGTTCTCCAGCAGCGCCTGGGCCGCCTCGCGAGTTGGAGGCTCACCAGGGCGCAGCTTGCGGTAGATATCGAGGAGTGCCTCGTCCTGAGTGGTGGTGTGGTCCTTCTCGAGGGTGAGCCGCATGGACTCGTAGTCACCGAACTGCTCGAGGATCTGCGCGTCGGTCCAGCCGAGCGCCTTGAGCAGGACAGTAACGTTCTGCTTCCGCTTACGGTCCAGTCGGACGCCGACCATGTCCCGCTTGTCGATCTCGAACTCAAGCCAAGCGCCACGCGACGGGATCATCTTGCAGGTGAAGATGTCCTTGTCGGAGGTCTTGTCCGTGGTCTGTTCGAAGTACACGCCAGGCGAGCGGACCAGCTGGGAGACAACGACCCGCTCGGTGCCGTTGATGACGAACGTGCCCTTGTCCGTCATCAGAGGGAAGTCGCCCATGAAGACGGTCTGGCTTTTGATTTCGCCGGTCTCGTTGTTCATGAACTCGGCCGTGACGAAGAGCGGTGCGGCGTAGGTGACGTCGCGCTCCTTGCATTCGTCGACGGTATTCTTCGGCGGCTCGAACCGGTGATCCCGGAACGAGAGCGACATGGTGCCGGAGAAGTCCTCGATCGGAGAGATCTCCTCAAAGATCTCTTCGAGTCCGGACTTGGTGTTGATGTCGGTGCGGCCCTGGTCCAGCGCGTTCTCAACGCGATTACGCCAGGCGTCGTTTCCGATTAGCCAGTCAAATGAATCAATCTGCAGATCGAGCAGATATGGGACTTCCATGGGTTCGGCGATCTTGGCGAAGGAGATCCTGCCGGTCGGGGATAAAACTTTGGTCTTCGAGGCTGTGCGCGAGGCGGCCAACTCCTGTGTCCTTCCGAGGGCTCGCAGTGGAGGAGCGAAGTGCTTCTGCGCATGCTGAACGGCCCGAGTCAAAGTGAAACGGGTCGGCAGATGGCGAGGGCAAACCCCCAATATAGAGGCTGAAACGCCCCATGTCAAGTAGGGGCGCAGCACAAGCTAGAGCAGTCAAATCGTCGACTACCTTGGCAGAGATCATACTCTTCGACAGCGCTGCGACAAGGGGCAATACGGTGACTTTTCGAGTCGCTGAGGACAGCCGTCCTTGGACTGTCTCGGGAACCTACGATGGTCGAAATGTGCCGATGTCGTGGCACACGGCGATGTCGTGGCACGCGTTATAGCAGTGCTGGCGCCGCCATTATTCCCGATGACCAGGGACCTTAGGCCCTCCCGCGGTCCGTGCTACACATTTTGACTTGAGGCGTACGCCTCAAGGTCGAGAGGAAACGCGATGACAGAGACCGCACCGGACAGATTCACTGACGATGAGTCGACGAGCGAGTTTCGGGCGATCAGTCCAGCTCACTGCGAGGAGCTGCTTCAAAGCCAGAGCGTCGGACGGCTGGCATGGCAGGCCGCCGATGGTCCGCAGATTCTCCCTGTGACATACGCCTGGCATGGGGGAACGATCATCTTCCGCACTTCACCGTACGGGGTCTTGTCAGAGCTGATCCGGCCAACCGAGGTCGCACTGGAAATCGATGACCTTGATCAAAAGACGCGTCGGGGCTGGAGCGTGGTGGTGCAGGGACGGGCCCAAGGAGTCGCCGAACCTGATCAGCTGGAACAGATGTGGACGGCCGGTGGCGTCGTGCCCTGGGCATCGGGAATCAGGAACGTCTTCATCCAGATCACGCCGCGCAAAATAACCGGTCGTGTTGTCGCGGCGCGGTCCCGTTAGCATCAGCCTTTTGTAAACGGTGCTTGCTTGAGGGCGCCGACGTGCGCCGCTTAGGACGCCTAATTCTGGAGCTACTGGATGGCGCGAAAAACCGTGATCATTTCGCAACCTGTTGCAAACGCTGGGACCTTGGTCCTGAGTTTTTTCTGAGACCGGCCCAAACCCTACCAAGGTGATGACGAGAGGCGCACAATCGATGAGTAAGGGTGGGCGGAACTCAGGAGCTGATCATGCCAACTTTTGGTGGCCGCGTATCGCCAGGCGAGCGGCTGCGCAAGCTTTCGCAACACGAGTGCAAGGCCTGGGTCTGCAGTCATCACGAGGGCCGGCTGGGATACCAGTCTGGCCGCGGTCCTCGTTCAGTTGTGGTGTCCTATGCAGTCGCCGGTGATCAGGTTCTGGTCCGGCTCCCGGACTACAACGACATCGTGCATTACGCACCCGGCGCAGAGGTCAGCCTGGATGTGGATGGCGGCACTCCAGCGGCCCATCGCGAGACGGTCACTGTGACAGGTACCGCTGAGCTCGCAGAAACTGATCAGCGGCCGTTGATCGACCAGGCGGCATTCCAGGAGGACTGGCCCGCCGACGTACGGACCTCGGTCATCTGCCTGCCGCTCAACACCGTCGAAGGGTTTGAACTCAGGGATCAATAACTTGACTTGACTTGGCTCTCCCTCCCCCGGGAAGTGGTCGCGGACGATATGACTTTCATCGCGAGTTCCATGTCGTCCGCGACCACTCTCTGAGAGCTGATCATGACAGGACTGCCGCAAGCATCTACAGTCCAAGATCATGACGCCCTCACGATGGACCGCCGCCGATCTGCCATCCCAGGCTGGACGTACCTTCATCGTCACAGGCGCCAACAGCGGCATCGGGCTTCCCACCGCCCGGGCGCTGGCAGAGGCTGGCGGCCACGTTGTCCTTGCCGTACGCGACGTGGCACGCGGGGAAGCGGCTGCGGACTCCATTTCCGGCGATTGTGAGATTCGCCAACTAGATCTTGCCGACCTCGCCTCGGTACGCGCCTTCGCAGACCGGTGGCGGGGCGAGCTCAGTGTGTTGATCAACAACGCCGGAGTGATGAGAACGCCCGAACGCCGTACGGCAGACGGCTTTGAGCTGCAGATTGGGACAAATCATCTCGGTCACTTCGCCCTGACCAACCTGCTGCTTCCCTATGTAACTGATCGAGTTGTCACCGTTGCCTCGGGCGCTCATCGAGGCGGCTTGATATCCCTGGATGATCTCAATTGGCAGCGCCGCAGCTACCGACGCTGGGGCGCGTACCAGCAGTCGAAGCTCGCAAATCTGCTGTTCACCCTCGAGCTACAGCGGCGGCTCACCGCCGTCGGCTCGACCGTTCGGGCATTGGCGGCCCACCCGGGCTACTCAGCCACCAGCCTGCAGTTCCGCAGCGAGAGCCCGCTGGAGAATCGGTTAATGGCGGTCGGCAACCGGCTGTTCGCGCAGACCGATGAAGCCGGAGCCCGGCCGACATTGTTTGCTGCCACCCAGGATTTGCCTGGCGCCAGCTACGTCGGCCCTGACGGTATTGGTGAGCAGCGGGGCTATCCGACACTGGTCGGGCGCTCGGCCGAAGCCTCAGACGTGGAGATGGCCAAGCGGCTGTGGACGCTCTCCGAAGAGCTCACAGGCGTGACGTTCCCGCTGACTGCGCTGCGCTGATTGCGGCATAAGTGTGTCCTTTCTCCCGGCATCGGGAGAAAGGACGCACCTAATGGTCTGATCCAGCGGGAAACCTCGCTGATTGACTACTTGTACGCGACTGTGGCGCCAGCAGCCTCGAGGGCCTCGCGAGCCTTGTCTGCGGTGTCCTTGTTGACCTTCTCCAGAACCGCCTTCGGCGCAGCCTCGACAAGGTCCTTGGCCTCCTTGAGACCGAGGCTGGTGAGGGACCGGACCTCCTTGATCACCTGGATCTTCTTGTCGCCGGCGGCCTCCAGAATGACGTCGACCTCGTCGCTGCCCTCTTCCTCGGCCGGGCCGGCCTCGCCGCCGGCAGCGGCCGGAGCGGCGGCGGCGACGGCGACCGGAGCGGCCGCGGTCACACCGAAAGTGGTCTCGAATTCCTTGACGAACTCGCTGAGCTCGATCAAGGTCAGCTCCTTGAAAGCGTCCAGGAGCTCGGTAGTGCTGAGCTTCGCCATGATGTTGGGTCCTTCCTAGTTGTCTTCCGCAGCAGGTGCTGCCAGTGGTTCTGCCGCGGGCGTGTCGTCTGCTTCAGAGGCAGTTGACGCTGCGGGCGCTTCAGATGCAGCTGCCGCTGCGGGTGGTGCCGCCGTAGCGGCGAGCTCTTCGTTAGTCGGTTCGGGCGTGGCCTCAGTAGCAAGTTGGGAACTTGTCGGCTCACCTGTGCTCTGGGCCGCGAGGTCTTCGTTGCTTGGCTCGGGAGTGGTCTCCGCCGCGAGTCGCTGGTCGCTTGGCTCGCGAGTCGCTTCAGGTGCACTAGCGAGAAGCGATGGATCCTCCGCTGCGGCCTTTTCCAGAGCAGCGAACAAGCGGGCTGCTTGGGAAAGCGGAGCAGCAACCAGCGAGACTGCCTGCTGCAGGACGCCCTGCAATGCCCCGGCAACCTTGGCGAGGAGCACCTCACGAGATTCAAGATCGGCCAGCTTCCTGACCTCGTCCGGCGTCAGGAGCTTCCCGTCCAGCACACCGCCCTTGATCACAAGTTGAGGATTGGTCCGTGCGAAGTCACGCAATCCCTTGGCCACAACAACCGGGTCGCCATCGATGAAGGCAATCGCTGTCGGTCCGACGAGATGCTCCTCGATCGCATCGACACCGGCTTCCCGCGCGGCAATCGTGGTCAGCGTGTTCTTCGAAACCGAATAGCTGGCGTCATCGCCGAGTGAGCGGCGCAGCTCCTGGAGAGCTTTCACCGACAATCCGCGGTACTCGGTCAGCACCACTCCGGCTGAGCTGGAGAACTTATTGGTCAGCTCAGCAACAGCCGCTACCTTGTCCGACCTCGCCATGTCACCTCCACTTCGTCACGCACTTCATTCGAAGCGCTTCCGAAGGGCGCTGGCCCGGTCGCCGAGATGAGAAAGCCCTTTGCACAGGCGGCAAAGGGCACATCGTGAGAGACCATGCTGTCTCCCACCACACTCTTAACTCACCTGCGCGGGCCGCCCGTGCTCTCGTACGGACACTTCGGGTCGAGATGCTCGACCAACCAGCGGTCTTCGGCAGCGATCACTGTACCCACCGCCCAAAGTGCCAGCCAAATCCACGCACTGTCGTGCGCCTTTGACAGTGCTCAGCAGACGTGGCAGCGAGCGCCGCGCTGATCGTGTCGTAATGAGACCGAGATAATTACGGCACTCAGTAGTGACAAATGTCTCGATTTGATAACGTAGCCAGTGCTGGCCGTTCCGGCGTAACCGCCGGAAGCCACCGGGCCGGTGTTGTCTCACTCGGGGGAGATCCACCGCATGGGGAGGATTCTGAAGACCGCAGCATGCCTGGTAATCGCACTCGCATTGGCCGCTACGGTCGCAGTGAGCACGATCCCAGCAGAATCTGCGACCAGGTGTGACCTCACCTTCAAGACGTACAAGCCGATCAAGCAAGGTTCCAGCGGGGCCCAAGCAAAGGCGATGGAATGCCTTCTGCACAAGGCTGGCTTCGCTACCACAGTCAACGGCCGGTTCTCGGCCGCGGATGCTCGAGAGTTAGCCAAGTTCCGGGAATCCGTCGGCCTCAAGCCTCTGCTCATGGGAGGCAGACGGGCGTGGGGCGCACTGCTGTCCCAGGGCACAAAGCCCAACCTCCAGAAGGGCGATAAGGGAAAGGCCGTGCGTCGGCTGCAGCTGGCGCTGCGGTCAGCCGGATTCGCAAAGGTGCCTACCACCGGCAGGTATGGCGCTGCGACCGCAGCCGTGGTCAAGAGCATCCAGAAGTCGCGTCACCTGAAACAGACTGGAGAAGTCCGCACCGCCTTCTGGAAGGCCTTGCAGGCAGGCAAGATCACCGCCACGACCGTTGTCCTGAAGAAACCGGTCAGTAAGCCGGCCTCTCAGACATCCAAAACAGGAACCAAGGGTGAGAAGGCTCTGGCGTTCGCGAAGAAGCAGCTAGGTGATCGATACGCCTACGGCGGCACCGGACCCAGTAGCTGGGATTGCTCCGGCCTGACGATGAAGGCCTGGCAGGCCGCCGGGGTGCAGCTGCCCCATTCGGCTGGAAAGCAGTACCAGATCGGCAAGAAGATCACGAAATCCCAGCTCAGGAACGGCGACCTGGTCTTCTTCTACCGCGGCATCAGCCATGTCGGTCTGTACGCCGGAAGCGGCAAGGTGATTCATGCACCGCGTCCTGGAGAGGAGGTGTCCTACATCAAGATGAGCTACATGCCGTACGCGGGCGCACGCCGGCCGGGGTAACCGCGGCACCCGCGCAGGGCCGCAAGTGGTCACAGACAACAAGGAACCGGGGCTTTCTGTGTCGTCTGTGGCCACTTGCTGTGAGGATGGGTCGATGCATCCTGGCGTACGCGAAGCTCGAGAGTCTGATCTGGAGCGAATCCGCCACTTGATCCTCGACCTGGCGACTTACGAACGGTCTGCACATGAGGTGAAGACCACGACTGAGCAGCTTCGAGCCGCGCTGTTCGGACCGCAGCCCGCCGCGTACGCCCTGGTGGCCGAGAGCGATCACCAGGTGGTCGGCTTCGCCCTTTTCTTTCGCAACTTCTCGACCTGGGAAGGAGTCCATGGGCTGTATCTGGAGGATCTCTATGTCATGCCCGAACATCGCGGGTCCGGGCTTGGCAAGGCTTTGTTGATGTCCCTGGCCAGCCTGGCGGTCGAGCGTGGATATGCCCGGCTGGAGTGGTCGGTTCTCGACTGGAACCAGCCCGCCATCGACTTCTATCGCGGGCTGGGAGCAGTCGCCATGGACGAGTGGACGGTTTATCGCCTGAGTGGGGAGGCGCTCGTCGCGGCCGTCGCTACTCAGCGAAGCGGCTGAGCGAGACCGCCCCACCAATAGCTAGTAGGAATCCCGCCACTGCAAAGGGCATCCGGCCAGGTTCTATGGCATCGCCAAAGAGCGCGATGCCGATCAAGGACGGCACTAAGACCTCGATCACGAAGGTGATTGCGGTAACCAATGTCACCGCGTCTCTTTGCAGCGCGATGGTAAAGAACCCGATGGCGACGGCGCCGTGCACGATGATCGCCCAAAGCAATGGAGCGATCAGCAACGACCAGGAAAAGGGGTCGTCGGCTATCGCGCGCGCCGCGACGGCAACGCCAGTAAACCCGAGGCCCGCTGCACAGCACATGACAATGGCAGAGGACCGACCCTGCATCCGGAATCCTATGAATCCCAGCACTGCAGGGACAGCGGCGCTGACCAAAATGATCCGGTCGTCAGCAAGTGAGATCCTGGCTGCCGCGGTGGGCACGGCCGTCACGCTCAGCAGCACCAGACCAATTCCCAGTACGGCGAGTGAAGTCCAGTCCTTCCACGACAGATGTGCGCCGCGCAAGCTCGCGATCAACGCCGTGATCCCGACGCTGCCGGCGATGATCGACTGGACAAGGAAAAGTGGAAGCTCTCGGACGGCGACCAGGTTGCCCAGAAAAGCCACGCTGTCCGCCATGAGCCCCAGCAGATACGGCACCTGCTTGATGATCAGCGCCAGGCCGGTCAGCCCAACCACTGCGGCTGATCGCTTTGCTGCGACCGATTGGAGAACCGAGGACACGCCATATCCCAAGCAGGCGACGATTGCTCCAAACCAGCTCAGCACCAGCATCCCGACCACCTTCCAGCAGACCGGCTTCGCTCACTGATCACAGGAGCCGTCGACGCGAGCTGGGAGCTCGGCCTGAAGCTATTCGGCGTCCGGGCGCGTCTTGTTGGTGTCGATGGGAACCCCAGGTCCCATGGTCGTAGAAAGCGTGATCTTGCGGAGGTAGCGACCCTTGGCAGCGCTCGGCTTCAACCGGACGATCTCGTCCAGCGCCGCAAAGTAGTTCTGTGACAGCTGCTTGGTGGTAAACGACGACTTGCCAATGATGAAGTGCAAGTTGGCATGCCTGTCGACCCGAAACTCGATCTTGCCGCCCTTGATGTCGGACACGGCCTTTGCCACATCGACGGTGACCGTCCCAGTCTTGGGGTTAGGCATCAGGCCCCGGGGGCCGAGGATGCGTCCGAGACGGCCCACCTTGCCCATCAGGTCCGGGGTGGCCACGACAGCGTCGAAGTCCAGATAACCCTTCGAGATCTTGTCGATCAGCTCGTCGGAACCGACTTCGTCTGCTCCGGCCGCCTTGGCGGCCTCAGCACGATCGCCAGTGGCAAAGACGAGTACCCGCGCCGTCTTGCCGGTGCCGTTGGGCAGATTGACGGTGCCGCGAACCATCTGGTCGGCCTTGCGCGGGTCGACGCCGAGCCGCACCGCAACGTCGACTGTCTCGTCGAAACGTGCTCTGCTGTTGGCCTTGGCGAACTCCATGCCCTCGGTGGGGGCGTACAGCTTGGTGTGGTCGACCTTCTCGGCAACCGACCGATATGTCTTGCTGCGCTTCATTGTGCTGGTCCTTTCTGGCCAGTTGTGGTCAGAGCCGCGCTGGCTCCCCCACGTGTTCTCTTGGTTTGCCGACTTGTCAGAAGCCAGTTGAGCTACAGGTCAACCACGTTCTGACAAGTCGTGAGCTAATCGGCGACGGTAACTCCCATGCTGCGGGCGGTACCTTCCACGATCTTCATAGCTGAGTCGATGTCATTCGCATTGAGGTCGGGCAACTTGGTGGTAGCGATGTCCCGGATCTGGTCCCGGCTGATCTTGCCGACCTTCTCCCGATGCGGCACGCCGGAGCCCTTTTGCACACCCGCAGCTTTCTTGATCAGCTCAGCGGCCGGCGGCGTCTTCGTGATGAAACTGAACGTGCGGTCCTCGAAGATCGTGATCTCGACCGGAATGATCGTGCCACGCATCGACTCCGTTGCTGCGTTGTACGCCTTGCAGAACTCCATGATGTTGACGCCGTGCGGACCAAGCGCGGTACCGACTGGCGGCGCTGGGGTGGCGGCGCCCGCATTCAAGGCGATCTTGACCAGCGCAGCGACTTTCTTCTTCCTGGGAGGCATGTGTCTTCTTTAATCCTTGTCGTGGTCGTGTAGCGGTTAGTGCGACCGCGGTGGTCGGTGTGTTGTCGTGCCGCTCAGACCTTCTGAATCTGCGGGAAGGTCAGGTCAACGGGAGTCTCGCGGCCCAGAATCTCCACAAGAGCCTTGAGGCGCTGATTGTTCACATTGATCTCGGTGATCGTTGCATGGACGCCGGCGAATGGCCCGTCGACCACCATGACCGAGTCTCCGACAGCGAAGTCTGCGACCTCGATCTTCTTCTTACGCCGGGTCGGGCTCTCGCTGGACGCTGTCGCTGCTGCGACCACGGCCGGCGCCAACATTTTCTCCACCTCATCAAGGCTGAGCGGCACTGGAGAGTTGGAGTGGCCGACGAAGCCGGTGACCGACGGAGTGTGGCGTACCGTCGACCAGGACTCGTCGGTCAGATCCATCCGCACCAAGACGTAGCCGGGCAGCACCGTTCGCTTGACCTGCTTGCGCTGACCGTTGCGGATCTCGGTGACCTCCTCGGTCGGCACGATGATCTCGTAGATGTAGTCCTCCATGTTGAGCGAGGACACCCGATTCTCCAGGTTCTGCAGCACCCGGTTTTCCATGCCGGAGTATGTATGCACGACGTACCAGTCGCCCGGCTTGGCTCTCAGCTCAGCGCGGAATGCCTCAAGGGCGTCCTCACCCGCGTCCGACTCCTCCTCTGGTGCCGGCTCTGCAGCTTCCGGCTCCTCCTCTGTTGTCGGAAGGCTGACGAAGTCGAGCTCGAAGTCCTCCTCCGGCGCTGCCTCCGCAGGAGCACTGCCGAAGTCGAGGTTGATGTCGACATCGTCTTCCCGGCTTGGGCGATAACTCCCGAGGTCGATATCGAAATCCCCCTCCGAGGTCTCTGTGGAGGTGGAGAATGCAGGGCTTTCCAGCTCCTCCGCATCCTGCTGCGGTCTATCGGCTGAAAAGTTCTCGGACACGTGAATATCTCCGTTGCTTGGTTCGTTGACGGTCATCAGCTGAAGATCTTGAAGATCACCCAGCCGAAGCCCAGGTCGAGAAGGCTTACGTAGGCAATGACAAACAGCACAAAGACCAGCACTACGACGAAGTAGTTGATCAGTTGTGGGCCAGTGGGATAGACGACCTTGCGCAGTTCGGTGATGGATTGGCGGACGAACTTGATCGGCGTCGTACGCTCCCGCTTGACCGGCTGATCCCGCTTCTTGGTGGGAGCGCCCTTCGGAGTTCGAGTAGCACGGCGTGTTTCCGAAGTCTTGGCGCTAGTCCCAGAGCTAGCGGCTGCGACACCTGCCGGTGCCAAGACCTTGCCCGACTGCGAGTCCTCGCCGGCGTCCTCTTTCGCCGCCTCTCTGCCGTTGGTCTCAGTCGCGGAGGCCTTGAGATCGGCATTGGCCTGGCTGGCGTCCGACAACTCGGCAGAGCTCGCCTCCTGCTCCACCTCTTCCTTGTCTGCCACGCTATGACCTTCCGTGCCGTAATCTGCTCGCCTCTAGCCTGCAGGGCAAGAGGGACTTGAACCCCCAACCTTCGGTTTTGGAGACCGATGCTCTGCCAATTGAGCTATTGCCCTCCGGAGCCTTCATCGCTTCTGTCGTGGACTGTCGCTCGGTTACAGGGCGCACGAAAGCAGTGGTGAGAGGCACCAAACAAGAGAGTCTACTGAGGATTACGACGAGAGTCGAACGGCTGTGACCGCTGGCAAAAACCTGCGATACGCCGGCTACAGCCAGAGGAGTGCTGAGACCACCAGCGCTAGGCAGGTGACCACAGGGACCAGGAGCAGTCCCCAGGAATCGTCGGAGAACATGGGTCGGGGGGAGGGAATTCGCGCCATCGAAATTTCTTCTTTTCCTGCCGAAGTGTGGCCGTCGATTTCCCCGAGAAGACGATGGTAAGAACCGTTCTCCCCATGAGTCACGCTTTTTTGTGTGCCATCTTGCGAATCGGAATAGGTCCAGTCGAGCTTTGCCTGCGGCGCCCTTCGAGGGACTCAATGCGCAAGCCATTTGCCCAAGCCGAAATTAATTTGTGGCCGAGCGCTGGCGGTGAAAAGCTGCATGTCATGACCGTCACCGCCCGTCCGTTCTCGCTGGCTCGTGCAATCACGCCGCTTCAGCAGACTGGTCGGCGGGCCGGTCATGCATACAGACCCCGGTCGTGACCCGCGACTTTGTCGCGGGCGCTCTCGCTGGCTTGGCGGTCGCGATGCCGATCGGGGCGGTCGGCAGCTACCTCATCGGTCTAGGTGCGCGCGAGCGCATCACCGTCGCCAGTGCCGCTGCCCTGGGCGTCGCGTCGGTTGATGGTGGGTACGCAGTCATCGCTGCGCTGAGTGGCGCCGGGTTGCAAGCTCTGCTCAGCGCGTTGGCTGACTGGCTGGAATGGCTCGCGGCGATCGTCCTGGCCTTTGTTGCGGCACGCACTATGCAGCTTGCCCTGCGTCGCTACCGCAAGGGTGTCAGTGCAGTGCGACGGCCGAGGGAACTGACTCCGGCGCGGGCCTACCTGAGCTTGGTCGCGCTCACCGCCCTGAACCCGGCAACTGTGATCACCTTCGCTGCCGTTGCGATCGGTCGATCCCTGACTGAGCCTGGCTCCGCGTTTCCAGCCGTTGCCCTATTCGCCATCGGTGCTTTCGCAGCATCGGCCGTCTGGCAACTGTTGCTAACGGGAGGCGGAAACCTGCTCGGCCGGCTTTTCACCGGCCGCCGCGGTCAGCTTGGAATCTCAGCCTGCTCGGCTCTCATCATGCTGGGCCTGTCGATCGCCCTGTTGTTGGGATGAACGACTCGATGGCACTCTGAAGGCGGCCCTCAGATTCGCCTCCTTCGGCGCTCAGGAACACAACCAGGCCTGTTTACAGCTGCCGAGGCCGTGAGCTCCTGCGGTCGGCGAAGCACACCGCCTGTCATAGTGCGCGTTCACTGACAAGCTTCTCGGTGGCGGCGAGCAGGACGCACGTGGCCAACCCATCGATGGCAGCGGCCACCTCATCCGGAGATGGGAAGCTAGGCGCGATTCTGATGTTGCGATCGCGTGGGTCTCGCCCGTAGGGAAAGGCCGCACCGGCTCCTGTCATCGCGATCCCTGCCTGCTTGGCAAGCTCCACCACCCGGGTCGCCGTACCGTCGGCGACGTCGAGGCTGACGAAATAGCCACCCTCAGGATCGGTCCAGGTCGCCCCCTGGTAGTCCCCGAGGCGCTTACTGAGGATGGAAGTCACCTGCTCGAACTTCGGCGCCAGGATCTCGCGATGACGGCGCATCAGCGCGGCTACGCCGTCCGCACCCTTCAGATAGAGGGCGTGTCGCAAATGATTGATCTTGTCAGGCCCAATGGTCCGCTTGCTCAGATTCTTCAGATACCAATCGACATTGGAGGCCGAGCTGGCGAAGAAAGAGACTCCAGCCCCTGCGAAAGTGATCTTGGAGGTCGATGCGAAGAGAAAGACACGATTGGGATGCCCGGCTTCGGCGGCCATTGTGAGGACGTCGAGGGCGGGAGTTTCCGCATCGCTCAGGTGATGCACCGCGTACGCGTTGTCCCAGAACATCCGAAAATCACCGGCAGCCGGCATCTCGAGCAGTGCCCGGGTGACTTCTGCGGTATAGATGGCGCCGGTGGGATTGGAGTACATCGGCACGATCCACATGCCCTTGATCGATGGATCCTCAGCGACCAGCTGCCGTACCTGATCAAGGTCGGGACCATCGTGACCGAGTGGAACCGGGATCATCTCGATGCCGTATTGCTCGCACAGCGCAAAGTGCCGATCGTAGCCGGGCACCGGGCAGATGAACTTGATCGGCGTCTTCGACCATGGCTCGACCGAGTCCACTGTGCCCTTGAGCAGGGCGTAAACCAGAGTGTCGTGCATGATCGACAGGCTGGAATTGTCGCCGGCGACCAGCCGGTCGACGGGGACATTGAGCAGCGGCGCA
The DNA here is from genome assembly GCA_045806785.1 of Propionibacteriaceae bacterium. GTDB lineage: Bacteria > Actinomycetota > Actinomycetes > Propionibacteriales > Propionibacteriaceae > Microlunatus. Next base: position 21,379 of record JBJMIR010000054.1, on the reverse strand, counting down.
AAGATCGTCCGAATTGCCGGTAGACCCTGGAGACCGCCGTAGTTCCGGCAATCGGTACCCGTTGAGTCCATATAGGTGCTCTCGCCCGGCAAGGTGAGCAGCTCATTGGAAAGGTCGAGCTGCGCAGGGGACGGCTTGCCGCGGGTCAGGTCGAGCTTCAGCCCCTTGGCCAGTAGCGCGTTAAATGCATTCGTTTGCGCCTCGTGCAGCGCCGCTAACTCGCCGTGGCTGACGTCGGACAAGAGCATGATCAGTTTCACTCCAAATTCGAGATGGGATCGCCCGCGAGTCTAGTGTCGAGACCCCGATAGCGCTTCTCTGTATTACGGTGACCGCCGCAGCCTAGAGTCACATCATGACAACGAGGTCTAACGCTCGGACTGAGAACATTGCCACCTGGGTCAGCGAGCGAGCCGCCAACGATCCCGATCTGCCAGCTATCAAACAGGGCGGGATGATTCTGAGCTATGGCGAACTGGACGCCGTCGCCAGCCGATTCGCGACGATGCTCAGCGATCGCCGAGTGAAGTCCGGTGATCGGGTCGCGATGATCATGCCGAACGTCACCTACTTCCCCATCGTCTATTACGCGATACTGCGGCTCGGCGCGATCGCGGTGCCGATGAATCCACTGCTCAAGGCGGGTGAAATTTCCTTCGCCTGGAAGGATTGCGGTGCAGGAGTCGCGGTCGTCTTCCCTCTCTTTGCCGAGGAGGCCGCAAAAGCAGCCAGCGTGACCGGAACCGAGGTAATCCTTGCCACGCCGGGTGATTTCGACGCCAGCCTGGCAAAGACGCAGCCAACCGAGCAGGTTGCCGAGGCAGCGGGTGATGAGACAGCGGTGATCTTGTACACCTCCGGCACCACCGGCCAGCCCAAGGGCGCCGAACTCAGTCACACCAATCTCAGCAGCAACGTTCGCACCACCATCGAAACGCTGCTGCCCATGGCGCCGGGCGATGTCGTCTTCGGTGGATTGCCGCTGTTCCACTCCTTCGGCCAGACGGTCGGCCTGAATGCCGCAATGGCCGGCGGAGCGTGCCTGACCTTGCTACCGAAGTTTGATGCCGAGCAGGCGTTGTCAATTGTTTCCAGCGATCGGGTGACGGTCTTTCTCGGCGTGCCGACCATGTATATGGGCCTGCTGGCCGTCAAGAACGCCGAACGGTTCGATACCTCCAGTCTCAAGGTCGGCGCCTCAGGCGGTGCCTCGCTTCCGGTTGAGGTCTTCCGGGGCGTGCAGCAGGCGTTCGGGTTCAGGCTGCTGGAAGGTTACGGACTCTCCGAGACCTCGCCGGTCGCCTCGTTCAATCATCCCGACCGGCAAAGCAAGCCTGGATCAATCGGAACACCGATTCGCGGTGTGGAGTTCGGCCTGCGTGACGAGAACGACCAGGACATTCCCGTTGGCGAGATCGGTGAGATCGTGATTCGCGGCGAGAACCTCATGAAGGGCTACTGGAACCAACCCGATGCCACGGCCGACGCCATGCGCGGCGGCTGGTTCCATACCGGAGATCTAGCCCGGCGCGATGAGGACGGTTACTACTTCATCGTCGATCGCAAGAAGGACATGATCAACCGCAGCGGGTACAACGTGTACCCCCGCGAGGTCGAGGAGATCCTGTACGCGCATCCGGCTGTCGCAGAAGCAGCAGTCTTTGGCGTGCCGGATGCTCGATGTGGTGAGGAGATCGCTGCGCTGGTGACTCTGAAGGATGGCGCCTCGGCTACTGAAGTCGAGCTTCGTGACTACGTGAAGGACCAAATCGCGGCGTACAAGTATCCGCGGATCATTTGCTTCGGGCCTATCCCGAAAGGTCCGACGGGCAAGATCTTGAAGCGGGAGATCAAGTTCGAGCTGTGATCGGGAAGATCCGGTGCCGAGTTGCGTCGGCCGCTACGCCACTATGCGGGCCTAGCTTGACCAGCTCAGCAGCCACCTGCACCTCCCCGATAGTGATCACCGGCTCGACCGTCTGGCCTACGTTCACCTCAGTCGGACGATCACCGAAGTTGACGACCATGATCATGTTTCCGCGCTCGAGCAACAGCCAGCCATGCTCATCGTTGGAGACGGCATGCCCTTGATCGAAACGTGGATCCGTGAAGTCGGGATACATGTGGCGGATATCTATCAGCTGCTTGGTCAGGGCGAGCAGCTCGGCGTGCGGTGACTGCTCGACCTCCGACCAGTCCAGTCTGGACTCCTCGAAGGTCCGTGGGTCCTGCGGATCGGGTACATCGCTGGTCCCCCACTCCATCTGCGCGAATTCCTCGAGCCGACCGGCCCGGATCATCTCGGCAAGCTCCGGCTCCGGATGGGAGGTGAAAAACCGCCATGGCGTCGAGGCGCCCCATTCCTCCCCCATGAAGATCATCGGGGTAAAAGGGCTGAGCAGGGTCACCATGGCGGCGATTGCCTGCTGCGCCGGGCTGAGCTTGCTCGACAGCCGCTCGCCGGCAGGGCGGTTGCCGATTTGATCATGGTTGTCGGAGCAGACGACCAGTCTCCAGGTCGGCGTCCGCCAGGTGTCGATTGGGTGTCCATGGGTACGGCCTCGGAAACTGGACCGAGTGCCGGTGTGGAAGAAACCGCTCTCGAACACCTTGCCCAAGGCCGCGAGCGAGTCGAAATCGGCGTAATAGCCGCTGGTGTCGCCGGTCAGGCTGACGTAGAGGGCATGGTGGAAATCGTCGCTCCACTGTGCAGTCAGGCCGTAGCCGCCACCTTCTCGCGCTGTGATCAACCGAGGATCGTTCAGATCGGATTCAGCTATGAGCGGCATCGGCCGGCGTAGAAACGTGCTGCGGGCAGAAACGTCGATATTCAGTTCCTCGAGAAGGTGTGTGGCTCTCGTGTCGTGCAGGGCGTGCACAGCGTCGAGCCGCAGCCCGTCAACGTGATAGTCGGTAAGGAACATCAAGGCGTTGTCGATGATGTACCGGCGTACCTCGTCAGACTCCTCGCCGTCCAAATTCGGCTCATCACCCCAGAGGGCAGGGCCGGCGTCGCTTCTCAAATAAGGTGCGAACTTCGGGAGGTAATTGCCACTCGGGCCGAGATGGTTGTAGACGACGTCCTGGACTACCGCCAGGCCCGCCTGATGGCAGGCGTCAACGAACTGCATGTACGCCAGCGGACCGCCATACCCCTCATGGACGGCGTACCAGAGCACCCCGTCGTAACCCCAGTTGTGTGGGCCGTTGAAGGCATTGACAGGCATGAGCTCGACGAAGTCAACGCCCAGTTCGACGAGGTGGCCGAGCCGGTCAATCGCCGCCGTGAGGGTGCCCTCCGGGGTGAAGGTACCGATATGCAACTCATAGATAATGCCGCCGGCGAGCTGGCGCCCGGTCCACTTCTGGTCTGACCAGACGTACTTATCGGGATCGAAGGTCCGTGACCAGCCGTGAACGCCGTCCGGCTGGCGCCGAGAGCGAGGATCGGCCAGCACCGTATCGGAGTCGTCGAGCAAGAAGCCGTAGTCGAACTCGGCAATGCCCCCATTCGCCGATCCAACACTGTCTGGAAGCGGCTCAGCCGGGGTCCACCAGCCCTCCTCGTCACGTTCCATGCCCACTTTGACCGGCGTGCTGTCTCCGACCTTCTTGATCACCAACGTCACCGATGAGGGCCGAGGCGCCCACACCCCGAACCGCTCCAGGCTCACAGCTCACATCCCACAAGGACCGGCTCAGGAACCAGCTCGATGCCGAACTTCGCCCGTACGCCGGCTCGAATCTCCCGTGCCAGGCTGAGTAGATCTGCCGCAGTTGCCCCGCCTCGGTTGGTGAGTGCGAGCGTGTGCTTGCCCGACAGCTGCGCGGCGCCGTTTCCATAGCCTTTGCCAAAGCCCGCCTTCTCGATCAGCCAGGCCGCACTGGTCTTGATCATGTCCCCGGACTGATGGAAGCGTGGCGCGTTGGCAGGCAAAGCGTCAGCATCGGCGGAGCTGAGGATCGGGTTGGTGAAAAATGATCCGGCGCTCCAGGTGTCATGATCATCTCCGGCCAACACCATGCCCTTGGCGGTACGCAACCCAAGCACCGCCTGACGAACCTCTGCCGCTGGTGCCCGCTGACCCAGCTCAACCCCGAGCGCTCGGGCAAGCTCGGGATAGCGAATCGGTTGTGACATGGAGCCGAGGCGGAGCTGGAACGTCACCGAGAGCACCAGAAAGCGCCCCGGATCCGACTTGAACCGCGAGGTCCGGTATCCGAAGCCGCATTCCACCGGAAAGAGGGTTTTCAGTTGCCCGGTTGCCCGGTCGAGCGTGCGCACCATAGAAATCAGCTCGCTGACTTCGGCGCCGTACGCGCCGACGTTCTGGATCGGTGTCGCACCTACCAGACCTGGGATACCCGACATGGCCTCCAGGCCGCTCCAGCCTTTGTCTATGGCGTACAACACGAGGGGATCCCACGGTTCCCCGGCCGCAACCATGATCACCGCACCGGAACATGCTGCGGTGTCCTCGTCGATGCCTCTGGTGTCGATCTTGATCACTGTGCCGTCAAAGCCGGAGTCTGCGACCAGGAGGTTCGAACCTCCGCCGAGAACGAGCAGCGGCTCGCCATGCTCGTCGAGATTCCGCACTGTCTCCACCAGCTCTGTCTCGGTCTTGACAGTGATCATTCGGCGTGCCGGGCCACCCACCCTCAGGGTCGTGTAGTCGGCCAACAGCTCGCGCCCTTCGACAAGCTCAGGGCGGATGTCGTCTAGCTCAGGGCGCATAGGAGGTTCCGTGATCAAGATGCGGGACTCGCACCCCAAGATCGACTTCTGCTCGCGCGGCGCCCAAGACGCGCTGCCCTTCACTGATCGCTTCGATACCGACGGTAACGAGCGATCCGTCGATCGCGGAGACACTGCCACCGAACTCCACTTCAACGCCGTCCGCATTGTCGGGCACAACCACTGGCCTGGTGAACCGGACGGCGTAGGAGATCACCCGGCTCGGGTCTCCTACCCAATTGGTAACCACCCGAAGCGCTGTTCCCATGGTGAGCATCCCGTGGGCAATGACGCCCGGGAGACCGACTCGGGTGGCGAAGTGCTCGGAGTAATGGATGGGGTTGAAATCGGTCGAGGCGCCGGCGTAGCGAACCAGCCGTTCCCTGGTGAATCGGACAGTCAGCGACGGCAATTCCGTGCCCACCTCCAGCCCGTCGACCACGGTGGCCTTCATGCGGCTGTCTCCCGAGCATGGGCGAAGGTGGCCTGGGCGCGACAAATGGGCTCACCGTCGAGAGCTGTGATGTCCACCGTCGCCGAGACCAGCTCCGAACCGGCCCGCATCCGGACCTTGTCGATCGTCGCAGTCGCGATCACGACATCGCCGGCATGCAGCGGCCGTATGAAGGTGAAGCGCTGGTCACCGTGCACGATCCGCGCAACCGAGAGTTCCAGCTCCGGGTCGTTGAACAAGGCGTCCCACGCCGGCGCCGAGATGACAGCGGCGAAGGTGGGCGGCGCGATCGGCGACTGGCCGCGATATCGAGGGTTGTCATCACCCAGCGCTGTCGCGAACTCCGCGATCTTGGCCGCCGAGACCTGGTACGGGTCGCAGGGCGGATAGCGACGACCGGCATGAGCCTCGGTGATGGCCATGATGCAACGCTAACGGACTATCCGCGCCGAGCCTGTCGAAGCGCCCTTCGGCAAGCGCCGTCCTGAGCTTGTCGAAGGGCTCAGGACGCATGTTGCTCGTACGCCGCCTCGTAACGCCGCCGGACAAGATCAGCAGCTCGTTCTCCCAGCGGCGCTGCCACCTGCCAGCCGCGCTCAGAGGAGAGTCTGCGGAGCGGTTTCAGCAATAGGCCCTCCGCAAGGAACAGCGGCAGCACAGCCACCGGCTCACGGAGACCATCGAGCACGTCGCCGACGCCTGGCCGACAGGTTCCGAAACAAGCTCGGACCGGACCTTGTCGACCTGCGGCAAGCCGAGTCGCAAGATCGACGACGGCTTCGTTGGCCGCGGGATTCGATGAGCCGACGGCAAAAAGCAGGACTGAGCTTTGATCAGAGAGGCCGGCAGCCACCATGTTGTGCCGAAGCACATCTGCGACATCATCGCCTGTGCCCAAGATGTCAGCGATGATCAGCTGGAAATTTCGGGAAGCCGAGATCTCGCGTACCGTCTCCGGCACATCGATCGTGGCGTGATACGCCTCAGTGAACAGCAGCGGGACGACAACCGCCATTGAATGGCCCGCCCCGGCGAGCTTGCCGACGGCCGCATTCAGGTCCGGCGCTGCCAAGTCTAGATAGGCCGGAACAGCGGTGATCTTTACCTGCTCGGCGACGGCCGCCATGAGCCGCTCGATGGCGTAACTGCCTTCGGGATGCCGGCTGCCGTGAGCAAGCCCGATCAGCGGCGGGTCTGGATCAGGCAGCTTCGTCAGCGAGTCTCGCGGTGCGGGGTGTGGGTCTTGCAGCGTGGGCAGAACTTCTTCAGCTCAAGGCGATCCGGATCATTGCGCCGGTTCTTCTTGGTGATGTAGTTCCGCTCCTTGCACTGAGTGCAGGCCAGGGTGATCTTTGGCCGTACATCGACGGTCTTAGCCATGTCGTGTCCTCAAACTCTTCTTCGGTGCTACTTCGTCAGTGCTACTTCTTCGGTGCTACTTCTTAGGGGCTTTGTCGTGCTGGTAGCGGGAGCGGGACTCGAACCCGCGACACAGCGATTATGAGCCGCTTGCTCTACCGCCTGAGCTATCCCGCTGTGGTCTCCCCTACCAGTTTCCCGGTCGGGCAACGGCCTGAACAGACCGCATATTCCGCCGGCGCGCGGCGGCACCGGAGAGGAAGCCCGAGCCCCCATGCGGAATCGAACCGCAGACCTTCTCCTTACCATGGAGACGCTCTGCCTGCTGAGCTATAGGGGCGCGCAAATGCCGCTCAACCAGGCGGCACCAACGGACCAAGATACACACTGGTCGGCGGTCCCGACCAATCCTTGCTGCGTCCTTCGGTGGCCGGCTTACCGGAGATTGTGGGTACGGCTGACCTGAGTGGGTGAAGGCGAAGACACCTGGAACACCGGGCCTTTGGTCACTTCCGCCGGTTGAACAACACTCGTTAGGGTCAGCGTATGAATCCTCCGGCCGCGGCGGGGGTTGATGGTCCTGCCTCCGATGCGCTCTTGAAGCTAGGCAAATTCTTCACCAGATGGGAGGAGTCCGACGACGGTCGGGTGGCCTTCCGCGTAGGCGGGAGGGCGGGCGATGTCTTCTACCGCGACCGGTGGAGTCACGACAAGGTGGTGCGGTCCACGCATGGCGTGAACTGCACCGGTTCTTGTTCCTGGAAGATCTACGTCCGGGACGGGATCATCACCTGGGAAGCGCAGCAGACCGACTATCCCTCAGTCGGTCCGGATCGGCCCGAGTACGAGCCACGGGGCTGCCCGCGCGGTGCGGCTTTCTCGTGGTACACCTACTCCCCCACCCGAGTGCGGTACCCGTATGCGCGCGGTGTCCTTCTGGAGATGTACCGGGAGGCCAAGCAGCGGCTGGGTGATCCGGTACTCGCCTGGGCCGACGTAGTCAACGACCCGGAGCGTCGCCGCCGCTATCAACAGGCACGCGGCAAGGGCGGACTGGTACGCGTGTCCTGGAATGAGGCCGTGGAGATGATCGCCGCAGCTCAGGTGCACACGATCAAGACGTACGGGCCGGATCGGATCTCCAGCTTCTCACCCATTCCGGCAATGTCGATCGTCTCGCACTGCGTGGGGACTCGCTTCAACCACCTCATCGGCGGTGCAATGACCTCCTTCTATGACTGGTACGCCGACCTGCCGGTCGCCAGCCCTCAGGTCTTCGGTGACCAGACTGACGTTCCGGAATCGGGCGACTGGTGGGATGCCACATATCTGATGATGTGGGGCTCCAACGTGCCGGTGACCCGAACTCCCGACGCTCACTGGATGACCGAGGTGCGCTATCGCGGCACCAAGGTCGTCGTCGTCAGTCCGGACTACGCCGATAACACCAAGTTCGCTGACGAATGGTTGCCGGCCCAGGCCGGTACGGACGCCGCCCTCGCCATGGCCATGGGCCACATTGTTTTGAAAGAGTTCTTTGTCGAGCGGCAGGTGCCCTTCTTCACCGATTATGTGAAGACCTACACCGACCTTCCTTTCTTGATCACCCTGACGGAGAACGCCGAGCACGGGGGGTTCGTGCCAGGCAAGTTCTTGACTGAGGTGGACTTGGAACCGGGCAGCGACAGTCCTCCAGAGGCCGCGTGGAAGACAGTGCTGCTGGATGCTGCCAGCGGTCAGCCGTTGGTTCCCAACGGATCGATGGGCTTTCGGTACGCCGACTCCGGCACAGGTCGCTGGAATCTCGACCTGGAAGGCATCACCCCTGCTCTCACGATCCGCGACGTCGACGACGACGAGGTCGTCGAAGTGCTGCTCCCCTGCTTCGAGGCACCGGACGGATCGGGGTCTGTGGTGCGTCGTGGTGTGCCGATTATTCGGATCGGTGATCACATCGTCACCACGGTGTTCGACCTGTTGCTCGCTCAACATGGAGTGGCCAGGCCAGATCTGCCGGGAGAGTGGCCGACCGGCTACGACGACCCGACAACGCCGTACACCCCGGCCTGGCAGGAAGAGATCACCAGCGTGCCTGCCCAGGCATGCATCCGGATCGCCCGGGAATTCGCCGGCAACGCCGAGCAGTCCAACGGCCGATCCATGATCATCATGGGCGCCGGAATCTGTCAGTGGTTCCACGGCGATGCCACGTACCGGTCGATCTTGAGCTTGTTGCTTTTGACCGGATGCATGGGCCGTAATGGTGGGGGCTGGGCTCACTACGTCGGCCAGGAGAAGTGCCGGCCGATCACCGGCTGGATCTCGCTGGCGAACGCTCTGGATTGGTCGCGCCCACCGCGGACCATGATCGGCACCGCGTACTGGTACATGCACACCGACCAGTGGCGCTTCGACGGGTACTCCGCCGACGCCCTCGCCTCACCGCTGGCCGAAGGAAACCTCACCGGCATGCATACGGCGGACACCATCGCGCAATCCGCGCGGCTGGGATGGATGCCGTTCTATCCGCAGTTCAACGTCAATCCCCTGGATCTCGCCGACCAGGCCGCGGCAGCGGTCGAGGCCGGCGAAGCTCCGGATGTTGCCTCTTATATCGCCAATGCGCTCGCGGCGGGCACCATCAAAATGGCAGTCGAGGACCCGGACGCGCCGGAGAACTGGCCACGCACGCTGACGCTGTGGCGCTCCAATCTCTTCGGTTCCTCCGCCAAAGGCAACGAGTACTTCCTGAAGTACCTGCTCGGGACTCACTCCAATGTCATGGCGGAGGAAGGAGTCGTCCGACCGCAAGACGTCACCTGGCATGACGAGCCTCCGGAAGGAAAGCTGGACCTGCTGCTCTGCTCTGACTTCAGGATGACGTCTAGCACCTTGCTCTCCGACATCGTGCTACCGGCCGCAACCTGGTATGAGAAGCACGACCTGTCGAGCACCGACATGCATCCCTACGTGCACGCCTTTACACCGGCGATCGATCCGCCATGGGAGACCAAGAGCGACTTTGAGATGTTTCATCTCATTGCCCAGGAACTTTCCCGGCAGGCCGCGACCCACCTAGGGACACGACGTGACCTGGTTGCGGTACCGATGCAGCACGACACCCCGGGCGAGACCGCCCAGCCTAATGGCGTGGTACGGGACTGGAAGCGCGGAGACGTCATCGGCATGCCAGGCAAGACCATGCCCAGCTTCCAGATCGTGGAACGTGACTACACCGCCATTGCCGACAAGCTGGCCGCTATCGGCCCGCTGGCTGACAAGCTGGGTTTCACGGTGAAGTACGTCACTTTCCATCTGGAACATCAAGTCGCGCAGCTGGCAGCATCAGGCGGTGTGATGCTCGGTGGGGCAGCCGATGGACGTCCGGCCATCGACACCGACGCCAAGCTGGCGGAGGCAATCCTCACGTTCTCCGGAACCACGAACGGCGAGCTTGCCGTCCAGGGCTTCCGGTCCTTGGAGCAGCGCACCGGTGTTCACCTCGCTGATCTTGCCGAGGGCTCTGAGGAAAAGCGGATCACCTTCGCGCAAACTCAGCAGTCACCAGTTCCGGTGATCACCTCGCCGGAGTGGTCGGGATCAGAAACCGGCGGTCGTCGTTATGCGCCGTTCACCGTCAATGTGGAACGGCTCAAACCCTGGCACACGCTGACGGGCCGGATGCATTTCTTCCTTGATCATGACTGGATGCGTGATCTTGGCGAGACGCTACCGATCTATCGTCCGCCGCTGGACATGCACCGGCTCTTCGGTGAGCCAACGCTCGGTGCCGATGGCGCCCAGCAGGTGACCGTGCGCTACCTCACTCCACACAACAAGTGGTCAATCCACTCCGAGTATCAAGACAACCTGTTCATGCTGTCGTTGGCCCGCGGCGGAACAGCCATTTGGCTTAGCCCCCAGGACGCAGCTGCGATCGGTGTGTCCGACAACGACTGGATGGAGTGTGTGAACGCCAACGGCGTGCTGGTCGGACGAGCGATCGTCAGCCACCGGATGCCGGAGGGCGTGGTCTATGTGCACCATGCTCAAGAGCGGATGATCGACGTGCCGAAGTCCGAGGCGACTGGTCGTCGTGGTGGCATCCACAACTCGGTGACCCGGCTGTTGGTGAAACCCACCCATCTGATCGGCGCGTACGCCCAGCTGTCGTACGCGTTCAACTATCTCGGCCCTACCGGTAACCAGCGCGACATGGTCTCCACCATCCGGCGGCGCTCCCAGGAGGTGCAGTACTGATGCGGGTCATGGCCCAAATGGGCATGGTGATGAATCTTGACAAGTGCATTGGTTGCCACACCTGTTCGGTGACCTGCAAACAAGCCTGGACCAACCGTGCGGGCACCGAGTACGTCTGGTTCAACAATGTGGAGACTCGGCCCGGCCAGGGTTATCCACGCCGCTATGAAGATCAGGAGACCTGGCGAGGCGGTTGGACTCTCAACAGCCGCGGTCGACTCAAGCTGAAGGCCGGCGGCAGGCTCAAGAAGCTGCTAGGGATCTTCGCCTCGCCAGTGCAGCCAAAGCTTGCCGACTACTACGAGCCGTGGACCTACGACTACCAGACGCTGCTCAACGCGCCCCTCGGCGACGATTTCCCGGTGGCCCGCCCGAAGTCCTTGATCACCGGCGAGGACACCAAGATCACCTGGTCGGCGAACTGGGATGACAATCTTGGCGGTGCCAGCGAATACGGTCACCTGGATCCCATTGTGCAGCGGGTACGCCGCGAGTCTGAGGACAAGATCAAGTTTGCCTTCGAGCAAACGTTCATGTTCTATCTGCCGAGGATTTGTGAGCACTGCCTGAATCCGTCGTGCATGGCGTCGTGTCCCTCAGGTGCGATCTACAAACGTGCCGAAGACGGCATCGTCTTGGTCGACCAAGATCGTTGCCGAGGCTGGCGGCAATGCGTAACCGGCTGCCCATACAAGAAGATCTATTTCAACCACAAGACGGGCAAAGCTGAGAAGTGCACGCTGTGCTATCCCCGGATCGAGGTCGGACTGCCCACAGTGTGCTCGGAGACCTGCGTCGGCAGATTGCGCTACCTGGGCCTGTTCCTCTATGACGCCGATCGAGTAACAGCGGCCGCGGCCACACCCAACGAAAAGGATCTGTACGCCGCACAACTCGATCTGATGCTGGACCCGAACGATCCGCAGGTGATTGCGGCGGCGCGGCAGCAAGGCATCCCGCCGGACTGGCTGGACGCGGCGCGGCGCTCACCGGTCTATGCGCTGGCCAAGACCTTCAAAGTGGCGCTGCCGTTGCATCCGGAGTATCGGACGATGCCGATGGTCTGGTATATCCCGCCGCTGTCACCCATCGTCGACCTGCTCCGTGATCAAGGCCACGACGCCGAATCCTCCGGCGTTTTGTTCGGGGCGATCCGCTCACTACGGATTCCGCTGGAGTACCTAGCCGAGCTGTTCACCGCCGGTGACGTGACTGAGATCGAGCGAGTGCTGACAATCCTGGCAGCAATGCGTGCACACATGCGCAACATCACACTCGGACAGCCGCAGGACGATTCGATTGCTGCGTCGGTGTGTATGACCGACCAGAGCATGCGCGAGATGTACCGCCTGATGGCGATTGCCAAGTACAACGAGCGCTATGTCATCCCTACGGCTCATGTTGAGCAGGCCCATGAGCTCGAGGAGCTCGGCTGCTCGCTCGAGTACGGACCATACGAGCAACCACCCCTCGGCGAGGCGAGCGGCCGGCCAGCGCCGGTCGCGGTCGAGACATTTGAGGCTCTCCGGCAACGACAGACCTCTGATGTCGCCGTTTCCGGTGAGGAACTCCAGGGACGGGTGAATCTGCTCAACTGGGACGGCAAGGGCGCACCGGAAGGGATCTTCCCGAAACGCAAGGAGCCGGCGTGAAAGCCCAGCGCCGGGAGGCGTTCCGGGTAGTTCACCAGGCGGCTGCGGTCTGTCTCGGCTATCCCGAGCGCGATGTCGTCGCGATGTCCGGTTTGATACATGCCGCACTTGCCGAGAAGGCTCCTGATCAGGCGGAGATCTTTGAGCCCTTGCTGGCGTACTGGGACACGTCAGATTTGCGAACGATACAGATCCATTACGTCGATGTCTTTGACTTGAATCGCAAGCACAGCCTGTACCTGTCGTATTGGACCGATGGGGACACCCGCCGACGCGGAGAGGTGCTGACCGCGTTCAAGCAGCGGTATCGCCGGTCCGGTTTCTTGGTCGATACCGGAGGCGAGCTGCCCGATTACCTGCCGATGGTGCTGGAGTACGCGGCGATCGTGGACCCTGTCGATGGCACGGCCTTGCTGCAGGAGTATCGGAGCAGCCTGGAGTTGCTGCGCTTGGCTCTGGCGGAACGGCGCACGCCGTACGCAGGCGTGGTGGCGGCCGTGTGTGGCACGCTGCCCGGTCCGTCGCCGGCGGACCGCAAGGCTGTCATGGCGATGGCCGCTGCCGGTCCCCCGATTGAAACCGTCGGGCTGGAGCCATTCCCCCACCCACTCCTTCCGATGGGAGATGCGCGATGAGTGTCTTGCTGTGGGGCGTGCTTCCGTACGTCATGATGGCGATCTTGATCGGGGGCCTGATCTGGCGTTATCGCTACGACCAGTTCGGGTGGACCACGAGATCATCACAGCTGTATGAGTCGCGGCTGCTTCGAATCGGATCTCCGCTGTTCCACTTCGGGATCTTGGTTGTGATCGTCGGGCACATCGGCGGTCTCGTGATCCCAAAGTCGTGGACCGAGGCGGTCGGTATCAGCGAGGGCATGTATCACTTCAACGCCCTGCTTTGGGGCACTCTCGCCGGGCTTTGCACGCTGGTCGGGATCTTGATCTTGATCTACCGCCGCCGTACCACGGGGCCGGTGTTCATGGCCACCACGAAGAACGACAAGGGAATGTATGTCGTCCTCGTGGCAGCGATCGTGGCCGGGCTGGCGACCACCGTGCTGAGCGTGTTCGGTGGGCATGAGGACGTGACATATCGGGACACCGTCTCGCCCTGGTTCCGGTCCCTGTTCTACTTCTCACCCAAGATCGGCTCCATGGCTGCGGCGCCGCTGGCCTTCCAAATCCACACTCTGATTGGGATGTTGCTGTTCGCGATCTGGCCCTTTACGCGCTTGGTGCACGCCTTCACGGTCCCACTGCACTACTTGTTCCGGCCCTACATCGTCTACCGGAGCCGCGACGACTTGCCTGCTCCGGGAGCCGCCCCGACGCACCGCGGCTGGGCCCCTGTCGGCACCCGTGACCGCGCTCGAGACGCCTGAGACAGAGAGGACACTTCGTGACTAGCACCGCCCCCACGGCCACGAACCTTCAGACAGGTCAGACCAAGAACCTGATCTTGGCGCTTATCGGATTCGCCATCACCTTCTGGGCATGGAACATCATTGCGCCGCTGGGCACCAGATACAGCTCCGAACTGGGTTTGAGCGCTACGCAGACCTCATTGCTGGTTGCCATGCCAGTCCTGGTCGGCTCCCTCGGCCGGGTGCCGGTCGGAGCGCTCACCGACCGCTTTGGCGGCCGGATGATGTTCACAGTGCTGACCCTGGCGTCGGCAGTTCCTGTGCTGCTGGTTGCTTTCGCGGGCTCGCTGAAGTCGTACGCACTGCTGTTGCTGTTCGGCTTCTTCCTCGGCATAGCCGGCACCACGTTCGCTGTCGGCATTCCGTTTGTGAATGCATGGTTTGAACCGGCACGACGTGGTTTTGCCACCGGCGTCTTTGGTGCCGGCATGGGCGGCACCGCTTTGTCCTCGTTCTTCACTCCGCGGCTCGTGCGGAGCATCGGTTATGTTCCGACACACCTGATCATTGCTGGAGCACTGGTCATTCTTGGTGCCCTGTTGTGGTTGCTGATGCGGGATTCACCCGCCTGGAAGGCAAATCTCGCTCCCGTCGTACCCAAACTGGCTGCGGCGGCGAAGCTGCCGCTCACCTGGCAAATGGCGTTTCTTTACGCCGTGGCTTTCGGTGGCTTCGTGGCGTTTTCCACTTACCTGCCGACCTATCTGAAGAGCGTCTACAGCTTCGGCCTGACCGAGGCCGGCACCAGAACCGCTGGATTCGCTATTGCAGCGGTGATCGCTCGGCCGATCGGTGGCACCCTGGCCGACAAGATCGGCCCGCGCAAGGTCGTCGCCACCGCCCTTGCTGGAGCTGCAGTGATGTCGGTGATCATCGCACTTCGATTGCCGCCTGAAATCCCAGCCGGAACCACATTCGTCCTGATGGCTCTCTTCCTGGGATTAGGCACGGGCGGCGTTTTCGCCTGGGTTGCCGAGCTGGCACCGGCCGAGCGGGTCGGCTCGATCACTGGAATCGTTGGTGCTGCCGGTGGATTGGGCGGATTCTTCCCGCCGCTCGTCATGGGAGCGACCTACAACGAGGCAGAGCACAGCTACACCATCGGATTGGTGCTGCTGACGATCACCGCCGTGGGTGCGCTGCTGTTTACCTTGTTCGGCATCCGGCGAAAGGCTCCCGCCACCACGTAAGCACGCCGACTCGTCAGAACATGGGTGAGCTATTGGTCAACCATGTTCTGACAACTCGGGGTCGGGCCTCGCATTATCTTCTCGGACTTGGCATGATCGGCAGATGCGGAGTCCACGCGAGTAATGCCAGGTGGCCGTAAGCGAGCTCGGGGAGAGAAGGCTAGCAACCCAGCCCGTTGAGAAGCCGGTGGGCATTTTCCGTGCGATCCGGATCGCAAGTCGGGCGACCTGGGAAAGTCCGCAGCTCTACGTTCTCGTCGTTGCTGCAATGCAGCTGGTCCTGATCTTGGTCGCCACTCCGCTGATCCGGCTGCTCTACCAGTTGGTGCTCCTTCAAACCGGACTGGGCAGTATCGCGTACGACCGAATCTCGCACGTGCTGCGCAATCCGCTGGCCGATATCACGCTCCTGATCATCGCGGTTGTGGCAGTGATCGCGATCGTCGCCGAACTGGTCACCTTGTTCATCCTGGCATCACACCATCAGTCGGGAACTGCGCCGTCGTTCCGACTGGTGCTACACCAGCTCTGGGAGACGATCACGAAACTGGCGCATCCGCAAGGCTTGCTGGTGATCGTTTATTTGATCTTGTTACTGCCACTGGGCCAGCTGGGACTGACGTCGATCTTGACGAAGAAGGTGGCAGTACCACCGTTCATCAGCGAGGAACTCAGTAAGAGCCCTTCGTCAAGCCTGCTCTATAGCGCGGTACTGCTCTTGATCAGCTATCTGAATTTACGACTGATCTTCACGCTGCCGCTGCTGGGCACCACAACAGCAGGCGTCTGGCAAGCCTTTGTGACCAGCTGGCGCCTGACGCGCTGGCGCTCCTTGCGGGTTCTCGGTCTGGTCATCGCGCTCACGTTCCTAGCAGGGCTGGCGGCATTCATCTTCGGTGCGGTGACTTTGGCGCCCACAATTGCCACCGACCTACTCGCCCCAACCACCTCACCGTGGCTGGCCGCCGTCGGACTCAGCGTCTGGCAGATCGGGATATTCATCCTCGCGGCGTTGTTGACGATCATGATCGTACAGTCGCTGACCGCGATGATGCGCGATTGGCTAGATCGCCTCCGGAAAGATCATCAACCGGCCTCGGCGATCGTTTCGCACTCCGAACCGGCAGAGGTGACAGCTCGCCGCCAGAGGGTTTTGTGGACCTTGGCCGCCGTGGTCTTGGTGGTGGCGTTTGGCGTTACCTCTGTGCTGAACCACAAGATCATGGCCACACTGGTCCACAGCGAGGAAACCGAGGTGTTAGCGCACCGCGGGTTCATCCAGGGTGGAGTCGAAAATACGCTTCCGGCCTTGCAGGCCGCAGCACAGGCGGGGGCTGACCGCGTCGAATTCGACGTCATGGAAACCAAGGACAGCAAGTTCGTCGTGATGCATGATGCGAATCTCAAGCGCCTTGCTGGCAAGAACCTCAATGTCAAAGACCTCACCCAGGACGAGCTGACCAAGATCACTGTCCGAGCAGGAGGGATGGAAGCGAAGATCCCGTCGCTCGAGGAGTGGATCCAGCTCTCGATCCAGCTGAATCTGCCGCAATTACTGGAGATCAAGCTCCACGGCGGCGAGACGCCTGATCTTGTGCCGCGGCTGCTTGCGGTGCTGGACCGGGCCGGGGTCACTGAGCACTACACGTACCACACCCTCAGCCGTGAGGTGGTCGAGGAGCTCAAGCGATTGCGGCCCCAACTGGTGGTTGGCTTCATCGTGCCGATCAACTTCGGTGGCGTACCCAACGTTCCAGCCGACTTCATAGTCATCGAGCAACAGTCCTATAGCCCTCGATTCGTCCGACAGGCGTGGGCAGCTGGTTACAACGTGATCGTCTGGACGGTCGACGACGAGCAACATATGCGCGACTACATGGATGCAGCGGTTGACGGAATCATCACTGACCGGCCAGACCTGGCTGTCGCGGAGCGCACAGACATCGCTGAAGACAAGGGCGTTGCCGGTCGGCTCTCGGACGCGATCGCGCGGTCGGCCTCGTTCTGAGAAAGTTTCTGCTCAGCCCTGTGGCTTCACCAGGGGGAACAAGATCGTGTCGCGAATTCCGAGACCGGTCAGATTCATGACGAGTCGATCGACACCCAGTCCCATACCACCGGTCGGCGGCATCCCGTACTCCAAGGCTTGCAGGAAATCCTCATCAACCTGCATCGCCTCGGGATCGCCCGCGGCGGCCCGCAGCGACTGAGCAACCAGTCGCTCACGCTGTTCGAGCGGGTCAGTCAGCTCTGAGTACGCGGTGCCCTGCTCAGCACCGAAGATGACCAAGTCCCACTTCTCAGCCAGTCGCGGATCGTCGCGGTGCTCCCGGGCCAGCGGTGAATTCTCCTTGGGAAAATCGGTGTAGAAGACCGGAGTCGTGGTCTGTCCTTCACACAGTTCCCCGTAGATTTCCTCGAGAAGATAACCCCAGCCGGCGTTGGCATCGAGCTCCAGGCCGATCGCCTCAGCGTGCTGACGCAGCACCGAGACCGGGGTATCGACGGTGATCTCTTCGCCCAGCGCCTCTGACACCGCCTGGCAGATGGTCTTCACCGGCCAGTCGCCCGAGAGATCATATTCGGTGATCGTGCCGTCCGCCTCCTCTCTGCGAGCGATCGGTGAGCCGTATACCGCAGTGGCAGCCTCCTGAATGAGCTCCTGGGTCAGTACTCGCATGGTGTTGTAGTCGCCGTAGGTCTCGTACACCTCCAAGGAGGTGAACTCCGGGTTGTGCTTGAAGTCCACTCCCTCGTTCCGGAACTGCCGCCCGATCTCGAATACCTTTTCCATGCCGCCGACGATCAGCCGCTTCAGGTGCAGCTCGGTGGCGATCCGCAGATAGAGATCAAGATCATAAGCGTTGATATGGGTTTCGAAGGGCCGCGCGTTTGCTCCGCCATGAATCAGCTGCAAAACCGGTGTCTCCACCTCGGTGAAGCCACGAGCGTGCAGTGATTCACGAATGCTGCGAACCACAGCGGCGCGCGCGTACGCCACCTCGCGCGCCTCTGGTCTCACGATGAGATCCACGTAACGCGCCCGGACCCGGGCCTCCGGATCGGTAAGGCCCTTGTGCTTCTCGGGCAGCGGCCGGATCGACTTGCTGGTGATCTTGAAGGTGTCGGCGCGCAGGGTCAGCTCGCCGCGCTTGGTAGTGATCACCTCACCGGTAACGCCGACTTGATCACCGAGATCAACATCTTGTCGCCAGTGCTTCAGCATCTCCGGTCCAACGGCGTCGAGAGCGATCATGATCTGTAGGTCACCTGTGCCGTCTCGCAAGGTGGCGAAGCACAACTTCCCGCCGTCACGATTGAGGATGATCCGTCCGGCGACCGAGGCCCGGCGGCCGGTACGCGTATTGGGCGGCACCTCGCCGGCTTCTGCCCGAACCTGCGCCAGCGTATGGGTCCGCGGGAACGTCACCGGGTACGGATCGACGCCCTGCTCTCGGAGCCGCTCCAGCTTCTCGCGGCGTACCCGGACCTGTTCTGGGAGCCCTTCGATAGACAGGGCCTCAGTCAAAGCATCAGGTTCTACGGGGATGTTGGCCGTCACCTCGGCTGCATATTCCTCACCTGCGCGTTCCAGCGAACCTGCGGCTGGTTCCTTGCCGTGCCGGCTCAGCATCGCAAGCGAGGGACGGGTGAGAAAGCCTTCGGCGCTGCCAGCGGCGGTGCCGACGCGGGGCAGGTCTGAGGTGTACTCGAAGCAGATGTATCGAGGCTGCCATTCAGGCTGGTACTTGGCGTTCGACCGATAGAGGGATTCCAGCTGCCAGTTGCGGCTGGCGAGTAGTAACGCCTGTCGCCACAGGCGGGCGATCGGCCCAGCCCCCAGCTCAGCGCCGCGCTCGAACGCCTCGCGGAACATCGCGAAGTTCAGCGACACCCGACCGACACCAAACACTGCGGCGCGCTCCGCCAGCGAAGCGACCATCAGCTCGACAAGACCGTTGTCGGCCGTGGGATCGCGGCGCATGAGATCAAGCGAGAGACCATTGCGACCCCAGGGCACAAAGCTGAGGAATGCCCGGAGCGTGTCTTCCTCATCGTGTGCCTCGACCAGCACACATTCCGCGTCCAGTGGGTCTCCTAGACGCCCGAGCGCCATGGAGAAGCCTCGTTCGTCACCACCGTCTCCCCGCCAGCGCGAGGCAGAGTTCGACAGCTGCTCGAAGTGTGCGGCGTCGACGTCGGCGTGACGGGCCACGGTTGTCGTGTATCCGCGGCGTTGCAGTCGGCTGACGGACTGGCGGACCGACTTCATACCTGGGCCATTGAGCGAAAACGATCGCATCTCGAGGATTGCTTCGTCGCCGATCTCGAATGCGGTCAAGCCGGCCTCGTTGTATGCCTCGGCGCCAAGTTCACCAGCACCCATCACGGCAAGGGACCAACCGTGAGCGCGGGACTTTGCCCGCCACTGTTCGATCGCAGATCGCCAGTGCTCGGGATCACCCACCGGATTCCCACTGGCAAGACTCACTGATCCGATCACGCGGTAGGAGACGCCCGCCTGTGCCGTCGCAGGGTCGCCGGTGTTCCACACGATGGACTTGTCACGCCGGGTGGCGAAGTACCCCAAGGAGTCCCAATCACCGAATGAACGGAGCAGAGTGCGAATTCTGGCCTCATCGGCCGCGCTCAAAGTGTGGGTCTCCGGCGGTGGCTTGAACAGTAGATACGTCGAGGTGAGGATGACCGCCGCGCCCATCACGTCCAGCAAGATGGTCACCCACAACGGGGAGTGGACCACGTCTCTGCGAACCAGGCCCACTTCACCCAACAACTTGTCGACAACGTGGAGCAGCGCCGTCGACACATCCGGCGAGGTGCCGAACGCGTTGACCAGCCAGGTGCCGAGGACCAAGATCACCACGCTGCCGACCACGAAGCAGATGATCGCCGCGAGCAGGTTACGCGCTCTGCCGCGCGCCTGGAACTGAGGCTTGGCGCGCCAGAGGATCACCAGAACCAGACTCATGATCACAAAACCGGCAATTTGCAGCAGCGGGCCACCCGTGAGGACCGAAATGATGCGGGCCAGTTGCGGCAGGACGATCCACCAGATAACGAAAATCCACCATGCGGCCCGAAGCCGGCGGCGCAACGCGATGCCGACCGCGATCAGCACAGCCGCGTACACCAAATTAGGCACGATGGGGATCGTCAACATCGAAATGACGTCGTTGTACCGGATGAAGTAGCGCCTCAGCGGCGGAATGAAGGTCGCGACCACGACAAGCGCCGCAAAGACGAACATGGCCGTTGCCAGTCGATCGGGCCAGCGATCATCTCGTAAGCCATGAATGTGGGAGGGCTTATGTGCAACCGGCTCAGCTTCGACGGATGTTCGATCCGCTGCCGCATTGAGATCAACAGCCATATGTGCTCGCTCTCCAGTTATCGGCGAAATTACGGGACAAGGAGACGTCCTACGACGCTGAATATTTGGCAAATTCTCTCACGGTTGGCAGATAACTCCGATGAGTAAATCTGGGGACGCTTCTTGGCTCGCGGCTAACTTCAACCCTGTTGATGCTTACCGTGTTGATCGCCGTTTGCGCACGCTCTCATGCCGCGGTCGGTGTTCGTCGCGGATCACGTCGGTCGAGTTCACGTTGGGTGTGGATGCGTTGGATGCGGGCGTTGATGTGGGGTTGTTGATCAGCGTCGATCCAGCGGGGCGGTATCCATTCGGGTAGCCCGTTTTCGTTGATGCGGCAGGTCCAGCCTTTTTGCAGGAAGTGGGTGTGGTGGTATCTGCATAGCAAGGTGAGGTTGTTCAGGTTGGTTTGGCCTTTGGAGGCCAGCCGTTGGCTTCGGACTAAGGCGAGGGGGACGCCGTGGCTGGTGGTGATGAGGGGCCAGATGTCGGCTTCGTCGGCGATGCGCCGCAGCTGATCAGCAGTGAGTTGGCTGCCGTCAGCGGTTTCAGCGGCACCGGTGTTGCCGAGCAGGTCCTCAAGGGTGATGGTGATGATTTCGGAGGCGGGAACTCCACCGACCGAGGGCAGATCGGCTGACTTTAGGAGTTTGGCGCAGGCTTCGTCGAGGGCGTCGTGGAGCCGTTGCATGGAGGGCCGCTGATCAGGAAACTGCGTCGTTTTGCCGTGTTCATCGTCGATGCTGCTGCTGCGGGGTTTCGCTAGGGGTTCCACGATCGCGTTCAACTGTGCGCCGAGGGTGGCGGTGAGCCGGCCAGCCAGATGCCACATACCGTCGCGCCGCTGCTTGAGTTCCAGGTAACGCCGGTCCTGTTGCAGGGTGTCGTCGAGGGGTTCGAGACCGTCG
>JBJMIR010000053.1:0-57688 GCA_045806785.1 Propionibacteriaceae bacterium | reverse complement strand
GAGTGCTGCGGCGGCACGGACCCGGGCAGCGGCTTCACCAGGCGACAGTTGCAGCACCCGCACAAGGAATTGGGTGATGGTGGAGCAGCAGTACTCATGAGGAAGGTCGCTGGCCTCGGCCTGAGCGATCAAGCCGTGGTCGACCAGCGGGAGTTTGTTGCGGAGGGTCTCGAACCGTTGCCACACCGCCACCTTTTCGGCGGCTTCTAGTTGATCAAGCCCAGCGGATTCGACGGCGCTGATCAAACCGTTGAGAGCGGTGTCGAAGGTATCGAGGGCCACCTCCATGGCGGTGCGCTGCTCGCGCGAAGCTGCAGCCTGGTCCCCGAGTTGCATATCTTCATTGTATTCGAAACTGTGTTCTATAGCAAGCCGTTTCCTCAGCATAATTAGGAAAAGCAGGACCAAAAACCTACACCGACCCGCCTTCTCAACCCCCCGCCAAACACTGCCTCCCTCACCATTCCCCCTCCTGCTTCCGGCGCCACACTGTGTCCGCCGGAAGCAGGGCCAAGATGATCATGCACCCTTCGACAAGCTCAGCGCGCAGACATTCAGGAAGTCGATCATCAGCTAACGATGATCGACAACAGCACCGCCACAACAACCGTGTTCATCAACAATCCGAGCACACTGTGCACGCTCACAACCCGACGCATGGAGCTGCTGACCACCGTCGTGTCAGTGGTTCCGAACGTTGCCGAACAGCCGATCGCCAGATAGTTGTAGTCAGTGAATACCGGCTCTCGCGAGCCGGGAAATTGCAGTCCGCCTTGCTCGATGTCCCGCCGCGCATAGTTTAAGGCGAAGCTGAAAGTGATCACCATCCAGCAGGTGATCACGGTAAAGCAAGCAAGCGCCAGCACGAGCGAGGTACTCTCGCCGCGTCTCAGCACCGCGTTGAGAATCGTGAAGAATGCAATCGCCGCAATGACGATCGGCCAACCTATGCCGCCCCCGCCCGCGAGCAACCATCTCTTGACCCGCGATGCCGGTAGTGGCGTTGCGAGAACACGCCGCACCAGCTCCGCCCGATCGCATCGAGCGAAGGCGTGCAGCCCCAGTGCAAGATAGGTAATCGCGAACCCAATCCAGATCGTTAGCCTCGCGCCGAAGCCGAGATCCAGCTCAAATTGCTCATCAGAGGGTACGAGTCGAGTTTCCGTGACCTGGAGGATGATCAGCACGATCTCAAACCCCAGTCCCACGAAAACGCCCATGGCAACCGATACCCAGAACCGAAACACATCCGAGCAGGCGCGCGGCACCTTGGCTTTGGCGCGTACAGCCGCGTCGGTCACTGCAGCTCCTTGAAGCATCAACCCGAGATCTGTCATGCTCGCCGCCGAGTAACAACCTGGTCAAGCATGATAGAAGTCGATCATGCCCAAGATTTTGTATGCGGAGTTCACAGCCAAACCAGGTGCCGAGGATGAGGTGGGCACCATGATTTCCGGCCTGGCCGAGGATGTACGGCGGGAGCCCGGCAATACCGAGTTCACTGTCTATCGGGAACGCGACAATCCGCGCAAGTTCTTCGTCTTCGAGCAGTATCTCGATGAGGCGGCCTTTGACGCACACATCAAGGCTGAGTACGGTGTGATCTTCAATCGACGGCTCAGCAGCCTCATCGAAGAGGGCGAATCCCAGCTGACGTGGCTAACGAGGTTCGACCCAGCCTGAGCTCCAATCAAAGAGGAATCTCGGGGCCGAGGTGAGCAAGATCGAGTCTGCAGTCGGCCACCTCCGATTGCGGCATCTGGTCGACCTGGTGTGGCCGGCACATCCCGCCCGATGGCGTGATGTTCCGCGCAGGTTGCGACCCGCCGCGGTCAACGTCCTGCGGTTGACTGCCGCCGCGGTGGTGACCTACCTCCTCACCTTGGTCATCACCGGAGGCGCCATTGACCTGACTGGACCGCTAACCGCACTGCTCGTCATGCAGGCGTCGGCGTATTCGACACTCAGGATGGGCATAGTCCGGGTTGGCGCAGTGCTCGCTGGCGTCTTGATTGCGATACTTCTCTCGTTCTGGATCGGCCTTACCTGGTGGAGTCTGGGCGCAGCAGTAGCCGCGTCACTCGTGGTCGCCAAGATCTTCCGGTTGGGCGAACAGGCGATAGAGGTCCCCATCAGCGCAATGTTGATCCTTGGCGTGACGACCCCCGATGTTGCGGCAGAGACCAGAGTCTTGAATACCTTGATCGGCGCCGGAGTAGGCGTCGCCTTCAATCTGATCTATCCACCGGCATTGCCAACCGGACGAGCTCGCCGCGCGGTTATTGACGTGGCAGATGGAACGGCCGCTCCGCTCGATGCTGCCAGTACTGCGTTGATCGAAGGACCGATTACGCGCGAACAGGTACAGAACTGGCTCGAACGCGTACGCGCCGGAGCGCGCAGGCTGACTGCTGCCGTCGCCACTGTTGCGTCGTTGAAGGACAGCCGGCGGTTCAATCCTCGGGCCATCGCCACCACTGACATCGAACCCGTGTTGGCTAGTGGGCTTCAGACGTTAGAAAGCTGCCAGCTGGCGATCCGCGCACTGTTCATCGTCTTGCTCGCTGAAGTCCCGGCCGAAGACAGGCCGGATGATCCATACGGTGAGGAGCTGCGAAATGCGTTTGCTGTCGTCCTCCATGACGTCGCAGATTGCATTCGAGCGTTCGGCAGTCTCGTACTGGCCGAAGTCGAGGATCGGCAGGAGGAGGCTGAGCGCTCGCTTGATGAAAGCCTCGATATTCTTCGCGAAACGCAGGCGATCTTGACCGAACTGATCATGGTCAATGTTCAGGAGAACAAGTCCTCCTGGTTACTGCGCGGCTCAATCTTGGCGGCGGTCGAGCATGTGCTCAATCAACTGAATCTTGAAGATCGGGCGCGGATGCGCCAACAGTGGAGAAATGAGGAGCGGGCCAAGCCACTAGCCCAGCTGCCACCCATCGTCCAGGCAGCTCTGCCTCATCCCGAGCGACCGTCGTTCCGGGGACTGCCACCCGGGACCAGCTGGCGCCGTTCATTGGTCAACCAGCATGATGCACAAGATCAGACCAATGATCGGGAAGGCAGCGAAGACTGACATCGCTCATCAGGCAGGCGCCGAGGCTGAGGCGCCCATACTGCGATATCGCCGCAGCGTAGCGACCAATAAGACCAGCGCGACGACCTGGGTAGCGATCACGGCAGCAATGAGGATCGGGAGGGATCGCTCATAGAGCGCACCAGCCATTAACCCTCCCCCAATGGCTGCGGCACCCTGCACAGCGGCAAACACGCCGTACCCGGTGGCGCGCCGGGACTCCGGAACCAGGTCGGCAACGAGCGCCTTGACGGTGGAATCAAGTACGCCTCCCGCCGCGCCCCAGAGCACCGCACCGGCAATGGCAACCAGCGGCGTACTGGCGAACGCCAGAATCGGCACAGCAGACACCAGGAGCGGCAAGCCAAGGAGTATGCGGCCTCTGGTGCGATCGAAGAGCCAGCCGGATCCGAGAGCGGCGAATGCCTCAGCGGCCATTGCAGCCGCGTAGATCAACGGGACGGCCGCAACGGGCAGGACATGATCTTGGGTCAGGTGAAAGGAAATGACGGCGAAGGTGACGAGGCCTCCGCTCGCCGCAGCAGAGGCAGCCGCAAACAACCAAAACACCCGCGGTAATCGGCCATGTAGTCGCGACAGCAGTGATTCCCGGCCTTCCTCAGCTGCCGCCGGCTCCGTTGGCTGCTCCTTGTTTCTGTCACCGGTGATGGGATTGCCCATACTCCGCCAAATGCGAATCAGCAGGAGCATGGCCACCGCACCAGGAATGATCAACACTGCCATCGCCGGCCACAGCGTTCCGGCTGCCGCAGCGACAGCGGCTACCAGGAGTGGCCCGGCAACAGCACCGATCTGATCGAGCGCCTGGTGCACGCCGAAGCCACGTCCAAGTCCGATCGCGGCCGCGGCACGAGCCAGCAACGCCGTCTTTGCTGGGCTGCGGACGGCCTTACCAAGCCGCTCTCCGAGGATGAGAACGCAGGCCAGCGCCAGGCCAGCGCCGGCGAAGAAAGGCGTGATCGCGAGGGCTGGTACGCAAACTGCGGTCAGCCCGTAACCGACGAAGGTCAGCGACCAGTAGCGCCCGCTTCGATCTGCCCACGAGCCGAAGACGAGCCGCATCAATAGCGCGGTAGCCTCACCGGCCCCACTGACCAGTCCAACCAGTACCGCGGAGGCGCCGAGTGATGCCAGCAGAGGTCCAGTGACGGAGCGAGCGCCCTCATACACCATGTCGGCGGCCAGGCTCACCACACCAAATCCGATGACCGTACGCCACGGCGACCAAGACGGCCGATCGATGCCGGAGGCGTCGACCGATGGAAGATCAGCAGATGCAGTTCTTCGCGGTGGCTGCTTCTTCATCACTTGATCACCTGAGGGGAAGCTCTGTTGCTGACGTCTGGAGGATCCGGCAGTATCCGCCGCTGCCGTCGGTACTCCCGCCAGGTCAAGATCAAGATCAGCGCATCGAACACAGTAAGCGCGATAAGTCCCCCACTCGGGTCCAGCACGATGCGATACAGCTGGTAGCCGATGAAGATCAGCAAGACGGTGATCATGAGGGGATATGCCCAGAGCTTGTTGAGCAAGAGTGCGATGACCAGCACAACCTTGACCGCGCCGTGCACCAGTAGGTAGACGGCGCCGAAGATCACCCCGTTTCCGGTGAGCCCGCTGGCGGTGTGCAGCAGATAGCGAGCGACGACATCATCTGGATCCTCCGACAGCTCACCTTGAGTCAGTACGGCAACCATGTGATGGATATCGCCTGGGGTGACAAAGAGCAGAAGCAGCCCACCCAGCAGCTCGGCGAGACCGTCAACACCCTTGAAAATGATGCCGATCTCGAAGAGGCGGTCGAGCCAATCCTTTGGTTTGAACATCATTACCCTTCAGGGAAGCAGCTGGAGCTCCACTGATCAGCTTGTAGGACTGCTGAGGGTTGCATAGACCTGTTCGGCGTAGCTTTCGAACCGTTCCTCGCACACCTTCAGCGCCGTGGCCGACTCCGTGCTTGCCGGAACGCTGCGTAGATCACGGTTCCGCAACTCGCGATACCAGCGGCGTAGTCGGTCCAAGCTTTGTTCCTCCTCCTCGAGCTCAGCGAGTGTGTACTTGCCGAGTCGCTCTTCCTTGTCCAGCTCGGCCAGGTACTTGCGACAGTCGGCATCGAACTCCGACCACTCCTCCTGGCGCGTGGCGGCGTACAGCTCCTCGAGCCGGCCGACGTCGGCCACTGTCAAACCCTTTGCAGACAACAGAAGCAGGGTGCCGCTAGCCGCATCGACAAGATCGTTCAGACGCTCCAATAGAGGTTGGGCAGCAGGCAATTCCGGCACCGCCCAGACCGCCTGCCCCAGCGGGATAGCGCCTGAGCGTCGCAGATCTCGCCACATCGCCATCCGGTGACGGGCTGGCTCAGCCGGAAGCCGAGCTATCACCAGGATCCACGAACGCTCGCCAGCTTCTGAAATCTCTGTCACGTCTAAGAAAGTTACACTTGTAACTCAAGGTGTGCGACCCCGTCTCGAGGTCACCCCCAGCAGCAAGGCACCCAGCACGCCGGCGAATAGCGGCGCACTGGCGACGAAGATCAACAGAGCGGGACTCCGAACGCCCGCTAGAGCACCGCCGATTGCGGCACCAGCCGCCGCCATGGTGAGCCGAAGACCGGCGCTAATGGTGAACACCTGAGCCTGCACATCTTCAGCGGCATGGAGCTTGCGAGTCGTGAAGAGAGCACCTGTGAAGGGGCCAACGGAAATCCCCGAGATGCCGAAGAGCATGGCCGTCAGCGCCAAAGAGGAGGTCGTTAGTGACGCAAGGGCGAGAGGAACAGCGGTTCCAATCAGCGCAATCATGACCGTCATCGGTGACCGAGCCGGTTGCACTGGACGCCAGGTCCATAGCAGCGAACCGATCAGAGCACCGACGGCAACTGCGGTCACCAACCATCCGGTCGCGGCCGGCTGATGCTGCCGAGACGCGAGGACGGCCGCAACCACCGGGAGGGCACCAAGGCCGAGCTGCCCGAGCGTGCTGGAGGCAGTCACAGTCCCGAGTACGCGATCGGTGAGCAGAGCGCGAAAGCCCGCGGTGATCGGCGGCCGCCGTTGATCTTCGGAGCGGTGATGAGCGGGAATGGGAAGTGTGACCAGCACGAGCGCACCTACGGCTGCGGAACAGGCGAGCGCGACCGTCGCGGTCGCTGCTCCGGCTGCACCTGCGACAACAGCTGCCACGGCCGGACCTGCGATGCCAGATACGTTGTATGTAAGCGAATCGGCACCGAACGCCCGCGGCAGCGATGACTCGGACGTCAGCAACGATGGCAGCTGGCTGGTCAGGCCGCCTGTGAGGCTTGGACCGCAGCATCCACCGACCAGTAAGACGGCGACAACGAGTGGCAGTGGAACCCGACCGAGCAGGAAGGCCACTGCGGTCAGGGCTGCAGCAAACCCGGCAACCGAAGCAGTGAGCACCCATCGAGGCTGGCGAGCTCGATCGGTCAGCAGACCGATGGCCGGTGCAGCGACCACTTGTGGGACGAGCAACACAGCGACAAGCAGGCCGCCGACAGCAGCGCTGCCGGTGCGTTCCAGAGCGAGTAGCACAAGCGCTACCCGGGCACCTTCGTCAGCGAGCCGGATCAGCACCGCAGTGATCAAATAGCTGGGCAGCGCCCTTGTGCTTGCTCCAGATCTTGCCTGGTCTGTGCGGTCGCTCGTATCAGCCTTCGCCATTCGCATCCCTAAGGGTCTTTCGGCATCGCGCGCCTGACGGCGCCGGCAGGCTACAACGGTCGTTACCCTCAGCGGAATCTACAAAACTCGCACTTGTCAGCGTCTCAGCGGGCTATAGCCCGCTCACAGTCTGACAACTCGGCCGCGGTGGGTCACCGGTCAGCGAGCTTGGCGCGTTCCGGTGCTGTCAGCGTGAGCACGCTCAGCCTGCTTCGATACGAAGCATGTGCCAATTCCAGGCATCAAGCTCAACGAAGAGGCCGTCGACAAGATCGTCGCCCGAGCGTAGGAAAGCGAGGTTTTGAGTGGGGTCGGTGAGGCGCCACTGACGTCCGCGGAGATCGGCCCATGGAGTTCGCACCTCACCTGCGGCCGTGCCATCGCTGAGGTTGACCACAACCAACCACCGGGTGTCACCCTGCCAGCACCAGGCGAGGAGATCTTGATACCTGCCATCTCCGGGCCAACCGGACCTATCGCA
Organism: Propionibacteriaceae bacterium; assembly: GCA_045806785.1. Lineage (GTDB taxonomy): Bacteria > Actinomycetota > Actinomycetes > Propionibacteriales > Propionibacteriaceae > Microlunatus. Next base: position 50,421 of record JBJMIR010000053.1, on the reverse strand, counting down.
GAGCCGCCAGCGACCCTTTCGGAAGGTCGCATCGGTCAGGGCAGCCAGGAATGACCGGTAGAACGTGATCAAATCTGGATCAGCCGGCTCGGATGGGTATCTGCCAAGGAACACCGGAACGTGCACAGTCGCTCCCTCGAGCTGGCCGTTGTCAATTAGCCGGGCCCCGGTCTGAGTCAGCGCCGTCACAGCCGCGACTCGTGATCGAGCGGAACCGAACGCAGCTACAGCCCGTGGCTCGTCGTGGTTCTCCACGAACCGGACCAGGCCCTGCTGATATTGATCATCAGCCAGCAGGTGAAGACGCACCTGCTCAGCAGGACCGTGCAGAATCCGGTCGTAGAGCCGCTTGTCGTAGCAGTAGTCGAAGCCCTGCTGCTGCAGCGCCCACTCCAGATCCCAGTAAGCCTCAGCTAGGAACAGGAATCCTGGGTGGGCCTCCCGAACGGCAGATATCGCGGTCGGCCAATAATCCGCATCCGGCGCGGGACCGACGCGATCGCCCCACGTTCGTGCGAAGACGTCATTCATGACCAGCATTGCCATGTCGCAGCGGACACCGTCGCACTGGTTGGCGATCTCGTCGAGGGTTTTGATCACCGCGCTGCGCAATGCCGGAGCAAAGGCATTCAACTGAACGACATCCGGCCATGCCGGGAAGTACGGATCTCGGCCGTTGGCGAAGACTTGATCGCCAATCTCAATGAAGGACTTCGGGTCGGTTTGCAGCTCGCCGGCCGTGCCGGTGACGAGAAGCTCCGGCTGGCTCGAGGTCCATGGATGATCGGGAGCCACATGATTGGGCACGAAGTCCAAGATCAGTCCCACACCACGCGCGGCGAGCGCCTGTCTGGCACTGGCGAGCGCCCTTGGTCCACCGAAATGATCATCGACAGCATAATCGCGTACGCAGTAGGGAGATCCCGCGACATCGTACGGTTGCCAATCTGGAAGAGCGGCATCGAAGCTTGCCCGCAGGTTGTCATTGGTCAGCGCGATAGCGATACCGGCGGGGCTGCGCTGCCACACTCCCATCAGCCATACCGCGTCGAACCCAAGATCGGCAATCTGGTCCCAGTAGCGGTCGGGAACCGTCCCAAGATCAATAGCCCTGCCTTCTGTCCTGCTGATTGCCTCCAGCCAGGGCCAGGTGTTGATCTCGTAGAGAAATGGATGAGTGATCGTGGACAGATCTGATGGCATAACTGCGCTCCCGAATCACCTAACCAGCGGGCCCTGCCGCAACCGTGGCAAGGTAATCGCGTGTCATGCTGACGTCGTCGAACAGCAGCCGGCGCGCTCGACGCGGTGGATCGAGTAACAGGTCAGCGACCAGGGCAGTCCAGCCGGTCTGATGCATGGCGCCGAGCCCGGCGCCGTTGTCGCCATGGAAGTACTCGTAGAACAAGAGATTATCTTTCCAGGCTGAGTCGGTCTGCAGGAGTTCGATGCCGCCGTAGACCGGCCTGCGGCCATCTTCGCCGGGAAGCCAGATGCTGACCAGCCGATTTGCCAGATCGTCGGCGATGTCGCGCAGAGTCAGCTGCTGAGCGGATCCGGTCGGATATTCGATCGTGAACTCCGGGCCGAAGAATTGGTCGTACTGCAGTAGGGATCGAATCACCAGATAGTTGATCGGGAACCAGACCGGTCCACGCCAGTTGGAATTGCCGCCATACATGGCGGTGTGAGACTCCGCGGGCTCATATTCAATGGTTGCGCCGGGCATGCCGGGGACTTGGTACGGCGTGGAGTGGCGCTTGGAGAGAGCCCGCAGCCCGTGCGGCGACAAGAAGGCATTCTCGTCGAACAATGTGGTGAAGATTCGGGTCAGCTGGGCTGGTGACACGATCGAGATCAGTCCGCGGCGGCTGTCACCGGTTCCGCGAACTCGCCAGTCCAAGATCTGCCGATTGTGCGCTTCCATTCTGCGGGCGAACCGCTTGCGCATGCGCTGGACTTGTTCGGTATTCCGAGTAGGAAGAGTCATGGCTGGCAACGCCGGAATGACGCCGACAAGAGTCTGGACCTTGACCTGTTCCCTGTTGCCAGACGGATCGGTAAGCAGGTCATAGAAGAAGCCGTCGTCGGCGTTATAGCAGCCGGAACCTTCAAGCGCGTCCATCACAAGGACCAGTTGCTCCAAGAACTTCACCACCATGTCTTCATAGACAGGGTCTCGTTCGGCCAGGAGTACCGCGAGAGCAAGCATGGCAACGGAGTAATAGGCCATCCATGCCGTTCCGTCCGCCTGGTCGAGCTTCGTCCCCGCAGGCAGATGCGAGCGATCAAGTGGACTGATGTTGTCCAGGCCAAGAAAGCCGCCACCGAAAATGTTGTTGCCCTCTGGGTCTTCGCGGTTCAGCCACCAGGTGAAGTTGAGCAGAAGTTTCTGGAAGACGCGCTCCAGAAAGTCCAGATCCTTACGACCATCGATGACAAACACGCGCAACGCCGCCAGCGCATGTACCGGAGGATTGACGTCGTCGAAGCTCCATTCGTACGCCGGCAGCGCGCCGTTGGGATGCAGAAACCATTCCCGCAGCAAAACCAGCACCTGATATTTGGCAAATGCTGGATCCAGGTGCGCCCAGGTAATGGTGTGGAAGGCAAGATCCCAGGCGGCAAACCAGGGATACTCCCACGGGTCTGGCATTGCCAAGACATCAAAAGAGTCAAGGTGTCGCCAACCTGAGTTGCGGCCAAATCGATGTCGCGGCGGTGGCGGCGGCTGGCCTGGATCTCCGTCCAGCCAGCGCGCCACCCGATAGGGGTACATCTGTTTGCTCCAGATCAGACCCGCGCACGCTTGGCGCAGCACCCGCATTTCTTCTTGACCGATGTCATCTGGTGCCAGGGCGGCGTAGAACTCATCGGCCTCCCGTTCCCGATCTGCCATGACTGTTTCGAAGTAGCTGCCAAGCCATCCGTCGTTCACCGGCGATATCTGTTGATCAGGTCGATGAAGTCTGAGGCGCAGCTCCGCTGTGCCTCCGGCTGGAACCTTGACCTTGTACCACCAACAGGCCTTGGTGCCGACCTCGTCTGGGTTTACGGTGTTCGCCCGAGTGATCACATGGTCGTTGATGCCATCCTTGGGAAAGTCGGTGATAGGGGCAGCGCCGAACAACCGGGGATTGTTGGTTTCGTTGTCACAGAACAAGGCAAGAGGCCGCACACCATCGGCGGTCGGCGCGGCGTCCAAGCGGTAGCCGGACAACCGCGGATGATCAACAGCGATGCCGTCCCCCTCGAGGAAGAGTGTTGGGGCGGCGTCACCGGTAATCCGCCAAGTGTTGCGGAACCACAGTGTCGGTAGCACCGAGAGAGTCGCCGCTTCTGAAGCATGGTTGGTTATCGTGATCTTGGCGAGCACCTCAGTGGCTGAGGCCTTCGCGTAGGCGACGTCCACAGCCCAGTAATGTCCCTGCTCAAAAACGCCGGTGTCCATGAGTTCGAACTCCGGTTCGTCACGAGAACGTCGGGCGTTCTCATCGATAAGCCACTGATACGGGAACGGCTCTTGGGGATAGTGGTACCTCCAGCGCAGCCAGGCATGGCTAGGGACACCATCGAGATACCACCAGTACTCTTTGACGTCCTCGCCATGGTTTCCTTGCGGACCGGTCAGGCCGAACATTCGCTCTTTCAAGATCGGATCGACGCCGTTCCACAGAGCCAGCGCAAAGCAAAGATCATGATGGATGTCGGAAAGTCCCGCCATCCCGTCTTCGTTCCATCGGTACGCCCGGGATCGCGCATGATCATGCGGAAAGAAGTTCCAGGCGTCGCCGTTATCGCTGTAGTCCTCGCGTACGGTGCCCCAGGCCCGCTCCGAGAGGTAGGGACCCCACTCGTACCAGGGATTGGACTCGAACAGATCGTCCTCCGCGCGTCCCGTGCCCTGAGCGAGCCGGGCATGCTCGGCAGTGGAGTTTGGGGATGGCGCAGTCGCAGTCATGATCTCTCCTAGAAGCGAAATGGCACCGACCCCGAGAGTCCCTCACGCTGACGCGAACGGTCATCACCCCTGCCGGGTGAACATCAAAGTGGCTAAAAGCGGAAATGCAGGACGATGGTCCCCTTCTGCGACATAACCGTACTGGTTGCTAGCAGCCGGTTGTAGAGCCGGATTGCGGTCGGAAACTCGGCAACCTCGGGTTCCCCAACGAGCAGAATTGCGGCCCAGGGCCACTGATTCCCTGGGCCGCAGACAGTGCACGATTGGCTATTCGGACCTACTCAACGTCTTCATCGTCATAGCCGGCCGCGCGATCAGCCTCGGCCGAATCGACATCATCTTCGCTGGTCTCATCGACGACACGCTCTGGCGGCTTGTTCCAGTCCGAGTCGGAGTCGAAGCCGGCACGCGCGTCGCTACTGGCCGAAGTCTCCTCTTCCTCAAACCCGGTGTCGCCGCCGAACCTTGATTCGCTCATTGAATCCTCCTTGCTTCGGTGAGCTGGTAGCTCACGGCGTACCGACTGTCGTGAAACTGTGGGACACAAAACACATACCCGAGCGCCTCTCTCTCAATCCAGAGCGCTCTCACCGCTTTACCAGCAGTCCCCCGATGTAACCCGCAATACAGCCGGCAAGGACCAAGATCGCTCCCCGCGCCGGCATGATGTCATCCCCGGCAACAGCGAATGTGACGAAAGTACCGATGAGCAAGATTGCGGCGACCAGCGCCCCGACACGGCCCAACCGGCCTGAGCGACCACCCACCCCGAAGATCATCAGCAGCCCGAGGGCCATGATCGCCAGCCCGACCGAGATCGAGGACCCGCCGCCAACATTGACATTGAGGTCGAGAGTGCGCGCAAACGTGTCGAGGTTGAGATCAACGCCACGTTGCTCGCTGCCTGCTCGCCACGGCAGCAACGCCCCCAAGATCATGGCCAGCGCACCGAACAATGTCAGCAGCAGCCGTGCCAGCGGCCGGCGCTCCTCTGATGATTCGATAGGGCCGTCGCGCTGAACGAGCGACTTCATCGGCGAGGCGCTCGTCGCTTGCACGAAGGTGATCGATGTATCGATGCGGCGACCGCCGTCGATTGCGGTCAAGGTGAGCGACCGCGAAATTTCTTGCCCCGGTTCTGGTCTGGCTGCGGTTACCGTGACACGAGCGAATGCCGATGCAGCCGGCCCGACCTCAAGTATGTGAGGTTCCAGAAGAAAATGGACGGCCAGTTTGGGATCTGACCCAACCAAGTGAAGCTGCAGCGGACGGTTGCCACCCGAGTTGTCCGCGACAAGCTTGCAGGTCGCGCTGTCTTGATCAAGTGCTCGGAGCACGCTCGGCTCGGCGTAAAGCCGGACGGGTACGTCCAGGACTGACACGGTGATCACCAGCGGTAGCACTGCACGCGCTGGCGCCTGGGTCATGGATCGAACACGTAGCGTGATCTGAATCTGCTGAGCCGGAACCGGGGTTGGTGAGGCCACCCGCATGGTGATCGGCACCGGCTCCTCGCTATCGGGAAGCACGTGTACCTGGCTGGATTCGACCTGTAACCACGGCGGTGCATCAAGAGCCTCGATGGAATAGCCATCGATGATCGCTGAGGTGTTGATGACCTGCACGAATAGGAGGGCTGGCTCCCCCGTCCCCGGCACGACCACCTCACGCTGCCCAGCCGTGATTCGGAACAGACCCTCTGTGCCGCCGGGCGGAACGTTTCGCCCGTACTCTGCCATTGCTCGCCTGGTCTCCTTGAGGTGCTACCCCCGCACTCGACGCATTCTCAGCAGCAACGCGTTCTGTCGAGTATTCCACTGCCAACCGCTCCCTGATCCTTCGGAAGTGCCGTGTTCTGCGTTGCGCGGCTCTGTCAGCCCAAGTCGGGGAGCCGGTCAGATCGGCTCACTCGTTCCAGGCCTGCAATGTTCCATGCCAGCCCGCGGTGCCGATACGTCGGTGAGAGCCCTGCTGCCTGTGCTGTCTTGATCATCGCGGCCGGCGGATGCACGAATGCCCGGAAGTCGCTGCGCCGCAGGCGATGCAGGAGGTTCTCACAGCGAATGATCATTCGAGTGAACAGGTTCCGGTGGGGATAGGAGAAAGCGATGAGCCGCTTGGCGTGGCTTGCGGCCGCCGAGATCAGGCGCTCGTAGTCGGGATAGCAGCACACCACTCGATGCAGCACGACGACGTCTGCCGGCTCGACCTCATCGGGCGAGGCGGCAATATCGACGAAGCGGCGCTCTATCCGATCAGCCAACCCAGAGCCACGCAGCAGCGCAGCGGCCGCCGCCTCATAGTTGCGCGAGATCTCCAGATTCGTGGCCTTGCGCGCACCGCGAGTTAGCAGTTCGATCTGGATTTCACCTACTCCGCCACCGATTTCCAGCACAGAGGCGTTGTTGATACCACGGTCTGTCAGGAACGACACCAGGCGGCGCTGGGTTCGATCAAGCCCGCGCCTGCGATAGCTACGTGCGACCCGCCTTGCGAACTGGTCGCTGAATACCGTCTGGTAGCCAGGCCGGCCGCAACACTCGCTCACCCACTCAGTGTGCTCGCAATCGAACAAGAAATTCACCCGATCGAGAGGTACGGACCGGCCGCTGTATCAGCGTGGCAGACCTGCCCTCAAACTGGTGGGGTTAGGCACAGCTAGGCCCGCGACATGGGAGGTTACGTCCGTGCGATTGCGGCTTGCTTGCTCAGCATCTCGGCTGAGGACAACCTGCTGCCGCGGCTGACCAGCGATGTCTCCGGCGACACACTGATTCTTCACGAAGCCCAACACCACGATTGTCCCGAGCAAGCCGATCAGCTACATGTTGACCGTGAAAGATCTCACCGGCATAGCAGTGGCTGGATCCGGCCGCGTTCGGGTGTCGAACCTGACGACGAATTCTCACTACGAAGATCAGCGGCTCGGGCAACTTGATCAGGAAGTGATCGATCTCTCCTGCAAGAGATCAAGCATCCATGGCCTGAGCTGGCGCGCGGCTATCCGCTGCGCGATGGCGCCGCGAGCTTACTTCAAGCATCACGCCCACGATGGCGGCGGCGATGCCGTACACGATGCACAGCAGCCAGTACCTGATGGCTCCCTCTACGCTTCCGAGGAAGAGACCCTGAGAAAGATTGATCGCACCGTGGAACGCGGTGGCGATCAGCACGCTGCCGGCCGTGTGGAGAAAGACCCACGTCATCAAGATCGAGTACTCGATGGTAAGCAGCACGAACGCCGTCAAGGGCAATCCGTACTGCGGTGTGCCGGGGACCAGGAAGGTCGGCAAGTGCCAGAGACCCCACAAGACTCCCAAGATCAAGCTGGCGGCTAGCGCGGATCGCTTCTCAAGCAGCCGCGGTAGGGCGTAACCACGCCAGCCAAGCTCCTCGCCGACGACAAGAACAAACAGCACCACTTCGATGGGTGCCAGCGCGCCGACCCGAATGAAGTCCGATGTCCCGACAAGGTATGCCAGAACGGCTGTTGCACACGACAGAGTCGTCGGCAATCCGAGTGCGATGACATACCAGGGAAGTCCGACCCGCCAAAGTACGGTCCGTCGGAGCAAGGCTTTCACGCCAGCCTTGCCCTTGGCCACGGCGGCCATAATGATCGCGGCCAGTGCCGGACCGAAGAGTCCAAAGATGCCAAGAAACGGAGAGAACTTCAGTAGCGGATAAATCCACCAGGTCAGCAGATACGCCAGAACGAAGAAGGCGATCAGCGGATGCTTTCTCACCAGGCCTCCCAATCACTGCCAGAAGTCAGCCGGCCTGTGCGGGCCGCGTTAAGGCCGGCTCGGCTACTCCCTCGCGACGTGCGAAGAGCGCAACGCCCACCGATCCCCAGAGCAGGGCTAGTAGGAGATTCTCAGCGGCACTGAAGATCGCGTTCACGACATCGCCCAGTGGGAAAGCCACAATGAGCAGCACACCGCACCACCACGGCAACATCCGGGCACGGAGAATGATCACCCCGAGCAGCACAGAACCAATGAGCACCGCCAGTCCACCGCCAAGGCGAACGTTGCCAAGTGACTCCTGACCCACCGCCATACTGATCATCCTAACGACGATCATGATCAAGTAACCAAGGATGGTGAGCAGCGTTCCAGTGGTCCCCAGCCGGCCGTACCGCGGCCTTCCACCGTGCAACGCGTGAATCCCGAGCACGGCAATGATGACGGCGATGTAGGCGGCGACTACGACGCCGAGGTAAAGGTAGCTGGCGGCCGAATCGTAGGTTCTCTGGAGAGGGCTCAACTGGTCGAGAATGGCCGACACAATGAAGAGCGCGGCAGCCGCGATTCCTGCTATCCCGCCCCATTTGATCCTTGATGACATGACTCACATCCCTTGCATTGTTGAGTTGAGGCGACTCGAGACCGTCGTGTTCTTCAGGCCGAGACTGGCCCGACCGTCTCCGGCTCTGCGTGAGGAAGCGATTCCTCCTGCTTATGGTGCTTGCGCGAGAAATTCGCGGGTCCGGAGATGGCGATCACCAAGGCCGCTACGACAATCCAAACCAACGCCAACAACCATGACTCACGAGTGGAGTCAGCACCAGAGAACATCGGGGAGAAGAAACTTCCGGAAACTGCGTTGTTCGCCGCGTGCATCAACATGATGATCAGCACGCTGCCACGGGCGTTGTTGAACACCCAGTTGAAAACGATCACAGCGGCAAGAATCAGCACGATATCTGAATAGGAGACCTGCCCAACCACCATGAGAGGCAGATGCCAGCCGGCGATGAGAACGCCGAGGATCAAGCTGGCAACGAGCGCCGACCGGCCGTACTGCAAGCGAGGAACTGCGTAACCCCTCCAGCCGGGCTCCTCCCATGCGCCGCCGACGCCTGGAACGAGAAGGACGATTGCAAAAGTGGAAAAGATGCCGGGCCAGGCGCCGAGTTGGGCTGCAGACGGAGCTTGAGCCCCCAGCATGACGTTGAGCATTGTTGCGATACCGGTAAGCACCGCTGGCAGCAACAGCGCCACCGCGTACCATCCGGGCGCAACGCGCCAGCGAAGCATCCTGCGGAAGAGCCCGACTATTCCGGCCTTGCCCTCAGTTAGTGCAAGTACAACGATCGCAGCAAGGAAAGGCCCGAAGCTCGCAACAGGATTCGGAAGAATTCCGAGTGCATACAGAGGCCATGCCCACCATGACAATGCGTAGGAGAGCACAAAGAACGTTGTCAGCGCATGACGCCGCACGAAGGCTGATATTGCAGACATATCGAGGGCCGCCTCTCTGCGTCAGGTATTTCGGTTGATCATTTCATTCACCATGCTGGCCCGCTACGGGCAGGCGGCGATAGAGGGTGCACCGGTACGGGGCCGGGCGGTTTTCTGGCATACGGTCGACCATTGAAAAACGGAGCTGGTCCGCGAATTTCAGGGGACACGTTCGTAGCCGGCTGCCCTAGCATCAGCTCATGGGTCGACGAGTTCTGATCCTCGCAGCCGGGATCGGCTCGGGCCATAACACCGCCGCCGAAGTCCTCGAGTCGTGCTTTCGCGCCGCCCCGGACGTCGACGCTGTGCAAAGGCTAGACATTCTCGAATCGACCAACGAGGTTTACCGCACGCTGTATGACGACGGCTACTTTGCCTTGGTCGAAGCCGTTCCTTGGCTGGTCGGTTGGGGGTATGACGCGAAGAACGCACCATTCAAGCTGGCCCCCTGGATTTCATTGTGGGATCGCATCAACACGACCTCAACCGTGAAAGCCATCAAGGCTTTTCGCCCCGACATTGTGGTCTGCACTCATTTCTTGCCAACCCGCTTGGTGTCTTTGATGCTGACTCGCGGCGTGTTGGAGGCGAGGCTGGCGGTCGTCACCACGGATTACGACTTCCAGGGACTGTGGTTAAGCAGCCCGTTCAACCAGTTCTTCGTGGCGCGTGCGGAGACGAAGGCCCATATGGCCGCCATCGGCGTGCCAGCTGATCGGATCACCGTCTCAGGGATACCAGTCCAACCCGGCCTGGCCGGTGCAGTCGACCGGGGAGCGGTCCTCAGTCGCTACGACCTGAGGCCGGACCGGCCCATCCTGTTGATCTCAGCGGGCGCTGCGGGCGGGGCGTACACAGAGACGATTGTGCAGCAAACCTTCCGGCTGACGAACGACTTCCAGGCCGTAGTGGTGTGCGGCCGTAACGAGCAACTGAAGAGCCAGATTGAGGGCCTCGTCGCTTTGCGTCGTGAGCGATATCGCGTGCTCGGATACACCACCGACATGCCTGACCTCATGCGAGCGGCGACATTGTTCGTCGGAAAGCCCGGTGGGCTCAGCTCGTCGGAATGCATGGCGGCCGGCTTGCCAATGATCTTGATCCATCCGATTCCCGGCCAGGAGGTGCGGAACAGCGACTTCCTGCTCGAGGAGGGCGCTGCTGTGCGGTGCAACTATGAGACGACGGTTGGCTACAAGATCGATCAGCTGCTGGCCGAACCGGACCGGATTACTCGAATGGCCGAAGCCGCCAGCCGGATTGGACGGCCTCAGGCCGGCCCTCAGATTGCTTCGTCGGTGCTTGCCGATCAGTCTGCACCGCTATGGATCAGTCAAGCCGCGCAGAAGTCTGTGCACGCCTCCAGTGAGCGGGGCATTGCCGCTGCCAATCTGTACGCCGGCCGACGCGTCCGGACCTTGATCGATGCGCCTACCGGTATGTCGGCCGGAGTGATCACCACTGACCAGTTGGACTCGCTGCTACCAGCGGAGGCGGTGGCGTCGTCCGGCACAAGTCTCTCGCTGTCAGCCGACAACATCGCCAGGCTAAGGCGCCGCACCGAGCCGGGGCTGATGTTTACGTTGCGCCGAATGTTAGGCAAAGCCAATAACCTGAGACTCGAGTTGGGTTTGTGACGGCGCTCATGGCTGCGCATATGTTCCTCACCAGAGATGCGCAAACTATCAGTAACAGGCGAGGATCACACGCCGGACTGTGCCTCCACCTTTCCTGCCTTGACCGCGGTAGCAAGTGCAGTGTGGTCACGTTCGTTCTGATCGGCGTACGCCTCGGCAAAATCGGCTACGGCGTTGTCGAATTTCGTCGATTTGCCGAGGTACGCCGCAATGGCAATACGATCACCGGCACGCGCATGGGCACGAGCCAGCGTCCAGCCGCACCACCGGGCATATTGCTCCATGCCCGGGGGGATCATTTCCTCGATCACGGCCGACATTTTCCAGTCCCGTAGCTGGCGCAGGTAGTAGTCCTTGTACTGGCCGCCAGTCCGCCGTACGCGGAGCCAGCCGAGGAAGATGTCGCTCGATGCTTGCATCAGGTGCTGACCCGCAACCACACGTTCTCCCTGATTCGTGTACGCCGATTTGCCTGCATAGTCTGCGAGGACCGACGGTCCAGCCTCTTTGGCTTGTAGGAGTAGGCCCCCTGCCTCGACTCCACTTTCGAGCAGCAGAATCCACGCTCGTGTCCCGACGCTGCCTACCCCGACCACTTTGTGCGCGATATCGGCGAGTTCGAAGTGATCGATCAGAACTCGACGGTCGGACGGAAGTGTCTTTCGATAGCCGGCCAATAGCGCAGTAAGTTGCTTACGCGCCTGATCGGGATCCAGATCGATCATGTCCTGGAGCGGGACGATGAGTGGTGGATTCTTGGTGATCTCGCGCTTCCCATTGACCAGTGTCGTCAGCTTTCCGATGGCCTGCAGGCTGTCGCGGGTGCGCGCCTTTGCCAGCGCACCCTCGGTCGCCTTGATCCTGGCTTTGCGCTCCTTCAACTGTCGTGCGCTGAGGGCCGCCTTGTAGTCGGCGATCGCTTGCTCCATTTCCAGATGCGCGTACCAGACGGTGAGAATCGGCTGCGCCGCGAAGGTCCGGATTGCCGTGCGGTAGCTTTCCACGGCAGCCAGAGTGGCCCTGCGGTACTGCTTCCTGGAGAACCCGTTGTCCCGTCCAGCTACGACGAAGCTTGCCGCCAGTCGCTTGATGTCCCATTCGAATGGACCCGGCAGCGTCTCGTCGAAGTCATTGATGTCGAAGACCAGGCGACGCTCGGGCGAGGCGTAGACGCCGAAGTTGGACAGATGCGCATCGCCGCACAGCTGGGTCCGTAGACCAGACATCGAGGTCGATTGGAGATCAGCAGCCATCACGATTGCCGCGCCGCGGTAGAACGTGAACGGCGAGACCAGCATCCGGCCATGGCGAATCGGCACAAGGTCAGGTACGCGGGTCTCAGCCTGACTGAGCAATAACTTGATCGGGTCACGGGACTTCGCGGGCGTGAACTCAGCGTGTGCCTCCAGCGGCGTCTTGCCACGTGCCGCCTTACCCGATGCAGCCCGTTCCTCCGGCGTCAGGAGTGCGGTCTGTCCATCGCCCCTATTCGAGCTCGGCGTTCTCTTCCGAGCTGGCGTCGTTGCGGTCTTATCAGCAGTCTTGCGAGCCGGCGTAGTAGCGGCCTTGCTGGGCGGCGTGGTAGCCGTCTTGCGAGCCTGCGTGGTAGCCGTCTTGCGAGCTGGCGTGGTTTCGGTCTTGCGTGCGGTCTTGCGAACAGATTGGGGCCGTTCAGTCGATCTGGTTGTCATAGCTACCTTCTTTCCGGGTCCTGCTGGATGGCGCCCGATTTCTGTAATGCACTTGCCTCCACGGTCGTAGGCTCCCAGAGGCAGCGGTTGTGGGCATCACCCACCGGAGGTGAATAACGCGATCTGGAGATGCGCGCTGAGCCTGTTGAAGCGCCGGTGCGCCCTTGGACGAGCTCCGGGCATGTGCTGGACGAAATAGCCGGAGCAAGATCATCGTCCCCCCTGGGCCGATTGGCCGATTTCCGGATGCGCAGATCTGTGCTGCCTTCGCGGTCGCGCTCAACTGCTCAGACTGACAGTTCTTGCGGCGTCCAGCCCGGATCTCGGCCGAACCAGCCAGCCAGCCGGTCGTAGCCGGGCGCATCCTCCGGCACGGGCACCTCGTCTCCAAACGCCTTATCTGGACCGCGGAACTGCGGCCGGAGCATCGTCCGCGACCACGCCAAAGCATGCTCCGCGAGGGCGGGATCCAGCGTGACCGGCGCGCCCGTGGCCCGTACCAAGTCCCAGGAGTGCACCGCCAGTTCCGTGATCTGATGGTCGGCCCGACTGCGAAGCGGCGCCTCGCCGCCGCCGGGAACCGTCACCATCCGGTTCAGGTCAGCGGCACGCCAGACCTCTAGCAAGGCTCGCGCCCGCTCCGCAAACTCGCCGGCCCAATCCGTACCAAGCTCATCTGGCGGCGATTGCCAATCGGCGTTCTCGCCCCGCGCGGAGATCATGAAATTGGGTAGATCGTGACCCACGATATGTCGCACTAACGCGCGAACGTTCCAGTCCGGGCACGGCGTAGCGAGCTCAGCCTGGTCCGGGCGGATTGTTCCGATCACTGCGGCAGCCTGGTCCAGAGCACGCCTAAGCAACCCAACTTCATCACTCACGGCCCCGATCTTGCCCCATCGTCAACCGGCGCGACAACAACATCGGATTTGGCGCTGGGCCGCTCAGCCGACGGCCCTCCGAACGGTACGTTTTCCAGCACAGCCGTCGAAGGACCGCTCTGACCCCGGTAGGAGGGTTCGTTTCGCAGCACAGTCGTCAAAACGCTGCCGCCCACAGGAGTCTGCTGCAGGGTGACTGACTAGACAGTGACCTTGGCCGTTCGTCGACTGCTGATGGCGACCAGCCCAGAGGCGATCACCAGCAGCGACGCAAACATCAGCAGCAAGCCGCTGAACCCAATCGGGAGCTGAGCTGCCAGCGGCCCGCACGAGGCGCCCCCGAATACCGCGAGGCCGTTGAGGCCGAGTGCACCAGCACGAGCTGATCCGCCACGTCGCCCGACAAGTGCGATCACCGCCGGCACGATTGTGGCAACACCCAGCACAAAGATCACACTCGTGATCACCAGCGCCCAAAGTGCAAATACTGAGATCGCCTCAGCCGCGAGCCCAGCCGCGGCGAGCCAGAAGCCCACGACCGCGACGCGGACAGGACCGTACCGTCCGACAAGCCAGCCGGCAACCGGAGCCAGCAAGATCGCCGGCAGACCCGCAAGGCGTACGAACAGCACGTCCTTGTGAACGATTCCGAACTCTGATTGCAGGAGCGGGCCTAGAGCCGCGTACATACCGACGAAGCTGAACAGCACCGACAATGAAGCTGCGTTCACCAGCGCAAGCTCACGCCTGACGGCCAATGCTGCAAGGGCGCGATACTTCTGGCCAAGGCTTGCCGGCTCACCACTGTGCGGCGGCTCGATCAAGATCATTGCGAGAGCAAAGGATGCGATCAGAAGCGCGGGTGCTGCCAGTCCGAACACCCAGCGCCAGCCAAGCGATTCCCCCACCGCCTGGGCATAGACCTGACCCAGAATGCCGGCCGAGAGAAAAGCGGTCGACATCGCACCAATCCCGGTCGGCCGCCACCGGGGTGGCAGCGCTTCGCCGACGTAGGCCAGTGCAGCAGCGGAGAAACTCGCCGCTACCAGACCTTGTACGGTTCTCAGCACGGCAATGACTGGCAACGATGACGCCGCTGCCACGCCGCCGGTGACGAGAGCGAGAACCGCCATCCCAGGAACCAAGATCGGCTTGCGGCCGTAGCGATCAGACAGCGGTCCGAAGATCAGAAATCCGATCCCGTAGGCAAGTGCATACGTGGTGCCCAGAGCGGCGGCTGCAGCCGAACTGCCAGGACCCAGCACCTCACCGATCACTGGCGCGAGCGGGATTGCAAGGTAGAGCTGCGCGAGTACCAGCAGGGCCGCGCAGACCAGTACCGCCAGCGGGGCGACAACCGGCGCTTGCTCGGTGGCGGTCCGCATTCGCGTACCTGGCGTCATAAGTCCCTCGCTCATGATCATCGCAGATCGCCTTCGCCGTTAAGACAGAGATGTCGTCTTCAGGGCATGCTCATTGACTTCACCGTAGGGATCGGTTCAGGCGGCGGCATCCGTGTTGCCACTGAACTCTTCGGACGACCGCTCTCGGTCTCAGTGCACGACGCTCGCCACAGACATGATCCGCTCGACGTTGGCCGGGCTGAAGAACTCGGCAGGTGAGGTGACACCGGCGTTGACCTGAGCAAAGCCGTCCATGGCTTCCTGGTTGCCCGGCATGGCGCCCAACAGCTGTTGCACCTCCGGCGGCGGCGGTTCCAGGGTTGCCAGTTCAGTGGTGAACTCATACATCGCAAGCACCTGTTCGTCGCGTCGCGTCTGGTAGTCAGCCATCGCGGCGTCGAAGAAGCAAACGCCTCTGAATGCTTCGTCCAGCGCCGTGACACACAACTCGGCGTCTCTGAAGGCGTCATGGATTCCCTGCGCAGTGATGAAGTCCTTGTTGTATCCGGCGTCTCCGACCAGTGCCCACCCTGGACCGTAAGGCTTGCGGAAGAAGTTCGGCACCGCCGTACCGACGAAGCGGGTCTCCCTGCTGCCGGCCCGCAGCCGCTCAGCGAATGAGGGCGCAAGGTCGTATGTCCTGAGGAAGTTGCCCTCGATGTCCTTTTTGTTGGCCTCGAACTCGGCGAAGGGCCAGCCCGCGATTACGACACTCAGGTCATCGTTGGTCGGCCAGGCCGCCATTCCGCGGCTCGGACGTACATACGTCTCAAAGGTGCCCTCCATCGGAACGCCGCTCCAGTAGGCGTAGTAGGCGGCAAGCAGCGGCGGCTTGTCGTGGTACTGGTAAGGGTTGACTGCCTGCGCGACCAGCGAATGCCTGCCGTCGGCTCCGATCACCACGCGAGCGTGCTCGGTCACGCTCGCGCCACCCTTGCTATGCCCGCGTACGCCGACGACTTGATCATCTTCACCAACCATGGATTCCACGGTGAAGCCTTCACGCACTTCCGCACCTGCGTCGACCGCGGCATCCAGCAAGATCTTGTCGAGCACGGTCCGCCGCGGACCGTACGCCACGGCTCCGTTGGGGTCGGGCGCTCCGGAGAGCGTGAACGGCCCGAAGTCGAAGCTATAGGTGTCGATCGGGGGACAACCACCGGCGATCACTTTGTCCAGCAGTCCCCATCGTGCCAGCGCCGCAATGCCCGGCGGATGGACCAGATGAGTAGAGATCGTCTCGCTAGGGAAGGTGGCTCGGTCAACGAGCAGTACGTCGTAGCCCTTGCGGGCGAGCAGCATGGCAGTCGGCGATCCGGCAACACGTGCGCCCACCACAATTGCGTCAAACATCTTGACCATGGGCCCTCCATCTCTATGCGGAAAGATCTGCATGCAGAATGGGCAGCCACGGCCAGTGGAAGTAACGGGGAACTCCCCTATCTATCGGCTGGCTTCCTGACGCAGCACATAACCGGCGGCCTCGGCGCGGTTGCGCAGGCCGAGCTTGGACAGCACGTTTCCGACGTGGTGCTCGACGGTCTTGCGGGTGATGTAGAGCCGATCCCCGATCTCAGCGTTGGACAGGCCCGCACCGATCAGCTCCAAAACCTCAGCCTCGCGCCGGGTCAGGGCGCCGATGCCTTTGGGGCCGGTGCGGATGGGAGCGCCGAGAGAGCGCAGCAACGCTCCTGCCGCATCCGCATAACGGGCTGCTTCGAGCCGCTCGAAGTCCTCTAACGCTGCCTTGGCCTCAGCGACGGCGACCGCCGGCGAGCGCTCGGCCAGCGCGTACGACATCTCCAGCCTGGTACGCGCCAACTCCATTGGCAGTTGGGCCTTGGCGAACCCCTCCAGCGCGGAGTTCAGGCAGGCACGGGAATCGCCACGGCCGCTGGCCATACAAACCCGGCCCTGTGCAAATGCAGCGGCCGCCGCCAGATAGGTCCCGTGCTGTCCCTGGGCGATGCGTTGCAGACGCCGCGCGGTTTGTTCCGCCTCCTCAAGGCAACCTAGCTCAAGGTAGACGTCGACCAACAACGCGAGCAGCGGACCCTTCATGTTAGACGCGCCTACTTCTGCAACTTCGTCGTCAGGCCCTTCGGTAGCCCGCTCAAGCAGGTCCCTCGCCAGCGCGACATCTCCCCGCGCGAGATGGAACGCGGCGAGCACCCGTACTGCGTCCGGGTGCTGTTCCAATCCCTTCAGTAGCTGCCCTGCCTCCTCCAGTCGGCCTTGCCGTACTCGGAGGTCGGCTAGCCGAATGAGTGCTGCGGCTCGGCGCTGCGGCATGTTCCGCCCAAACTGCCGGGCGGCTTCCATGAGTTGCAGCTCAGCCTCCTGCCAGCGCCCGGCAGCAGTCAAGATGCCCCCGTAGTGGGCGCGGCAGAACGCGGCGACCACGTTTCGGCTGGCCATTACCCCCGACGAGGCGCGCATCCATTGGTCGGCCCGGGATACATCGTTGACCAGCTCGCAGGCCCAAAAGAGCCCACAGAAGAGATTGTCCATTGTTGCGATCTCAGTCAGCTCGCCCGCACAGAGCGCCGCCATGGATTCGTCGAGAAGCGCTAAACCTTCCTCGGTCCGCCCGATCATGAGATGCAGAGCACCGAGAGTGGCCAATGCCTCCATCTCGATGTTCGGATCAGCGAAGCGGCGTCCAACTGCGATCGCCTCACGGCACAAGTCTTGCCGCACCTTGGCATCCGGCTCGGTATACGACTTGATGATCAACACCCAGCCGCGCTCGGGGCCATCATCACCGACTTCTTCCAGAATCCGGCGTGCCCTGGCAAGCCATCCGTTGCCCACGGCCCAGTCACCATGAACGTTTCCGGTAATCCAAGCCAGGTTGCGCGCTGCCCGCGCAGCCGCAAAGGCTTTACCTTCTCGGCGGTACGCGGCGTACGCGCGCTCTTGCTGAGCAATGGCACCGGCGTAGTCCCGCTGCAGATAGAGCGCCTGGCCAAGACCTTCTCGGGCGGCGCCTGACTCGGCTTGCTGCAGAGCTTGCTCGAAGTGGCCGCGAGCCGCGTCCGCATCGCCAGCATGCAGCGCCGCCCAGCCCTCCTCGATCACGGACGCGCTCATCAGAGTCGATGATGGCACGCGGCGTACCTATTCGTGTACCAAGACGACGTCGCGGGCGCGAGCAGGCCAAACTGGGGTCGTGGATGGTGAAACCAATATCTTCGGTACCGAACTGCAGGCTTGTGGCTCGGATCCACTCACCGGCTTCTATCGCGACGGCTGCTGCAGCTCAGGCCCCGCGCAGGCACGCCATCTGGTGTGTGCGGTGGTGACGGCGGAGTTCCTTGATCATCAGCGCAGCGTCGGGAATGACTTGATCACGCCGATGCCCGAGTACGGCTTTCCCGGTCTGCAAGCTGGCGATCGGTGGTGTGTGGTTGCCGAACGCTGGGCTCAGGCGTATGAGGCAGGCGTCGCTCCACCTGTGGTGCTTGCCTCCACCAACGCCCGGGTCTTGGAGGTGATCGACCTGGCTGTACTGCGGCCGTATGCGGTCGATGTGCCGGAGGACCTCAGCTCGCTGGAGTAATCGACCGGGCGCTCCTTCAAACAGTGGTCACAAGCGACATTCATATCGACCGCACTTCCGTCGCTTTCGACCACTTGACGCGCGAGGCACGGAAATAACGCTCCGGAGGATCAGCCCAGCAACCGTAGGCAATCAGCAACCGTTTTGTGCGTCTGCTCCATAAAGCTGGAGTTGAGGATCGGCGCCATCCTTGAAGTCCACGACGCACTATTACAGCTCGGCACTCCTACGGCGTGTTGATTTGCACTGGGTTCGTTGCGTCTAGTTAAAGTGGCCCGCTCGCGCTCGACGTCCCGCTCCCCCCTTCCCCAATGCCAGGAGAGCCATGCGAAAGCCTTTGTGTGCGTTAAGCACCATGATTGTCGTCGGAATTGCTTCGCTCGTTACAGCGCCTGTCGCCTACGCCGACTCAATGGAGGAACTGACTGTCGCTCATCGCGGCGCGAGCACCTCGACATTGGCCGAAAGCACGCTGCCTGCCTATAGATACGCGGTGAAGAATCATGCCGACATCTTGGATGCGGACGTTCGCTGGACCAAGGACGGTCCGGACGTCGACAAAGTAGGAACGTTGGTGGTCCTGCACGACGCCACCCTTGATCGAGTGACGAATTGCACAGGAAACGTCTCATCGTGGCTGTGGTCGGAAATCGACGACAAATGTCGTACCGATATTG
Source organism: Propionibacteriaceae bacterium (assembly GCA_045806785.1). GTDB lineage: Bacteria > Actinomycetota > Actinomycetes > Propionibacteriales > Propionibacteriaceae > Microlunatus. The sequence continues at coordinate 31,363 of JBJMIR010000053.1, read as the reverse complement.
GCGGACAGCGGCTCATGCGCCTGGTTGACCTGCTCCGATACGGCAACTCAGTCGGGAAGTCATTCGCCATAGAGATCAAAGTTTCATCGATCACGGACGCCCAGGCAAAACAGCTGTGGAATACGATCAAGAACTCAAGAGTCCAGTTGAACGCAACATCCGCGCGGCTTGATGCGCTGAACAAGGTCAAGAAGCTGGATGCCGCTGATATCGACCACAGAATCAGCTATGCACTAGGAACGTCGGGGACGGGCGGCTGGCCCTCAGTTTCCGCAATCAAGAAGATCGGCACGACTGTGTACGCCAAACTCACAATCCCGCCAGAGGTTGCACGTGGCTACCGCTTGGCCAATATCAAAGTGTTTCTGTGGACCGGGGAGAACGCCTCCGACGAAGCCAAGATGATTGCGCTACATCCGTACGGTGTCGTCGTCAACAACGTGGCACAGTTCCAGAGTTGGCGCGACGGCGCGACCGGATCGGCATAGCGATTCTCAAAGAATCAGTGGTCTTTTTTGCCCTTACCAGACTTCTCGGTCTTCTTCTTGCCGCCCTCGTCTGATCCGCCCGTCTCATTGCCGGATTCACTCTGTTGCGCTCCCCAGCGGTAGGAACTGTCCGAGCCATTGTCCGGTCTTGATTGGCCCTTGCTAGTAACGCCTGGTCGGGCAGTCGGTCGATAGTCAACATCACGTGCAACGAGGTGAGGCTGGCTAGCATCCAGCCGCGGACCGATGTTGATCACGACCGTCACAGTGCCGTTAATGGCGGCCAGGTCACCGCTGGCTGGGCTTTGGCGGATCGCGGTATTGACCGATGCGCCATCGGCGCTGTGAACGAACTTGAACTGCGGCACCAGATCGGCATTCCGAAGCAGGCTTTCAACACCTACCCGGCCGAGGCCTAGCACTGCGGGAACTTCGGTCGTCGTCACGGCAGCCGCCTCCGGCTGATCGGACTTATAGACGCCGAAAGCGCTCCCACAAGCCAAAACGAGAAGCAACGCCGACATGCTTCCTACCAGACGCCTCGCCCGCGGCTTTCCGGCCGGTGTTTGGACGGTATGTCGATCGGCTGAGCCGCCCTGGCGCGTATGCCCCTGGGTTGGCTGAATCATCGATGCCGGAAGCACTGTGGTGGCTACCGGCGAGTGCCCGTTGAGGACCCTTTCGATATCCGCCTTCATTTCGGCAGCGGACTGATAGCGGTCGTCTGGATCCTTCGCGACCGCTTTCAGGACAATGGCATCGACGTCAGAAGAAACATTTTCACACTTGTCACTGGGTGGAGTCGGCGGCTCGGAAATGTGCTGAAAAATAATGCTCACCATCGAGTCGCCGCTAAACGGCGGCTCGCCGACAAGCAATTCGTACAGCATGCATCCCACTGAATATAGGTCGCTGCGGACATCGGCAGCTTCGCCTCGACCTTGCTCCGGTGACAGATATTGCGCTGTTCCGATCACTGTTCCCGCCATGGTAGCGGTTCCAGATGAGTCGGACACTGCCCGTGCAATTCCAAAGTCGGCAACCTTGACAGTACGAGCATTGGTCAGCATGACATTCCCCGGCTTGATGTCGCGGTGAATGATGCCGGCCGCATGGCTGCAGGAAAGGGCGTCCAGTACCTCAGCCGTCAACTCAAGTGCTCGTACAGGTGAAACTTTTCCCTCTTTATGGAGCGCATCCCGAAGGGACCGGCCCTCGATCAGCTCCATGACAATAAATGGAATCGACGGCCCAGCCGCTTCGCGCTCCTCACCGGTGTCGTACACCGCCACAATGGCTGGATGGCTCAGCCTGCCGGCGGCCTGCGCCTCGCGACGAAACCGGGCTCGAAACACAGGATTCATGGCCAGGTCTGGACGAAGGCGCTTGATAGCAACGGGTCGTCGAAGCTCGGCATCAAAACCGCGGTAGACCTCTGACATTCCTCCTCTGCCGAGCAGCTCCCGGGTTTGATATCGACCCTGAGGGTCGTTTTGCGAGGCGACCGTCGACTTGCCGGGAGCGCCACGGCCTGTCGAACCTACAACTCGATAGGTGGTTACCGCCGCCCGGTGGGAAGATTTCGCGCGTTTAGAAGGTGAGCTTGGGCCGCGATGTGGAGAGGAGGAAACGGTTTGCATAGTGTTGTCATCCATTTGTCGTCGGGCATAGAAATCTCTTCGCTTTTAGGTGGATGGTCCTGTATTGCCGAGGCAATACAGGACCACGAAACCTTCACTTAAACCTTCACTAATCAGCCAGAGGCCGGATCAGTGCCCTGATGAAGGTTCGGAAGAGAAATCAGTACGGGCTACACCCGGGGTCGTCTTCTTAGACCCGAGAAGTTGTGTTCCGGCCAGTGACGGTAGAGGCAATAACGACAAGTACTGCCGCTACCGCAATTGCAATCAGCCAACGCACCCAGTCGATTCCGGGGCTCCCGTTACCGCCGAAGGCCGTATAAATGAACCAACCAATAAGAACACCACCGATCCCGCAAAGGATGGTGAGCCAAAGCGGCGTGTTGTCCCTACTACCTGGTGCGACAAACTTGCCGAGCAACCCGATAATGATTCCTGCGACGATCACTCCGATTACTTCCATGGCAACTCCTTTTCCTGTCAGCCGGTCGGGGCCGCCCACGGCCGGCTTTGTCACAATCCGCAACGTACCCGCGGCCATAGGAGCCAAACTAAGGGAGGCAGATTGGTATGCGATCGTCGCACGCGTTAGCCGCTTCAGACGGTTTGTGCGTATCTAGAGAAAATGCGGGCTACGCCGGACTGGATCGATTCAGCTAGCGACACTCGGCGGCACTTCTGAGCGCACATGTTTGGCTCGACGGGCCAACCACAGGCAGATCGCGCGGGCCCTCCCCTACCACGACCCCTCCACACAGTGGGACATTAGTGTCAGTAGACCGTCTGAAAGTACCGGCCGTTCTAGGAGGGCGCCGATGGGCATCTTTACGAGGGGCTTCAGCGGACGAAGACGCGAGAGCAGTCGGCAGCTGCCGCCAGGCCAATATCTCACCGATGACTTTCCGGTTCTTTCGGCAGGACCGACACCTCGGATTCCTCTGGACGCCTGGCAGTTCACCGTAACCACGGAGCTCGGTCAGACGCATCAGTGGAGCTGGCCGGAGCTGATGAGCCTGCCGGCGGAGTCGATCACGACCGACATTCATTGCGTGACGCGTTGGTCGAAACTCGACACCGCGTGGCGCGGTGTCTCTCTGGACACTCTGCTTGCTGAGGTTGATACGGAGGCGGAGTACGCGATGGCTCACAGCTATGGCGGTTACACAACCAACCTGCCGCTGGAGGATCTGCTCGACGGCAAAGCCTGGGTCGCTTTTGAATATGACGGGGATGGACTTGCCGCGGAGCACGGTGGACCCGCACGATTGCTCGTGCCACACCTGTACTTCTGGAAATCGGCTAAATGGGTCCGCGGCATTGAGCTGATGCTGCAGGACTCGGCTGGCTTTTGGGAGCAGCTCGGCTACCACGACTACGGAGATCCATGGCGCGAGCAGCGGTATCAGGGGGACTGAAGCTACGTCGCACCTGGCGGTCCGCCGCCGTGGTGGAGCGGCGGCCTGAGACCCCCACTGCCTGCACCCTCGTTCTGGACGTTCCGGAGTGGCCCGGGCACCTGGCCGGCCAGCATGTTGACGTACGCCTCACCGCCCCGGATGGCTACCAGGCGGCGCGCAGTTATTCACTCGCCGCCCCAAGCGACGGTCTGCGCATACAGATCACAGTACAAGCGGTGCCTGACGGCGAGGTGTCGAGCTACCTGGTCAGTGATGCCCTTCCCGGCGATTCAGTGGAGGTGCGCGGACCGGTTGGCGGCTGGTTTGTGTGGAGGTCGGAACACAGCGGTCCCGTATTGCTGATCGCCGGCGGCTCTGGTGTCGTGCCATTGATGGCGATGATTCGCACCCGCGCGATGCGCCCTGAGCCTGACGAAGGCCGCGCTTCGGCAAACTCAGCGCACATCAACAGCGCGCCATTCCGGCTCATCTACTCCGTACGCACGCCCCAGGATCGGATCTACTACGACGAGCTCCGGCGCCGCGCTGTCGAAGACGGTGGGCTGGAGGTCAAGTTCCTTTACACGCGGGCTGCCGCTGCGGATGAACCACGACCGGCCGGTCGAATCAGTATCGACGACCTGGTCTCGCACGGCATCACAGCGGAGCTGCAGCCGACCTGCTATGTCTGCGGACCGACTGGCTTCGTCGAAACCGTGGCAGATCTGTTGATCTTCTTAGGCCATGATCCAAGCAGGATTCGTACCGAGCGCTTTGGACCTAGCGGTCCATAAACAGGAGGTGCCTGGCATATGGAAACACAGACGGAAGCCCCGTACGACGGCAACACAATGGCCGGCCCCCTCTCGGACGTGTTCGCCGTCGAGGTGACCACCGCTGTAGGGCGCTGCCGCGGATGCGGTACGTCTTCGCAGCTGGCGACTTTTAGGGTTTACGGCCCAGAGCCGGGATTCGTGGGTCGCTGTCCCGGCTGTGAGAACGTGCTGATGCGGCTGGTGCGGACCTCAGATGCGTTATGGATTGACCTGAGCGGGGTGTCTGCGCTGCGGATTGCGATGCCGGATGCTGCGGCCGACGCGAGCCAGTGAGTCCCGACAGCCAAGTTCGTCGAGTTGTGCCTGGAACTGTGGACCTGCCAACCCGTACCTGACCAACGTGAATCCGATGGTGACCTAAGTCCACCTCGGTCAGCGATCGCCTGAATGGGTACTAACGTGCCATTCTCTCCCAAGCCGATGCTTGCGCCGACGAGACATTGATGAGGAGCACCATCATGATCATTGAAAATTTCCGTGAATACCTCGAGGAGCTCATTAGTAACGGCTATAGCGTCCGTCACGATGAGCATGGTTCAGATCCGGACCTTATCGATCCTGGAGGGAACCCAATTGAGACCTGGCGCGCGGATTACCCGTACGAGCTGCGTATGGACCGCGATGACTACGAACGGGAGAAGTACGCACTTCAAATCGAGCTGCTGAAGTTCCAGGACTGGTCACAGGAAACCGGAGCCAAGCACGTGATCTTGTTCGAGGGCCGCGACGCCGCCGGCAAGGGCGGCACAATCAAGCGCTTCATGGAGCACCTCAACCCGCGTGCCGCCCGTGTCGTAGCTTTGACCAAGCCGACCGAGACCGAGCGCGGACAGTGGTACTTCCACCGCTACGTCGCACATCTACCGACCGCGGGAGAGATCGTGCTGTTCGACCGGTCCTGGTACAACCGGGCCGGCGTCGAGAAGGTGATGGGCTATTGCACAAACGAGGAATACAGCCAGTTCCTCCGCCATGCACCGCTATTCGAGGAAATGCTGGTCGAGAGCGGCTTTTCGCTAACAAAACTGTGGTTCTCGGTAACCCAGCAGGAACAGCGCACTCGGTTTGCCATACGCCAGATCGATCCGGTGCGACGCTGGAAGCTTTCACCCACCGACGTTGATTCTCTGGACCGTTGGGACGACTACACCAAAGCCAAAGAGGCCATGCTGTTGACGACCGACACCGACTACGCACGGTGGACTTCCATAAAGAGCAATGACAAGAAGCGTGCTCGAATCAACGCGATGCGCTTCTTCCTTAACCAGTTTGACTATGAGGATAAGGATCCCGAGATCGTCTACCGTGCCGACCCATTACTGGTCCAGCGCGGACGTGACGCCGTCGACTAGTCCCGGTTCCTAAGTCAGACGCTGCCTAGTCCACCTGCATCATGCTAAGTTTATCTCGGTCGATCGACCGAACGAGATATGCCGAGAGGGTGAGCGCCGAGTATGGCTGCAATCGGAACCCGCGCAACGGAGACCCGCAGGCTAATTCTTGACGCGGCCAGGACTCGACTTCTTGTCGACGGCTATGGCGGTCTCTCCACCAGGAAAGTGGCCGACGAGGCCTGCGTGCCACTGAGCCAGCTCCACTACTACTTCGGCTCCAAGCAAGGCCTTGTCCTCGCGCTGCTGGAGGAGGAGAACCAGCGCCGACTGGCTCGCCAGCAGCAGATGTACGCCCAGGATGCGCCCTTATGGCAGCGCTACCAGCGTGCCTGCGACTTCCTTGAAGACGACCTCGACTCCGGCTACGTACGCGTGCTGCAGGAGATGATGGCGGCTGCCTGGTCAAACCAGGAACTTGGCGAGGCGGCGCGGGAGCTCCTGAGCGGCTGGTTTGCCCTTCTTACAGAGGTGACACGCGAGGCAGAGCAACGCTTCGGTCCGCTGAGACCATTCACCGCCGAAGAAGTTGGCACTCTCGTCGGCGCTGCATTCATTGGTGCGGAGTCGCTGCTGCTGCTCGGCTTTGATCGGGAGATCTTGCCCATCCGCTCGGCGCTGCGGCGATTCAGCACGCTGATCATGCAACTTGAAGAAAGCCGGGCTCGGTCAGAAAGGACAGGCCATGCGGGCAAGCCAGCCGATTGATGACGGCTACATCGAACGCGACGGCATCAAGATCTTTTATGAGGTATTCGGCGACGGTGAGCCGACCGTTCTCTTATTGCCGACCTGGTCGATCATCCACTCCCGGCAGTGGAAGATGCAGATTCCGTACCTGTCGCGACACTGCCGAGTGATCACGTTCGACGGTCGGGGCAACGGCCAATCTGATCGGCCTACGGAAGCCGCGGCGTACGCCGAAAGCGAGTTTGCAGCCGACGCCATTGCGGTAATGGACGCGACCCAGACCGCTCGCGCGATCATCGTTAGCTTCTCGATGGGAGCTCAGCGAGCCCTGCTACTCGCCGCCAACCACCCGGACAGGATCCTGGCCGCTGCCTTCATCGGCCCGAGCTACCAAGGCGGTGGCGAACCACTTCCTGAGCGACTTGTTTACTCCTGGGAGGACGAGCTCGATACCGATGTGGGTTGGGCGAGCTACAACCGCTGGCACTGGTTACGCGACTATCGGGGTTTCCTCGAGTTCTTCTTCTCGCGGATGTTCACAGAGCCCCATTCCACAAAGCCGATCGAAGACGGGGTCGGCTGGGGTCTAGAAACGACGGGTGAGACGCTCACTCTTACCCATCAAGCGCCCGACCTGCAACCTCACCAGCTGCGGGAACTTGCTGGGCGGGTCCGGTGTCCAGTCCTGGTGATTCATGGAGAATCCGACGCCATCCAGTCGGCAAGCCGAGGCATCGCCCTCGCGGAACACACCGGGGGCCAGCTGGTCATGCTCGAAGGCTCTAACCATGCGCCGCACATGCGTGATCCGGTGAAGATCAACTTGTTGTTGCGGGATTTCGTCAAGCCGGCAGTGTCGCCACAACGTTGGACACGCGGCAAGTCCCGTCGCAAACGGGCCCTCTACATCTCTTCCCCGATTGGGCTTGGCCACGCCCAACGCGACGTAGCGATCGCAGACGAATTGCGCAAGCTCCATCCTGATCTTGAAATTGATTGGCTCGCCCAGCACCCGGTTACCGCGGTCCTGCAGGGCCACGGCGAACGCATTCATCCGGCAAGCCGGTTCTTGGCCAACGAATCCAGCCATATCGAAAGCGAATCAGCCGAGCATGATCTGCACTGCTTCCAGGCGATCCGACGGATGGATGAGATCTTGCTCTCCAACTTCATGGTGTTCCATGACGTGGTACGCGACGAACCGTACGACCTCTGGATCGGTGACGAGGCATGGGAGCTCGACTACTACCTGCACGAAAATCCCGAGCAGAAACACACGCCATACGTATGGATGACGGACTTCGTCGGCTGGCTACCGATGCCGGACGGCGGCGAGCATGAAGAATTCCTGACCGCCGATTACAACGCAGAGATGATCGAGCACATCGCGCGCTTCCCACGTGTACGCGATCAGGCGATCTTCATCGGTAATGAAACCGACATTGTCCCGGACGCATTTGGGCCGGACTTGCCCATCATTCGGGACTGGACGCGCGAGCACTACTCCTTCGCGGGTTATGTGACCGGCTTCGACCCATCTGACTTCGCGGACCGCTCACGGCTCCGGGGTCAGCTCGGTTACCAAGACGACGAGAAAGTCTGCATCGTGACCGTCGGCGGGTCGGGGGTGGGCGGCCACTTGCTACGCCGGGTGATCGACGCATTTCCTGAGGCGAAGCGGCGACTGCCGGCACTTCGAATGGTCGTCGTCACTGGCCCCAGAATCGATCCCCAGACGCTGCCTCAACATGAGGGCCTTGAAATCCGCGGTTACGCGTACGAGCTTTACCGCCACCTGGCCGTCTGCGACCTGGCGATTGTGCAGGGCGGACTAACGACCTGTATGGAGCTCACCGCCACCCAAAGGCCGTTTCTGTACTTCCCACTGCGCCACCACTTTGAGCAGAACTTCCATGTCCGGCACCGACTCGAGCAGTACCACGCTGGGCGCATGATGGACTTCCAGGCCGCGACGCCGGAAACGATTTCGAACGCGATCGCCCAGGAAATCGGGCACGATGTGGAATATCGGCCGGTGGAACGCGACGGCGCCGAACGCGCTGCCGCGCTCATTGCGAAGCTGCTCTAGTGATCGACATTCCGCGAGCCCAGCCGAGCGAGGAGCCCGGCCAGCAGAGCGGTGCGAGGAACGACGCTGTCGAGGTCCAGCCATTCATCCGGCCCGTGGGCATCACCGCCAACAGGGGCCAGGCCGTCGATCGTGGGCAGCCCGGCCGCTGCGGTGGTGTTGGCATCCCCAGCCCCGCCGGTGGCCGTCTCGCCCACCTCGAACCCGAGACTACGGGCGACCGCCTGTGCCTCGGTCACTAGTGCGGCCGCGGCAGCGGTGCGCTCCATCGGCAGATGGCGGTGGGCCCGCAGCAGATGAGCTTGGGCGCCCGGCACGGTGGTGGCACTCACGATCTGAGTTACTTCAGCCACGGCCTGCTCAAGAGCAACCGTGGTGACCGCCCTTACCTCGAGCTGCATCACGGCCCGGTCGGGAACCACGTTGATGCGGCGGCCGCCATGCAGCATGCCGACGTTGCAGGTCACCTCAGGCCACCGACCGTTGAGGGCCTGAAACCCGATCGTTTTATGGGCGGCCTCCAGGACCGCGTTGACCCCTTCACCGGGACGAACCCCTGCGTGGACGGCCTTACCCTTGACCTCGACGGTGAATGCCGCGATTCCTTTGCGTGCCGAAACCAAATCACCGTTGGTCCGAGCGGCCTCCAGCCCCAATGCAAGGTCGTGCTCAGCGGACAGGGCCTCAATGAGGGGCCGACTGAACGGCGAGCCGATCTCCTCATCAGGCGAGCAGGCCAAGGTGATGGCGCCAAAGTCGTCAAAGCCGATCAGGTCGCAGAGAACCTCGACCGCCTCGAACCCGCACACCACCCCCGCCTTGTCATCAGTGACGCCCGGCCCATAGGCGCGGCCGCCGCGGATGCGAAACGGGCGCGCGGCCGCGGTACCGTCGTCGAACACTGTGTCCATGTGGGCCAGCAACAGCAAACGCCGCCCACCGTCGGCCACCGGCCGCCGCCCAACACGCCGGCCGACCACCATGTCACCCAGCGGCGGCCCCGTCATTTCTCGCCGGTGACGGTGGCGCTCCACCTCCCACCCGCTCGCTTCCAAATGAGCGTGGCAGAGGTCGGCGACCTGGTTCACGCCCTCAGCGGAAAAGGAGCCGGAGTCGATATTGACCAGTTCCTCAATCCTGGCGACCGTGTTGTCGAAACGTTTCCGAAGCGGCGCCAGCAGGCTGGAGGGCTCGTCGCGAGGGTCGATCACGAACTCAGGCTATTGAGTACGCCCTTGACTAGAGCCGCGGCAGGTCCCAGTCCTCGTTGCGCATCCGAAGCACGCGGAAGGTGAGGTAGCCGCAGATCAGCGTGGTCATGCCCCAACCGCCGAAGACGTCCAGCCAGCGGCTCGGCACGATGATTGCGGCGATCAGATGCACTGGTTGCGACAATCCCAATAAGATCGCGGCCCACAGCGGCAGCATCCGAGCCCGGAACAGCGCGATGGCCGCAAGAACCATGCCGAGGATGTGCACAACGACCCAGCACAACCCAACCAGCGTTGCCATCGGCGTCTCCCCGAGCTGCTTGGACAAGGTCACCATCTGCTCAACGGAATAGCCGTGCGTGCTCATCACCCAGCCCAGGTAGTCCGATGGACCAGCTGAGTTCCACATCGCGTACGCGAAGAAGGCCGGAATGGTCGCCAACGCCGCCAGTACGGGGGCGCCGCGCCGCGCCAGGTATCCGAGCCCCAGAACGGTGATCAGCATGAACGGCAGGATCGGTAACCCTATCCAGTTCATAACTTCCATCGTCGTGGGATGGGCGGCGATGTTGGCGGCGATGGTGGTGTCGTCCTGGGATGTCCAGTAGGGCATGACCGCGCGGGCAAGACTGACGAGCAGCGGGCCAACGGGAAGTGCCAACGCGAGGCCGACCCGCCAGAAGGTACGGGGGTCGCGTCCGGCCGCCTTGCGCGGCACCTCCAGTGATTCGGGAGGTTTGGCACTGGTCACGGTCATGATGAAATCCTTTCTGAATAGGCCTGCTCCAGCCTGCTGATTCGGACCATTTCGTGGCATCGGCGCTATCCCCGAAGACCCGACCGCGTACCGCCCCCTGCAGTCTGCGTACCAGCACTGATGCGCCGGAAGCCTGCCGAGATCTACGCTGCTGAGCATGAGCCGGGTGCGTGCGGTCACCGCAGTGCTACTTGTGCTCACGGCGCTGGCTGGGGTGTTGGGCGGCGTAGCCGCGGCGCGAGTGCCGGCCGGCTCAGGGCTGATCGAATTTCTGGGAGCCGTGATCATCGGGGCGATAAACGCCGTGCTCGCCGCCCTCGTGGTGTGGAAGGCGCCGTACAACTGGTGTGCCGCCGTGTTGGCACTTGCCGGGTTCTGGATGTGCGCCTCGGCGACCTCCGACACCTGGCAGGCCGCTCAGTCCGTCGCATCACCGCCGAACGCATGGCTGATCGCCCTCACCCAGGGCGGCTGGATGCTGTACTACTTGCCGTTGGCGTGGCTGATCTTGATCTTCCCTGCTGGGCGGCTACTGGCTCCGCGTTGGCGGTGGGTCTTCGTCGCTATGCCGGTAGTGATCGTGATCTTCAATTTGGCATCGGCTATGGCTCCCGGCCCCTATCTCGAGCCCTTCCCCAATTCGGAGAAGGTGCTGGGGACTTCTGCGGTGGCGGGCGTGGTAGCAATTGCCTGCTTGCCGGTTTTCTTGCTTCTGTTGGTGCTGAGTGTGGTCAGCGTGGTGCTGCGCTACCGGCGAGCCGGGAGCGATGAGAAGCTGCAGCTGCGCTGGATCGTGCTAGCCGGTCTCAGTGTGCCGCTCACTCTGCTGCTGTGCTGGCTGAGCTACTGGCTGTTGGGCAAGGCCGACCTTGTCGTGGTCGGCTTGGTGACGATGTACCTGGCGATTCCTGTTGCCGCCGCGATAGGGATCGTGCGCAGCAGACTCTTCGACATCGACGAGCTGCTGATCCGCGGAGCCGTCTACAGCGCATTCGCTGTGCTGCTTGTCGCCGCGCTCGGCCTGGTCTCCGGTCTGGCGGGCTGGTTGCTGGGTCGGAACTCAGTGGTATCGGCCGTGGTGGTAACCGTGCTGGTGCTGCTTGTCTGCCTGCCGCTGCGGCGCCGGGCTGAACGGCGCGTGGCCGGCTGGCTTTTTCCAGACCGTGAGCAGGTGCTCCGCAGTTTGGAGCGGCTGCAGGCCGATGTGCACACCGGCGCCCGGCCGCCCGAGGCGTTGGAACAGACCTTGCAAGACGCTATAGCTGATCCGGCGCTTCGGGTGGGCTACCGTCTGCCCGGCCACAGCGAGTATCAGGACCAGCGCGGGAAACTCGTGATCGCCGAGGGGCCAACGCGGGAGATCGAGATGGCCGGTGATCGGATTGCCGTGGTCGTTAGCAGCCGCCCGGTACTCGGTTGGTCTGCTGAAATTGCCACCAGGGTCGGCTTCCTGAGCGAGTTGGTGCGGCTCCGGCTGGAGACCGCTCAAGCCTTGCAGGCCGCTGATGCCAGTCGCCGACGGCTGGTCGCAGCGCACGATGACGAGCGGCACCGCCTGGAGCGCGATCTTCACGACGGAGCCCAGCAACGGCTGGTGGCGCTGGGCATGACACTGCGGCGGGTACAACGCCGGCTGCCGGAGCAGAATCGAGCCTTGGCCGACGTGCTGGATGGTTCCGTACGCGAGTTACAGGCTGCCGTCTCCGAGCTGCGCCAGATCGCGCACGGACTGCGGCCGAGCAGCCTGGACGATGGCTTGTCTGCCGCCTTGGACTCATTGCGGACCCGACTCGGAGTTCCGCTGCACATCGAAGTCACCACCCATGATCTGCCGGAGCCGATCAGTACCACCGCATACTTCGTGGCCAGTGAGGCTGTGACCAACGCCATCAAGTACGCCGCGGCCAGCACCATCGCGCTCAGTGTCAACCGTGCTCAGAGCGGCATCGTGGTGCAGGTGCGCGACGACGGCAGGGGCGGCGCAGTGCTCCGCAGTGGGTCGGGGCTCGCCGGTTTGCAGGATCGCGTACGAGCCATTGGCGGCGAGCTGTCGGTGATCAGCGGAATCAACGGCGGCACTGTGGTGGAGGCGGTGCTGCCGTGCGCATTGTGATCGCCGAAGACGCGGCCCTGTTCCGGCAGGGGCTCACTTTGTTGCTGGAGGATGGCGGCCACCAGATTGTCGCCACCGCACCCGATGCTGAGTCAGCCCGCCAGGCAATCGCCGCGGAACGCCCCGACCTCGTCATCCTCGACGTGCGTATGCCGCCGGACAACGATGACGATGGCGCCCGACTGGCTGCAGAGCTGCGTCATGATCATCCGGAACTGCCGATCGTGCTGCTTTCCCAGCATGTCGAGGTCCGTCACATCGTCAGCCTGGCGACCGCGGGATATTTCGGCTACCTGCTCAAGGACCGGGTGCTCGATGTCGATGACTTCCTGGACGCACTCAACCGGGTCGCCCGTGGCGGATCAGCGCTGGACCCGGAAGTGGTCGCCCAGCTGGTCGCCGCCAACCGGGATCATGGCGTACTGGCCGTTCTCACCGAGCGCGAGCAGATGGTGCTGGCACTCATGGCAGAGGGTTTGACCAACGCAGGAATCGCTCGCCGACTGTGGCTCACCGAGCGCACGGTCGAGACCCACATTCGCAATCTGCTGAGCAAGCTCGGCATTCTTGATGAGTCCGGCGGCCATCGCCGGGTACTCGCGGTCCTGGCCTTCCTGGAGGCCCGGGGCCGCGTCAACGCAAGCCCATTGAGTGGGAACCAGAAGTGACCTGATAGGTGGCCACCAGCTTGTCCATCAGCGCATCAAGATCAGCATCGACGCTTCGGCGCGACGGATCTTGATCATGCCAGGCGATGATCTCCGGCGCGGCTTGCTCCAGCGTGATCGTCGCGACGTAGTCCGGTACCACGCTGCGCAGCTTGGAGTTGTCGAAGGTCATCGAGTGAGCACTGTCTCCGAGTAACTGGGGACCCCAGTCGGGATCAGCAGCCGCGATCGCGTCGGATGGCACATGAACGATCTTTGCTTCGGCACCGGCTGCATGGGCCAAGATCGTCGTGATTTGGTTCCACGTCAACACATCATCAGAGGTGATATGGAAAGCCTCCCCGATGGTCCTGCTGCTGCCGAGCAGTGGGACGAAGCCTTTGGCGAAGTCGTCGCTGTGCGTCACCGTCCACAGCGATGTGCCATCGCCCGGTACGACGACCTCCTTCCCTTGTCGCATCCGCTGTATCAGCGTCCATCCGGCGTAGGACGGCACTAAGGTGCGGTCGTAGGTGTGCGATGGCCGGATGATCGTAGCGGGGAAACCTTCCTCGCGGTACGCGCGTACCAGCCGATCCTCACAAGCGATCTTGTCCCGGGAGTACTGCCAGTAAGGGTTGTTGAGGGGCGTGGACTCCGTCACCGGCACGCGGGACGGCGGTGTCTGATACGCCGAAGCCGAACTGATGAAGATGTACTGGCCGACTCGGCCGCGGAACAGTTCAAGATCAGTATCAATGTGCTCCGGTGTGAACGCGATCCAGTTCACCACGACATCGAACTCATGATCACCCAGCGCCTCTCGGACCGAGGCTTGATCACGGATGTCTCCATGCAAGATCGTCACCTCAGGCGGCAAGGGTCGTAGCTGGGTCGCGCCCCGGTTGAGTGCGTAGAGATCAAGCCCTCGTTGCACTGCCAAACGACAGCACGCCGAACTGATGATCCCGCTACCGCCAATGAACAAGACACGCAGCGCGCTCACGGCCGGAACCTAACCGAACCTGCGCCTGGATCCGGTCCGGACAACGCTGGAGAGGCCGTCGATAGCTGCGACCTCGTCCTCGCTGAGTTGGAGCCGTACGCCGGCTGCATTGGCGACGATGCGCTCCCGGCGTACCGATTTTGGAATCACCACGAAGCCGTGGGCGATGTGCCAAGCGACGATCACTTGCGCTGTGGTTGCGTCGTGCCGCGTAGCGATCGATACCAGCGATGGGTCGTGCAGATTGCTTACCTTGAAGGGACTGTAGCCCTCGAGCACGACGCCGCGCTGCTCCAGACCTGCGACAACGGCCGGGTCGTAAAGCGATGGGCCCCAGCGAATCTGGTTCACCTTAGGGGCGACACCGGTTACCGCTATCAGCTCATCGATCTGGCGGAGTGAGTAATTGCTGACACCGATGGCCCTAGCCAGACCGTCCTGCTGCACCCTGATGAACTGTTGCCACACTCGCGGCGCCGCATGTCCGTTGGGCGGCCAGTGGATGAGCCACAAATCGACGTAGTCCAGCCCTAACTTCGCCAGGCTTTCTGTCAATGTCCGACGCTCACGACCCGCGTGGCTTGGCGGCAGCTTCGTCGTCACGAACATCGACTCCCGAGGCAGGCCGGCAGCGGCCAGTGCCTTACCAATGCCAGCTTCGTTGTTGTACATGGTTGCGGTGTCGATATGCCGATATCCCGCTTGCAGCGCGTCCGCGGTTGCCTCCGTCGCCTCGCGGTTGTTGATCTGCCATGTGCCGAATCCGAGCAGTGGCATCCGCCCGCCGCTACTCAGTGCTGCGGCCGGCTCTGCGTAGTCGTTTGCCGTCATAGTCGCACGTTAGCCAGCTTGGCAAGGATCAAACAGTGTGGGATACGTGCGGCAGATGTCGCGCCCTATCTCATTCGGATTCCGAGCCGCTTCGGATTGGTTCATGCCAACCTGGTCGCATATTTGCGCTCCAGGAAATTCGCGTTGTAAAAGACCCATCCACTCATTCCGTTATGCCGAATAGCGGGCGTGGATATAACCAGAATCCAACCGGTACGCCGCAGACTTCTCATCGGCGTCGCTTCGGTAATCATCTCTGCAGCTGCGCTTGCCGGCTGCAGCGCCCGGGCAGAGACACCCACGACGGTTCCCACCACCTCGACGTCCGCCGCCACAGGTCCGGTGATCAATCTCAGCTCACTGATGTTTCATCCCACAACAATCACGGTGAAAGTGGGCGACGCCATCACCTGGCGCAACGACGAAGCGATCACACACACCGTTACCTCCGGACGCTTCGTCGGAGTGGACAAGACGACAGGCCTGCGGTCCTCAACCGAACCCGACGGCACGTTCAACGCAAAGCTCGCCGGAAAAGGCAAAACATTCAGCTTTACGTTCACCAAACCCGGCACCTACACCTACTACTGCGATATTCACCAGGGCATGAACGCCACTATCAAGGTCGTAGGTGATGCCTCATCAATTGACGGCGATCAAAGGTAACAGAACCTATTTCGTCCAGTCCCCCAGCCAGGCGCAATTCGCGCTTCAAGAAAGGTTCCATCATGAACAAGCGTTTGATTCGCTTTTCAATTTCCACCGCCGCGGTGCTCGTACTGGCCGCCGGGTGCAGCAGCTCCGGCTCTCCGGCTCGCATGCCGGGTCCGCAAATGGCGCCATCGTCCGTGCCGTCCGTGTCGATGACTCACTTCCCGAGCCACTCAGCGACCACTTCCTCCGTGGCCCCGGATACGACGGCGGCCGCGGCATTGCGTGCAACCCTGACGAGTCTGTTGTCCGATCACGTCTGGCTCGCGGGCAATGCATTGGATACCGCCGTGCAGCATAAGGGTGACGTGAAGGATCCGCAGGTCGTTGGCGCTGTCAACGCCTTAGATGCCAACTCCGTCGCGCTGTCGAAGGCGATCGGATCTGTGTACCCAGACGCTGAGAAGCCGTTCCTGGCCTCCTGGCGGCAACACATCGGATTCTTTGTCAACTACACCCTTGGCAAGGCCACCAAAGACGACAAGCAGGTCGCCAAGGCCAAGGCCGATCTTGATACTTACCGCACCTCGTTCGGTGAGTTGATCAACTCCGTAGTCCCCGAGCTTCCCGCGGATGCAGTTGCTGACGAGCTGAAGCCGCATGTGCAGTCCCTGTATGCCGCGATCGATGCCAGCGTGGCCGGCAAACCGGACTATCAGACGAAACTCTCCATGTCTGCTGACCATATGATCATGACCGCTGAGATCCTCGCCGGCGGCATTGCGAAGAACAAGGGTCTCGAGGGCGACGTCGACGGCATGGCCGCTACTGTCCGGGCCACATTGACCAGCCAGCTCTCGGCTCACGTATGGCTGGCCGGAAACGCACTGGACACGGCAGTGCATAACAAGGGTGATCTAAAGAATCCTGAGGTTGTCGGCGCAGTCAAGGCCCTCGATGCCAACTCCGTGGCGCTGGCCAAGACCGTCGGGTCGGTCTACCCGGAGGCTGAGAAGCCGTTCCTGGCCTCCTGGCGTCAGCACATCGGTTTCTTTATCAATTACACCTTGGGCAAGGCCACCCAAAACGACAAGCAGGTTGCCAAGGCAAAGGCTGATCTTGATGCCTACCGGACCTCGTTCGGAGAGTTGATCAACTCTGTGATCCCCGAGCTACCCGCGGACGCGGTCGCTGAGGAACTGACTCCCCACGTCGACACGCTGTTGGCCGCAATCGACGCCAGCGTGGCCGGCAAGCCGGACTACCAGACCAAGCTCAGCAAGGCCGCCGACCACATGCCGATGACCGCAGCCATTCTGACCAGCGGCATCGTGGCCAACAAGAAGATCGACTCGTAGTATCCGCTTCTGCTGCATCGCCGGCCGGGACCATCCACCCGGCCGGCGGTCTTTCGTCCTATTTGCCAACGAGCTTGAAGGCGTGGTGTGTCTTTCCAGTGCGATGGGAGTAGACCACCCATGCCATGCTGAGGGCTTCCAGCCAACGCGCACTCTCGACGCCGCCCATGTCGATCACCGGCCAGCCGAACTCCCCGAGCAAGTGGGTCACCGTCTGCTTTGCCTCACTGTCCTCGCCCGCGATGAACATGTCCGGCTCATCGCCGGTCAAGCCTGGGTTGATCATGACGTCTGCCTGAACGACGTTGAGGCCCTTCACGACGTAGGCGTCAGGAATCAGCCGCTGGATGCGCTCACCGAGAGAGTCGCTGGTCCCGACGAACAATCCCGGTCGTCGGGAGGAGAAGTCCAGCGGATCACTGGCATCGATCACGATCTTGCCAGTGAAGTTCTCGACGCCGGCAAGCCGAATGACATCCTCGGCGGCACTGCCGAGCACCGACAACACGACCACGTCACCGAATTGGACCGCCTGGGCAAACGTGCCGACCTGCGCACCTGGGCCGGCGTGACGCTGCCATCCCTCCAGCTTTCCCGAGTCACGGGAGCCGATCATGACCGAATGGCCCTTCTCGAGAAATCCCGTGCCAAGCGTTTGTCCGGCCGGACCTGAGCCGAGCACGCCGATCTTCAGCGGCTGAGTCATGATCTTTGTGTTACCCGCTAGCAACGCGGGTCATCGGTTGGGCGTCGTCGTCAGGACCGCAGAGCTTGCGCCGACTCTCGATTGTTCGCCTTCTGCAGCGCCTCGACCAGCTCGGCCTTGGTCATCGTCGAGCGGCCCTTGACGCCGAGCCGAGCGGCCAGCTCGTACAAGTGCTTCTTGGAAGCATTCGCGTCGACACCGCCCGCGGTTGGACGCTCCGTGTCGACACCACCCTCGGCCTGCTCGTCGGAGGGGCCGGGGCGCTCCTTGGGTTCCCAGCGGTCCCCGACCTTCTCGTGCGTGTGCTTGAGGGCGCTGAAGGCCACCCGATGTGCCCGCTCCTCATCGCCGTACTGCTCGGCTGCCGAGTCATGCGCCTTGGCAAAGGTGCGCTGGGCTTTGGCGTTGGATCGTTGCAGTGTGCTGGGCAGTTCGTCCTTATCCACCTTGCCAGACTTCGTGGTCTTGGGCATCTATCTGCCTCCTTCGGCCGCCTGCGCCGGAGCGGTACCCGGCATAGCTGCTGTGAAACGTACGCGCCTCCTTCGTACCTCTATCCCGTCATGTTGGGTAGCGGCAAGCGCTTGTTTGCCAACGGGACGGCCCCAACCGCCTCGTGAGACGCCACCGGGCTTCGGTCCGTCACACATTTGACAGCTCCGTTCTACTAATTCACTCCATAATTGTGTTGACCGGGAATTGCCGCTCTCTTAAGTCGTGCCCGACTTCCAGGCTTTCTCATAAGGTTCGCGTACCGTATGAACTCACGTACCAAACTTGGCGGAAGGAGTTGTATCGGGTGTCCGATAATTCTTCCGCCAATATCGGTCCGCCCCGACCCCACCGCGGTGATGATCAATCGCTATAGGCAGTCGCCGCAGTCGGCCGCACTCGGAGGGAGACAGCGTGAGCGGACCTAGTTCCGGGCAGTCTTTCGTCCGCCTGGAGGCGGTCTCGAAGGCCTACGGCAGCGGTTCCTCTCGGCTTGAGGTACTAGACGAGCTCGACCTTGACCTGCCACAAGGTCAAACAACAAGCCTCGTCGGCCGGTCCGGAACCGGAAAATCGACGCTGCTCTCACTGATTGCTGGGCTTATGCGTCCCGATTCGGGACATATCTACATTGGCGGGCAGCAGATGGAACAGCTAAATGACGACGGTCGCGCCAGTCTTCGCGCCGAGAGGATTGGCTTTGTCCTCCAGTCGGACAATCTGATCCCATTTCTGACCGCTGTCGAGAATGTGGAAGTTGCCATCGGCTTTGCCCAAGGTCGGCACTCAACCGCACGGGCTCGGGAACTGCTCTCCGACCTTGGACTCCGACACCGGATGGATCACCTGCCACGTCAGCTCTCCGGCGGGGAGTCGCAGCGGGTGGCGGTGGCCGTGGCGCTCGCCAATGAGCCAGACCTGCTGCTGGCCGACGAGGTGGTCGGACAGCTTGATTCCACGACCGCCGCCGACGTCATGGGGATGATCTTCGAAGCCTCACGGCAGCGCAACCTCACCGTCCTGTACGTGACGCACGATGAGCAGCTCGCCCGACAGGCGCACCGCTCGCTGCGTCTCACCGACCGCAGGGTCACAGCGGCATGAGCATTGATGCTTCCATCACCGTGAATTCGGTGGTCGTCGAACACCAGACTTCGAGCGGTCTGGTACGAGCGCTCGATGGAGTCTCCTTCAGTGTCGCCGGAGGTTCCAGCGTCGCGATCACTGGGCCAAGCGGCGGTGGCAAGTCCACCTTGCTTGGAGTAATCGGCGGCCTGGCGCAACCCACCTCGGGCACGGTAAGAATCGGCGATTCGGAGATATCGGATATGTCGGAGCGCGATCGCTCTGACTTTCGACGTAGTCACATAGGTTTCGTTTATCAGGCGGACAACCTGCTGCCTTTCCTTACGCTGCTGGAAAACGTCGGACTCCAGCTGGCACTCAACGGTAAGTCTTCGGGTGCCGGAAAGTCGCTTGCGGTGCTGGCCAACCTCGGCCTGGCCGGCCTGGCGTACCGACTGCCCGACCATCTCTCCGGCGGGCAGCGACAACGGGCCTCGGTGGCCCGAGCGATAGTGAATGAGCCGCAGATCATACTCGCCGACGAACCCACCGGCGCCCTTGATGCGGCCAACGCCGTCGGCGTCATCGACCTCCTGCTGGGAATGCAACAGGAGATCGGCGCGACCTTGATCATGGTGACTCACGATCGCGATGCCGCCGGCCGGCTGGACGGGCAGATCCACCTACGCGACGGACGCGTCTCATGATCGGCCGCTACGTCTGGCGCGACCTGCGTCGTAACCCGAGGCGAAGTCTCACCGCGCTCGCGGGCATGACGCTCGGGATCGGCCTGTTCTCCGCCGTGCTGTTTTTCATTGACGGTTCGTCCGCGACCATGACCGCGCGTGCCATTGCACCCATCCCGATTGATATGCAGCGAGTCCTTGCCGATCCGCTGGGAAACAAGGTCCGCCTTACCGAACAGATCACTCCAGAACGACTTCAGCCTGGTGAGCGGGGACATGTCACGCTCGTCTTGGCCAACAACAGTTCCCATCCAGCCAATGAGGTCGTCATCAGGGACGAGCCAACACCTCCGCTCAGCTATGTCCCCAACTCGATGACCCTCGACGGCTCCCGGATGCCCGATTACGGCAGCGACTTCCCCCTGGCTCAGGGCGAGGCCAAGCTCGGTCTCAATCTGGGCAGCGTGCCACCCAAGTCCAAGATCACCCTGGCCTACGACGTGGTGGCCGACTCCGCTGTGGAGTCGGTACCTGCTCTTGGTCCCAGCGCCAGCTTCTCCAGCCGCGAGGTCGGCGTGCCGGTCAAAGCCAACACCTCCGAACCGCTCAGTCTCGAGGAGCTGACACAGCAGATCGGCCAGATACCGGGGGTGCTTAGGGCCGAGCCGCTGTCATTTGTCGACCTTGATCCCGGCTCCCTTTCCGCGGGTACCAAGCGACCTGCCGAGGCGGCGCGCCTCTTCGGCTTGGACAGCCGTTACCTCGAGCAAGATCGGTCCATTCGGATCGTCGAAGGCTCGTTCGAACCGGGATCCGGCCTGCTGAGCGTTGAAGCTGCGCGGGCCTTGGGCATTGGGCCCGGAGGTGTCGTCCAGGTACGTGTGCCTGGGATGAAGGAACCGCTCGACGTACGCATTAGCGGAATCACAGACGTCTCGAGAGCCAGGTCACTTTTCTACAGCCGGGAAGGCAAGCAGCTCGAGCAGTTCGTCTACGTCCGAAATTCCTTGATCGTCGGGCCGGAAGTCTTCAGCAAGACGATCATCCCGGCTTTTCAGAACGTGACGACGGCCCCGGGGACGGTGCTGCGAAGTCAACCGATCCTGGAAGTCGATGTATTCATGGACCGCGAGCCGCTTGATGCCGATCCCGCGACGGCCCTTGCGCAAACCAAGGCCGTCGCTGGTGCGGTCAACGCCGTCGCGCCGAGCCCGGACGTCTTGATCGACAACATCTCCAATGCGCTGCAGGTCGCAAGCGATGACGCCCGAACTGCCAAGCGCATGTTCGTGTTCCTGGGACTTCCCGGTGCTCTGTTGGCGGCGATCCTTACCTCCTACGCGGGCGGCGTGCTGGCCAGTGCGCTGCGCCGGGAGCAGGCGATCTTGCGAATCCGTGGCGCCAACCGGCGTCATCTGCTGCGCATGCATGCGTTGCGCACCCTCGCACTGGCGACCGTCGGGTCGGTGCTTGGTGTCGCCTTGGGCCTCATCTCGACTGCACTCGTGCTGTCCGCCGATGCCCTGGCCAGCGCTTCACCGCCCAGCCTGCTGCTGTCTGCCCTGCTGGGTGCAGGTGCCGGATTTCTCGCGACCGGCGTTGCGCTGTACGTCGCCGGCCGACGCGCCATCAACCGCCAGATCAGCGACGAGCGCGCGCAGCTTGCCTCTCGAAAGCCGCTCTGGCGCTTGCTCGGGATCGACTTCTTGATCTTGGCGGTGGTCGCGGGTGTGGAGTGGTACGAGCGCAAGCACGGGGGCTTTGAAGGTATCCGCGGGTCGGTCTACTACGGCCGCGCCGTCTCTTTGCAGCTGCATCTGGTGATCGTGCCGATCGGAATCTGGCTCGGTGGGGTCCTGGTGCTCGGCAGACTCGTCGAGCGGGTTTTCGCCCACTTGCCGCTGCCAGGTCGGCATCGTTTCGGCCGGCCACTTCGAGGCCTGCTCACCCGCAGCATCCGCCGCCGTTCCTGGGCCGCGGCTTCGGCGGTGATCATGATCGGCCTGATCGTCGCGCTGGGCACGAGCGTGGCGTCCTTCAGCGCGTCGTACAACCAGGCGAAGGCCCGCGATGCCCGGTTCGTGGTGGGGTCCGACGTACGCGTCACTCCCTCTGCGATCAGCGCTCTTGATCATCCCCCGCAGTACGCCGAGAAGCTTCATGTCTCTGGTATCCAAACCGTGACGCCGGTGGTGTATGGCCTGAGCAACGCTCTGCTGGAAAGCGAGGTCAACGAGGATGCGGGCAATATGGCCGCCGTCGATCCCGCCGCGTTTGTGCAAGTGGCTCCACTCATCGATACCGACTTCATCGGGATCACCGCCCGAAGCGCGATGGACGCCTTGGCCCAGCAGCCCGGCGGCGTTCTGCTGACCGAAGATCTCGCCGACACCCTCGACGTTGAACCTGGTGAGGAGGTTCAGGTCCTGTTCGCACGCGGAACGCAGCAGCAGAAGCTCTCTGAGCTGAAAGTCATCGGCCTCTTCACACGGCTGCCAGGTTTTCCTGAGGGCGTGGATGTGCTGGTCAACATCAAGCGGCAGATGCAGCTGATCCCTTCCAGCAACGCCACGTTCTTTATGGCGAACACCACCGACCCGAGCGATGCCACCCTCGATCGAGTTGTCGCCGAATTGCGAGAGGGCCCTGGTGCTGCAGACGCCCTGCAGATTGACACCCGCGCAACCGCGCTGGACAAAGATCAGTCAAGCCTGGCCGCGTTGAACATCCACGGTCTGTTGACTCTCGACTCTGCTTATGCGCTCGCCATGGCGGCTACCGCGATCACGATCTTTGTCTTCGGACTTCTGTTGCAGCGGCGACGGGAGTACGTCACATTGCGCGCCCAAGGCATGCGCATCGGCAGAATCCGGTCGTTGATCATCACTGAATCTGTTGGGGTCGTCACGGTCGGGGCGGTTGTCGGGGCGCTCATCGGCGCAGCCATGGCGTACTTCTTGGTGACCGTGCTGCAGCCCCTGTTCGTGCTCCGTCCAGAAGTCGTCATCCCACGAGCCGACATAGCCGTGCTGGCTGCACTCGTACTT
The DNA here is from genome assembly GCA_045806785.1 of Propionibacteriaceae bacterium. Classification (GTDB taxonomy): domain Bacteria; phylum Actinomycetota; class Actinomycetes; order Propionibacteriales; family Propionibacteriaceae; genus Microlunatus. The sequence continues at coordinate 8,262 of JBJMIR010000053.1, read as the reverse complement.
GTTGTATCGGTCGCTGCATCGTTGGCGGCGACAACTCTGATTCGTCGTCTACCTCCGGGGGAGCTGTTGCGTGATGAATAACGACTCGAAAACTGACGGTTTTGCGCGGTCACTAGGTGATATCGTCAGCGAGGTGTTTGCGCCTGTCCGCTTACGCCGTAAGGTCCTAGCTGTTGCCGGTGCTTTCGTCGTGGCATCTGGGCTGGCAGCGTGCAGCTCCGGTGCATCGCCACAAAGCGCGCCACCGCCGGCGGAAAGCCCGACACCCTCGCAGCTGGCCGCAACAACGGCCTCGACACCGTCGCCCACCCCGTCCCCCAAGGCCGCCAGCACACCGGTGCAAAAGGTCAACGCGAACTACAAGAAGTTCGACCCGAAGAACTTCGGGGATGCCCTCGGTGGCCAGAACAGCTGGTATCCGCTGGTACCCGGTACCCAGACGCTTCGGAACGGTTCAATCACACGCGGCAGCCGAAAACTTAAGCACCAACTGCGCGTCACTGTGACCGATGTAGTCAAGGAGGTGGACGGCGTCCAAACCGTTGCCGTTCTAGACCAGGACATTGACGCCGGTCAGGTTGGCGAAGCCTCGATCGATTACCTCGCTCAAGACAAGACCGGCAATGTCTGGTACCTCGGTTCGTACACCGAGATCTATGAGGGCGGCCAGTTCGTCAACGCCAACGATGCCTGGCTAGCCGGCAAGAAGGGGGCGCGGCCGGGCGTTTGGATGATGGCTGATCCGAAAGAGGGCATGAAGTACGTCCAGATGCACAACTCGCGGGAGACCATCCGCTCAGAAGTCTCGAAGGTCAGCGACCGGAAGTGCGTCCCGTTCGACTGCTTCAAGTCACTCGTCATCCTCGAAGACGGCACCGAGTTCAAGTACTTCGGCCGCGGAGTAGGCCACATCGCCACCGAGCCCAACTACTCCGGCGGCGAGCAGGAAAAGGAAGAACTGGTCAATGTCGTCAGACTGAAGCCGAAGGGCCTGGCCGAGATGAGTGCCGAGGCACTCAAGATGGACAAGCACGCCCGTAAAGAGTCCAGCGTCTTTGCGAAATCCGATCCGGCGAAGCGCGCCTGACCGACGCCGGTGATGCGATCCGTCACAACGCTGAGATGATCGCCTGCACCGCGGCCGGCAAGATCAACAGGTAGAGCAACAGATTCAGCACAAGCAGCACCGGCAGTATCAGAAGCGCGATCAGCAGGCCGATAACCCGAATGATCATCCAGAAACCCCAATGGCGGTCCCCTCTGGGGTGATCGATGATCATGGTCGGGGGACGGAGATGCCATGGATCTCCACCCGGCTGACTAGCGAGTCACCATTCCGGCTGTGCTGCGCAGCTCGGGTCCACCCAGAAACCAGGGCAAGCCGGGCGCGCGCGGCCTTGCGCTCCGAATGGGCTGCGAGGGCTTGGGCGGCGGCGGCGGCGCTACTTTCGGCGGCCCACAGCCGTGCGTGGGCGAACTCGTGAACCATCGCCGCCCATCGGTAGTGATCACATGCCGCGGAGTACGCCCTTGCGCCCGGCCGGTGCTGGCGTGCGGCCAGTGCTGCGGCACCTGCGAGTTCCCCGAGCGACAGGCCTGCGAACATCAGCGCTGATGACAGCTGGCTGACGTGCTCGGGCAGGGGCACCACCGCCCCGACCGCGACGCTCTTCACCGCTACTCCGCTGACCACCGACAGTGCTGCCAAGCCCAGGCACGGCGCGATGATCACCGTCGTCACTCGCTGGGTCGCAGATGGCAACCAATCGGATGGGGCCGAAGAAAGCCAGGCGCTCACTGAGGTTTTGGTCGCCAAGACGAAGACCGGCCCAAACGCCAGCGGCAACAACCAGGCCTCCACCGGAGGCAGATCGGCGCTGGCGAGAATGCTGCTGATGGTGAAGAAACTCGCCAGCATCAACAGCGCCGTCGCCAAGAAGGCGCCGAGCCGGCCAAAGGGCCGCCGGCAGGCTGGTGTGGAGCCGAGGTCGTCCCGCGCACGCTCCACAGCCGACCCAGTCCGCGCAACGGCTGCAGTCCAATAGCCCTGGCGGGCCCGACGCCGCGCCAAACGGGCCTGCAACCTGCGGTCCCAGCAGGAGACTTGCATCCGGCGTACGCTCCGGCGATGCCCGATGAGCAGATCGCTCACCTGCTGTGCGGTAAGGCTGGTCGCCCTGCTCGGCTCTAGATCGGCAAGCCGCGACTCAGGCGATCGATACGCCTCGTCGGCCGGCGCGGTGACAAGATGCGGGCTCATGGCGCTACCTCCCTCTTCGAGCTGTGACCCTGAGTGGAGACCACCACCTGACGAGCCCCTTGCCGGGTGAGCCAGGCGTGCCAGCTCTGAGCCAGCCTGTTCACTTTCTCCGTGCCGGGTGGCGGCTCGGTCTGTCCAAGCCCGTACATTCCAACGCTGCTGAAGGCTGAGAGGTCAACGGCGACGGCCATCTCCGGCAACGCGATGCCATCTGACAACATGATCGCCTCGCGCCGACCAGTCGTCAGCGGCGTGGCATCGGCGAGAGCAACGTAGCCACCGACGACCGAGGTTCCCGGTTGAGCCATAGCTGGACGCCCATTTCGAACGGCGAGCCAGACCTGGTCACGCGACACCTGCTTCAGATGCGCCAGCTTCGCAGCCCGGGCGGCTTCGTTGCGATAGCGCACTGCCATAACCGGGCACTCCACGACCGTACGGGCATTTCCGGCCGAGCCACCGAAAACGATCACTCGAAGCGCAGCAGCCTTGTCGACCGCTTCCTCGACGGTAAGCGCGACCTGCTGGGCGACGAAGGCCCGCGACGCTGTGCGATCCGATGCTGGACGGTCGCCCATAAATGAGCCAGAGCCGTCGACCACCAAGCTGACCTCCAGATCCGGTATCACGCTCGAGTCGACTAGCTGCCGCACAGCAACCGGACAGAGCCCTCCAGTAGCCGATGACCGGTCTGTGGTAGGGGTTCCGCAGGCTGCAAGGAGAAAGCCGAGCAGCATCAGGGAGGTGACGAGCAGCGCATTCAGCTTCGTCGCCGCCCGCCCGCGGTGGTGCCGGGGTTGGGCCTGCATCTGAGCGTTGCCACTTTTCATTTCTCCTCGCCTCCTCTTGTCTCGGCGCTACCAGGCGGTATTTGATTGGCACTCATCAAATATCGGATTTGCCGCGGATCACAGGGGGAGTCAGCAGGACTAATGCCGGATCAATAGGAGGTCCGATACGTGGCCGAGCAGGCGAGATCTATGGGCGGCGGCGCTGAGTCGTTGAGCCGCCAGGATCGTCTGCTCTGTGTTTTGGTGGAGAAGTTCCAGCCGGTATGGCGCGAAATCGAGGACGCCGAACTCTTTCGCCGCCGCGGTCTTGGTTCCCGAAACGGGTTGCTGGTGCCACAGCATGTGATGATCGGGCTGGTCATGATGCGTGGACGACTGGCGGAGGCCGGAGACGGCGTTCTCCCCTGGCACGAACTGGCAACCAGATGTGACACAGATCCGGAGCTGGCGCGGCAGTTCAAGCGCTGGATGAACACCCTGACCGACTACTTCAATGGCAGGCGGGCCCTCAGCGGCACCGATCTGGTACACCTCGCGCGCGGTCTGATGATCACTCACCCGAGGGTCGATCTCACTGCCGACACCCTCTTCGGCGAACTGCTGAGTTATGCCCGGCCCGAGCCCTCCGCCGCCACCTGGCAGCAGCGGATTGATGTGGTCTTCAATGCCTTGCTACGGCCATCGGCTCTCACAATTGCCGACGCCTTTCTCGCCGATGTGCCGCCACTGCTCGCCAGTGGCTTCCAGCGACGGGAGGTCCAGCAGCAGGTGACCGAGATCCTGCGCACAGCCGGGCGCCCGCCGCTCGTACTCTCTGGGCCACCAGGCGTTGGCAAAAGTCAGCTCGCTGCCGCGGTACTTGAGGAGTTTGCGCCGGAGAAGGTCATCTGGGTCAGCAACGCCGCTTCGAGATTTGCGGTACTTGAGGCGTACTCCCGGGCCGCACAGGCGCTTGGGCTCGCAACGCCCGATCCCGGCGATCTGGAGGACACCGCTCGGACTTTGATGCGAGATCTGCGGCGCTCCGACTTCGACTGGTGGATTGTGCTGGACGACGTGGATGATCCAGCCGACCTGGCGGGTTTGTGGCCGGGCGGCGCTCGTGGCCGGACACTGTGGCTGACCCGCCGCCGCGGTAGGGACATGGAGGGTGAGGGTCGCCAGATCGTCATTGTTGAAGGTTTCAGCCGACGCGAGGGTCAGCGGTATCTGCGCGGCCGTCTTGGGCATGCGGTCGAAGCCGGTGAGATGGTCAGCCACACATTCGATGAGGTGGATGGTCTGGTACGCGATCTGGGCGGCACGCCACTTGCCCTAGCACTGGCCGCGAGCGTGTTACGGGAGAACCGCTATACCTGCGCTGGCTACCGCGACCTGTTGGCCGCGCAACTGGATGGGCTGGAAGGCCTGTTCCCCACTGAGCAAACCGCTGAAGGCTACTAACGGCCGCTGGTCGCCGCCTGGGCGATTTCTCTGGACCGGGCTGAACAGCGGGATCCAACTCGATTGGCAAGCTGGACCGCGCTGATGGTCGCGGTGCTCAACCCGGCTGGAGTGCCGGCCAAGATCATGACCACCGAAGCCGTACGCCGCTTCCTTGCTTATAAGGGTGGTTGGGCTTGTAAGGGCGATCGGGCCTGTAAGGGCGAGGCGGCTGGCGGCGAGCCGCACGCCGGACTGATCAGCATTGATGAGCTGACGCGTAGCACAAGGACCTTGGAGTCGTACAGCTTGATCAGCTGCACCCGGTACGAGACGGGGACTGAGCTGAAGATCCGCGAAGTGCAGATGCACGCCTTGACTGCCCGGATGACCCGGCTTCACATGGGTCCTGCAGCGGTCACCGAGGCTGTGGTCGCCGCCGCCGACGCGCTGATGGAGCTATGGGGAGCGGTAGAGAACAATCCGCGCCGCAACCTTGATCTACGCGGCCATGCCATCTGGCTGGACCGGCTTCGGGCTGAGGCGCTCGCCTCATCAGCGGGGCTGCATCCGATGTTGATCCGTCTCGGCTGGAGCCTAGGCGAGACCGGACGTCCGCACCGAGCGGCGCGCTACTTCGAACGCCTGGCTGATCGGATAAAGCCGATGCTGCCAAGCAGTCATCCAGCGGTTGAGGAGGTGAAATACGCCCGCGGGGTCTGGCATCGGAAGGAGGGCAAGATCTCCAAGTCCATCCGCGAGCTGACCGCCCTGCGAGCTGCGATGACACCTGAGGGGGTCGAGGCGGAGCGGCGCGCAATCAAAACCCGAGCCGAGCTCGCGACGTCTGAGGCCTGGTCCGGCCAGGTCAATGCCGCCTGTCGCGATCTTGCCAAGATCATTGCTGAGGCTGAAGCGGCCCTACCGCATGATGACCCGTTGATATTGCACGTCCGATACACCCACGCAGTCTGGACAGGTCGAGCCGGCCGATACCGTCATGCGGCTGAGCTGCTGGCCGACGTGCTGCAGGGACAGCGGCGGATTCTTGGAGACGACCACATCAGTACGCTCAAGACTCGGCTGGAACTGGCTGTCTGGATCGGCGATTGTGGTCACCGTCGCGATGCGCTGTTGCAGCTGCTCGACCAGCGAGACGACTGGATCAGGGTCTGCGGGCCGGATCATCCATACACACTTCGAATGCAACACATCCTGGCCCAGCACCGCGGCCGGATGGGCGAGTTGAACAAGGCACGCACCGAGATGCGTGCGGTCTACCGACGCCGCCGTCGGATTCTTGGCGACCGTCACCCCGATACCCTCAAAAGCCGGCAGGATTTGGCGGTCCTGCGCGGTGAGCTCAATGATCCGCAAGGCGCGGTGTTCGAGCTGATCAAGCTGCTCCGGGACCGCCTCAGAATCCAAGGGACCCGATCTATCGAGACCTTCCGCACCCGCCGGCTGCTCGCCGAGTGGATCGTCCGCGCCGGCCACCGTGATACGGGCCTGGCAGAACTGCGCTACCTGCAGGCCGACCTTGCCAGATTCGTGGAGCATGGACATCCCGAGCTGGCCAAGGTCCAAGCGCTACTGGGCTGACTTCGCGGCCGGTGGCTGCTCTCGGCGCAAGCGCCTCATGATCGTGCCGCGAATCTTCGCGAGGCGTTTTGGAGTGGCCTCCGCTGTTGGGCTGTCTGCACTGTGATCGGCCTCCGGTACGGCCAGGCTGCGTACCAGCTCGATGACCTCGTCATCGTCGAGCCCTTGAGAGACCAGCCGCTCTGGATCCTCTGGGTCCCGGGTGAAGACATACAACCGACCGTCCTGTCTGGCGAGAACGATGTCGGCACTTAGCTCGGCAGTCTCGGTGCTGCCCGACGCCGAGTAGTGCGTCACCGTTATCAACGCACTCCGCTCCGCCGTGGCAATTGCCGCGTCGGCGTCGATGTCGCCATGATCTGGATTCCCGTCGGGAAGTCGTTCGCGTAGCCGGCGTAGGGCATCATCGACGTCGCGAAGCGAGAGCTCGTGTACGCCCAATGCGTCAATGAGTACTTCGAGGGCGACTCCGTCAGACTGTGGGAGCAGCAGGGTACGCCACGGTTTGCCTGCCTCGGCGCCGGTGACCCGTACATCGATGACCGACCGGGCACGTTGCTGGAAGACCACGGCGATGCCCAGGTCTCCGCGGACCTGCAGGCGCTCCGTGCCCGGCAAAGCCACCAGGAGCTGCCGCGCCGCCAACGAACGTACGGCTTCGCCGACCTCTTCCTCGGACGGCATTTCGTCGAGAAAATCGACGACGGCATCGACAGCTACCATCTCGGCAACGCTGTAGCCACCAAGCGGCACTGGCCCGGTGCTCACCAGGTGAAGCACTGCGTCGATCAAGCCCGACGGTACGCCGACGTCGGTCTGTGTCTCGGTCATGAGGCTTCCTCGGCGCTAGCGGGAACGCGAACGGCCAGGCGTAAGCGCCGGTCGCCGATGGACACTTCAAGCGGTCGCGCAGCCAACACTTTGGGCAGCACCCAGCTCCCCGACTTGCCAGTCACCGAAAGCAGCCGGCGCGCCGTGGCCCCCGGCGTCTCAGTGACCCATACCTGGGAGTTGCCGAACAGACCGCGACCTCGGCCACGCCCGGGCGCCGGTACCAGCTCGACCAAAGGATCCTCCCGCAGCGGTCCGAGGAACTGGGAAACAAGATCAGACTGCGTACCACCTGCGGTTTCGGCCTGGTCGTCGGCGTCCAATCGGAACAGTGTCTTGGTGAGAGCCCGAGTCGTGCCGTCTGGCAACGGGACCGTGGTGCTCAGCTGCGGCGAAAGGTACATCGGCCGGCGCTCGGTGGCCGACGAGAGACCCCAGGGCCCAACATTGCGCTTGGTGATGCGATAGACGATGTAGTCCATCAAGTGCTGCACATCGTTCCAGGTCGGCAGCCGGTGCCCAGCTCCGAACGCCGCCGGCGTCTTCTCCAGCTGCACCCAGGTTCCGGTGGCGGTACGGCCATGCAGTTTTTCGCGTACCAGCGGTCCGTGCATGCCCAGATCCGGATACATCTGCTTGTCCACAGTGCGGTGATGACTCGACAACCGCTCCCGAGTCAGCTTCGGGAACCTCCAGCGTTCATAGAGATCGGGATCGTCGACCAGGACGTGGCCACCCCATAGCACATCGCGAAGCTGATTGACGTCTAGACCGTGCGCCTCGAGGTCTGCCAGTACGGCGGCTTCTTCCGGCGTGAGGCTCTTGGCCGCCTGAACCAACCCCCGACGGTACGTCCCGTGGCGGGTGGTCAGCTGGACCAGCAGGCGGACCCTGGTACGCATCCGCTCGGCCTGCTGCTCGCTGGCCTGGGTGCCCCGCGTTGCCACCTTGATCGACGAGCCTCGCACCTGATCAGACTACTGGCGACGTCGCATCGGAGGGTCCGCCACCGCCGCTCATGCGGCATCGGCTGATGGTCGCCGACGAGGCAAGTTGGGTTGTGCATGCAGCCGCCGGACTCGGGCGTTGATGTGGCCTTGTTGATCAGCGTCGATCCATCGGGGCGGTATCCATTCGGGTAGGCCCTCGTCGTTGATGCGGCAGGTCCAGCCTTTTTGCAGAAAGTGGCTGTGGTGTGGTGATACCTGCACAGCAGAGGCTGTCGCACGAATCGCGCGTGTCAGCCGGTTCCGGCGGGTGTTCTCGCGGGAGAATTTCTCGTGGCCGTGAACGTGCGCTCGGGCGATCTGGATCAGTTGTTCTTGATGCCGCCGTCGGTGAAAGACTGGTTGCCTG
>JBJMIR010000052.1:0-20976 GCA_045806785.1 Propionibacteriaceae bacterium | reverse complement strand
ACCATTGTGCGTGATCTTGGTGGCGCTGCTCACCTGTCCTGGGTGGTCACGGCGTACATGCTGGCCTCGACGGTGACCACCCCGATGTGGGGCAAGCTCGGCGACCTCGTCGGACGCAAGATCTTGTTCTTGCTCGCCATTGTGATCTTCCTGATCGGTTCGGTGCTGTGCGGTACCGCGCAGGACATGGTGCAGCTGATCATCTACCGCGCCATCCAGGGGGTCGGTGGTGGGGCGCTCATGGTGCTCTCGCAAGCGATCATCGGCGACGTCGTGTCGCCTCGGGAGCGAGGCAAATACCAAGGCGTGTTCGGGGCCGTCTTCGGGATTAGTAGCGTCGCTGGGCCATTGCTCGGCGGCTTTTTCGTGGACACGCTGTCGTGGCGATGGGTCTTCTATGTCAACGTCCCCATTGGCATCGTGGCGCTCATTGTGGTTGCTGCGGTGCTGCCGAGGACGAGCGTGGCTGCGCGGCCGATCATCGACTATGCCGGCATCGCACTGCTGGCTGGCGCCGCTACTTGCGTGGTGTTGATCGGTAGCTTTGCTGGTTCGGTTTGGGCCTGGGATTCGGTAGAGATCATCGCCTCGATCGTCGGCTTCGTGATCTTCGTCATCGCATTCATTCTGGTGGAGCAGCGCGTGACCGAGCCGGTCATGCCGTTGCGGCTCTTCCGCAACAGAGTGTTCTCTACAGCGTCGGTGATCGGCTTCGTCGTCGGCTTCGCGATGTTCGGAGCGATCACCTTCCTTCCTCTCTATATGCAACGCGTCCAAGGGGTGTCGGCCACCGAGTCCGGCCTCCGGTTGCTCCCGGTGATGGTGGGCTTACTCCTTACCTCGCTGGCCAGCGGTCAGATCATCAGCCGTACCGGGCGATACAAATTGTTCCCGATCTTGGGATGCGGCTGTTTCACGATTGGTCTGTTTCTGCTCTCCCGGATGGATGAGAACACCGGCGTGGTCGCCTCAAGCGGATACATGTTTGTGCTCGGCATCGGGCTCGGCATGGTGATGCAGGTTCTGGTGCTTGCCGTACAGAATGCAGTGGAGTACCGCGACCTGGGCACAGCTACGAGCGCCGCCACCTTCTTCCGGACCATCGGTAGCAGCATCGGCGTGGCAGTCTTAGGCGCCGTCTTCACAGCGCAGCTCACCACGCATCTTGCGACCCGGGTACCCCCGACCGCCACGGGAAGCTGCTCGGCGGCGGTGTTGAGCAGTTCAGCAGGTGTCCTTGGGCAGTGCCCGGCCGAGGTTCAGGCCTGGTTCATCGGCGCGTATGCAACAGCGATTCATGTGGTGTTCCTTTCGGCCGTGCCTGTCGGGATCGTTGCCTTTGGCCTGGCGTTCTTCTTGCCGGAGGTTCGACTGCGTACGGCGACACGTACGGCAGACACCGGCGAGGCGTTCGGCATGCCTAGTGAGCGCACCTCGCTACAGGAGCTGCAGGTTGCGCTGTCTCGACAACTCAGCCGTGAGAACCGACTGCGCGCCTATGAACGGCTCGCGCGACGGGCAGATGTTGATCTTGAGCCCGGCGAGACCTGGATGCTCAGTCGGGTCTCTCAGGAGACTTCCCGTCCGATCGCCGCAATGGCGGAGGCATCGAAGACGCCCGTTGAGCGGGTCGGGCAAGTTGCGGCGATGCTGGCTAAACGCGGCTACGTCGCGATCGAGGCTCAAACGGTATTCATCACCGAGTCCGGACGCCAAGTGGCCGCGTCACTAGAGACTGCTCAGCAAGAGGGCCTCAATGAATTACTCGAGGGCTGGGCTCCGCATGATCACCCAGACGTGGAAGCCCTGGTCGCCGAGATATCCAAGCGGCTGAGCAGGGAGGATTGGGCGATGGTGGGCGCAAGCCATGCCGGCGCGCCCCAACAACAGCAATGATCAGTGACCGGATGAAGATCAGTGTCAATACCAATATCGGCGCCCGCCCACAGGGTGCCCCGCATAACCGGAAATAGACAAGGCACCTCCGATGATCATGAAGATAAGACCGATCGTCGACAAAAAGCTGACCTTCAGTGGAATGGCCAAGACCAACAACAGCACACCAAACACAATCATGACCTCCTCCTTCCCAGCGCGTAGTACCCCGCGGCGGCGACGCCACACAAGCCCGAACTGCGGGTTCAGCTTGTCGCATCGTCGCAGTTATCTGGGGTGGCCGGCGGCTGAGATGATCTCTTCCGCTCGAGCTGGCGCCAGGCGTATCTTGATCATCTCGGCAGTCGAGCGGGCGCCTGACGCCGCAAGGAGGGGGCATGACTCTGTCGCGTGATGCAGTTGAGGCGCTCCGGGCGCCGTTCTCCGGTGAGATTCTGGAGGCCAGCGACCCTGGCTACGACGCCGCCCGTGCGGTACACAACGGGATGATCGATAAGCGCCCCGCTTTGATCGCTAGCTGCCTGAACTCCGCCGACATTGCCGACGCCGTACGCTTCGCGCGCTCGGAGGGTCTGGAGATCTCGGTCCGCGGTGGTGGGCACAGCCCGGCCGGCAGGGCGGTCACCTCGGACGGGCTGATGATCAGTCTCGCGCAAATGCGTGGCACGTATGTCGACCCGGTGCGGCGTCGCGCGCGCGTTCAGGGCGGGGCCAACTGGAACGACTACAACCGGGCGACAGCGCAACACGGGCTGGCGACGACGGGCGGTATCGTCTCGACGACCGGCGTGGCAGGCCTGACTCTCGGCGGTGGTATCGGCTGGTTGATGGGCCGCTTCGGTATCGCGTCCGACAACCTCAAGTCAGTCGAACTCATAACCGCTGAGGGAGAGGTGCTGCAAGTCGACGAGGACAGTGATTCTGATCTGTTCTGGGGCCTGCGCGGCGGCGGTGCGAACTTCGGGGTTGCCGCGTCGTTCGAGTTCGAGGCTCACCCAATCGACACAATCCTGGGCGGCATCGTCGCCTATCCGTTCTCCGACGCGCTCCGCGTCCTTGCGCCGTACCAAGAGGTCACCGGCGACCCGCCCGACGAGCTCGTCACGCACATGGCTCTCACGCATGCACCGGACGGATCCGGCAACAAGATCGTCGCCTTGCTTGTCTGCCACTCTGGCGAGATTTCGGCCGGCGAGGCGCTAGTCGCGCCGCTGCGCAACGCCGGCACACCCGCCGCCGATCTGATCAGCCCGATGCCGTACTGGATGATGAACACACTGCTCGACGCTGCATACCCGAAGGGCGTACGCAACTACTGGCGCTCTGCGTTTCTTAAGGAGCTCAATCAGGATTTAGTCGGGACGCTCGTCGATGCCTTCGAGCGGGTGCCGTCACCGATGACGACCATCCTTATCGAGAGCTTCCACGGTGCGATCAGCCGCGTGGACCCGACAGCGAGCGCCTTCCCGCACCGTGAACCGGGGTTCAATCTCGTGATAACAGGCGAATGGCTCGATGCCGCGGATGACGACGCCAACATCGGCTGGATCCGTGAGACCTTCGATGCTATCGAGCCACACACCGGCAGCGCTGTGTACATGAACTACCTCGGAGACGACGAGAGCCAACGGGTACGCGCCGCATACGGACCGAATTGGGAGCGGCTCTTGGCGCTCAAACGCCAATGGGACCCCGAGAACGTGTTCCACCTCAACCAGAACATCGACCCGTCGGGCTGACTGATCGTGGAAGATCGGCACGAAGCCTGAATCGGTCGTGATCTTCTGCAGCCTCAGAAGACGTCGGCGCCGTAATGATCAATAACCCAGCGCGCCGAAATCTGCGTTGACTCCAGATTCGTGGGCGCCTCCGGCACGTCGACCTCGACGATCACCCAGCCGGCGAAGTCGGACGGCAATGTGGCGAGCGCGCCAACAAGATCAACATCACCTCGACCCGGCTCGGTCCAGACCTGGTGGGGGCCGCGTGTCGAACCCGTGTAGTCAGCACCGGCAGCATTGGCCTCCTTCGCCTGGTCCAGGCGTACGTCTTTGACGTGGACAGCTGCGATCCGATCGGCATGGCGGTCCATCACGGCAACCGCATTCATTCCGGCCCACGTCAGGTGCCCGGTGTCTGGTCCAAATCCGAGAACGGTGTCGGGCACTCCGGCCAGCACGGCCTCTACTTCCGGCTCGATTTCGACCCAGGTGCCGACATGCGGATGCAGGGCCGGCCGTACTCCTTCGGCCGTGATCGCTTCGGCGGCCGCGCCGATCCGATCAATCACGGTCTGGAGTCGGCTGGCATCGGCATCGACGCCAACTGCAGGCGTTTGGCGCCGTGCCGGAGCAGTCCTGTCGGCGAGGAAAACCTCGGTGTTGCCGAGGGTGGCCTGAACAGCGGCGTGCCGCTTGGCCGCCTCGACCACCGCTGCGGTGTCTTGATCGGCGAAGTTCGCCGAAAAGTACCCAGGTGCCGGCACCAGTCCAAACTCCTCCAGGAGCCGCGCATAGCCGTCGGCGTCTAGTTCGGCGGGCGGATCGGCGTGGATGCCGCGAAAGGGGGTACGCCGGATCTCCCCGAACGCATTTTGCAGTACGGGCACCGACAGCTCGAAGCCGCTGGCTGTCAGCACCCAGGGCAACGGATTGAGGCCGACACGGAAGTTGGTCATGGGGAGGGGATTCCTTTCGTGGCTGAAGAGATCATGTGCGAGGCTCAGCAATCATCGTCCAGCACCGGAGCACAGAAGGGCATGCAATGGCGAAGGTTGGACCGGTAGGCGTCACCATCATCGGCGCCGGCATGATCAGTGAGTCCTACCTCGAGAACCTCACGCGATTCCCCGATACCAACGTGGTTGCGATTGCGGACATCGATCTTGCCCGCGCTCAAGCATCGGCGGATAAGTGGAAGCTGCCGTACGCGGGAATAACAGAGGACCGGCACATTCGGACAGGAGGATCACACATTGCGACCGGCGAACTCGGCCTCCATGTGCTGGACACCCTCATAGCCGTCGAGGAATCTGCTCTGCGAGGCGAGTTCGTTCCCATAGAGAGCACTGTGGCATCACTTGGGTCGCTGCCGGAGGCCTTCGGCCCGTTTGAGGCGACTCTCTAGCCGCGTCAACCAGCGCTGGGGGGAAAGAGACGCTGACAACCTGAGTATCAGGTCGTGGTGTTGTCGCCCTTACCCTTGCGTGTGATCGCGGTGTAGATAAGGCTCAAAATCGCCGCCCCAGCCACGCTGATTATCCACCGGATCCAGTCGATGCCGAAGGTGCTACCACCGCCGAGGAGTCCCCACAACCAGTAGCCGATAAGGGCCCCGGCAATGCCAAGCAAGATCGTCACGATCCATCCGTACGCTTGCTTGCCGGGAAGCACGATGCGCGCGAGCACGCCGATCACTGCTCCGAAAATGATGGTCCCGATAATCTGCATGGCTACTCCTCTGTGGACCCGTGGCTCGCTGTGACCTCAGCGGGCAACCTTTAAAACAATACCGGCCCGCAGTCACTCGGGGCGGGGCTAGAGCCGTGGGTATTGCGCCGCCGCGGGGCATTACCGTTTTCGCGTGACCACCTTCGCCCTGATCGGGAGCGGCTGGCGGGCGCGGATGTTCCTCGAAGTGGCGCGTGAGCTGGGCGCGATCCATTGCGGAGGAGTGGTGGTCCGTACCCCACGCGACCTGGACGTACCCACCTTCACCTCGCTCGACGCCTGTCTGCGCGAGGTCGGCGTCGACTTTGTGGTGACGGCTACGCCCCGGCATGTGACACCGAGTTTGATCATCGAAGCGGTTAACAGAGAGCTGCCGGTGTTAGCCGAAACGCCACCAGCTGCTGATCTTGATGGTCTTCGCGCGCTGTGGTCGGCGGTCGGTGAGTCCGGTCTGGTCCAGGTCGCCGAGCAATACCCGATGATGCCCTCGCATGCCGCCCGGGCCGCCGTGGTCGCGTCCGGCATGATCGGAACGCCGACACAGGTGCAGGTCTCCTCGACCCAGCAGTACCACGCCGTCGCGCTGATCCGGCATCTGCTCGGCGCCGGCCGCGGACCGGTTTCAGTCCGCGCCACCCGGTTCACCGCGCCGCTGATCCAACCATTGAGCCGCACCGGCTGGACCGATGATGAGGAGCCGCGCCCGGCGACCACCACGATCGCAACCCTCGACTTCGGAGACGGCCGCTCCGGACTGTACGACTTCACCGAGCAGCAGACACGCAATCAGCTGCGGTTCCGGCGGCTTACCGTACGGGGATCGGCCGGCGAGTTGCACAACGACGAGGTGGTGCGGATGACCGGCCCGCGCACCCTCGTTCGCAGCCCGTTAGTGCGCCGGCAGACCGGGTATGACCTGGACCTGATCGGCTACGACACCGAGCACATCTCGCTCGGCTCGGAGGTGTTGTATCGCAATCCTTATCCGGGTCGGCGCTGGATGGATGACGAGATCGCCATGGCAACCCTGCTAGAGCGGACGGCGGAGTGGGCACGCGGTGACGGCCCGGAGCCCTACCCGCTGGCCGAGGCAGTTCAAGATCAGCAGGTGGCACTGGCGATCGAGCAGGCGGCCGACACAGATGTCACGGTGACTACCTCGTACGAGGAGTGGAGTTGAGCGACGCGGACATCCAGCCGAGAACGCTGCGGCCCGGACAGAGCGCGGAGGTGTGGATCGCCGAGGTCGAGGACGGCTCTGCTCAAGTGGCGTACTCCACCGACTCATTGCTCCTTGAGGCACCGAACTGGGCACCCGAGGGCGGCGGTCTAGTGCTCAATGGAGACGGGCTGCTATGGCGACTTGATCTTGAACCCCAGGTCGAGCTGAAGCGCGTACCGATCGCTGACCTGCCGCCGATCAACAATGATCATGTCCTGGATCCCGAGCGCGGCTTAATCTATCTGTCCGCGAACGACGGCCACATCTACGTCGCTCCGATCGAGGGTGGCACCGCCCGGCGCGTAACGCACGACTCGAGCCGTTACCACTACCTGCACGGAGTCAGCCCGGATGGGTCGACGCTGGCGTTCGTCGACCTCCCGCGGGAAGGGCCTTCGGCGCCCGGTCGGCTCGCGCTGGTGTCGTCCAGCGGAGGCGAGACGCGCTATCCAGAGGCCGGCAGCCGTCACCTCGACGGCCCGGAGTATTCACCCGATGGCGCCTGGCTGTATTTCAACACCGAGGAGTACGGCAAGCGCCCGGGCCACGCGCAACTTGCGCGGATGCCCGCTGAGGGCGGCAGCATGGAGCGGCTCGTGGAGTCCGAGTCGGTCGACTGGTTCCCGCACCTGTCACCGGACGGCGAACGCGCCACCTACATCAGCTTCCCGCGCGGCACGCTTGGGCATCCGCCTGACCTCGATGTCGAGGTGCGGATGGTGCGCACCAGCAACTGGCCTGAGGTGCTGTGGCGCTTTCCGATCTTCGGAGGGCAGGGAACCATCAACGTCAACAGCTGGTCGCCGGACGGTCGCCGGTTTGCATTCGTGGCATACCCGTTGCAGCGGGCCTGACGCGTGCAGGGGGTCCTGGCCGGATTCGCCATCATCACGATCATCATCGGCGTCGGCTTCCTGCTTGCTGAGCTGAGGATCCTCGACATAACCGCACAAGGGGTGCTGACCCGGCTGGCGTTTTATGTAGCCAGCCCCGCCCTCATGATCACTGTGCTCGGCGGCACGGATGTGCACCGGCTGTTCTCAGCTAACTTGATCGCCTCGCTCGGCAGCGTTGTCGTTGCCGCGACCTCCACGATTCTGCTGACCCGACTGCTGTGGAAGCGGGAGGCGGGGCACACTGTTATCGCCGCCTTCTGTTCGGCCTATGTCAATGCCGGGAACCTCGGGATACCGATCGCCGCCTATGCCCTAGGCGATGCGGCACTGGTTGCACCGATGCTGTTAGCGCAGCTGATCATCCTGCAACCGAGCGGTCTGTCCGTACTTGACGCGATCACCCACGTGCCGAGTCCAGACATTTCACCCCGCCGGCTGCTGCTGATTCGCTTGACCCGACCGTTACGCAACCCGCTTGCCGTCGGATCTCTCGTCGGATTGGCATTGGCGCTGACCGGAATCAAGTTGCCGATGATCATCAACGCGCCGCTGACACTGATCGGTGGCATGGCGGTGCCGGCCATGCTCTTGGTGTTCGGCATCTCACTGCGGCTCGGACCCCGGCCCGGTGCCGGGGAGCCGCCGATTCAGATCGGCACGCTGGTGTTGATCAAGCTCATTGTGCAGCCGATCGTGGCCTACCTGATCGGTGCGTACCTGGTAGGGCTGACCGGTCATAATCTGCTTGCCGTCACCGTGATCGCAGCGCTACCCACGGCCCAGAACGTCTTCACTTTTGCGATGCGGTATGACCGTGGAGTGATCTTGGCGCGGGACACGATCTTCGTTGCCACAGTGCTGTCAGTGCCGGTGATCTTGATCATTACTTGGCTGCTGGCTTCCTGACAGCACCGATCGCACCGTAACTTGAGCACATGTCCTCGATGTATGCGAACGAACTCGATGTGCCAGCCCCGCTGTCCGAGCGCCCTCTAGAGTGGCGAACTGCTGCGAAGCCCGAGCCCGGCGAAGGTCAGATCCTTATTGAAGTGGCCGGATGCGGTGTCTGCCGATCAAACCTTCACATGATCGAAGGCGAGTGGGTCACGTCAGGGGTTCCGGCCATTAGCCCGATCATTCCTGGTCATGAGGTCACTGGACGCGTCGCGGTGCTGGGTGCCGGCGTGGACGATTTCGCAGTTGGGGACCCGGTCGGCGTGCAGCCGCTGTGGTGGACGTGCGAGAAGTGTGAGTTCTGTACCAGCGTACGCGAGCACCTCTGCCATCAGCGCAAGATCACTGGTGAGCACGTCGACGGAGGCTATGCCGAGTACATGCTCTGCTACGCGGCACACACGTACCACCTTCCAGAAAATCTCGACATCATTGAGGCCGCCCCGCTGTTCTGTCCCGGCATTACGGCGTACGGAGCAGTTGACAAGCTCACCATCGGACCGAGTGACACAGTTGCTGTGTTCGGGCTTGGCGGGGTCGGTCACATGGCCATTCAGTTCGCCGCTCTCACCGGTGCCGAGGTGGTAGCCATCGGACGTAGCGAAGATCATCTTGAGGTTGCACTAGAGCTCGGCGCCAGTCGTGCGATCAACTCTTCAGACCTTTCGGCGCTTGATCAGGTTGCAGACAGCGCCGATGCGGTGATCAGCTTCGCTCCCTCCGATACCGTTACCGAGCAGGCGCTTCGGGTCCTCAAGTGGGGCGGCACGCTGGTCATGGGTGTTCCGGTGAGCATCTCCGGATTTCCGTTCAACACCGAAAAGGTGATCAAGACCTCCGTGCTTGGAAGCCGCGAGGAGATGCGCACCGTGCTTCAGCTCGCCGCGGAGGGCAAGGTACGGACGGTCGTGGACCGCTTCCCTATGGACCAGGCGAGCGATGTGCTCGAACTCCTGGCCGGCGGGAAGCTGCGCTCACGTGCTGTCCTGGAAAACGGCAACCTGGACGTCTCGCCGTAACGTCGTTGCCTTGACGGGAGGTTTCGGCCGCAGCGTCATTGACGATGGGCCGGGAATCAGCGATGCGCCGTTGAGATGGATGCGCCAGGTTCGGCCTAGCTCAGCCAACACCGTCGCAGCCTCGGCCCAGGCGAACTGCTCGCCAATGCACATTCTGGGTCCCGCACCGAACGGCAGGAAGGCGCCGCGTGGCTGCCCTGGCGCTTTGGGATCGAATCGATCGGGGCGCCCCGAGTTGTGGTTCAGCCAGCGTTGCGGCAGAAACTGGTCGGGTTCGGCCCACCACCGCTCATCGCGGTGCAGCAGCGCTGGGCTGATCAGGCACATGGTGCCCGGCGGCACGATCCGCCCGCCCAGTGTCAGCGGCTCGGAAACTCGGCGGCTGAACATCCAGGACGGCGGCCAAAGGCGTAGCGTCTCGGCCAGCACGGCGGTGGTAACTGGGAGTGTCGCCGACGGTAGCGTTCCCGACGGCTGGTGCGACGGCGACGTTCCCGCGGGAACGTTCTCGGTGCGGACGTCCGCCCGACTGTCCCATTCAGCCTCGAGTTCGGCCCGTACGGCGGGTGCTTGGTCGATGGCGGCGAGTGCCCAGGTGAGGGCCATAGCTGTGGTTTCGTGCCCGGCTAGGAGCAAGGTCATCACCTGGTCGCGAACCTGTTGATCAGTAAACTCCGGCTGATCGACTAACAGGTCGAGCACCGTCGGTCGGTCCGCTGGCTCTCGGGTGCGACGCCGTACCAGGTCGTCGACCACGCTCTCAAGTTCGGCCTTGGCGCGGCGTACGCGTCGGGCGGTGGGCAGTGGGGAGCGAACCAACGATGCGCCGCCGGGGGCCATGGCCAGCCGGAAGCCTCCGAGCATGTCGGCCAGCGCCTTAGTGACCTGCGGCGTGGAGCCGCTGAGGTCGGTTCCAAACAGCGCCGTCCCCACTCCGTCCAGGGTGATGGCCGACACCTCTGTGATCAGATCGATCTCGCCACCGTCGGACCACCGGTCGACTGCGCGGCGGGCAGCGGCGGTGAATGATCCTAGATAGCCCGCGATCCGTTGTGGGTGGAACGCTGCTTGAAGCGCCCGCCGCTGGCGCATGTGAGTCTCGCCCTCACTGGTGAGGAGGCCGTCGCCGAGTAACAGGCGGGCGCGTACTAGGCCACGACCCTTCTCGGTCCGCCGGGAATGCACCGTCAACAGCTCCCAGACTTGAGCTGGGTCGTCCACGAGCAGCACGCGCTCTGGTCCAACACGAAGCGGGGCCGTGCTTGCGCCGCTCGCCACCAGCAAGTCGAGGAACTCGATCGGCGAGCGCCGGAAGGCTCGGAGCAGCGGCAAATTGACCTGCAACGACCGCGCTGATCGGGTGCGCGAGCTGACCACCCCGATGCTGTTCTGGTCTGTGACCATCGTGTGGACAATTCTGCCCCGGAAGGTGCGCGATTGATTAACGGCTCTTGACGGCGCCTTCATACAACCGTATGGTTGTATCAAATGCAGATCGCTCCACCAAACTATGACCGGATGTTCGGCGCGCTAGCCGACGCCACACGGCGCGACATCGTACGCCGCGCGATCGGGGGAGAGGAGGGTGTAGCGGAGCTGGCGGAGCACTATCCCATGAGCTTTGCAGCGGTTCAGAAACACATCGCGATCCTCGAGCGAGCCGGCATGATCACCAAGGAACGCATCGGGCGCCGCAAGGTCGTCCGGACCAACCTCGAGGCACTGAGTGTCGCTCGCCGGCTGCTCGACCAGTACGAGGAATTGTGGCGCGGGCGGGTCACCCGCATGACCGCGCTGGTAGCCCAGGACCCAAAGGAGGAAGACACATGACCGTCACCGACGTACGCAAGGACCCCGAAACCCTAACCATGACACTTGATGCTCAGTTCGACGCTTCACCTGAGCGGGTATGGCAGCTCTGGGCTGACCCGCGCCAGCTCGAGCGCTGGTGGGGTCCGCCGACCTATCCAGCTACGGTGACCGCGCACGACCTACGATCCGGCGGTCGGGTGGAGTATCACATGACCGGTCCGGAGGGCGACCAGTCGCGCGGCTACTGGGAGGTCGTCGAGGCGGATGCGCCGCGTCGGCTTGTCTTCCGCGACGGTTTTGCCGATGCCGACGGCAGGCCGAACTCCGATATGCCGCTCAACGAGGTTCGCGTGATGATCGCCAAGGTCAGCGACGAACAGACGCGGATGTCGATCGAGAGCAAGTTCCCGGATGCGGCGGCGATGGAGCAGCTCCTCGCTATGGGTATGGAAGAGGGCCTGCGAGAAGCGGTCGGCCAGATCGATGCAATCTTGGCCGAAGAGGTCACCTCGACCACGGGCCGATGAGATCGCCCGCCGCACGCAGTCAATACGTGGCAACAAATCCCGAGAAGCATCGCTAGGAGAGAATTCGTGTCCACATCAACCACCCAGATGACGACCCACACGCTGGACGTCCCGGGCGCCACGCTGACGTATGACATCCGGCGCAACGATGCCAGCACCGAGCCGATCTTGGTATTGATCGGTTTCCCTATGGCGGCTGCCGGCTTCGGCACCCTGGCCAAGCACTTCACCGACCGCACGGTTGTCACCTACGACCCACGCGGTTCGGAGCGCAGCGTGAAAACCGATCCTACGGACCGTGCCACCACCGACACCCACGCCGACGACCTGCATCGACTTATTCAGACAATTGGTGGCGGACCGATCGACCTGTTCGCCAGCAGCGGTGGCGCGATCAACGCGCTCGCCCTCGTGTCGAAGCATCCCGAGGACGTCCGGACGCTGGTGGCGCACGAGCCGCCACTCGGCTCGATCCTGGACGATCGCGAGTATGCGCTCGCGACGTGCCGGGCGGTCTATGACACCTACCAGCGCAGCGGATGGGGCGCCGGCATGGCGCACTTCATCATCGTTGTGAGCCATCGCGGTCCGTTCACAGCCGAACTCGCCAGCCAGCCAGCTCCCGACCCGGCGATGTTTGGAATGCCGACCGACGACGACGGCTCACGGACTGACCCAATGCTTGGCGAGAGCATCATCGTCCTGACTCATTACGAGCCTGACTTCGAAGCATTGCGTCGCGCCGGCACGCGGATCGTGATAGCGGCCGGCGAGGGATCAGAGGGTGAGATGGCGAACCGTGGAGCTTATGCCACGGCCGCGCGGCTTGGTACCGAGCCGGTGATCTTTCCGAGTGATCACGGCGGCTTTCTGGGCGGCGAGTACGGCCAGACCGGTGACCCGGACGCGTTTGCGGCGAAGCTGCGTCAGGTGCTCACCGAGGATTGATCAAAACCGATGTGAGAATCCCGAGGATTCTCGCGTTATTCCGCACAACGCCATGAACGAACGCGTCTGCGGCCGTTTTGGGCTGCATTCGTGGTTCCGTGCGGAAAACGCTGGTCGGCAGGATGCACGATTCTTCAAATGTTAGGAGGCTAAAGAAAGATGCAACTCACTGTTACGACATTCCTCTCTATCGACGGGGTCTACCAGGGCCCGGGTGGACCTGAGGAGGACCGTAGCGGCGGTTTCGACCGTGGTGGCTGGCTCGTCCCGCACTTCGACGAGGCCACCGGTCAGTTCATGACAGAGGTCTTTCAGGAAGTCGACGCCTTCCTGCTCGGCCGGCGCACGTATGAGATCTTCGCTGCTTCCTGGCCGCACGTCACCGATCCGAACGACCCGGTCGCGAAGAGCCTCAACATGCTGCCGAAGTATGTGGCATCGAGCACGCTCAAGGACCCGCAGTGGAATAACACCACGGTTCTCGATGGGGACCTTGTCTCAGCGGTACAGGAGCTCAAGGAGCGCGACGGGCGGGAGCTCCAGGTACACGGCAGCGGCAGGCTCGTACAGTCCCTGCTCGCCAACGACCTCGTTGACCGGCTCAACCTGATCATGTTCCCGGTGATCGTGGGCGCCGGCCGTCGACTGTTTCCAGAAAGCGGGATAGCGACCGGCCTGGCTCTGGATGAGTCGCGAACCACACCGTCCGGCGTGGCGATCTCGGTATATCGCCCCAGCGGGCGGCCCGAATTCGGGTCCGTCGAGTTGACGTGATCAATTAGGTTGTTGATCTTGTCGGTGAGCTGAGGCTGTCGCCGGGCGTCACCACCAGCCCATTCTCTTGGTCCAGTGCAGCAGGACCAGTGAAATGGCCAGCATGATCAAACACAAAATGATCAGTGATACCCAATGCGTGGAATCATTGACGATCACGTTCATGCCCATCACGGATGAGAGCGAGGTGATCGGCAGAGTTATGGCTGCGATCACCGCCAGGCGCTCGGCGGCAATGGTCATCTTGGTGTCGGTACGCGTCCGGTAAAACTCAGTGACACCTGACAGAAAGAGCAGCTGCGCCTCGCCGATATGGGCGACAGTCTGGTACTGGTCGAGCACATCTTTCATCAGCTCTAGACCTTCGCGTGGCGCGAACGTGGTCAGCTTGATCGCCCGCCGAAAGATCTCGCTGGCTTGCTCGGCCATGGTCTTGATCGTCAACAGCTCATGTCGAGCCGCGAACAGCTCGCTGAGGAACTCCTGTGGATCCGCGTTCTCATCCGCCATCACCCGCTGTTCCATCAAGCCGACCTCACGGGAAATCTCAGCCACCAGTTCAGCTTCCTTGCGTGCGATCGCGGAAACGATTGAGTACGTAAGGCCAAATGGTGAACTGGGGCGCAGTCGACCGCGCCCAAGTCGGGCGGACACCGCCTCGGTCTCACGCAGGGCAGCCTCCAACGGAACCTTGGGATTAATCGGCCCATGCACGGTCACCAGGAAGTGCTCTCCGACGAACTGGTCCAGCTCGAGGTAGTGAACGTGCCCGGCCGCCCCGATCTCAGGTGTGTGCAGGACGATGAACACGTGATCCGAATACACATGAACGCGAGGAACGTGACTACGGTCCTTGCTTTCAGCGATCGCCAACTGATGGAAGTGAAACTCATTCGCCAAGATCGTTTCGGCGTCCTCGCTCCACTCGGGAATGTCGAGCCAGAGAAATCCATCGGTGCGCTTCCGCAGATCCGCCAGGTCCGACAACGGCCGATTGCTCACGCCTTCGGAGTCGATCCACTGCAGCTTCATTCGCCGTCTCCCTTCCACCTCTTTCCTACCCTGTCGCAGCAGTCATGCGGCTGGCGGATGGCGGACCGCCATGTCAGTCGGCACGGAAGCGAACAATGTTCACGTGATCGCAATGGCGGCCAAGATGTTGTCTGACGTCGTACCTGAAAAGGCCACAGAACTCGGCATTCCCGGCGTTGCTGTCGGCGTGTGGGCCAATGGCAAGGAGGATTACGTCTGTCACGGCGTAACCAGCCTCGACAATCCGCTGCCCGTCAATCCGGAGACGCTCTACGAGCTGGGGTCGGCGACGAAGCCGTTCACGGCAACAGCGGTGATGCGCCTGGTCGCCCATGGCAAGGTCGAGCTTGATGCGCCAGTACGCCGCTATATTCCGGAGCTGCGGCTCGAGGACGAGCAAACCGCGGCCGAGATCACCGTGCTCAACCTGCTCAACCACACGGCTGGCCTGGACTGGGCGTTCCTTATTGATACCGGTGACGGTGACGACGCCCTGGCCGCGTACGTGGCAAGGCTGGACAAACTGAAACTGATCGCCCCGCCAGGCTCCCGTGCTTCCTACAGCCAGTCCGGATACAACCTGGCCGGGCGAATTATCGAGAAGGTCACCGGCCTGACCTACGAGAACGCCATCGAGTCGCTGCTCTTGAAGCCGCTCGGGCTGGCGAACAGTTTCTACTCGGACAGCGCGATCATGACGCGACGCTTCGCCGTGGGCCACAACCCCGATGAAGACGGCAGACTCACTGTGGCCCGCGATTGGAAACGCTGGCGGAGCAACAACCCAGGCGGCGGCCTGGTTTCCACGGTGAGCGACCAGCTACGGTGGGCGCGCTTCCACCTCGGCGACGGCCGAGCGGAGAGCGGCGAACAGGTCTTGCCGGCCGAGCTGCTGCAGCTGATGAAGGAACCGACTATCGAGCTGCGTGGCAGCACGCTTGGTGACGCCTTCGGCATCTGCTGGTTCCTGCGTGACGTCGATGGCGTTCGTACGGTCGGCCACGGCGGCTCGGCGCATGGCCAGTTCGCCGAGCTGCTCACCGTACCGGAACGAAATTTCGCCGTCGTGTCTCTCGCCAACGCCGGCCCGAACGGCATCCCCTTCAACCAGGCTGTCGTCCGCTGGGTACTGGAGCACTACCTCGGTGTGGTGGACCGCGATCCCAAGCCGTTGCCGTACGACTGGGCGCGGGCCCAAGAATCCGCCGGCACGTACGAGAACGACGCCATGCGGTTCGTCATCGTTGCCGGCGACACTGGCATGACGCTTGAGGTCGGGCTCAAACCCGAGGTCCGTGCGGCGTTCGCCAGTGATGCGCCACCGGACTACCCGCCGGCGGCGATGGGTCTGCTCCCGGGGGACGGCGACGAGTACATCCTCATCGACGGCGGCATGAAAGGGCAGCGAGGTTTCTTCACACGCGATCACAACGGCGCCGTTATTGGGATCGACCTCGCAGGTCGGATAGCCACCCGGGTTTGAGCGGGCAAAGGTGAGGGCTGATGTCGCGGCTATTGCTTCCAGATCTTCGACAGCGGCCGTGCCGCCTGAGAGCGGCCGAGCGTCGGCAGCCCGTACGCCTTCTGGATGGTTCGTAACAAGCTGTAGTGATCCATCCGCTGGGAGTAACGCCCGGGCCGGATTCCGTCCCCAACAATGATCGTCGGGATTGGGTTGGCCGAGCCGCCCGCGTTTTCATCGAAGGTGACGATCAACCAGCTGTTATTGCTTTTCGCCCACCGTGCGTAGCGGTTGAAATGCCTCTTCATCCAGCGGTCACCGGTACGGATCGAGCAGTCGTGCATGCTGTTGCACATATCCGGGCTGACAAATGCGACCGTTGGAAGTTTGCGGTAATCGCGCGGGAAAGCACTGAAGGGCTGATTCGTGCTTCGCGGCAAGTTAGCGAAATTGACCCAGGGATTGTGCTTGCGCTGGTATCGACCCTGCACACATCCGCTAAAGCCCGACTTAGGTAACGCCTCGGCGTACCCGGTGAAGCTGTATCCCGCCTTACGGAGCTGGGATCCCAGATTCTGTTTCTTTTTGAACTTTCGCAGGCACGCATTACTGCTCACGCCGTGAGTCGAGCCGGAAAACAGCGCGAGATAGTTCGGCTGGCTGGGGTGTGTGATGCCGTACGAGCGGGTCATGTTCGCACCCTGTCTGGCCAGCTTGTTCAGGTACGGTGCCCGCGAGTTGCCGATCACGCTCGAGCGGTGCTTGTTCTCGAAGATCACGATCACGATGTGATCCGGCGGCTGGGCGTTCGGCTTCTTTGCAGCTGGAGGCTTGGCTTTGGCCGATTTCCTGGGCGAGACAGGCAGCATGGTCTCCGAGCTCTTCGGAGCGTCGGGCAGCACTGTCTGTGCCCGGTCAGGTCCGCGCGGTGCTGCCGGAAGCACTGTCGGTTGGTTTTCCGGTGGACTGGAAGCCACGGTCGGCGGTTGGTCGTCGATGCCACATGCCGCAAGCCCGACCAGCATGATCACGGCGACGGCCGAACCGGCCCACCGCCTCAAAGCCGGCAACCTAAAACTCCCCACGTCGCGAGTTGCCACTAGGCGACAACGTACGCCGCTCTCATGGCAACCCGCTAGGCGGCCCTGGATGGCCCTATTCGTCGGGCAGTGGCTTGCGCAGCCAGACGGCTGTCATCATCCAGCACTGGGTCCAGTAGCTGGGGTCGTCGAGCAGGGCCGAGGCAGCGTCGATCGTTGCCGTATCCACGTGCCCAGCAGCGATGACTCGATCGCGCACCTCGTTGAAGAACAGCTGGAAATACAGCGCTCCGCGATCTCGGCCGCGGATGTTCTGGACGTCCGTCTTTGCCTGCGGGTGCCCGAGACCTAGCTCGGCCACCATGCTGGGCAGTCTGCGGCCGATCAGCCAGTCCACACCGTTGGCTTGTCCCCACTCGATGAGGCCCTTCCAGGTGCGTGCCCATACCTCTGGCTCCGTGGTCGGCGCGAGGTGGAAGTCCGGCTCTTGAATCAACAGCCATCCGCCCGGCCTGACGGCATCGGCCATGCGTGCCAAAACGTGCGGGGCGTACTCGGAGATCTGATGCAACATCGCGCGGCAGGTGACCAAGTCGTACGACTCGGACGGCAACTCGCCGGCACGCACGTCCATCTCTCGTACGGAGAGGTTCTGTGCGGGCACCAGTTCCAGAAGCACCGGGTTGATGTCGATCGACGTCATGCTGCCCGACCCACCGATCTTTGCCGCAAGCCACTCAGCGATGCTGCCGTTCCCACCACCGAGCTCGAGGCAATGCCAGCCCTCGGCCACGCCGAGCTCGGTGAGGTATCCGCGCGTCCAAGGGTCCAAGATCTTCGACATCAGGTCCAGGCGTTTGTACTCGACCGCCGAGGCTTCGTCCAAGATGTACGGCTTCACGGTGCTCCTTGCTGCGGAGTGCGGCTCGGCTCGTGGCGTCGCGCCTCAGCTCTTGGCGCTGCACCCGATCATGCAGCTGCGCGTTGGCCGATCATGCCGTGCGGGTCGAGCACATACTTCCGGGCGGCTCCCTGGTGAAACTCTTCGTAACCTTGCGGAGCCTGATCCAGTGGGATGGGGGTGGCATTCACGTTCTTGGCGATCGAGACCCGGTCGTGCAGGATCGCCATCATCAGCTGCCGGTTGTAGCGCATGACCGGGCATTGACCGGTGGTGAACACATGTGACTTGGCAAAGCCCAGGCCGATACGCAACGACAGCGATCCTTCCTTGGCAGCCTCGTCGCTTGCGCCTGGATCACCCGTGACGTACAGCCCCGGTATGCCGACGCGGCCAGCGGCTCGCGTGATGTCCATCATCGTGTTCAGCACGGTCGCCGGCTGTTCGGTGGCCGCCTGGGCGCCGTGGCCGCGGGCCTCGAACCCCACCGCATCGACCCCGGAGTCGACCTCGGGAACGCCCAGGATCTGCTCGATCTGGCCCTTGGGGTCGCCTTTGGACACGTCAACCGTTTCGCAGCCGAAGCTCGCGGCCTGGGCCAACCGGTCGGTGTTCACGTCGCCGACGATCACCACCGCGGCGCCGAGCAACAGTGCCGAGGTCGCGGCGGCCAACCCGACCGGTCCAGCGCCAGCGATGTAAACGGTCGAGCCGGGGCCAACTCCGGCGGTAAAGCAGCCGTGGAAACCAGTGGGGAAGATGTCGGAGAGCATGGCCAGATCGAGGATCTTCTCCAGCGCCTGGTCCTTGTCTGGGAACTTCAACAGGTTCCAGTCCGCGTACGGAACCATCACGTACTCGGCCTGACCGCCGACCCAGCCGCCCATGTCCACATACCCGTACGCCGATCCCGGACGATCAGGGTTGACATTCATGCACACTCCGGTGTTCCCCTCCTTGCAGTTGCGGCAGCGGCCACAGGAGATGTTGAACGGCACAGAGCACAGATCGCCGACCTTGATGTATTCCACGCCCGGACCGACCTCGACCACCTCGCCGGTGATTTCGTGGCCAAGCACGAGTCCTGCCGGTGCGGTCGTACGTCCACGCACCATGTGCTGATCAGAGCCGCAGATGTTGGTGGCGACGCTCTTGAGGATGGCGCCGTGCGGCACTTGTCGACCCACGTTGGCCGGGTTCACGCCCGGCCCGTCGCGCAGCTCCAGCGTCGGATAGTCAGTGTCTTGGACCTCGACTTTGCCAGGGCCCATGTATGCAACCGCCTTGTTGCCGGCCATCGCTTAACTCCTCGGCCTTCTCATTGCCCGCCGGCTGAGCCCAGCGCGTTGGCACCGGCCTCGGCCACCGTGTGATCGTTCTCGACGCTGCTTCCGCTGACTCCGACGGCGCCGACGATCTCTCCGCTACCGTCGCGCAGCGGAATGCCCCCGGGGAAAGTGATCAGCCCGCCGTTGGAGACCTCGATGTGGTACAGCGGGCCGCCGGGCTGGGAAATCGCGCCAATGTCACCGGTGTTCATGTCGAAGAACCGCGCGGTCCGGGCCTTCTTGATCGAAATGTCGATACTGCCCAACCAGGCGCCGTCCATCCGGCCGAAGGCCTTGAGGTTTCCTCCGGCATCGACCACGGCAACGTTCATCAACGTGTCGATCTCAGCCGCCTTCTTCATCGCGGCCTCCAGGACCTGCTGAGCCTGGGACAAATCAAGATCTGCCATTGCACCCACCACCTCGACGTTGAGTTCCTCTTGTATGCCGCGGGTTTGCGGCATACCGCGCCGGCACTCCCGGCGGCGCCTTCGACGAGCACAAAGCGTCGCCGTACAGTTCCTGGGCGTAAATGATCATCAACCACAAGTCGTGAACCGTGTCATGGTCGGCGACCGGGCCGATCAACTGAGGATAATCCAGGCACGTCCTCGCGAGTAAGGGGCTGATGCTTGCTGCGGAACATGATCACGTCCCAGCCAGACATCTGATTGAGGGTCTGAGCGGCCGCGATCTGGTTATCGAAGGAATTTGTGCATGATGTGTAGCCCCACGAGCCCACGGTCGGGATGTCTGAAGGCCTCGGGAACGGTGGCGATGATCGTGAATCCAAGCGACTCCCACAGCCGAATGGCGGAGGCATTGGTCTCCACGACGGCGTTGAACTGCATCGCCAAATAGCCATCCTCGGCCGCGAGTTCCAATACGCGGTTGGCCAGGGCGCGTCCCACACCTCGGCCTGCCGCCGACGACGCAACCATGAAACCCGCGTTGGCTACATGACTGCCGGCAGCCGGTTGATTGGGATGGATCTCGGCAGTCCCGACGATCGCGCCTTGATCGACGGCGAGAAGAACTCGACCGCCAGGCTTACCCGTCCACCACGTCCTTGCCGCCTCCTCACTGGTATCTCGGGGCCAGCAGTACGTGTCGCCCGCCGCAACGATCGGCCGCACAATCCGCCACAGCTCAGGCCAGTCGGAATCGACGGCGTCTCGTATCTCCACTCGAAAATCCTCACAGCTGAGGCGGTCGGGCGGGTGAGGCCCGCATTGCGGCACCCACCGCAATGGAGTGCGTGTAACAACTCTCCTATGGGCTCCGGACATTAAAGGTGGCTTTACCTGCCGTTGCGGCGGACAATCGATGAATGCGGCTGATCGAGCGAGAAAGCCAGCTGGCCGCGGTGCAGCAGTACGCGGACGAGGCAAGCCGCGGGCAAGGCAGACTCGTCCTGATTTCCGGCGAGGCCGGCGTCGGAAAGTCGGTGTTACTAGAGGAGTTCGCCCAGAACTTCGATGGGGCTCACTGGCTGTGGGCAGGCTGTGACGGTTTGTTTACCCCCGCCGCCCTCGGGCCTCTTCTCGATATCGCGACCCAGTTGGATGGCGACCTCTTTCGGCTCTGTCGGGCTGAGGCGAAACGAGATCAGCTGTATGCCGCGCTGCTGCGACAACTCAGCGACATGCGAACACTCACTGTTCTAGTCATTGAAGACCTCCACTGGGCCGACGAAGCAACGCTGGATCTGCTGAG
>JBJMIR010000051.1:0-3709 GCA_045806785.1 Propionibacteriaceae bacterium | reverse complement strand
ATCGCCGAGTCCGCCACGGCGCTGGCACGACACAAGGCGGGAGGACTATGAGCAACAACCTCAAAGCGTTCACGCTGTCTGTGGGCGGTCTCCTGGCAGTTAGCGGGTTCACACTGTTGATGTTGTGGGCGGTGCTGAACTGAGACGACTGTGCCGTAGTTGAGCAGCCCACACAACCCATCAATGAAGCCCCGGAGAGAAGTCCGGGGCTCTGTCATCCCCTGCGAGCAGGCAACACTCAGAATGGAATAAATGCTCGATTTGGCTGGAGCTGAACGCCACACAACCCTCGCCGGCCGGTTCATATCCTCGAGGATTGGGAGCTGCAAATGTTGCGTATCCCCCCGGGATAGCGCGGTACCTGGCCGGCGCGGGCAAACGCAACACTAGTGAACCGACCCGACTCAGGTGCGGGTTCCGGACAAATATGGCGGGAGCGCCAGCCGCGGACCTGCCGAGTCATTGCTGACAGAGTTATTGACTAAATGGGAACTGCGGCCCTTGGGCTGGCGGGGTTTCGACGCGAGGCTCGCTAATCTGCCACCAGAATGCCGGTGAGAGTCGGATCGTCGGCTGGCTCTCGTCGGTTGGGTGCACCACCAGCACCGCGTTGACTGCCCTGGTGCCGCCGGACCCGGTGGAAACGTCCCCCGGGTCGAAAGCTCGCTCATGCCGATGTGCGGACGGTTCGGAAGTTCGCGGAAACGGGCGAACCGGAGTTGGTGCAGCGCGTGCGCCGGGTCGCGACTTCATCCCTACGGAGTCTTGCGAGTGCTGCCCGAGAGTCCGATGATGGCTGAAATCCCCCACCTGAAGGAGCACCATGAGCGAGCCGACGACCAATGCCCCGTCGATCGTGCTGATCCACGGGCTTTGGATGACTGCGCGAAGCTGGGACCGCTGGGTGGAGTACTACCGGGCGAAGGGACACGAGGTCATCGTGCCGACGTATCCAGGATTCGAGATCGAGGTCGAGGCGCTGCGCGAAAAGCCCGAGATCATCGCCGAGGCGTCCGTCACCGAAACACTCGACCATCTCAGCGAGGTGGTCGAAAGCCTGGACCGTCCACCGATCATCATGGGCCACTCCTTCGGCGGGACCTTCACCCAACTGCTGGTCAACCAGGGGTTGGGCGCCGCCGCGGTGACGATCGACTCGGCGCCACCCGAAGGCGTGCGGGTGAACCCGCCAGCCCAGATCAAATCCCTGTTCCCGGTCCTGAAGAACCCGGCCAACCGGCACCGCGCGGTGGGGTTCACCAAGGAGCAGTTCCACTACGCCTTCGCCAACACCTGCAGCCGAGAGGAATCCGACGCAATCTACGACCGCCTGCACATACCGGCGCCGGGCAACTGGGTGTGGGCCTATGGCCTGATCGCCAACTGGAAGCCGGGCCACCAGGAGACCTGGGTCGACTACGACCTGGACGAGCGGGCACCACTGCTGTTCATCATGGGCGGCAAAGACCACCTGATGCCACCCTCGGTGCAACGCGCGAACGCCAAGAAGTACCGCAACTCTGAGGCACTGACCGAGACCTACGAGTTTCCGGACCGCTCACACTTCACCGGGGGCGAGCCGGGCTGGGAGCAGGTGGCCGACTACGCGCTCGAGTGGGCGACGAGCCACGCGCGAGCGCGGCAGGGCTGACCAAGCGCAGACAGCGACAGGGTGGCCCGTCCGGCAAGCCGAGCCGCCCGCGTCGATAACGCCAGGACCACTGAAGCTCGATACGGACCGACATGCTGCGATCCGCCGGGGGTTGTCTTCTCCAACACCTGATAACTGCGCTCATAGGGAGTCTCTGTCTCGTCGGCCGTGATCACGCTGAATTTCACGCGAGGCAGCCTATCCGTGAGGCGCCCCTTAGCCTCGGTTCCTTGCCATCCGCTGCCGCTGGTGCTCTCGGCATTCCTTGCAGACACAGCCCTTACGTAGGCGGCATTAGTTCCGTGCTGGAGGTCGACTCGACGGGAAGCAGTCAGAGCGGCTTCCAGCGCTGTCGACCACTCCTCGGCGGTCTTGGTCATTCCCCACACCTGGTTAGGTGCCAGTCCAAGATCTCGGAGTGTCGTCCTGAATGGTTGACCGGCGTAGATCGCATCTAGGAGTTGCTGGCGCAGCTCGACTGGGAACCGCTGCTGTGCTCTAGCTCTGCCGAATGCTTTCTGAGTATCGGCGTGCGCAGCCCGGCACTGCGTGCAGCGGCAGCCGGTGTGCCAGCCCGCAGAGGTGCCGTGCGCCGTCTCCTTCACTCGGGCGAGGGTAGCGGAATCATCGCTAGCCGCGCCGTGATCTGCCGCGCTCGAATCCCACTCGTCCAACGCTCTAGCTCGTCATAATCGAGCGGCGAACTGTTGATCCGTATTCCAGGCGGTCGACTGCCCAGGGGATCACAATAGTGCGTGCGCGGTACCCGCCGACGAAGGGATCAACCATGGGCGACGTGGCTGCGGAGACCTCGGACAAGACCAAGCGCAGGCATTTCATCACTGGTGCCAGTTCGGGGATCGGTGCTGCCGTCGCCGCCGCACTCTATGCCCGCGGTGATCAACTGTGGCTGCTGGCGCGCAGCGATGAGCGGGCACACGAACTATGGTAGAGATTCCCGGACGCCGAGATCCTGGTCGCCGACCTGGCAAACCCATTTGCGCTTGACATCGCCCTGCTCAGCGCCGTTCTGCCGAGCCTACTGAACTGCTTGCTGCACATCGCCGGGGTGATCGATTTCAGCCCCGCAGCGGACCTGCGGGTCGGGCAGATTCGGGAGGAGGTCAACGTCAACATGGTGGCGCCGATGATCATCACCCGGGCTCTGCTGCCCGCCCTCCGCAGAGCCAGCGGTTTGGTCCTGATCGCCAACTCGACCGCGACCCTGTCCGCCGGCGTCGCCGGCCGATCGGCGTACGTGGCCTCCAAGTCCGGAGTCCGGGGCTTCGCCGATGTCCTGCGGCTAGAGGAATCGACACATGGGGTACGCGTGACCACCGTCTTTCCGGGACGCACCGACACGGCCATGCAGGAGAGGGTTCATGAGCATGAGAAAAAGGTGTACGACGCCGCGCAGCTGATGCGGCCCGACACGGTGGCCCGGTCGATCCTGCATGTAGTCGACCTGCCAGTAGACACCACCATCCACCACCTCACAATCAGGCCAATGCCTCACCACATGCCCGCTGAATCGCCTTCGGTAACTCGCCTCGTGGAAGTGACTCAGGAGTCAATCACCCCTATTTCACAGCCTCCCGTGCCTACTAGGAGCCTCGGCCGGCGGCGACCCGGACACATCGCCGGTGATCTGGTCACCATTCTTGCGTGACCTCATCCCGCTCTAACCCACGCGTGGGGATTCTCGCACCTTTTTATCCCCGTCTGTGGAAACCTGTGAACGACGAACGCCGGCCACCGGCGATCGTCAAGCCGGCGGCCACCAGCATTGGCCCGGCTCATTCCACGGCGCGCTGCCCACGGTCTAGGGTGTTCGATGTCATAGCTCTGAGCCATTGACGGACGAAGATCAACAGCTCTCCGCACCGCGTACGCGACGACCGACTCCATTACCGCAACTCTGCATAGATTGCGGCAACCGTCATTGTCGCGGCCACACCCAACAACATCCCCAACCCGAGCTTCATCGGTGTGCTCTGCCGCTCCACCCAACCAATAACCCATTCCACGCCACCGATCACCGCCAACAACACCAACTCG
>JBJMIR010000050.1:0-82144 GCA_045806785.1 Propionibacteriaceae bacterium | reverse complement strand
CGGCCAGATGACCGCCGGGTCGTGGATCTACATCGGCACCCAAGGCATCCTGCAGGGCACCTTCGAGACGTTCGCCGCGGTCGCCGACAAGCGGTTCGGCGGCACGCTCGCCGGCACCGTCACGCTCACCGCCGGGCTGGGCGGCATGGGCGGCGCGCAGCCGCTCGCGGTCACCATGAACGACGGTGTCGCGATCTGCATCGAGTGCGACGCCTCGCGGATCCAGCGCCGGATCGACCACCGTTACCTCGACGTGCAGGCGGACTCGCTGGAGCACGCGGTCCGGCTCGCTGTCGAGGCCCGCGACGCCCGCAAGCCCCTGTCCATCGGCGTGCTCGGCAATGCCGCCGAGCTGGTGCCGGCGCTGCTCGAGCAGGGCGCCCCGATCGACATCGTCACCGACCAGACGAGCGCCCACGACCCGCTCGCGTACCTGCCGTCCGGGATCGCGTTCGAGGATTGGGCCGAAGCGAAAACCCAGCCGGACTTCATCGACCGAGCCCGCGAGTCGATGGCCCGCCACGTGGAGGCGATGGTCGGCTTCCAGGACCGCGGCGCCGAGGTCTTCGACTACGGCAACTCGATCCGCGACGAGGCGCGGCTCGGTGGCTGCGAACGGGCCTTTGACTTTCCGGGCTTCGTACCGGCATATATCCGGCCGCTGTTCTGTGAGGGCAAGGGCCCGTTCCGATGGGTCGCGCTGTCAGGGGATCCGCATGACATCGAGATGACCGACCAGGCCGTCTTGAATCTCTTCCCCGACAACGCTCGGTTGCACAAATGGCTGCGCGGCGCTCGGGAGAAGATCAGCTTTCAAGGGCTGCCGGCGCGGATCTGCTGGCTCGGGTACGGCGAACGCGACAAGGCCGGTCTGGCTTTCAACGATTTGGTCGCCTCCGGCAAGATCAGCGCACCGATCGTCATCGGTCGTGATCATCTAGACTGCGGGTCGGTGGCCAGCCCATATCGCGAGACCGAGGCGATGCTCGACGGCTCGGATGCAATCGCGGACTGGCCACTGTTGAACGCAATGATCAACACCGCTTCCGGTGCATCTTGGGTCTCGATTCACCACGGCGGGGGAGTTGGCATCGGCCGATCCATTCACGCGGGCCAGGTGTCGCTCGCCGACGGGACGGAGCTCGCCGCTCAGAAACTTGCCCGGGTACTGACCAACGATCCCGGCATGGGCGTTATCCGGCACGTCGATGCCGGGTACGAGCGGGCCGAGGAAGTCGCCGCTGAACGTGAGGTCCGAGTACCCATGAAGGAAGGAATCTGAGCGTGATCACCACCCAGGCTGCGGTCTTCGAGCAGCTGTGGTCGGCGATCGCGGACATTGGGCGTGATCCGGTCACGGACGGATACCGGCGCTTTGCCTGGACTGAGGCCGATCTGAGCATGCGCGATTGGTTCACTAGCGAATGCGCGAGTCGAGGCCTCGATCTCATGGACGATCGAATGGGTAACCAATGGGGCTGGTGGGGCGATCCCGATAGCTCTGTTGCCGGCGGCGTCGTTACCGGCTCCCATTTGGACAGCGTGCCGGACGGCGGCGCTTTCGACGGCCCCCTCGGCGTGGTGAGTGGACTGCTGGCAATCGACCGACTGAGATCGGACGGCTTCCAGCCGAGCCGCCCGATTGCTGTGGTGAACTTCGTCGACGAGGAGGGCGCCCGGTTCGGTGTTTCCTGTGCTGGATCGCGGGTGATCACCGGAGCGCTGAGTCCTGAGCGCGCCCGGGCCTTGCAGGATGCGGACGGTGTCACCATGGCCGAGGCGATGCGTGCTGCCGGGCGGGATCCGCAGCACGTGGCCACGGATCCGGAGGCGGTGGCGCGCATCGGGACGTTCGTTGAGCTCCACATCGAGCAGGGTCGAGGTTTGGTCGATCTAGGCCGCCCGGTAGCGGTCGGTGACCGGCTGTGGCCGCATGGTCGCTGGCGGATCGAGATTCCCGGTGAACCTAACCACGCCGGAACGACCAGGCTGAGTGATCGCCGCGATGCCATGATCGGCTGCGCGCAGCTGGTCCTCGCGGTGCGTGCTGCGGCAGAGGCACATGGCAGCCTGGCGACCATCGGCAAGATCAACATCATGCCCGGAGGCGTGAATGCCATTGCTGGCTCGGCAACCGCCTGGCTCGATGCCCGCGCCGCCGACGAAGCCGCACTCAGCGCCACGGTCGCTCAGATCGAGGAACGGGCCGCGAGCTTGGGTGCTGTCATGGCCGAGGAGTCGCGGACTCCCGAGACCGTCTTCGATGACGATCTTGTCGCCAGGCTGAGCAGACTGCTTGCTGCCCCGGTGATCGACACTGGCGCAGGACATGATGCCGGCATCCTGGCCAATGCTGGCGTACCCGCGGCGATGATCTTCGTCCGTAATCCGACCGGGGTTTCGCACTCGCCTGCCGAGTGGGCCGATCCTGAGGACTGTCTTGCCGGTGTGGCTGCACTAGCGAGAGTGCTGACTGATTTGGCTGGAGCTGAGGCGTGACTTCGTACTGGGCCGAGTATGCCTGGCTAGCAGACGGCTGCTATGCCGACGTCGGATTCGACGTGGAGGACGGACGCTTTAGGAGAGTCAATGTCGGTGTGGCACCGCAAGCCGGTGCGGAAATCCTTCGTGGGATCACGCTGCCCGGACTTGCCAATGGACACAGCCATGCCTTCCACCGCGCCCTGCGTGGCCGAACGCATGCCGGAGGCGGCACGTTCTGGACCTGGCGGCAGCAGATGTACGCCGTCGCCGCCCGGCTAGACCCCGATTCCTACCTGTCTCTGGCCCGAGCGGTGTTTGTCGAGATGGCGCAGGCCGGATACACCGCAATCGGCGAATTCCACTATCTGCACCATGATCAACGCGGCCGCTCGTACGCTGATCCGAATGCCATGGGCGCAGCACTGATTCAAGCAGCAACAGAAGCGGGCATTCGACTGACGCTGCTCGACGCCTGCTACCTAGCTGGGGGACTGGCTGAAACCGGTTATCTTCCCCTGGATCTGGTACAGCTTCGCTTCAGTGACGGTGACGTTGATCAGTGGCAGTCTCGGCTGAGCCTGCTCAGTGATCGTGATCAGGTACGGATTGGCGCGGCTGTGCACTCGGTTCGGGCGGTGCCAGCTGAGGCGCTCAGCGTGATCAGCGAGACATCGGGGGAGCGGTCGTTGCATGTTCACCTCAGCGAGCAACCGGCGGAAAACGCCGCCACCCAGGCCTTCTACGGCGGTACCCCCACTGAATTGCTCGATGATCATGGCCTGCTTGGCCCGAGTACGACAGCTGTGCACGCCACCCACCTCACCGATAGCGACATCAAAACCCTGGGTGGTAGCCAAACGGCGGCTTGCTTCTGCCCGACGACCGAGCGTGATCTCGCCGACGGCATTGGGCCGGCCCGACGGTTGGCGGACACCGGCTGCCCGCTCACTCTCGGCTCTGATCAACAAGCAGTCATCGACCCGTTCGAGGAGCTACGGGGGCTGGAGATGAATGAGCGCCTGGCGACTGGCGCACGTGGTCGCTTCACACCTGCTGAGCTGATCATGATTTCCAGCGAGGCAGGTTACCGCAGCCTCGGTTGGTCCGACGGCGGCCGGATTGCCGACGGAGCTCTTGCCGACTTCGTCGTCGTTCGATGGGACTCGGTACGGACCATAGGGTCGGATCCTGATCAGATTGCCTACGCTGCAACCGCTGCCGACATTGATCAGGTGGTGGTCGGTGGGCGGGCAATCGTTCGCGACGGGCGGCATCAGCTTGGCTCAGCCGCTCAGCTGCTCGCCGCCGCTCTTGATCAACTGGAGACGCCATGACCAGCACATTGATCAGCGGCATCGGCGAGCTTGTCACATGTAACGGCTCCAGTCCGGACTTGCTCGGCGTTCAATCGGATGCCGCCGTGGTGGTCGAAGGCGAGCTGATCTCCTGGATCGGTCCGGCGCGGGAGGCGCCGGCCGCCGACAGCATGATCCACGTCGGCGGTCGAGCGGTCATCCCAGGCTTTGTCGACTCGCACAGTCATCTGATCTTTGCTGGTGATCGCGCCGGCGAATTCGCGGCTCGTATGACAGGTCAGCCTTACGACGGTGGCGGGATCGGTGTCACGGTTGGCGCGACTCGCGCTGCCAGCTCCGATGAGCTGGCTCTGTTGGTCGCTGCCCGGATCACCGAGTTACGGGCACTCGGCACCACTACTGTGGAGATCAAGAGCGGCTATGGGTTGACGGTCGCCGATGAGGCTCGATCGCTTGAGATTGCTCGGCAATTCACCACCGAGGCGACCTTTCTGGGCGCACATGTCGTGCCGGCTGAGTACAGCCATGATCGGGCTGGCTACGTCGATCTTGTCGCGGGGCCAATGCTGCAGGCGGCGGCACCCCACGCACGGTGGATCGATGTCTTCTGCGAACCGCACTCAGCCCATGCCTTCGATGCAGAGGAAGCCCGTCACGTCCTCAAGTTGGGCGCCGCCGCGGGCCTGGGGCTGCGTGTCCATGGCAACCAGCTCGGGCCGGGTCCCGGTGTACAGCTGGCGGTCGAACTGGGTGCGGCCAGTGTGGATCACTGCACTTATCTGGACGACGACGATGTCAATGCGTTGGCCGCCGTTGCGCAGAACACAGTTGCCACGCTGCTGCCCGGAGTTGAGTTCTGCACTCGGTCGCCCTATCCGGATGCTGCCCGGTTGCTCGCGGCCGGTGTCTCCGTCGCGCTGGCGACTGACTGTAATCCCGGGACGTGCTACTCGAGTTCCATGCCGTGGGTGATCTCGCTGGCTGTGCGGGAAATGGGCATGACGCCGGCTCAGGCGCTGTACGCCGCTACGGTTGGCTCGGCGAAGTCACTGCGACGTACCGACATTGGACGATTGGCAGTGGGAAACCGGGCCGATCTTGCCGTGCTCAATGCGCCGTCGTACCTGCACCTGGCCTATCGTCCTGGGGTGCCGATCGCTCGGGTGTTGGACCTTGCGATCACTTCCCAACCGGCCAGTGCTCGACCTTGAGCTGTCTCATCGGGAAGTCCTTTGGATTCCCGGTAGCTAGCGCGCCGTCGTTTACCCAGGCCGTTGCCGCTACCAGGCAATCGCTTTGGTACAGGGTCACCCCTCGAGCAGCGAAGGTACGTCGCCAGGTGCCCGCCTGCCATGCTGCCCGGGCGTCGACCGGCAGCACAATGAGCCCGCTAAACAGTCTCTGGGCCGCCTGCGTCTCAGCGGGCCGTAGTCCTCGCACGATCTCCTCAACGTTGATTGCCGTCGTTGCCGGCACATCACCGCTAGCGCGCAGCGCCAGGACACGTCCAACCGCTGGTCGGCCCCTCAGGAAGTCGATCAGTACGGTGGAGTCGAGAACCTGAAGCATGAGTCATCCGGCGCGGCGTGCGTCGGCATGGCGCTGGTCTTGCACCCAGGCTGCGGGATCGTGATCCCAGTCATGATCTTGATTTGTGATGGCGCCGGCGGCGGCTTCGATGTCGCTCCAACGGAACTCTTGACGAATTGCGCGCTCGACGGCCGAACGCACGAATGCGCTGCGACCTCGGGGCCCACTCAGCTCATCGATTTGAGCGACAAGGTCATCCTCGAGTTCTATGTGCATTCGCATGTGTATATCTTAGCACATACAAGATTTATGGCATCCGCCGAAACACGGGAGGAGTGATCTGTAGGTCCTTCCAGACAAACGAGGGCACGCGGCCCAAGAACTCGTGTGCGAAGTCCGCGCAGAAGCCGATCAGCTGAGTGTCGTGCTTGTCGACGGAGAAGCGCATCCCATTGCCCTCGATGCGAAACCCCGGCGGCTGCACGGCCATCAAGAACTCCATGGTGCGCGGGTGGATCACATCCGATGCGAACTTCGGGCTGTCTGTTCGCACAGTGAAGCGATCATTGAAATCCTCGCTCTCAAACCGAACCTTCTTGCCGCCCCAGCCGCCGCCCACACAGAGCATTGGAAAGGAGAATGGCATCCTGATCGCGGTCAGGACTTCGGAGTGATTCTCGGTCACCGTGCGGGTCTGGGTCTTGCCATCTGAGTCGGTGTAGGTCTCGGTGCGTTGGGTCTTCCAGCGGTGGATGAAGGCCTCGATCGGTAGCCCGTCGTTGGAGCCCCGAATGACCTTCTCGGTGGTATGCCCGAAGCCGGCTGTCGTCAGACCGTACTTGGCAATCAGACTGTCGTCGCGGCCGATCAGCTGCCAGTCGGGGTGGCCGTAGAAGCCGAATTCTGGCGGCAGCGGTGTCACACGGTACGGCGTCAAGGCTTCCGTGTTGAACGCCCCGGCGACTGCAGCAAGTTTCTCGAGATAGGTCTGCAGCTGATCCGGGTCTTTGGGCGCGCCAACCGCAACCAGCTGCTGGCCGTCGATGCTTAGATCGACTCGATGCCCGTCTTGGCCAAAGGCAGCGCCAAATGCAGCGATTGCATCGAGTACCGAAGCCGAGATAGCGGCTCTGGAGTAGTCCGGATTGGCAGCGCGTACCTGATAGCGCGGATCGACCTCAACCTGCGGGAGCCGTACGCCGCTGCGGGCGCTGTCTGTGGAGATGAACATATCGGGAAGCGGCAACGCCAATTGCAGGCTTGCGAGGCGGTCGTCGAACTTCTGCCCGCCCTCGCTGCTGGTGTATTCGAACACTCGGAACGGGACGCCAGTTGTGGTCTGCCCTGAGATCGCCTCATCCACCTTGCGTACGAAGCCAAGACCGAAAGGTGGCGCATGGTGATCAAGAACCGACTCCAAGGACGGACGGGACTCGAAGGTCCAGCCTCGTCCACGCAGCGCGCGGACATAGCGCTGTCGTCGAATGATGAAGAACGCAATGAGCCCGAGGAGGAGCACGGCGATCACGATGATGATGATGATGATCTCGGTGGTGCTCATGAAACCGGCTCCCTAGCCTCGATTCGCTGTCGTTGTGGGCGCTCGACCACATACATTGCCGACACGATGGCCACGCCACCGATGACCATTCGCCACGTGATTGTCTCCCCACCAAGGGTCACAGCGAAGGCCGCCGCCCAAACCGGCTCCATCGCCATGATCACCGCAGCCCGCGACGGCTCGATGTGCGCCTGCGCCCACGTTTGCAGCACCATCGTCATCGCGCTGGCGATGAGCGCGAGGTAAAGCACGATGAGCCAGTCATGGCCACTGGCCGGCAGCTGGATGCCTGCCGGGGATCCGGCAGTCGGCCATAACGCTGCCGCCGCAGATACCAGCGTGATGATGATCAACTGCACGAAGCTCAGGCTCAGTGCCGTTTCCGCCGTACTGAACTGCCCGAGAGCCACGATATGGCCTGCATAAATCACGGCCGAGACAAGCGTCAGTAGCTCACCGTAGCCCAGCGCAGAGCCGTGCAGCGCCAGTACGCCGAGGCCAACGGTGGCAAGAATCGCAGCCAACCAGGTCAGCCGGGGGACTCGGCGTCTCAAAATGAGTGCGGTGAGCAGTGGCGTAGCGACGACGTACAGCCCGGTAACAAAGCCT
Source organism: Propionibacteriaceae bacterium (assembly GCA_045806785.1). Taxonomy (GTDB): domain Bacteria; phylum Actinomycetota; class Actinomycetes; order Propionibacteriales; family Propionibacteriaceae; genus Microlunatus. Next base: position 74,644 of record JBJMIR010000050.1, on the reverse strand, counting down.
GAGACGCTGGCTGAGGTATGGGCCAGGCCTGCCGTTTGCAGGACTTGCGCAGCTCCGTAGAGCACTCCCAGCAGGACGCCGTACCTGATCACCGCGCGTGACATGCGAAGTCGCGGTGCTGCAATTAGGCCCAGCGCAAGAGCGGCGATGGCGAATCGGATGGCCAGCAGGTCTGGCACGGGGATCCGGGTCACCACATCCTTGATCAGAAAGAATGTCGATCCCCAGGCAGCAGTCATGGTCAGCAGTGCCACCAGCGCCAGCAGCTCGGTACGTGACCTGGCGGCAAGCATCGCCCTAGCCTAGAGCGCCGGCTCAGTCGCCAGAGTCCTAAGTAAGACAGAGGAAAGTGTTGGCAAGTTGCATGTTTCGGCGCCCAAAGTCAAGTGGCCAAGGCAACTTTCACGACCGGGCTGCCGAACGAAGGCCGTCAAATTACGAACATAGTGACCGTCGCGCCCTTAACTGCTTCGCTACGAGCCGAGGGATTGGTGTAGACGACGTGTTTGACTCCAGGGCGGTTGATGGCAACCGCCTGCACCTTGGTCTTGAAGCCGGCCTCGCGCATCGCCTTCCTGGCAGCAGGAAGTGCCATCCGCTGTACGTCGGGCACGGTGACCATATTCGGACCAAGCGATCTGGTGAGAGTGATGGTGTCACCAGGTGCGCCGTGACCAGACTGCGGATCCTGACGAAGCACCAGATCCTTGGCGACGTTATTGGAGTACGCGCTCCGCTGGATCAGCCGAAACCCGGCAGTGCTCAATGCAGCTGCGGCGGCGTCATAAGGAGTGCCTTGGTAGTTAGTGATCACCAGCGGCTTTGGCCCGTTGGAGACCACCAGGTCGATGGCGGTTTGCTTCTTCAGACGGGCGCCCGGCTTCTCTGACGCACTGAGCACGACGCCGACTGGCACGTGTTCACTGAAGCCATCGGCAACCTTGCCCACGCTCAGGTTCGCGTTCTGGATCGCCGCCTCAGCCGCCGACCGGGGTAGGCCGACGACAACGGGCATGGAATACCGTTCCGGCCCACGTGACAGGGCTGCCTGAATCCGAGAGCCTTTTTCGATCTTGGTGCCAGGTCCGGGGCTGGTGGAGATCACCATGCCACGGGCCACCGTTTCGCTGTACGCGTCTTCGAAGTCGACTGACAGGCCCGACCGGGCTGCCATGCGCGTCGCCTCCGCCTTGCTGAGCGAGGCAAGATCAGGTGCGGTCGTGAACCGGCCTTCGGTGACGTACCAGCCGGCAAGTGCCGCGGAGGCAGAAAGCATCAAGATCAGCAAGAAGGCCAGCCAGCCCCTCCGCCGCTTGCGCGCCCTGCGCTCGCGCTCGGCGGCCAACCTTTCCGGCGACGGCTCATGCACGTGTCTGGCGACGGCCGGCGGCGGAGCGTGGACGATAGTCCGCGCACCGCCAGTAAAACGAGGCTCCGAGCGGCCAGGCATCATCGGCGCCGGAACCCTTTGAGTTACCTCGTAGTCGGCCCGCTCCCGGACCCTCGGCCCTACCGCGGGCGGTGTCGGCGCGGTGCGCAGTTCCCGGGTGAGCTCAGGATCATCGGCGAGTCCTCGCTGCAGCGCGTTGCGCGCCCGCCGCACCTGAGCAAGAAACACCTTTGCGTCAGGCTGCCGCAGGTTCGCATTCCGCGCCGTCGCGCGAGTGACCAATGCGTCAACGTAGGGCGGAATCTTTCCCGCCGTTAGGCGGATGGACGGCGGCGGTACGTTGCGATGCACGTGTGCGTACGCGATCTGGATAGGAGTGTCGCCAGTGTGTGGCTTGCGGCTGGTCAGCAGCTCGAACAGAACCACGCCGGCGCTGTAGACATCAGATCGCGCATCTGCCTGCCCGGACATGACGAGCTCGGGTGGGAGATAGGAGACAGTGCCGATCAGTAGTCCCTGGGTAGCGGTGTTCGTCTGGGACGACACCGCCTTGGCCAATCCGAAGTCGGCGACCTTGATCTGGCCACGGTCGCTGATCAACACGTTCTCAGGCTTCACATCGCGATGCACGAGCCCGGCATTGTGGGCTGCGGCAAGGGCAGCGAGCACCGGCTCCATGATCTCGAGGGCCCGGCTGGGCGGCATAGGCGCTTCGCGGTTGAGCACGTCGCGCAACGTCTCTCCCTCGACGTACTCCATCACGATGTACGGTCGGCTGTTCGCGCCCTCCCGGTCTTGACCTTGATCGAAAACCGAGACCACATTGGGATGTGACAGCTTGGCTGCCGCCCGCGCCTCGCGATCGAACTTGCGCGCGAACTCGGCGTCGTCGCCGAGCCCGATGTGCATCACCTTTACTGCGACCGTACGCGTGAGGCGGGTATCGATAGCTCGATAGACAGTGGCCATCCCACCGCGAGCCAGCCGCTGGGTTACCTCGTAACGACCGTCCAAAAGGCGACCCACCAAGGGGTCGCCAACGGTCGTCATTGTCACGTCTGCTCCGTACACGGTGGGGAAGGTGGCCGTGCTGGCCTCGGGCCCGAGTCTAGAAGTGACCTCGTACTGCCACCGCCAAGGCGCGCCGCCGTTCGTCGATTCCTCGCGCATCAACGCCTCAGTCGATCCGTCCGGCATGAATCGAGGATGCCTCAGCGTAGCGGCGAACCGGAATTCGCCCTGCGCCCCGAGCCAGCCGGCCGGCCCGCACTGCGCACTTCATCGCCTCCGCCATGCGAACGGGATTCTCCGCCCGAGTGACCGCAGAGGCCAGCAGTACGGCGTCGCAACCGAGCTCCATGGCCAGGGCCGCCTCGGATGCGGTGCCGATGCCAGCATCGAGTACCACCGGCACCACAGCATGCTCGACGATCAGCTCGATGTTGTGTGGATTGCGGATGCCCAAGCCGGAGCCAATTGGGGCGCCCAGCGGCATCACCGCGGCGCAGCCGGCATCGGCTAGCTTGCGCGCCAAGACTGGATCGTCATTGGTGTAGGGGAGAACGACGAACCCATCGGCGACCAGGCGCTCGGCCGCATCCAGTAGCTCGATCGGATCAGGTAGCAAGGTGATCTCGTCGGCGATGACCTCCAGCTTGATCCAGCTGGTCTCCAGCGCCTCCCGCGCCAGCTGGGCGGTCAATACCGCATCCGCACTGGTGTAACACCCAGCGCTATTGGGCAGCACGGCAATGTGGTGGCGGTCAAGGATGTCGAGCAGGGACCCTGGCGTGGCGACATCGATGCGACGCATGGCGACCGTCGTCAGCTCAGTCCCGGATGCCAGCAACGCCGCCTCCATCACCTCCAGGCTGGGAGCGCCGCCAGTGCCCATGATCAACCGGGAGCTGAACTCCTTACCAGCAATGATCAACGGATCAGCTTCGGTCATCGGCTCTGAACTGGCGGTTGGGCGTACTTCAACCACCTTGCACCGCCGTAACGATCTCCACCCTGGCCCCCTCCGTTAGCTCGATGTCGGCGTGCTGGCTTCTAGGAATGACCTGGCCATTGACCGCGACCGCGACGCCGCGCGGTGCAATGCCGCTCCAAGACAGTTCAAGCACCTCACTTAACCGCACCGGCGGTGCTACCTCCCGAGGCCGGCCGTTGACGTGGATGATCATCGGGCAGGCCCAGTCGTCAGCGCAAAACGATCAAGACCGAAGGGTGCAGCCACGCTGTCCAGCTCACCGCTGATGATCAAGGTCGAAATGACGTCCGCAGTGATCGGGGCAAGCAGCACGCCATTGCGATAGTGGCCGGTCGCCAGCACCAGGCCGTCCACATCGCAACCTCCCAGGATGGGTGCGTTGTCTGGGGTACCCGGGCGCCAGCCGACTGAAGTTTCCGCCAACGCGTACTCAGCGCTCATGGGCATCACGGTACGTCCGTCCCGCAGCAGCTCATATATGGCGCCAGCAGTCACCCGGTAATCGAAACCAAGCTCCTCGACAGTCGCACCCAACACCACCTCGCGGCCTCCTTCGCGGGGAACCAGGTAGATCTCCGCGCCGCGAACGTACGCGCGGACGGTCAGGCTCGGAGCGGGCAGTCGGCCTGGGTCGAGGCGGATGATCTGTCCCTTGACCGGACGGACGGGAAGATCCGGAAGGCCATCGATCTGGCGTGCCCAGGCACCGTTGGCCACCACGACCCAGCGAGCACCAACGCTGCTGCCGTCAGCCAGCTGCACGCCGGTGACCCGACCTTCCGAAGACATCACACGATGGACAAACCCCGCCAGCTCCCGTACGCCGACTCGTTGCGCGGCCTCCGTCAGAGCCCGCCACAACAGCCGGTTGTCGCAGCTCCAATCGCCTTCGACCAGCAGTCCAGAGCGAACCGACGGGGCGAGCAGCGGTTCATGGCGCCGGCATTCCCTGCTCGTCAACTGCTCGCCAGCATGACCGGCTCGTGCCAGGAAATCGGCAAAGGTCGCCAGCCGAGCGGCGTCATCGCCGTCGTAGGCGATTGACAGGTTCGGCGTACGGCGAAGCCCTGCTGGCAGGCCGCTCGCCGCCTCCACCTCGGCCACGAAATCCGGATAGCGGCGGAGTGAGGCCAGATTCAGTTCCATTAGTCGCTGCTCGGTGAATGTCGTCTCGGTGACCGGGGCAAGCATGCCCGCGGCGACCCCAGATGCGGCCGCGGATCGCTCGCCGACGATCACCGCCACGTCGAGGCCGGCCTGCCGAAGTCGCCAACTGATTGCGATGCCGATCAGGCCACCGCCGATCACGACGACGTCATGGGTCGAGAAGGTCCCGGCCGAGGTCACCGAGTCAGTTTAGTGTCGCGTCATGGAGCTTGGACTAACCACGTTTGCCGAGATCACCAACCCGAACATCTCGCCGGGTGAGCGGTTACGGCAGGTTGTCGAGGAGGCCGAACTCGCCGACGAGCTGGGCTTGGACGTATACCGAGAAGCTTGACCTGCTGCTGGCGCTGCGCGACCGCCAGCCCGTGACCTGGCACGGAAGGTTCCGGCCGGCGCTGGACAATGCCACCATCTATCCCCGCCAGGAAGGCACGCCGCTACCGATCTGGATCGCCGTCGGAGGGACACCGAACTCGGTCATCCGGGCCGGTACGCTCGGCTTGCCGATGGCACTGGCGTTCATTGGCGGCAGGCTGGGGGCCTTTACACCGCTGGTCGAGCTTTACCGCAAGGCTCTGGAGTACGGAGAGCATGACTCCGGAACGCCGCTGGCGATACACAGCCACGGTTACGTCTTCAGCGATGAGCGTGCGGCCCGGGAAGAGTTTCTGCCGGCCTACCGCCAGACGTTTGCCAAGATCGGCCGCGAGCGCGGCTGGGCACCGATGAGCGACGCGGCGGTCGAAGAGTTGATCGCGGGAGAGGGCGCACTGTTCTTCGGCAATCCTGAAACGGTCGCCGGCAAGATCATCCGGCTGCACGAGATGATGCAGATTGATCGTTTCGAATTGCATATCGCTCATGTTGATCATGCGCTGATCATGCGCTCCATCGAGCTCTTCGGTGCTGAGGTCGCTCCGCTGGTCCGCCAGGAGCTTGCTGCCCGTTCCCCGGCTTGAAGGCCGACTTGTCAGAGCCTGGTTGACCTATAGCCCAACCACGTTCTGACAACTCGGCGAGGAAGATGGCGGCATGCGTGAAGTGGTCGACGGGGTCATTGAGATTCCCATCGCATATGTCAACGCCTATGCGATCGTCGTCGACGATGGCGTCGTACTGGTCGACACGGGGTTCCCGGGACGGGTGGAGAAGGTGGTTACTTCGGTGACCGAGATGCGACGCAAGATCGGCGAGGTGCACACGATCTTGTTGACGCATTGGCATCCAGACCATGTCGGCAACGTGGCCGAACTGCGTCGCCGGTCCGGCGCCCGGATCGTGGCACATGAAAACGATGTACCACCGATCTCTGGTGCGAAGTTTCGTCCAGGGAGCGGCTTCCTGCGGGTCGCGGCGGCGATCATGCCTGCACCAGAACCGGTTCCCGTTGACGAGACGCTGACCAGGGACGGCCCGATATCGGTGCCAGGCATTAGCGCATTCCACACTCCAGGTCATACCGCCGGACATGCTTCGTTCCTCCTCGATCGAGCCGGTGGAGTGCTCTTCGCCGGCGATGTGGCGACCGGCGGACGCAGGGGAGGGATTCATCGGTCACCACGCTTCGTCGCCGAAGACCGGGCGGCGGAGTCGGCAAGCATTTCACGGCTAGCCGACCTTCAATTCGAGCTGGCCGTGTTCGGCCACGGCCGGGCGATATCTCGTGATGCGGCAATGCGGTTCCGCGAACTCGCGGCGCGCCGCTAGCAACTCGATGGCTTTGAGCTCACTCGGTTGACTGGCTCACCGCAGTTGACGGACAACCTGAAGCGTTTCTCGTCCATACTCGCAGTTCGTCGCTCCGCACAAAGCTAGATGTCAGGGCTGGTTTCGGCTGAAACCGCCGAGATTCGTGGCACTGTGCGGAGAAACGGCGGTTCGGATCACCACTATCGTGGCCTCGTGACAGCGCTGATGGGCCTTGAGGCCCGCCTCCGCCTCGCCCGGCTCTATCTGTGTACCGACGCTCGGGAGCAGCAGGGCGATTTGATGAGCTTTCTGCAGGCGGCGTTTGCCGGCGGTGTGGACATTGTCCAGATTCGCCAGAAGGACATGAAGCCGGAGGCCGAATTAGAAGCGCTCGAGATCGCTCGGCAGGCGGCCACGCCGTACCAGGCCATCGTCTGCGTTAACGACTCAGCCGAGCTGGCCGGGCATTTCCAGGCCGACATGTTGCATCTCGGTCAAACCGACGGACCATCGGCAAAGGCTCGCAGATATCTGCATCAGTGGGCGCTGCTTGGCCGCTCAACTCACGCGCCACGCCAGACCGACAAGGCGATCAAGGACTCCAACATCGACTACTTCTGTGTCGGGCCGGTGTACGCGACCTCCACCAAGCCTGATTACGAACCGGTGGGCCTCGACCTGGTCCGGTATGCCGCCAGGAAGGCTCCGGTCGCCTCGATCACATCCAAACCGTGGTTTGCCATAGGTGGTATCTCGATGGACAACATCGACGACGTGATCGGGGCCGGCGCTCGTCGGGTCTGTGTGGTACGCGCGATTACCAAGGCCTCGGATCCTCAGCAGGCGGCCGACCGGCTCAGCCGCAAACTTCGAGCGGCCTGGAAGGCTGACCCGGCGATGGAGCAATACGTGTTCCAGGCACTGTCTCCTGACTCGTCCCGGTCAGGCTAGAACTCGCGGCGTACGGCAGCCTCGGCGAGAGCTGTCAGGCCGGTGCAGCCCTCCTCAGTGATCTCGGTATCGTGCAACGCCTTGAGCGCTCGCTCGTAGTTCTCGTTGATCATGGATTCCACTGCGTCGCGTGCTCCGGACTCGGTGATCACTTCTTGTAGTTCGTGGATTCCGGCTTCATCCAGACCGGGATCGCCCAATCGCTGCAGCAGCAGCTTCTGACCAGCCTCACCGGCGTGAGCGTACGCATGCGCAACCAGCACCGTACGCTTGCCTTCCCGAAGATCATCTCCGGCTGGCTTTCCGGTGATCTGGGGATCTCCGAAGACGCCCAGTAAATCGTCGCGGAACTGGAAAGCCCGGCCGAGCGGTGAGCCGTACGCGCCGAGCGCAAAGTACAGCTCGTCATTCCCCGCACCCAGCGCCGCGCCAATCTGGCATGGGCGTTGCACCGTGTAGCGCGCCGCCTTGTACTCCACAACGCGGCTGGCGTCGTCCAGTGCGAGCTCGATCGTCGGCCGTAGCGAGCCGATTGCCGGCGCTCGCTGCCGCAGCGGGTGAGCCTGGGCGACCATGTCGAGGTACTGGCCGCATGTCACTTCAGTACGCATGGCCTCCACGATCGGCAGTGCCCGCTCCAGAGCGGACTGCTCCAAGCCAGCACCGTGCAACATCTGAGCCGACCACATGACCAGTAGATCGCCAAGCAGGATCGCTCCGGCTTTGCCGAAGGCGGCAGAGTCACCCAGCCAGCCGGCGTTGGCGTGCAACGCTTCAAACTGGCGGTGAGCGGCAGGACGCCCCCGCCGCAGATCGGATGAATCCATTAGATCGTCATGAACCAAGGCGCTCACATGGAGCACATCGAGGCTTCCTGCCGCTGCCAGCAGCGGCTTGAGTTCCTCATCTGAGGGGATTCCGGCTGCGGCGACATAGCCCCAGACGCAAAATGCAGGCCGCATGCGCTTGCCACCGCAGAGCATCTGGCTGGCCATCAGATGCACCGGAACAAGTTCGGGTCCCATCGAGTCGAGCACCGCTGACTGCTCGGTGAGGAAGGCGCTGATCTCTGCCGACACCACATCCCTGAACGCCTGTGACAATGGCGCTTGGGAATCCAGCACGGCCTCCGCGCTCGTTACCAGCGGTTTATTGACCACATGCTGAGCCTACGGAGCCTGGCTATGGACTCCTCCTTAGGGTGTTCGCATGCCGGGCCGCGATCGTCTCTGGCGCCCGCATACGCCGAGCATTGCCGACATGCTGGCCGCGGGCAATCGACCGCTGTTCTCCTTCGAGTTCTTTCCACCTAAGGATGAGATCCAGCAGCGTCAGCTCTGGCAAACGGTTCGTGAGCTGGAATCCCTCGGTCCCGACTTCGTGTCGGTCACCTATGGTGCCAGTGGCTCGACGAGAGAGCGCACCATCAGAGCAACTGAGGCGATCTCCCTGCACACGACGCTTCGATCAATGGCGCATCTGACCTGTGCCAGTCAGAGTCGCGAGCAGTTACGACGGGTGGTTGGTTCGTACGCCGCGGCAGGCATTCATCACATCCTTGCGATCCGGGGTGACATGCCCGGCGGCCCACGGGTGCCTTGGGAGCGTCATCCCGAAGGGCTCCACAACGCCACCGAGCTAGTGGCACTGGTGCGCGAATTGGGCGACTTCTGTGTCGGCGTGGCAGCGTTCCCGGATGCGCATCCGGAGCGGAACGATTTTGATCTTGACGCGCGGGTGCTGGTCGCCAAGGCGGCGGCCGGTGCCAGTTTCGCGATCACTCAGCTGTTCTTCACCGCCGACGATTACTTCGCTCTGGTTGCCAGGGTTCGGGCGCTTGGCTGCACGATTCCGATCATCCCGGGCATCATGCCGATCACCAATGTTCGGCAAGTTACCAGGTTTGCCGAGCTCTCTGGCGCGGCGTTGCCGAAGTCGGTGACAGAGCGGATCAATGAGGTCGCCGATGACGATGATCAGGTCCGGCGGGTGGGAATCCAGATCGGAACTGAGCTGTCCGAGGAGTTGCTGAGCCGGGGCGCACCCGGGCTGCATTTCTTTACCCAGAACCGTTCCCGGGCTACTCGAGAGATTTTCGCCAACCTGCATCAGGTGCGGCGTCGAGCGTGACCAGCCGCTGTGTGGGCCGGGTAAGCGCCACGTAAAGCGCCCGTACGCCGCCCGGCGACTCGGCCACGATGTCATCTGGGGTGATCACCAAGACAGCGTCGTACTCCAGCCCCTTTGCCTGTTGCGCGGTAATCACGACAACCCGCTCGGCACCTTCCAGTGCGGCCCCCTCCAGGGTGATCGCTAGCTCATCCTTGGTAGACGGCGGGCAGATCACCCCGATGGTGCCTTCCACCTCGCCGAGCAACGACCGCACGATATTGATCATGGCCGCAGGGACGGTCGGATCTTCCGGTGCGGCCTCTGACGGCACCAGGAGCCGTGGCTCATGGCCGGTTGAGCGTACGGCTGTGGGCAGGTCAGCCTCGGGGAAGTCGGCGAGAACAACCTTGGCGGCAAGGTCGAAGACCTCCGCTGGGCTGCGATAGTTCGTGCTCAGCCGGAACTGCCGTACGGGCGAAGTCCCGATGATCTCCTCGATCGCACGATTGGCTTCCTCCGCGTCGGTCAAGGAGCTCTGGGCAGGGTCACCGACGATTGTCCAGCTGGCGCTGGCACCCCGCCGCCGCAACATCCGCCACTGCATCGGGCTGACATCCTGCGCCTCGTCAACCAGGACATGGGCGTAGGTCTCGTGCGGTAGCTCGAACGGGTCTGCCTCCCGTGCCGGGGACAACAAATCCGCGGTTGTGACGACCTCCTGGACGCTGGAGTCAAGATCTGCAAGGCCCGCCACTTCCTGATCGTCTTGGATCGGAACCGGACCGAGGAGATGCACAAGCTCATCGAGCAAGGCGCCGTCGGCAGCTGTCCAATCCGTAGCCTCCCGATAGCTCGCACTCAACAGCTCACATTCGGCGCTGGACAGGATTGACGTCGAAATCCGCTTCGACAACTCAACGTCAGCGAGCCGGGATAGCGCTTGAGACGCGCTCACCGCCGGCCACCAAGCATTCAGGAACATCCTGAACGAGGCCAGTTCGGAGACCCGATCACCAAACTCCTCACGTTCATGATCATTGTCAAGCGCGTCGTCTGAGTCTGGTCTCCAGACCCGCCAAAGCGCATTCAGCAGCTCTTTCTCCACTGCGTCCCGGCCAGTGTTGAGCTTGTGGTGGGCCAGCACATGAGAACGGATTCGCGCGAGGGTGCTGGCCGGTAGCGCCAGCACGGCGCCGTTCACGGTGATTCGTAATTCGAGCGGTATCTCCTGCGGCGGCTCTTGCAGCAATCGGCGTAACACCTTGACCATGCGCAGGCTTCCCTTGATCGAGGCGGTCCGCGGGCCGTCGAAACGATCACCGGTGATCCGAACGACGTCGGATGCCACCGCGCCAATGGGCCGCAGGGTAACCGAATCCTCGCCAAGGGAGGGCAACACGCGGGCGATGTAGTTCATAAAGACCTGGCTGGGGCCGACCACCAAGACACCGCCAGACTCGAAGCGTCGGCGATTGGAGTAGAGCAGGTACGCCGCCCGATGCAGGGCTACCACTGTCTTCCCGGTGCCAGGTCCGCCAGAGATCATGGTGAAGCCCTGGTAGGGCGCGCGGATCGCTTCATCCTGCTCGGCTTGGATGGTCGCGACGATGTCCCGCATCGTGTGATCACGAGCCCGGCTGAGCGCCGCCAGCAGTGCACCTTCCCCGATAACCACCAGTTCATGGCCGGCGTGCTCGCCGTCGAGAAGATCGTCTTCAATTCCGACTACCCGGTCGCCCCGGCAGTGCAGCACTCGGCGACGGATGACGTGCATGGGATTGCTGGGGGTAGCTCGATAAAAAGGCTCCGCGGCGGGCGCCCGCCAGTCGATGACGAGAGGTTCATAATCAGCATCTCGAACGCCAATCCGGCCGACGTAACGGATTTCGCCGTCTGTGCGGTCCAATCGGCCAAAGACCAGCCCTTCCTGCTCGGCATCCAGCACCGCCAGGCGCCGCGCAGCCTGGAACGCGAAAACGTCACGCTCGTAGAGGCCGGTCCCGTCCTCCTCACGTACGAAGGAATTTCGGTCCGACTGATAGAGGGAAAGGCCGGCCCGCGCGACCTGTTGGGCGGATCGGGTCGCCTCGGCTAGCCGGGCATACACAAGATCCACATGGGCTTGCTCCGCGGCGAGCTCGCGCTCCATGGTGCTAGCGGCGGGAGAGGCGCCTTCACCACGTTCAATGGCCACGCCGTCGGGACCCGTGTCGCGCTGCGCGTGTGTCAAGAAGGAAGATCCTTACTCAGAAGAACAAACATCTGAGTATACGGAAGTTGTCTGGGTCCCCAAAGTTGCTGTGATCAACTCGGGGTGTTACATGGCGATACGGGCGCTCAGATAGTCCTGGCAACCGTAGGCGGCGAGAGCGGCCGACAAGAGGACAGAAGAAGCGCTCGCGCCGGCGGGGGAGAAGGGGCCTGCGGTATAGAGGCCTGAAACCTCCGTCGTCACCGGTGGCCGGCGGAGCCAGCTCCTGAAGCCATTCCATGCCACCCCATACGCCGGGCGGGGGAACATCTGCTTGCAGTCCTGAACGGTTCGTATCCCGCTATCGGCTGCTTGGCGCAGGTAAGTGACGGTTGGTACCCCGGTCTCGCTCAATATGACTGTCTCGGTGACCGGTGCAGTCGGCATTGGCACCTGCTCATGGATGATGGTCGGGGCGGCTGCAGGGCTCAACTCGCGTAATCGACCACGGGTGCGCGGAGCTGCGGCCAACGGCATGAGCGTGTTGAAGGTCTGCCAGGGGTTACAGGTTGCTACCACGGCTGCCGCAAGCCGGCGCTCTCCGTCATCGGTGACGACCGCGATTGCTCGCCGTTTACCGACCGTGACTGCTTCCATCCGGCAGCCCAGGTGAACCGTCACTTTGCGAAGCGCGAGGCGTGCCGCGAGGGCCTCCACGAGGACTGAAGATCGACCGACATCGAGTCGTGCATCGGCCTCGAGTGGTTGCAGGTGCCAGCGCCCGAAGGTACGCATGATGTAGAGCTCAACCGCTGCAAAAGCCGGAGTGTGCTCTGGCCTTGAGCCCGAACGGTACGCCACGCTGCGGAGTAAGGCACCCAGATGCTGGTGATCGATCGAGCTGGCGAGATCAGCGACGGTGAGGCCTTGTCGGAATCGGCTCGGACCGAACACGGATTGCCGCGCCGTGCGGTTCAGCTGGCGGCGGTTGCGCAGTTCAGCTTCGAAACCGAGCCCGCGAAGGGTCTGCCATACCTGGCCAAAACGATCAATGAGCTGCTGCCAGCGCTCGGCGACCGACCGGCCGTAAGCCTCAGCGATAGCCGAGTACTGGCCGCCGCGATCTGCCGGGAGGGTGAGCTGAGCGCCATCGGCAAAGATCATCTTCGCGGGCTCGGCGGGCGCCAAGGCGTAGCCCATCCTGGCAAGCTCAGCCTCCAGCGGACGGCCGCTCTTGCGGAACAGATCGCGCCACGGAGCGGGGAAGCCGATGATCGATGGCGCATCATCGACAGTGACACCACTCTCGAGCTGGTAGGGCGCCCAGGTGCCGCCCACGCTGTCGGACTGCTCGTACAGCTCAACCGTGTGTCCAGCCTTGGCCAGCCGCGCCGCGGCGGCCAATCCCGCCAGGCCGCCGCCGATCACGATCACCGGATCAGCCATGGGCCCCATGGCCAAGGCGGCAGTTCATGAGAGGAGCCTAGAGGTGGACGCTGGCAGCCGTACGCTGACGACATGCCAGATCTCGAGCCTGTTGATGAGTCATGGAACACCGCACTTTGCGTAGTTGCGCATCCAGATGATCTTGAATTCGGAACCGCGGCGGCCGTGGCTCGCTGGACTGATCAAGGAAAGACTGTGGCGTACGCTATGGTGACCAGCGGCGAGGCGGGCATCGACGGCATGGATCCCGACGAAGCCCGCCGGGTACGCGAGGCCGAGCAGATCGAGTCCGCCAAGATCGTCGGCGTGGATACGGTGGACTTCCTCGGTCTGCCTGACGGTGTATTGGAGTATGGGGTTGCATTACGCCGAGCGATTTGTGCGGCGGTACGGCGGCATAGGCCGGAAATTGTGATCACCAACAATTTTCGTGACACCTGGGGTGGTCAGGCGCTCAACCAGGCCGACCACATCGCCACTGGGCGAGCGACCTTGGACGCCGTACGTGATGCAGGAAACCGCTGGGTGTTCCACGAGCAGATCACCGAGGGGCTGGAGCGCTGGGACGGCGTCCGAGAGGTGTGGGCGGCCTTTTCCCCGGACGGCAAGCACGCTGTGGAGACCACTGAGACCTTCGATCGCGGAGTCGCCTCGCTTGCTGCTCACAAGGCCTATATCGATGGACTCGGATGGGAGTTCTTTGATCCCGCCGAGTTTCTGGAAAGCGGAGCGCGCCAGGCCGGAACTCGGTTCGGAGTCCCCATGGCCGCTACGTTCGAGGTCTTCAACATGGGCTGGGGTGGCTAGGCGCTCCGACTCCACCTGGAGGCCGACTGGGTGATTTCAAGTCAGCGCCCGGCAAATCGGTAGCCGAGCTGAATAAAGCGGTCGAAGCCGCGGTCCGGCAGGATCCGCTCGGCCAGCAGAATGCCTCGCGCTCCGCCGCCCACGACGTACCGGGTACGTGGTTTGGGGCTCTGCACCGCTTTGGCAATCGCCTCTGCGACAACCTCCGGGCCTGACGCCAGCTGCATGCGATCTACTGCGCGCAGCGCCCCTCCGATGATCTTGGCCTGGCCGGCGTACGGCGTATTGGCCGATGTCGCCTCCAGCTGGTCGGCGGCGATCCCTGACCATTCGCTTCGGATAGTTCCCGGCTGGATGATCACGACCTTGATGCCGAACGCTGCAACTTCCACCCGGAGACTGTCACTGAGTCCTTCGACGGCGAACTTGCTTGCGTGGTACCAGCTGCCAAGCGGCTCCCAGATCTTGCCGCCCATGGATGAGACGTTCACGACGTAGCCATCCCGTTGCGCCCGCATCTGGGGCAATACGAGCTGGGTAAGGCGCGCCAGTCCGAACAGGTTCACCTCGAATTGACGCCGGGCCTCCTCGATGGGTACGTCCTCCAAAGCGCCGTACAACCCGTAGCCGGCATTGTTCACGAGCACGTCGATGCGACCGGTCTCGGAAATGATGTCCTCCACCAGCGCCACCATGGTTGCCTCGTCGGTGACATCGAGTGCCCGAGTGCGAATGCCGCGATCGGCCAAGTCCGACATCCGCTGCATGCGCCTGGCACCGGCGTAGACGGTGTAGCCGAGCTCGGCGAGTTGCAAGGCTGTGGCCTCGCCGATCCCGGATGATGCACCGGTGATCAGCGCGGTCTTGATGGAGTTGTCAGGCATGGGCTGGATCATAGTCAGAGCATCCCTACCAGACATTGAGCGCGTGGGCCACTACTACGGCCGACGCAGCCGACCACGCCTGCGGGCGGCAGGCGACCGGATAGGGGACAGGCCGGCCTTCGCCGCTCCACAGTTCTGGTAGCCGTTGCTGGAATCGAATCGAGGCACGCAGCAGGCCCTCGATGAGACCTCCGGCGTACTCGGCCAAGCCAGCACGGACCAGACCGGCGATCACGATCGCGGTGTCATGCGGCCATACCGAGCCGCAGTGATAACTAAGCGGTGCATAGCCGGCGTCACTGCTTGACATGGTGCGTAGGCCGAGTCCGGAATCCAGAGGTGGGCTGGCCACCAGCCTGGCAATGAGCAATTCCTCCTCGGCGTTCAAGATGCCGGTGCCGAGCAGGTGGCCAATGTTGCTGGTCAGCGAATCCACCTGCCGCTTGGCGCCGTCGAGGGCGAGTGCCGGATAACGATCATCACCGGTTCCGCACCAAAAGCTGGTCCGGAACCGGTTGGCCAGCTCTGCGGCCCACGACCGGTAGCGGTTTCCTCCAGGGCGGCCGAAAAAATCGAGCAGATCAGCACCGGTCATGGCTGCCTCGTAGGCATAACCCTGCGCCTCGCACACCGCAACCGGGCCTTCGGCCACCTCGCCGTTGTGGAAGCGGATCGAGTCGAACGAATCCTTCCAGCCGTGATTGGCCAGGCCATGCCCGCTGGCGTCCCGGTACTCCAGAAAGCCGTCGTCGTCGGCATCTCCGGAGTCAACGAGCCAGAGCAGTGCCTGCTCCAGCGTTGGCAACAACTCGGCAACATCAACCTCTGGCAATCCGGCCTGCCACGCATCATGCAGCAGACAGATCCACAGCGGCGTCGCATCGATTGCCCCGTAGTAAACCGGCGGCAACCAGCTGGTACCCAAGCGCAGCGTGGTACGCCGCAGCTCATGCAGGATCTTGCCCGGTTCCTCCGCAGCTGAAACGTCCACCCGTACGCCCTGTCGGCGGGCGAGCGTGCGTAGCGTGCCGCGGGCCGGTCCCAGATCTATGGGCAGCACCATCCGTGCGGCCCAGATACTGTCGCGTCCAAAAAGCGTGAGATACCACGGAGCTCCGGCAGCGAAGAAGCCCTCCTCGGGTGCATCACGTGTCGCCATCCACAAGCCGTTGAGATCCTCGAGCGATCTGTCCAGCCACGCTCGGAGGGCACCGCCGAGACCTCCGGTATTGGTTTGGTGGGTGATCTTGAGTGGTGGTGCTGAGGGGACAACGACGACGCTGCCGGTGTCTTGCAGGCCCAGTCGCCAGGGCAGGCTGACTTGATCATCGGCGGGTACCTTGACTCGCCAATGGAGATTCAGCCGGTGATGATTCTCCGATGCCGTCAGCTCGGCTCCCTCAGCCACCAGTGAGAGCGCCATGTCCTCGTGCCGCCAGCCGTAACGATCTCCTGACGGCTCCGGGAACTCCGCTGGTGTGCTGGGCAGGCCGACTCTGATCCATTCCAGTGGTGCGAAGTCACAGGCCAGTTCAACGTCGACGTCAATATCGACCGCATCCAGAAGTTGCGAGCTGATCACCAACGTTTCGGCAAGCTGACCCGGCTCGACGAGGCGGAACCAATCGAGCCTCAGATGTGCGTCGGCCGCGATACCGACTCCCTCGCCAGCGCGAGGCAACAGAAAGGTGAACTGTGCGCAATTCCCGTCCAGCACAGTCGCGAGGTGCTCACCCGACTCACCATTGATCGTGACAGTGAGGCCGCTGAGCACTCGGACATCGGCGTGAATCAGGCCTTGGACGGTTTGTCGGTCTACCGATGTGACAATTTCGCCGTTGCGTTGGGAAAGCACTTGGGTAGGTGCGGCGAGGACAGTGATCAGGTCATGAAGAAACGGCTGATGCTGCTGCGGCACAGTCTGTGACTCCTGACCTGCTGAGTTATCAGCCTGAATGTAATGCGATCTGATCATCGCCGGGCCTGATTCAGTGGTTGCTTGTTCAGGGCTTGCTTCATTCAGTGCTTGCTTGTTCAGGGCTTGCTTCATTCAGTGCTTGCTTGTTCAGGGCTTGCTTCATTCAGTGCTTGCTTGTTCAGGGCTTGCTTGTTCAGAGCTGGCCTATCCACAGACATGCTTTGCGCCGCCGCTGCGTCGTCAAAAGTTCGCGAGTTCGTCAGCGTACACTCGCTTGACGAACTGTCAGGCGTACGGTGTAGCGTAGTTCCTGTTCGAACAAGCGTTCTAAAAGATGCCACTCGGTATTGCGTGCACTCGGTATTGCGTGCACTCGGTATTGAGTGCGCACTCGGTATGGGGCTGCAGCAGGAGCGCTTGGGCCTGATCACGTACGTACCTGATCACGTGCGCACTTGATCACGTGCGCGCTCCGGGTATGCCTCGATGCTGCTCCCCGGTCCAGATGAATCTCGACCCTCGTCTGGATCGAGGTGGCTGCATCGGGGTCGCCCAGTTGGGTCGAGACACCAACTCCCGACATCGACTAGAGGACATAACCTTGATGACCAGCAACAACGACCTGCAGCGTGCTCGCAGCTCACTTGCTGAAGCCCAGCTCGCACCACGGCCCAGTGATCGTTATCTGGCAGCGCACCTGGCAGCTCTCCGCGTAGTGGCCGTCGTGCTCAGCCACCGCGCGGCTCCGGCGATCGGGCGGTCAAAGAGCCGGGCTCAAAATGGTCGTTCCCAAAATGGTCGCTTACGAGATGGTCGGCCACAGAATGCCTGGCGGATGCTAGCCGAGGTCGCTCCCGAGCTTGCTGAGTGGGCCGCCTTCTTCGCAGCCACCGAGCCGAAGCGTGATGCCATCCGCGCCGGGGCCACCTCTATCGTCAGCGCCCGCGAGGCAGACGACTTGGTCAGGGACGCCGAGGCCTTTCTGCGTTTGGTGGAGCGCGCAGTTGGCTTTTCTGCCGGTTTCAGGGCCGAAGTCAGTGCGGATTCCACTCCGGTATCTGGTTCTCTCCGGGAACGCTCCAGAGGCGCCGCTTCACACTGAATGTCAGCGGGCTGGCGCTACGGTAATATCGAACAAAATTTCGATAGGAGACTGTCGTGGGACACTCCGCCACACGAATCGTGATGCACGTCGACATGGACGCCTTCTATGCCTCCGTTGAGCTGCGTCGCCGACCTGACCTGCGGGGGAAGCCCGTGATCGTCGGAGGTTCGCCTAGGGGAGTAGTGCTCTCCGCGACATACGAGGCGAGGGCCAAGGGGATACGGTCCGGCATGCCCTCCGCAGAGGCGAGGCGTCTGGCGCCGCATGCTACGTTCCTCGCTCCGGACTTCGACAGCTACACCGCAGTGTCGAAAGCAATTGTCGCCGTCTTCGGTTCGGTCGCGGCGGTGGTGGAATCTGCTTCGATTGACGAGGCGTTCCTGGACTTGACGGGTGCCGTGCGGATGTTCGGCCGTCCGGTGGAGATCGGTGAGTATGTACGTGCTGTGGTCTCTGATGAGCAGCAGATCACGTGCTCGGTCGGCATCGGGCCCACGAAGTTCATCGCCAAGGTTGCTTCACGGGCCGCAAAGCCGGATGGACTGATCGAGGTGCTACCGGATCAGGTTGTCGCATTCCTACATCCGCTTCCAGTGCAGGCGATGTGGGGGGTTGGGAATGCTACCGCCCAAAAGCTGCATCGCCTTGGCATCTTCACCGTCGGCGAGCTGGCGCATACCCCACGAGCAACCCTGCGGTCCTCTTTTGGGCCTCATGCCAGCGGCATGCTCAGGGAGTTGGCGTGGGGCAGAGACCGTCGTCGCGTGACTCCAATGGAGCCAGAGCACAGCGTCGGCTCACAAGAGACACTCGGGCGGGACACCGATGATCCCGATACCGTGCGTCGCGAGCTTCTTCGGATGGCTGATCGAACAGCCCGACGGATGCGAAAGCAACACATGCTGTGCCGCACCATCTCGATCTCTGTACGGTTCGCTGATTTCACGGAGTTGACCCGCTCCACGACTATGCCGACACCTACTGACGTCACGGACGAGATTTACGCGCAGGCACTGCAGCTCTACCAGCGTCTCGGCGTCGAACGGGCACGCATCCGAAGGGTCGGCGTACGTGTCGAGCAGCTCATCGACCGACGGCGAGTGTACTGGCAACCACAGCTGACAGACCCCGAACGAGGATGGCGGGAAGCTGATCTTGCTATAGATGCGGCGGTCGGAAAATTCGGCCCAGGAGCGGTTCAGCGAGCAATACTGACGCGTCGTCTTTAGGCGCCCCGAGGGGTGGTCAATTGGCGGTTTGGGTGTTTCCCATACCCCCTGCCGCAACCTAAACTGGAGCCACATCGCCCAGCTATGGACGGGGCTAGCGAACGACAAGGGATGGTGCACAAGTCACACGTCAGTGGGTATTCAGTATCCAAACGGATCGGATCTCCTCATTACGTGCGAGGGGCGTATCATGACGGCACGCGTACGACGAGACCTTTGGGAGGTGGCCAGTGGCCCTCTCAGATGAGGAGCAACGGCTTCTCGAGCAGATGGAAGCCGCGCTCGCGGCCGAGGATCCCAAGCTGGTCAACGCTCTGCGAGGGACCAGCGTACGGCGAGTTCATCGGCGTCGCGCGGCAATTGCCGGTGTGGGGTTCTTTGCCGGCCTTGCCCTCCTCATCGCAGGTATTTCGATCAATCCATTCCTCAGCGTCCTTGGTTTCGTGATCATGGTTGCGGCGGCTGTGACCGCTATCTACTCCTGGCAGCACGTTGGCGGTAACGCCGATGCCGGTCAGGGCCGCGATCGCGCGAAGACCTCTCAGACGTCTCGCGCGCACGACGCGCAAGGCTTCATGGACAAGATGGAGGAGCGCTGGCGGCGTCGCCGCGACGAGGGTTTGTGATCTTCGTACAGCGCCACGCGGACAACGAGCCGTAGCGCGGCCGTAGGCGTCGCTACTACTCCTCCTTGGGCGTACGCCGGAACAGTGACCGCGGAAAGAGCAGTGCCGCCGCTCTGTGTCGCCAATCGGTTGGTGCCGCGACTCCATGCCGAATGTCGGACGTCATCTTTGGCAGCTCATCCACTGCACCTCCGTCGTCGAACATCCGCGCGTAGCGCGACCGCTCAACGAGTGTGGCAACCCGGCTCATCGATTCTGATTCGTCCTCATCGAGGCGGCTCGCCATTTCCTGACCAATCGCCCGTGGCGAACCATCCGGCCAGGATCCGCCGTAGTCCACGACGGTGTCTCTGATCTCGGCCCAGGCAGCCTCTACCTGTTCCTCAGCTGGGCCGGTTCCACTGAGCCGGTTACTGCGGCGCCGCAGCCGCAGAGTCGCTGGCGCGGCCAAGATCAGCAGAAGCAATACCGCAACTCCGGTCCAGATCAAGGTTCGCTGCCACCCGGTACCTGCCGTCTGGCCGGGCACGTTCGGTTGCTCGCTTGGTGCCAGTGATGTCTGGGCGTCCGGTGGTACCTCGCTGTCGCTCGATTCAGAGGTCGGGTTGGCCGAAGGATCCGAGCCAGACGATCCGGAGTCTTGCACCGTCCAGGGCGGCGCTGACCCAGTGACGCTGGCGGGCGTCGGCTCGAACCGCACCCAGCCGTAGTTGGCGAAGTACAGCTCGGGCCACGCGTGCATATCACGAATTGAGACCGTCCAGAGCCCTTCTTCCTGCTCGCCCGGCAGGAAGCCGACCGAGACTCGGGATGGAATGCCGACTACTCGTGCCAACATCGCCATGGCGGATGCGAACTGCTCGCAATAGCCCCGGCGATCTCGGAGCAGGAAGTTCTGCATCGCCTCATATCCGCTGCCGGGTAGTGGCTCGGTGCTGTAGGTGAACTGGCCGCTGCGAAGATAGGCCTGGATGGCGGCAGCCTTGGCTGCCGCAGTGTCAGCTTTGGCGGTAATCCGATTCGCTAGCTGGACCACGTTGTCAGGTAGGTCGGGTGGAATGGCTGCGGTCACTGCGGCGTCGGCTGGGGTGCCGGCGACTGCATCGCTCAGCTCGCTGGCATCGGGCTCGACGTCGGCACTTTCGACCGTGTAGGTCAGCCGACGGAGGTCTTGTGCAGCACGGTTATCGGCGTTCACCACAACCAGCGAGTTGGCGTCGAATCGCCAGTCTCCCGGCGCATCGAAGGTTCTGGGCGCGTACGGCAATGGCAGGTATTGCGAGGCGAAGTCGAGCACTTTGATCGTGGTCCGGCGCCTCTCGGACGGCTCATCGCTTCGTCCCGGAATCGCCGGCAGGTTCTCTCCGCCATTTAGCCGGATCTCCACATTGCTCCAGCCGTTTGAGTTCAGTCGGGGCAGGGAGGCAAGGCGGAGGTAAACACCGCCCGGACTGGTGGTCTGGTACTGGATCACGTCGCGATCCTCGGCCTGATTGAGATTCCGGCGCAGATCGAGAGTGGGATCGGTCAACTGCAATGGACCGTTACCACCCGGCCCGTTACCGAAACCTATGCCTGGCAAGTACAAGGTTGGCAGCACAAAGCCGAGCACAATGGTCCCGATGATCGCCGGAGCGGCGAGATAGCTGGCAGCCCGCCACACCACTGGCGTTGCGGTGCCGAATCCCTCGGCTGAGTCTCGAGAGAGCCCGCGCGTCCATCGCGCCGTGGTGTTCAGACCCTCCGCGATCAAGATCGCCAGATAGCCAACGGCGATATAGCAGAAGCTGATGACTCCGGTATCAGTGCCCAAGCCAAGGGCTGGCACCAAAAACAGCGTGGCCGGCGGTGCGATCGCCCAGGCCGGTCTGCCGACTCCCGAGACCAGCAGATCGGTCATGATCATGATGATGCCGATCACTGTCACAAAGATCAGCTTCACGCCGTTGTCTGGAGCCATCGGCGAAGCCTGCGTGCGCATATGCTCGATGCCCGCCGCCCAGAGCGAGGGATAGTGCTCAAACCATGGGGTGCTGATATCGCTCGTCGGGCTGGTGAGGGTAGTGCCCAGTGCCAAGGAGTAAAGCAGCAAGATCACGGCCTGAGCGGCGAGCACAGCCCCATTGGCCAGCCCAGCCCGTCGCAAGCCCAAACTTGCGGCGCCTATCGCCATGATCAACACCCAGCTGAACGCGATGAAGCTGGAGTCCTGAGTCAGTGGCGTTACCGTCAGGCACGCGAGCATGACCGAGATCATGACGGCGACGGTGCTTCGATCAGTGGCGCGCATGTCAGGCCGCGGTGTTCAGCTGTTCGAGAGCGGACCATGCCTCAGCCACGCCCATGCCGCGCGATACATCGATGACCCGCCACTGATTGTCCCGCAGGATTTGACCTGCCAGCTCGTGCTGCGCGCGTTGCTGCTGAGTCACAGGTTCGTCGGAGAACGTGTCGACATCGAGCAGCATCGCCAGGCCTTGGGCCCGATTGCGTCGCACCCGGAGCAGCGAGTTGGCATCACGTGCGGTCATCCTGCCCATGATCGCGATGGCCAGCTGCCCCGGCCGGTCCACCGTTGCCGATTCCACGGCGTAATGGATCATGGTCGTCTGCCGGGGCCTGAGGTCGGTGAGCCTGCTGATCACCAGCTGCTGTGACACCGAGCTGTGCTGTCCCATGGTCCCGCTGATGTGCAATGGTCCGTCGGCTTCATAGATCTCGATGGCAAAGCCGTCGTCGAGGAAATGGATGCCGATCGAGGCGGCAGCAGAGATTGCCCATTCCAAAGAGTTCTGCATGCCCCGGCCGGCGTGGGCGCTTGCTCGGGAATCCAGCACGATGCTGGCGCTCGGATCCCAGGCCTGCTCCTCGCGACGCACCATGAGATCTCCCCAGCGGGCAGTGGAGCGCCAGTGAATCCGGCGTACGTCATCGCCCTGCCGGTACTCGCGGACCAAGGCGTCGTCCTGGCCGACGACCCCCACTCGGTGGGGCCGGCTTTCGCCCGTGCTGCCGCCTCCACCAATTGTTCGGATCGTTGGTAGCGGCACGATCCGGGGAGTGACCATAACTTCACTGGTGGCAACAAACTGCCGGTCAAGCTGCACCAGACCAAAGGGATCAACGGTCCGCACCGTCAACGGGCCAGTGGAGAAACGGCCGCGTACGCGTCCCAGCAGCGGATACTCCACGACCCGGCGCCACCGTACGTCCGCCCGATCAACCAGGAATCGCGGCCGGTTACCGAGCTCTCGAGGAACCGAATCCTCCAGCAACAAGATCCCTGCTGGCAGCCGGCCATCCTGGCCGAGGATGATCTGGCCCTTCATCGGTGAGCCCAGAGGTACCTGGGCCGGCTCGATAGAGCGCTCGCATGACATCCGGAGCCGAGCGCGCGAAACCAAAACGGCGGCAATGACGGGCAAAGTCAGCAGTAGCAAGCCCAGGCGCATGACATCCCGCTGGCCCGCCGCCATTGCTACCAGCACAACGACGAGGCCCATCGCGACGAAGAACCGTCCACGATGAGTGAGCAGCCGCCATGGACGCGACACTATAGCTATCTCCGGTCAGGAATGTGAACAGATTGGATGGCCTGGGCGATCACATCTGTCACCGTACGCCGGGCCAGCTGAGCATCCGTCGACGGCAAGACCCGATGCGCCAGTACCGATACTCCGAGAGCCGCTACGTCGTCCGGTGTCACGTAGTCGCGGCCGGACAGCGCCGCGAAAGCACGACTTGCGCGGAGCAGCTGCAGCGTCGCCCTTGGTGAGGCGCCAAGCCGAAGATCACGCGAGTTCCGGGTCGCATTGACAACTTGGACGATGTAGTGCTTGACAG
This sequence comes from Propionibacteriaceae bacterium, assembly GCA_045806785.1. Lineage (GTDB taxonomy): Bacteria > Actinomycetota > Actinomycetes > Propionibacteriales > Propionibacteriaceae > Microlunatus. The sequence goes on along the minus strand of JBJMIR010000050.1, from coordinate 51,293 downwards.
CCGGGCTGACGTACACCCTTTTGACCGCTTCGATCAGTCCCCGGATAGTCACGCCGTCAGTCACCGGCTGTAGGGCAGCAAGCGGGTCAGACGAACCATGGGATTCCAGCATGTCGAGCTCGGAGTTCGGTGTCGGGTAACCCATCTGGATCCGCGCCATGAACCGATCCCGCTGTGCTTCGGGCAGCGGATAGGTGCCCTCCATCTCAATCGGGTTCTGAGTGGCCACCACCATGAAAGGTGGCTCCAAGAGATAGGTCGTGCCATCGACGCTGACCTGGCGCTCCTCCATCGATTCCAGTAACGCCGACTGCGTCTTTGGCGATGCGCGGTTGATCTCGTCACCGACCACGATGTTGGCAAAGATGCCGCCTGGCTTGAACTCGAAGTCGCGGGTTTCCTGGTTGAACACCGACACTCCGGTGATGTCGGATGGCAACAGGTCCGGAGTGAACTGGACCCGGCGTACCGAACAGGCGATCGAGCGGCCCAAGGCCTTGGCGAGCATGGTCTTGCCTACCCCGGGCACGTCCTCTACGAGCAAGTGACCTTCGGCAAGCAGTACGACTAATGCCAGATCGATGGAGCTCCGTTTGCCTTCGATGACGCTCTCCATCGCACGCCTGACCTGGCCCATGACTTCAACAACGTCGCTGAGCGAGAACGCCGGGTCGGGATGCCGCCCAATCTCCGCGGCTTTCTCATAGCCCAGGGACATGTCCAAACCCTACGTGTTCTCCACCAGTACCGACAGCACTGCTCGCTTGGCGGTGGTCCGCAGAGCATCTCCCGGCCAACACGCCGAACGTCGAAAGGTGAGGAATATGACGTGCGTTGTGGGGGAAAGTGGTTTATAGTGGCGCAAAGTGGAGCCCAATGGATGGATAGGGCGGACGAGGGGTGGAGTGAGGAGAGTGGTCCGTGTTTCTCGGCACCCACACTCCAAAGCTCGACGACAAAGGCCGCTTGATCCTTCCGGCGAAGTTCCGCGACGAGCTCGCTGGCGGCCTGGTGATCGCGAAATTCCAGGAACGATGCCTGGCCATCTGGCCGGTCGGTGTGTTCGTCGACATGACCAAAACCGTGAGGAGCGCCTCCTCCAGTCAGCAAAGCGTTCGGGACTACCAGCGGATACTCGCATCGGGAGCCTCGAACGAGACCCCGGACAAGCAGGGCCGGATCACGATCCCGCCCGATCTGAGGTCGTACGCGGGCCTCGACAAGGACTGCGTAGTGGTAGGGGCGATCGATCGCGTGGAGGTCTGGAACCCAGCCGCATGGGAGCAGTACTCCACTGAGAAGGAACCGGCATTTGCCGAACTGAATCAAACCCTCTTCCCCGGGGGGTGAGGAGCACAGCAGGAAACAGGTAACACGGCTCGTGTAGTGAGGCTTCAACCCGCAGGTTCGACTCCCTGACACAACTTCCCCGGTGCCAGGTAGGACTCCCCGCGGATCTCGGGTTGAAACCCCTCTACACGAGCACACACGGGGGCTCTGCCCCCGTGACCTCCGCTGGGGGCTTCGCCCCTAGACGCCCCGCAAGTTGAAGGGTCGAGATGCCGGATGAGTGCCCAGCCCGAGCTGCACATACCCGTCATGCTCACCGAAATCGTCGCGCTGCTGGCGCCCGCGCTGGAACCACCGACCGCTGATACGACTGGCGACAGCGACTGTGTGCTCCTGGATTGCACACTTGGCCTCGCCGGCCACGCCCATGCCTTGCTAACTGCGTGTCCGCAGGCGCAGTTGATCGGATTGGACCGTGATCCGCAGGCGTTGGCGTTGGCCGCCGAGCGGCTGGCCGAGTTCGCCGACCGGATCACCCTCGTGGAGGCGGTCTTTGATGAGCTGCCCCAGGTGCTCGCCCGGCTTGGCCGACCGAAAGTCCAAGGAATCCTTCTTGACCTCGGCGTCTCCTCACTTCAGATCGACGATTCCGACCGCGGGTTCGCGTATGCACACGATGCTCCTCTGGACATGCGGATGGGACGTCAGGAGCTGACCGCGGCTCAGATCCTCAACACATACTCCAAGCCCGACTTAGCCCGAATCCTGCGAACCTACGGTGAGGAGCGATTTGCCGAGCGAATCGCTCGGCGGATCGTTGCAGAGCGAGAGCGTGAACCGTTCACTACCTCCGGTCGTCTCGTGCGGCTGCTGTATGACACTGTCCCAGCGGCATCGCGCAAGACTGGTGGCCATCCGGCCAAGCGGACCTTCCAGGCGTTGCGAATTGAGGTCAATGGCGAGTTGGCGGCGCTGGAGTCAGCCTTGCCGCAGGCCATAGCCGCACTGGCCCTTCATGGCCGGATTGCCGTGCTGGCCTACCACTCGCTGGAAGATCGGCTGGTCAAGCAGATCCTCGGCCTGGCGGCTCGGGATCGGGCGCCGCGCGACATGCCCGTTGTCCCAGCCGAGCTGCGGCAACAGCTGCGGCTGCTCACGCACGGAGCAATGCGGCCAAGTGCTGCTGAGGTTGCGCGGAACCCACGCGCCGCCTCGGCGCGGCTTCGTGCCGCTGAACGTATTGCCGAGATGGCGGTGGCAGGATGAGTGCGCTTTGGGCCCCCATCACGGGTCGGCGTGACGATACAGTTACGACTCCCCGGCCTCTGCAGGCAGTCGCGGAACCGGCCGCCCGCTTGGCACGATTTCCCTTCCTGCTGGTACTGATCGGAATTTTCGGCATCGGCATGGCAGGCCTGTTGATGCTCAACACGACGCTGCAGAGCCAGGCGTTCGAGTCGCGTACCCTCAACCGCCAGGCGACCGAGCTCGCCTACGCTCAAGCCGATCTGGAAAATCAGCTTGATGGGCTGGCGACTCCCCCGGAGCTGGCACAGCGAGCGTCCGCGCTCGGGATGCGTCCGAATCCGTTCCCGGCCTTCCTGGTATTGCCCAGCGGCAAGGTGGTGGGCAAGCCGACTCCGGTGGGAGGTAGCGAGGTACCCGCGCTGATCGTGAAGACGCCGGCACAGGTGGCAGCCGAGCAGGCCGCCAAGCGGGCTCGTGCGGAGGCGAAAACGGCAGCGAAGGCCAAGCGAGAGGCCGCAGCGGCGGAGGCCAGGAAGACGGCCGCCAAGCAGCGCAAGGCAGATAAGACGACGACACACAAGAAGAAGGCCAATAAGACAACCGAAATCACAACCAAGAAAGGCTCCGACGGCAGGGGACGGCAGTAATGGAGGAGCAGCATCGTCCTCATTCGCCTGACCGGCCGCATCTCCCACAAGCCAAAGTCCCACAAGCCAAAGTCCCACAAGCCAAAGTCACAGAGCGCAGACTTTCCCCGCGGCCGCTACGTTCTCAGGTTCCTCGCAGCCATGGTGGTACATCTGACAGCGACCGGCCTTCCACGCTGCATGCACGCGGTGTCCGCATTCTTCGTGACGGCACGCTAGTCACCCCCAAATCTCGGGGGCGTGCGGAAGGGTCGTCCGCCCCGGGATCAGCAGAGCCGCGAGCCCAGTTTCCAAGAATCCGATTGGTTCGGCGGAAGCCTCCATTGCGCTTGCCGCTGGCCTCCGCACACCGCCGGCTGCACATGCTGCTGATCGTGATCGCCATGGCTTTGTCGCTCTGCGCCGGGCGGTTGCTGCAGCTTCAAGGCTTCGACTCCTCTTCGTACACAATCGATGCTTTGACCCGGACGTTGCCGTTGCTTCCGGCGCGCGGTGAGATCACTGATCGCCACGGCCTGGTTCTTGCCGCAACCCAGCCGGCCGTCGCCGTAACGGCTGATCCGAAGCTCACCGCACCGGACGCGGCACAGATCGCCGGCGTACTCGCCAGCCACCTCGGCATGTCGCAAACCGAGCTCATGCCGCTGTTGACGAAGTCCGGCACGCGCTTTGTCTATATCAAGAAGAAGGTACCTGCGCTTACCTACAGTGCATTGGCTGCGGATCTGTCGAGCCGTCACCTGCATGGCATATTCCGGGAGAGCGATCCCATCCGTACCTATCCCAACGCTGCGGTAGGAGCTTCGGTGGTCGGTTTCGTCGGTGCCGACGGCAAGGGACTGGCGGGGCTAGAGCGCACTCTGAACACTCAGCTGGCCGGTGTCGAAGGCAAAGAGACCTATGAGAGCGCGCCGAATGGCAGCAAAATCCCGCTCGGCCGCAGTTCGATCACACCAGCGCGTAACGGGCTGAGCTATCAGCTCACGCTTGACTCCGAGGTGCAATGGGTCGCCGAGCGACGGCTTGCCGAGCAGGTCGCGAAGACTCGCGCCGACTCTGGCTTCGCCATCGTCATGGACGTGAAGACGGGCCAAGTGATCGCATTGGCCAATTCGCCAACCTACGACTCCTCGAGGCCGCAGGCCGCTGACTCTGCGGACCGGGGAAACCGAGCCATCTCGGCGCCATACGAGCCGGGGAGTGTGCAGAAGGTCTTGACCTCAGCGGCCTTGATCGACTCAGACACCGCCAATCCCAACACTCGCGTCGTCATCCCGAGCCGTATTCGATCCGGCGGCAATTCGATCAAGGACTTCTTCTCGCACGGCGTGCTGCACTACACCATGCGGGGGGTAATCGCGGACTCCTCCAACATCGGCACCGTCTTGCTGACCCGACAGCTCAACAAGCAGACCTTGCACGACTACCTCGTCAGTTTCGGATTGGGGAAGAGCACGAGCCTGGAGCTGCCTGGGGAATCCGCGGGCATCCTTCCCAAAGCAGATATGCCTGATAGCCAGCGTGATCGGGTGGCCTTCGGCCAGGCCATTGCCGTCACTGGGATTCAGGAAGCCGCAGCAGTCGCCGGCATTGTGAACGATGGCATGTACAACCCGCCAACGGTGATCAAGGGAGCCACCGACGGCGACGGCAGGGTAGTGGGCGTGCCGCGTACGCCGCCGAGGCGGGTCATCTCCGAAGAGAGTTCTGCGCAGGTGCGCGACCTGATGGGGGCCGTCGTCGACAGTGTCAACGGGCAGCGCAACCTGAAGCTGGACCGATACACGAGCGGCGGCAAAACAGGTACCGCCCAGCGCGCGGATACCAGCTGTGGCTGTTATCGCGGTTACGTAACATCATTCGTGGGCTTTGCGCCCCTCGATGACCCGCGGATCCTGACGTACGTCGTGATCAGCAATCCGAGGGCAGGGGATACCGGAACGATCACAGCAGCACCGGTGTACCGCGACATCATGGATTTTGCGCTGCCGCGCTACTCGGTCGCTCCTGACGCCAAGCCGCGCAAGCCGTTGCCGACTGCGTGGTGAATGCCAAGCTGGCATAGCCAGCGGAGCGAGCGGAGCAATCAATGCGGAGCAATCAATGCGGAGTAATCAATAAGGAGCCAATTGGTCCACGCAGGCCGAAGAGTCGATAACGTCACAAGCGTGTCTTCTGCTCTACGGGGGGGCGTGATTCGGCCGCGCACCAGACACCAGATTGGTCTGGCCGAGCTGCTCGGGGACCGCGCTGCGGTTAACGACTCGGTGGTGAGTGGCATCACCATGGATTCCCGGCTGGTACGCCCGGGAGATCTCTACGTCGCGCTGTCCGGCGCTCATCATCACGGCGCGGAGTTCGCCCGGCAGGCCGCCGAGGCGGGAGCCGTTGCCATCCTCACCGATCCCACTGGCGGTCGGCTCGCCCAGGGCCTGCCACTTCCCGTTGTGGTTGTGGATCATCCTCGACAGGCCATGGCAGGGGTTGCCGCCACAATCTACGGCCGGCCGGCCGATGCACTCACGATGTGTGCTGTCACCGGAACAAACGGCAAGACCACGACGACATTCCTGTTGGAAGCCGCATTGCGTGCCGATGGAGTGGACACCGGCCTGGTAGGCACCGTTGGCTTCCGGCTGAACGGCGTGCCGTTGGACTGCGTCCCGACCACAGTGACGACCCCGGAGTCGACAGACCTACAGGCTCTGCTGGCATTCCTGGTCGAGGAGGGCGTTCAGACGGTGGTGATGGAGGTCTCCTCGCACGCGTTGGTGCTCGGTCGCACCGAGTCGATCACCTTCGATGTGGCTGCTTTCACCAACCTGGGTCGAGATCATCTGGATTTCCACGGTGACGTGGAGTCCTACTTCGAAGCCAAAGCCTCACTCTTCACTGCTGAGCGGACCAAACATGCGGTGATCAACATCGACGATCCGCGAGGTCGCGAGCTAGTGCAGCGCATCGGCCGGCACAGTGGAGTCAGGCTGACCACCGTAAGTCTCGATGACGATGCGGCCTGTCGAGCACTCAGCTACCAAATCCGACCGGATGGGCGCACTGCCGTTCGAGCCGACATACGGGGTCGAACCCTCGACTTCACTTTGAACCCCCCCGGCGACTTCAACGTTCGCAATGCGTTGACGGCACTGGCAATGGTCGACGCGATCGGCGGTGATCTGGCACGTGCGGTCATTGGTTTGGAGCAGGCGGAGGTCGCGGGTCGAATGCAGCGGGTCGAGCTCGGTCAGGGAGGGCCGCTGGTTTACGTCGATTTCGCGCACACGCCGCAGGCAATTGCCGCCGCTCTGCAAGCGGTCGGGGATCCTCTCCGAGGGTCCCATCGCCGCATCGTCGTGCTCGGTTGCGGCGGAGACAGGGATCCGCAGAAACGGGAGCCGATGGGCGAATCGGCAGCCCGCAACGCCGACATTGTCATTGCTACAGACGACAATCCCCGATCAGAGGATCCGAGCGCGATACGGGCACAGCTCATTGCTGGTGCGGCGGCTGCTGTGCGGCGAGAGGGTCTGGCTACCGAAGTGATCGATGGTGGCGATCGGCGCTCGGCGATTCGGCTCGCGCTAGACCTGGCCGGACCCGGCGACGTCGTCGGAATCCTTGGCAAAGGTCACGAGCTCGGTCAAGAGATAGCGGGAACGGTGCTGCCATTCAGCGATCCTGAGGTGGCAACCGAGGAGTGGGCCCTACTTCATCCGGAGATTGCTCCGCCGATTGGTCAAGGTCAGCAGGGCGCGCCACCGTGATCCCCGTGACGGTCGAAGAGATCGCCACGGTGCTAGGTGCCCAGGTATCTCCTCCCGAGGGAGCGGGCGAGGGTCGTTCCCTTCAGGATGAGCAGACCTCCGGTGACCCGGCTGCCGTGATCACGGCGTTGACAGCCGACTCACGGACCGTGATTACTGGTGCGCTGTTCGTGGCACTGCCTGGCGAGCGTGTCGACGGTCATGACTATGTTGCCGCGGCCGCGGCAGCCGGCGCGGCCGCATCCCTTACCAAGCATCCGGTCACCGGCGCCCTGTGCCTAGTTGTAGCTGATCCGCTGGTCGCTCTCGGGCGACTCTCGCGCTACGTCGTCGACCGGTCGAGTGCTGAGGGACTTCAGGTCGTCGGCATCACCGGCTCGGTCGGCAAGACCTCAACGAAGGATCTACTGGCCCAGGTACTCGAGCAGGCCGGTCCAACGGTTGCCGCGACCGGCAATCTCAACAATGAGCTCGGTGTGCCGCTTACGGTCGGCCGCATCGACGCGCAAACCCGGTTCCTTGTTGCAGAGATGGGTGCTCGTGGCATCGGCCATATCGCCTACCTCTGCGATATCGCGCCACCACGTGTCGGGGTCGTGCTCAATGTCGGCCAGGCGCATGTCGGAGAGTTTGGTGGCAAGGCAGCGATTGCGCACGCCAAGGGCGAGCTAGTGGAGTCGTTGCCAGCCGATGGCTGGGCGGTGCTGAACATCGACGATCCCCTGGTGTGGGCAATGCGTCGCCGCACCAAGGCCCAGGCGCTGCCGTGGTCGACCGTTCAGGCGCTGGACAGTGGAGTCTGGGCGACGGACCTGATCGGTGACCCGTACGGGCGCTACTCCTTCACACTCCATGAACGCCTGAATGGTGAGCCTGAACGTGATCAACAGGTGCAGCTTCGGCTGACCGGGCGGCACCAGGTCGCCAATGCGGTAGCCGCGGCTGCGGCGGCTGTGGCGCTTGGTCTTGACCTCGACCAGGTCGCCGCGACACTCAGTGCTGCCGTCCCCCGGTCGCACTGGCGGATGGAGCTGCACGACCGTTCAGATGGCGTCACGGTGATCAACGATTCTTACAACGCCAACCCCGACTCCATGCGTGCGGCGTTGACCACTTTGGCCGAGTTTGGGCGCAACGGACGGAACACCTGGGCGGTGCTGGGAGACATGCTCGAGCTCGGCGAGCAGGCACCCGAGGAACATGCTGCGATTGGCCGGTTCGCCGCAGAGATGGGGATCCACAACCTGATTGCCGTCGGTGAGCATGCCGCGCGGATCGCCGGCGCAGCTGTAGCCAGCGGATTGCCCGCGTCGCGAGCTGTGGCGCTGGTCGATAAAACGGACGCAGTTGCATTGGTCAAGACCGGTCTTAGGCCTGGCGACGTCGTCTTGGTCAAAGCATCCCGTGCCCTAGCCTTGGACACCGTGGCCGACGACATCCTGACTGCCGTCGTACCACCGCCGGACGAGGGTTCCGGGTGAAGGCAATCGTCATTGCGGGCGGCCTCGCACTGCTCGCGACGCTGCTCGGCACCCGGCTCGCCATCCTCGTGCTGGTCAGAAAGGGCTACGGGCAGCTGATCCGGGACGATGGGCCCACCTCTCACCACGTGAAGCGCGGAACACCCACGATGGGTGGGCTGGTCGTCATCGCGGCCGTCCTCTTCGCGTACTTCGGCAGCCACTTGATCACCTTCACCGCTCCTTCCGCGTCGGCTCTCCTGGTGCTGTTTCTCTTTACCGGTCTCGGGGTGGTCGGGTTTCTGGACGACTACACCAAGATCAGTAAACAGCGCTCACTCGGCTTGCGAAGTAAGGCAAAGATCGCCGGTCAATCAGTCGTTGCCATTGTCTTCGCGGTCGCGTCGCTGCAGTTTCCTGATGAGAGAGGCATAAGTCCGGCCTCGCCTGCCATTTCATTCCTGCGCGACATCGAATGGCTCCAGCTGCCACTCATTTTGGTGATCATCTGGGTGATGTTGCTGATCGCTGCGGCGAGCAACGGCGTCAACCTCACCGACGGGCTCGATGGCCTGGCAGCCGGGGCCTGCGTGATGATCTTCGGCGCGTACACCCTGGTCAACATCTGGCAGTACAACCAGTCCTGCGCCTATACCGCATCTGCCGGTCCCAAGTGCTATGAGGTGCGCGACCCGTACGACCTGGCAGTCGTAGCGGTAGCGCTCGCAGGCGCCTGCTTCGGCTTTCTGTGGTGGAACGCCGAGCCGGCGAAGATCTTCATGGGCGACACCGGATCACTATCCCTTGGTGGTGCGCTGGCCGGAATGGCGATCATGACTCGCACGGAGCTGTTGTTGGTGATCTTGGGCGGACTGCTTGTCATCGAGGTAATGTCGGTCATCCTGCAAGTGAGTTTTTTCAAGATGACTAGAGGCAGACGGCTGTTCAAGATGTCGCCCATTCACCATCACTTCGAGCTGCTGAACTGGGCACCGGTGACCATCGTGATGCGCTTTTGGATCATTGCCGGGTTGTGCGTGGCGGCAGGCTTAGGCATCTTTTACGCGGAGTGGGTGGCAGGCACATGAGCCTTCCCTGGTTGCCAGGCGCTGACGGCCGATCACCCTGGCCGCAGGCCCATGTCGTGGTGGCCGGAATTGGAGTGTCCGGTTTCGCTGCCGCTGACGGCCTACTGCAATTCGGCGCGCGGGTGACGGTCCTCGACGACGCCTTAGACGAGCTGACCTCCGACAAGGGCAAGTTGCTGGAGGTCCTCGGTGGCTCGGTTCGGCTGGGGCCTGGATCGACCGCGACTCTTCCCGACGATGCCGACCTGGTGATAACCACCGGTTGGCCGGCTACCGCGCCGCTGCTCCGCCAGGCCGCAGACCGCGGCGTAACGATCTGGAGCGAGGTTGAACTCGCCTGGCGGCTAAGCCGGCCGGACAAGATCGTGCCCTGGCTCGGGGTCACTGGCACGAACGGAAAGACCACCACTACCCAGATGCTGGAGTCGATCCTGTCTGCAGCCGGCTTGCGGACGGCTGCCGTCGGCAACATCGGCCGGCCGATCATGGAGATCGTTCTGGATCCGCAGCGATACGACGTACTGGCCGTCGAACTGTCCAGCCATCAGCTGCATTGGTCCACCTCCTTGGCGCTGCACTCCGCCGCGGTCCTCAACGTGCAGCCCGATCACCTGGAATGGCACGGGTCGTACGAGGCGTATCGGGACGCAAAGGCCAGGATCTATGAAGGTGTGCAGGCCAGCTGCGTGTACAACGTTGCCGACCCAGTCACCGAGCACATGGTGGAGCAGGCCGAAGTCGTCGAGGGAGCCCGGGCGATCGGTTTCACGCTCGGAACACCGGGACTATCGATGCTCGGCGTCGTCGATGACCTGTTGGTCGATCGTGCCTTCATCGAGCAGCGTCGCGACTCAGCCCTCGAGCTGGCGAGCGTAACCGACGTCAGCCCTGCCGCACCACACAACGTCGCCAATGCGTTGGCGGCCGCGGCCCTCGCCCGTTCGTACGGCGTCCCAGCAACGGCGGTCCGTCGAGGCTTGCGGACTGTCAGGGTCGGACCGCACAAGATTCAGACAGTGCTGGAGCGCGACGGGGTCTCCTGGATCGACGACTCCAAGGCCACCAACCCGCATGCTGCGGATGCTTCACTGCGCACCTTCAACTCGGTGGTGTGGATCGCTGGCGGCCAGGCCAAGGGCACCACCTTCGATGAGTTGATCACTACTCATCGGGACAGGTTGCGCGGCGCGGTACTGCTCGGCATCGATCGCGACATCATCGCCGAAGCCTTGGCTCGACACGCACCGGAAGTCCCCACAGAAGTCATCGAGGCGGTTGACACTAGAGCAATGGCACAAGCCGTTGCGGCGGCTGCTTCCCTGGCCAGACCTGGTGATGCAGTTCTGCTCGCGCCGGGGTGCGCCAGCAAGGACATGTTCACCGATTACGCCGCACGCGGAGATGCCTTCGCTGCGGCGGTGCGCGCGCTCGCAAAGGAGTAGACCTCAGTGGCGACCCTGACCCCGCAGGGCCAGACCGCGTCCGGCCACCGTGCTACAACGCATCGCCCGACCGAGGGTATGCAGGCGCGTCACTTGCTCTCAGTTGTCGAGGTATTGCGGTGGCTCCGCTCGATGCTGGATCGGCCGTTGACCAGCTATCACCTGGTTCTCGGCTCTGTGGCACTGCTGCTCATCGTCGGGGTGATGATGGTGCTGTCGGCTTCCAGCGTGAACGCATACCTCACCGTCGGCGACTCCTACTTCTATGTCAAGCGGCAGGTGATCTTCCTCGGCATCGGCGTACTCGGTGCATTCACGATCATGAAGCTGCCACCATCCACGCTGCGGCTGCTCGGCTGGTTGGGCCTCGCTCTGGCCGCCATTATGTTGATCTTGACCTATACACCACTCGGCATTTCGGTGAACGGCAACCGCAACTGGCTGTATCTAGGCTCGTCACTTTTCTCCGTGCAGCCGGCCGAGTTCGCCAAGCTGGCCATGATCGTTTGGGGAGCTGACGTGTTGGCCCGCAAGTACCGGTTGCTTGATCAGCCGAAGCACCTGCTGGTGCCGTTCCTTCCAGTAAGCGGCATCCTGGTCTTGCTCGTGCTGTTTCAAGGCGACGCCGGTACGGCGGTCGTTATGGCTGTCATTGCCGCGGGCATCCTCTGGATTGTCGGTGCGCCGCTGCGCGTGCTGCTGGCCTTGGCATCGGCCGGTGTCATCGGCGTGGTCGCGATCTTCATCACCTCCTCAGTGCGGATGCGCCGCCTTGCTGCCTTTCTGGATCCGACGCTTGATGCCACTGGAGCCAACCATCAAGCCAACGCCGGGATGTTCGCGATCGCATCCGGCGGCTGGTGGGGGGTCGGCCTCGGCGCCAGCCGCCAAAAATGGGGCAGCCTGCCCGAAGCGCACACCGACTTCATCTTCGCCGTGCTCGGCGAGGAGTTCGGCTTGTTCGGCAGTCTGGTGGTACTAGCCATGATCGGCATCTTGGGGTACGCCGGCATCCGGATCGCGACACGCACCGATGATCTTTTCGTACGCTATGCCGCCGGCGGTGTCGCAACCTGGTTCATGGTTCAAGCATTGATCAACTTGGCTGTGGTACTCCGGCTGCTTCCGATCGCCGGCGTCCCGCTGCCGTTGCTGTCCTACGGGGGCTCCGCGCTGGTCGCGAACTTGTTGGCTGTCGGCGTGCTGCTGGCCTGCGCCCGTCGAGAACCCGAGGCTCGCCATCTGCTGGCAAAGAAGGCGATGCGCCCTCGGCGCCGGATGACTACGGTGGTCGGCTCGCGGACCAGCCAGGGCCGTCAAGACTCATGAACGCAGCAGAGTCGCCCTCTGTGGTGCTGGCGGGCGGCGGTACGGCTGGACACACCTCACCGCTGATTGCGACCGGTTTGGAGCTGCGCCGGCTCAATCCCGCTATCGGGCTGACCGCGCTTGGTACGGCTCGCGGCTTGGAAACCACGGTCGTCCCAGCAGCTGGGCTGGATCTGGAGCTGATTCCACCTGTGCCGATGCCGCGGCGCGTCGGCAAGGATCTGCTCCTCGTCGGACCGCGGTTGATCCAGGCCGTGACTGCGACCGTACGCCTGCTTCGCCGGATAAGCGCTGACGTGCTGCTGGGCTTCGGCGGCTATGTGTCCACTCCCGCCTACCTTGCGGCTCGCCGGTTGGGCCTGCCTATCGTCATCCACGAACAAAACGTGCTCCCCGGCCTAGCCAACAAGCTCGCCGCCCGACTGACCAGCCACGTCTACACCTCATTCCCGCAGACCTCCCTGCCGCACGCCCGCTGTATCGGGTTGCCGATCCGGCGGGCCATCATCGATCTTGACCGAGCCGCACTACGACGGGAGGCGCGCAGTGGCTTCAACTTGAATTCGGATCTGCCAACACTGCTGGTCAGCGGAGGCTCACAAGGCGCGCTCCGGATCAATACCGCCGTGGCGGGCGCCTGGCCTGAATTGCTGGCCCATGGCATCCAGGTGCTGCATGTGTTAGGGCCCAAAAATCTGGTCTCCGGCATTAGGCGCAGGATCGACGAGCGGACCGGAGCTGTGTACCAGCCGCTGGCCTACGTGGAACAGATGGAGCGGGCGTACGCTGCCGCCGATCTCATGCTGGGCCGCAGCGGCGCCAGCACGGTCATGGAAACTGCCGCCATCGGACTCCCAGCGGTATTCGTGCCCTATCCAGTTGGAAACGGTGAACAGGCACTCAATGCCGAACTCGTCGTGAACGCCGGCGGTGGCATCACACTCGCCGACGCTGACTGCACGTCCATCTGGGTAGCTCAGGAGATTCCGGCGCTCTTCGCACATCCTGACCGGCTCACGGGAATGAGCAAGGCGCTGGCAGGCGTTGCCCGGCTCGACGCCGCTACGGTGTTGGCGTCGACGGTTCTGGAGGTGATCCGCTGATGGGTTTGATCGCTCCCATCGAGCTGCCAAAACTGGACGAGCTGGGAGCCGTGCACTTCATCGCTATCGGCGGCTCCGGCATGAACGGAATCGCCTCGATGATGCTGGCTCATGGCATTCCAGTGAGCGGCAGCGACCGGCAGGATTCGAAATACCTGCGGTCGCTGGAGGCCCAAGGGGCTCGGGTCTACGTCGGACACCGCGCTGAACAGCTCGGTGATGCCGCCACTGTCGTTGCATCCTCAGCAATCCGGGAGAACAACCCCGAGCTGGCCGAGGCCCGACGCCGCGGCCTCCGGGTGCTCCATCGCAGCGCCGCTCTCGGCTCACTGATGCTGGATCGCCGCGGCATTGCTGTCGCCGGAACTCACGGCAAGACCACGACTACGGCGATGATCGCGCACGTACTCAGTGGTTGTGGATTCGACCCGTCCTTCGTGATCGGCGGAGCGCTGACCGGCACGGCGACCGGTGGGCACCTCGGTGGCGGCGACATCATGGTCGTCGAGGCCGACGAGAGCGACGGGACCTTTCTGCAATATCCGCGCGAGATTGCGGTGGTCACCAACATCGATCCCGACCACCTGAGCAACTGGGGGAGTGCGGAAAACTACGCCGACGGTTTTCTACGTTTCTCGACCGCCGATTCGGTGCGGCTTCTGGTGATCAGCGCTGACGATCCAGGGACTGTCGCGTTGACAGAGCGGATACGTCAGCAGGCGGCAGCCGGAGTCCCAGGTCCCGCGATCATGACGTTCGGCACCTCAGACCATGCCGACGTCCAGATTGCCGGCATGAGTCTCGCGGGCACCGGATCGAGATTCCAGCTTCGCTGGGACGGTCAGGCGGGACCGGTCGAGCTCTCCGTGCCTGGGCACTACAACGTTCTGAACGCTGCTGCGGCCTACGCGGTTGCAGTCTGGCTGGGTGCTGATGAGGCCGACGTACGCCGCGAACTCTCCAGGTATCAGGGCACCTACCGACGATTCCAGCTGATAGGCACTCCGAACGGCATCCGGGTTTACGACGATTACGCCCATCACCCGACCGAAGTGCTCAACACACTCGTCGCTGCTCGTACTGGTGTTGGTGACGGCCGGGTCGTGGTGTGCTTTCAACCCCACCTCTACACCCGGACTCGAGACTTCTGGCGTGAGCTCGCACACGCGCTGGAGCACGCCGACGAGGCCATCGTGATGGATGTCTGCGGTGATCGTGAAGATCCGATTCCTGGCGTCGACGGCGCCACGGTGGCCGATGCAGTCGCTCCTGGCACTGCGCATGTGACCTATGAACCAATCTGGGATGAGGCCGCACCGACCGTTGCCCGAATCGCTCGGCCAGGTGACCTGGTGATCACGGTGGGATGCGGCGACGTAACCAAGGTCGCGCCGAAGATAGTCTCCGAGATTCAGCGCCTCGCCGAGGTCGCACAGTGACGGCAACCGCTACGGCCAGGTCCAAGAGCCGGCCCAGCAGCAGCCCACGACGCAAGACGCACCGCCGCTCTGGGCGCGGAAAGAAGCACCGCCGGTCGTGGCGAGCTAAAGCGTTGGCTATTACCGCCGTCGTGCTAGTGCTCATACTTATCGGCGGCAGTCTTTGGACTATCTACTTCTCAACCGCCTTCGTCACCAAGCGGGTGAATGTGGTCGGCACGCATCATCTGACGCCGACTCAGGTGAGCTTTGCGGTCCAGATTCCCCTCGGCGTACCGCTGGCTCGTCAAAAGCTTGACGAGATCGCCAAGCGGGCAACGACCTTGTCGGCGGTCGAGTCAGCGACTGCGACGCGCGATTGGCCGCACACCATCACTGTGACCGTTGTCGAGCGTCGGCCGGTGCTTGCGCTGGACCAGCCGGATGGTTATGTCGTTGTGGACAAGTTCGGCGTCGCCTATGAGACGCAGACCACCTTGCCGGCGCACGTCGTGCTCGGCGTGGTTGATCCGGCGGATACGCCTCTGCTTCACGACGTTGCTACCGTCGCCACCGCGTTTCCAGACAAGCTGCGCGGCAAGGTTGGTCGGATCACCGCAACTAGTCCGGACGACATCGGGCTGATCTTGGACTCTGGACGAAAGGTGACCTGGGGCAGTGCAGCGGATTCGGAGCTGAAAGCTCAAGTCGTCACGGCCCTGCTTAAGCGCAAGCCCAAGTCCTCGATCGACGTCTCGAGCCCTCACAATCCTGCTGTCCGGTAATTCCTCCGCGCTAACCTCTCTGGCGAGAAACCATCACGGGACCCGTCTCGTACGCGCCCTAAAGCTGGCGGCTAGAGTCTCAACATCTACTTGACCTATAGAAATTCGGTATGAATTGGCAGCGGTGGCGTGTCACAACAGCATCACTGGTCACCATCTCGTAGCCTCATTGAACACCGCGCCGTTTACCACCGTGGCAACGTCAGCGTTGACCTCACGTTGAGACTTGGTGCGACCACTTGTCCGCAGACATGAAAGAAGAGGCGGAACCGTGGTTTCTGCGTCACAGAACTACTTGGCGATCATCAAGGTCGTGGGCGTCGGCGGCGGCGGCGTCAATGCCGTTAACCGAATGATCGAAGCCGGGCTTCGGGGCGTCGAGTTCATTGCAGTGAATACCGACGCGCAGGCGTTGCTGATGAGCGATGCGGACGTCAAGCTGGACATCGGCCGCGATCTGACCCGCGGTCTCGGCGCCGGCGCCGATCCGGACAAAGGCTGCCAGGCGGCTGAGGATCACGCGCAAGACATTGAGGACGCTCTAAAGGGCGCCGACATGGTGTTCGTCACCGCAGGTGAGGGTGGCGGTACCGGCACTGGTGGTGCGCCTGTCGTGGCACGCATCGCCCGAGCACTTGGTGCGCTGACGATCGGCGTTGTCACTCGACCGTTCTCCTTCGAGGGCAAACGCCGAGCCGTCCAAGCCGAGCAGGGCATCGTCAACCTCCGTGAAGAGGTCGACACCTTGATCGTCATTCCCAACGACAAGCTGCTCCAAATGATCGATCACCAGATCGCGATTCTGGACGCCTTCAAGCAGGCGGACCAGGTTTTGATGCAGGGCGTCTCGGGCATTACCGACCTGATCACCACGCCGGGTCTGATCAATCTGGACTTCGCTGACGTCAAGGCCGTCATGTCGAATGCCGGCTCAGCCTTGATGGGAATCGGCTCAGCCCGTGGTGAAGACCGGGCTCGTGCGGCTGCCGAGACGGCGGTCTCCTCACCGCTGCTGGAGGCGAGTATTGATGGTGCTCACGGTGTGCTGCTCTCTATCGCGGGCGGATCCGATCTCGGCCTCTTCGAGGTCTCTTCCGCTGCGAATCTGATCCAGGGCGCCGCGCATGAGGACGCAAACATCATCTTCGGCACGGTCATCGACGACGCTCTCGGAGACGAGGTGCGGGTAACTGTCATCGCCGCGGGCTTTGAGGGCGGCCAGCCGCCACGCCGCCAGCCGGGTATCAGTCGTGCTGCCGACCTGCGTACGCAGCAGACCCGAGCGACTCCAACACCTCCAGAGCCGGAACCTGCCGCGGTCGCACCCAACAACCACAATTCCAGTAACCACACGGCACCAGTAGAGAGTCCGGCGCCGGCGTTACATCCTCCGCCAGTGCCGCTTAGCCCGAACCGCGTCACTGTGCCGCCCAGGGGATCCGGATTTGAGGATGATCTTGACGTTCCCGACTTCCTCAAGTGAGGCGTGTCGGGCCACGTGATCAAGATGGCCGGACGGTAATCTCAGCAGCAAACTTGGCCCAGATTCGAGGCGGATGAGATGGCGGAACGACTGAAGCGTGCAGCGGCATGGCTGGGCTTGGTCACCGACGATCGCTACACCGACTATGACGATGCTGCCTACGACGATGCCGCCAACTATGAGGAGTTGATTGACGAGGAAACCTCGGACGAGCGGCGCGCTGGGCCAGACAAACCTGCCACAGTGACCCCGCTCGAAAGCCGGCGCCAGACCGCGGCAGCACCAACCGCTAGCTCTCCGAGCCCAACCCCAATAGGCCCAACCTCAATGGGCCCAACCTCAATAGGCCCAACCTCAATGGGCCCGGTCTCAGCTGTCGGCAGCACGACTCTCGCTCCCCACGCACGGACGGCCGATGTGTCACGAATCATCACTGTTCACCCCCGCACGTATAACGAGGCGCGCATCATCGGCGAGTATTTCCGTGATGGCGTGCCGGTCATTATGAACCTGTCCGACATGGAAGACGTTGACGCAAAGCGGCTGGTCGACTTTGCCGCTGGTCTCATCTTTGGTTTGCGTGGCAGTATCGAACGCGTCACCAGCAAGGTGTTCTTGCTCTCACCGCACGACGTCACCGTGGCAGCGGAAGACAAGGAACGGATTGCGGGCGGTTTCTTCAACCAGAGCTAACTGGGGGACTCCGCCGAAACGCTCTGCAGGCCTAGGCTGGTGTCAGATAGCACACCGAAGCAAGCCAAATGGCAATACAGACAGGCCTCAACCGTGTTTGTCGTTGGACTCATCATCAACTGGATCCTGTGGATCTTTCTGCTGATCCTGTTTGCGCGGATGATCTTGTCCTGGGTCCCGGTCCTCGTCCGCGACTGGGAACCGAGAGGACCGATGCTGGTCTTCGCCGAGATCGTCTACTCGATCACCGACCCACCACTGCGCCTATTGCGTAAGGTGCTGAAGCCGATCCGGGTCGGCAATATGATGCTCGATCTGGCGTTCATCGGCCTTGCGATCCTAGTCAGCATCCTGATGCAGGTTAACCGCAGCTTGTTCTTCTGACGGGTCCGTTCGGCACCTTCTTTACTGACTTCACAGTGTCTTTCTCGACTTCTTTGGCTCGCCTGTGCACCCAGATCAAATTGGGTACGGTAGGGCGGTGAGGAGACGGCCCCACCCCAAAGTCCCACCTAGATATCGAGGTGCACGATGACCCTGACGCTCGACGACGTCCGCAACAAGCGGTTCCGGATGGCCCGCAAATCCGGCTATGAGGTGTTGGAGGTTGACGAGTTCGTTGACGAGGTCGAAGAGAGCTTCGCGCAACTCATCGAGGAAAACCAGAACCTTAAGAAGCAGATTGAGGCGCTGAAAGCCGCTCCGCCTCCTACCCATCAGATGGCCCCTGCGGCTCCCACAGTCCAGGCGCCCCAGCCGCGGCAGCCTGCACCACCACCACTACCACCGCCACCAGCACCGGCGCCGTCTCCGTCGGGCACCATCGTGGTGACGACTGGCAAGGAGGCCAGTGCGGCCGTCGTGCGCCTCGTCGAGATGTCGACCGAGCAGGCCGAACGCCTGGTGGAAGAGGCCACCGAGGATGCCAATCGGATCCGGGAGGAGGCCAACCGGACCGCTCATCAGCTCACCACCGACGCCCGTACGCGCGCCGAGCGCGTGGAGTCCGAAGCCCGGGTCAATGCAGAGCGGCTCCAGGCCGATGCACACAGCAGGGCTGAGAAACTCGATCGTGAGATTGAAAGTCGCCGTGGGGAGATGTTCGGTGACCTGGAGAGGCAGCGTGACGACCTCACCGCGGCCGTTGCATCGCTGCGTAACTTCGAGGCCGCGTACCGCAGCAACCTCACCACACATTTGCGCAAGCAGATCGAGACGCTGGAGTCTGGCCGCGCAGAGCCCGTTGAGATTCCCGACGTGGTACGCGACAGCAAGGCGGTGGAAGGCAGCTCAAACGGGATTGGCGGCAGTCAACCGGGCGAACGTGGTGCCATTGATCAGCCCCAACACCAAGGCGCGCCAAGCTACAGCAGCGGTTCGAGTAGCAACACCCCGCGTTTAGACGCTCTGCTAGGAGACCAGCGCTGATCTGGCTTCAGCAATGATCAAGACCACAGGGCCCGCCACGGCGGGCCCTGTGGTATTAGAGCCGGGAAATTCAGTGAGAAATCAGCGCAAAAGCAGCGGCGGTCGTTGAAGAAACTGTTTTTGCGGCCTACTGTCTCTGCGTCACTTCCCGCTCCAGCCGTGCTCCAAGAAATGGGGAACCATGACCACCGCTAAATCCAGCGCTGCGACTACCCCGGCAGCCGAGAACGGCGGTCGCACGACCACGAATCGGAAGGCCTCAACCAAGGCTGCGCCAACGGTGCATGCGGTACCCGTCGAACATCAAGACAAGCCTGGAAAACCGATGAATCCTAAGTCCTTGCCGGTCCGCCCCGGCGAAGATCCCTGGACGAAGGCCGAGATCAACGAGGTCAAGCAGGCGCTGATCGAAGACATTGCGCGCTTCGAAAGCCAGATCGAGATCTCCACCGCAGAGCTGGTGGGATTGCTTCGTGACGGCAGCGAGGGGGCGGGGCGCGATCCTGCTGACGTCGGTTCTGCGAATTTTGAGCGCGATGCCGAGATGTCGTTGGCCAACAATGCCCGGGAAATGTTGGATCAGTCCCGACTCGCGCTGCGCCACATCGAGCTCGGTACTTATGGCAGCTGCGACAACTGTGGGCAGCCAATAGGTAAAGGCCGGTTGCAGGCCTTCCCTCGCGCCACGTTGTGCGTCACCTGCAAGCAGCGCGAGGAACGGCGATAACCTCAGCCAGCGACGCTCAGCCGATCGAGCGACGACGCTTACGTCTTATCGTCGCTCTGGTCGCCGTCGCCGGATTGGCAGCTGATCTTGTCACCAAGATCATCGCGGTAACCCAGCTTGAGCCGCTCGCTTCCGTGCGGCTGCTCGGCGGATTACTCACACTCCGGCTCATTCGAAACCCGGGCGCGGCGTTCAGCCAGGGTCAGCGCTTCACCTACGTGTTCGCCATTGCGGGCATCCTGGTCCTCTGCTTTGTGATCATCAAGTTAGTGCCCCGGATCGGCCATCCAGCGTGGGCGGTGGCAATCGGACTCTTGTGTGCTGGCGTGGCAGGCAACCTGACTGATCGGCTGTTCCGGCCGCCGGGAGTGCTGCGTGGCCATGTGATCGACTTTCTTGAGCTGCCGCACTGGCCGATCTTCAACGTTGCTGATATGTGCATCACCGCAGCGGCCGTCATGATCATATTTCTGTCGATTGTGAAAGGGATCAGCATCACTGGCCAGCGGCATGGCGCGCCAGGACGAGGTGACTCCGGAGACGACGATGATCATGACCGGAGCACGATCGCGCGTGACTGAGCGCAAAGTCCTGCTCGTGCCGGAGGGATTGAGCGGCGAGCGGGTGGACGCCGCAATTGCGCGCATGCTGGGCCTGTCGCGTAGCCGTGTCGTGGAGTTGATCGGCGACGGGCACGTGCTTCTTGACGGTGCCGCGATCGGCAAGTCGGATCGGGTCAGTGTCGGCTCGATGCTGGAGGTGGAGCTCAGCGATCAGCCACGGGTGGCAGCCGTGCGGCCCGAAGAGGTCGAAGGGGTTGTCATCGTGTACGACGACGATGACATCGTCGTGATCGACAAGCCGGTGGGAGTGGCTGCTCACCCCAGCCTGGGTTGGACTGGACCTGACGTACTCAGCCACCTTGCCGGCGCCGGCTTTCGGATCTCGACCTCCGGAGTTCCGGAGCGGCGCGGCATCGTCCAGCGGTTGGACGTCGGTACTTCCGGGCTGATGGTGGTGGCCAAGAGCGAGCGCGCGTACACGATCTTGAAGCGGGCCTTCCGGTCCCGCAGCGTCGACAAGATCTATCACGCACTCGTGCAAGGCCATCCGGACCCGTTCGCAGGCACCATCGAGGCTCCCATTGGTCGGCACCCTAAAGCGGACTACAAGATGGCGGTGATGGACGGGGGCCGGCACAGCGTCACTCACTACTCCACTGTGGAAGCATTCGTGGCGGCGACGTTGCTGGAGATCAAACTGGAAACCGGCCGTACTCATCAGATCCGGGTGCACATGGCAGCGATTCGGCATCCCTGCGTTGGCGATCTGATGTATGGGGCTGACCCCGTGCTCGCCGACAAGCTAGGTCTTGAGCGCCAGTGGTTGCACGCGGTCCGGCTGAGTTTTACGCACCCAAGCTCGGGCGAACTGATGCAGTTCGAGTCTGAGTACCCTCCCGATCTCCGGGATGCGTTGGACGTGATCGGGGCCTGGCAGACCGGTGCTTGACTGGTCTCCCACTATGAGTTCAACTTCGCTAGGGTCAACTCGTGCGTAGAGCCAAGATTGTGTGCACGCTCGGCCCAGCCTCCTCAAGCCCCGAGCGCCTGGCGGAGCTGGTCGCCGCCGGAATGAATGTCGCGCGACTCAACATGAGTCACGGCGACTATGCCGATCATGAGAGGAATCTGCACAGCGTCCGGGACGCCGCGGAAGGCGCCGGTCATCCAGTTGGCGTGCTGGCCGACCTGCAGGGTCCGAAGATCCGGCTTGGACGGTTCGCAAACGGCAAGGAAAAGTTGCATGTGGGGGCTACGTTCGCGATCACCGTTGACAATGTCGAGGGCACGGTTGAGCGTTGTTCGACGACTTATAAAGGCCTAGTTGGAGATGTCCGACCAGGCGACTTGATCTTGATCGACGACGGCCGGATCTCCCTGCGTGCTAGCGACGTTACCGACACTGATGTGATCACCGAGGTTGTCGTTGGCGGGCCAGTCAGTAATAACAAGGGAATCAACCTGCCAGGGGTCGCTGTCAGTGTCCCGGCGATGAGCGAGAAGGACACTGAGGATCTGCGCTGGGCCCTTCGCAACGGCGTGGACATGGTGGCCCTGTCGTTTGTCCGATCGGCGGAAGACATCAAACCGGTCCACGAGATCATGGATGCTGAAGGCCGTCGGATTCCAGTGATCGCCAAGCTGGAAAAGCCTCAGGCGGTAGAGAACCTGACCGAGATCATTGACGCCTTCGACGCCTTCATGGTGGCGCGTGGTGATCTTGGTGTAGAGCTGCCGTTGGAAGAGGTGCCGCTTGTCCAGAAGCAGATCGTGACCGCGGCGCGGCGCTGGGCGAAGCCGGTGATCGTGGCAACTCAGATGCTGGAGTCCATGATCTCTTCGCCGCGCCCGACGCGTGCCGAGGCATCGGATGTGGCTAATGCGATTCTCGATGGCGCCGATGCTGTGATGTTGTCCGGAGAAACCAGCGTCGGCGAATATCCAGTGCTGGCGGTGGAAACTATGGCGCGAATTGTGGAGAACACCGAAGCCCACGGCATGGATCAGATGCACGGTATCGACTGGGATCCGCACACCACCAGCGGTGTGATCACCAAGGCGGCCGAGGAAGTCGCTCAGCGGATTGGCGCCAAGTTCTTGGTGACTTTTACAACCTCAGGCGACTCAGCGCGCCGCCTTACCCGGCTTCGTTCGAGTATTCCGGTGCTGGCGTTCACACCGTACGAGGAAACCCGTGCGGCATTGACCCTGAACTGGGGCGTCGAGACGTTCATGGCACCCATGGTGGGTCACACAGACGAGATGATCCGCGAAGTTGACAAGTCGCTCACCGAGAGCGGCCGCATTGCCGATGGTGAACGCGTCGTCATCGTGGCTGGCTCCCCGCCCGGTGTCGCCGGCCAAACCAACATGATCCGGGTACGCCGTATCGGCGCGCCCCTGTAAAAGATCACCACTCCGCATCAATTACTTGGACGTCGCATCAGCAGCAGCCGATGCGACGTCCAGATAATTGATGCGGAGTGGTGTGTCATTTGAATCAGGCAAGCACGGATCATGAGGTGGGTGCCGGAGAGGGGAGTCGAACCCCTATGTCCTTTCGGACAGACGGGTTTGAGCCGTCCGCGTATACCATTCCGCCACCCCGGCCAGGGGTCATGATCAACCAGCCCGGGCGAATGCCCGCGAGCCCGATCATTCTGCCACAGCCGCTGCATGAGGAGTCGGTCAAATGCCCAGTGCCGGGAACAAGCATCTGGCTAGAGTGTCCCCGTGACTGGAGAAGCCAACCAGATCAGGGACGGCACCAAGCCCCGAGTGATCGTCGCCGAGGACGAGGTGCTGATCCGGCTGGATCTGGTGGAGATGCTCACAGAGGAGGGCTATGACGTAGTTGGCCAGGCCGGTGACGGGGAAGCGGCGGTAGCTCTGGCGACCGATCTCAGACCGGATTTGGTGGTCATGGATGTCAAGATGCCCAAGCTTGATGGCATCAGCGCGGCTGAGCAGATTGCCAGCGAACGGATCGCACCTGTCGTCATGCTCACCGCCTTCAGTCAGCGCGAGCTGGTGGAGCGAGCGAGCCAAGCCGGCGCTATGGCGTACGTGGTCAAGCCTTTCAGCAAGGCCGACCTGATTCCAGCCATCGAGATCGCCCGCGCCCGGTTCGCCGAGATCCAAGCAGTGGAGGCCGAGGTCAGCGATTTAACGGAGCGGTTGGAGTCTCGCAAGGTCGTCGAGCGCGCCAAAGGCCTGCTGCAGACCGGTCTCGGGCTCAGCGAACCTGAGGCGTTTCGCTGGATCCAGAAAACTGCGATGGATCTTCGCAAGTCAATGCGAGAAGTGGCGGAAGGAGTCATAGAGCACGGCTCAGTTGCAAGAAAAAAATAGCGTATTCGCATCTATGGGCTCTCAATCGCGTAACGAAGATGCTACAGACAGCAAAGTTGGAGCCATAACACAGCTTCAGTCGTAAGTTCGACAATGCTCGCGAAGTTGCGCTCAGCGCTACCTCGCAAACACAAACAATGAGGAGGAAATGTGCGCAAGCATAAGCTCGCTCTTGCGGGGGTAACCCTGCTGGCCGCGTCGCTCGCAATGACGGCATGTGGCAGTCGGGCTGAACAGGCTCCGGGCGGGGAGGCCGGAGCGGCGAAGGTCGCCAAGATCGGCGTCATAGCGCCGCTGTCGGGAGATCTGTCCGCTCTGGGCAATGGCATCAAGAACTCGGTCGACCTAGCTATCAAGCAGGCCAACGAGAAGAAGACCGTGCCCGGTTGGACTATCGAGATCGACGCGCAGGATGACCAGGCCCAACCCGACGTCGGCAAGAATGCTGCCACCAAGCTGGCGGGTGACAACGATGTGGTTGGAGTCGTCGGTACCCTCAACTCCTCGGTCTCGCAGTCGGTGCAGCCAGTTCTTTCCGGGGCACAGATCGTTCAGGTGTCGCCGGCAAACACCAACCCGACCCTGACCAAGGGCGCGGATCTGGCCAATCCGAAGCGCCCGTACCCGGGTTACTTCCGTACCTGCACCACGGACTCCGTTCAGGGTCCGTTTGCGGCGAAGTACCTCCTCGATAAGGGCATCAAGAAGGTCGCCACGATTCATGACAAGAAGACGTACGGCCAGGGCTTGGTCGCCGCCTTCACGGACGCCTTCAAGAGTGGCGGCGGTCAGATCGTTGACGCGGAGACCATCAATCCCGAGGACAAGGACTTCTCCGCGGTGATCAGCAAGGTCAAGAACGCCAACCCAGAGGCGATCTACTACGGCGGTGAATACCCGCAGGCTGGTCCGCTGAGCCAGCAGGCTAAGTCGGCCGGGCTCAATGTCCCGCTGATGGGTGGCGACGGGATCTTCGACCCCGCCTACATCGAGCTCGCAGGCAAGACCTCCAATGGTGACCTCGCGACCAACGTTGGAGCGCCGCCCGAGAAGCTCGGTTCGGCCAAGCAGTTCATCAGCGACTACCAGGCTGCTGGCTACAAGGAGCCCTACGCGGCCTACGGGCCATATTCCTACGATGCCGCCAACGCCATAATCAATGCGCTGAAGGTTTCCCTAGCTAACGCCAGCGACGCCAAGTCGGCGCGCGCCGCAACCATCGACGCCATGGGCAAGGTCAGCTTCGATGGCGCATCCGGAAAGGTGGCATTCGACCAGTACGGTGATTCCACCACCAAGGTGTTGACGGTTTGGAAGGTCGACGGCGCCAAGTGGGTTCCTGAGAAGACCGGCAGCGGCTAATGCAGTGGTGGCGGAGGCTGCGCACCGGGGTCTCCGCCACTAGTCTTCTCCCAGGTGCGCAGCGGGGGCGGACCCCTAAGGTCTGCCCCCGCCCGCGTCGACACCCGCCTTACATGCATCACCGAAGGGAGGCGTGAGTGGACATCCTGCAGCAGCTCATCAACGGTCTGTCGCTTGGGGCCCTGTATGCGCTGATCGCCGTTGGCTATACCGTCGTCTATGGCATTATCCAGCTGATCAACTTTGCCCATGGCGAGATCTTCATGATCGGCGCTTTCGGGGCACTTACCGCCTGGATACTGTTACCTGGAGATTCGCTGGGCATTTGGCAGCTGCCCATCATGCTCGTCGTCGGGATGGTCGCTGCGGTCGGCACTTCCTTGCTGACTGAACGATTCGCCTACCGGCCACTCCGCAACGCACCGCGACTCGCACCCCTGATCACCGCGATCGGCGTGTCCGTCTTTCTTCAAGAATTCGTGCGCCTGTTCTATGGACGCATCCCGGGCTTCCCCGACGCGAGGCGGGCGATCCCTTTTCCACAAATTAACTATGTGACCGGACCCGCGATCCAGCTGGGTCCCATCACCATCCAGCGAGCTGCGCTGTTCACGATGGTCGCGCTCGTCATCTGCTGGGTCTTCCTATATGTATTCGTCAACCGCACACGTATGGGTCGGGCAATGCAGGCGACATCCCAGGACCCCGACACCGCGAGGCTGATGGGCATCAACGTCGACCGCATCATCATGGTGGCGTTCGCGCTCGGTGCAGCGTTGGCCGCTGTGGCCGGCCTGGCCTGGGGCCTGCGTTACACCAACATCGACTTCAGGATGGGCTTCCTGGCCGGCCTCAAGGCTTTCACCGCAGCGGTGCTCGGCGGCATCGGCAATATCAATGGTGCTGTAGTCGGCGGGCTGGTCCTCGGCCTGGTCGAGGGCATGGCAACGCTCATTCCCGGCACTTTTGGCGGCTCGGCGTGGAAGGACGTCTGGGCGTTCGTATTGCTGATCTTGGTGCTGGTCTTCCGACCGCAGGGCCTTCTCGGCTCACGGGTGGTGGATCGAGCATGATCACAATTCCACGGGTCATCACACCCGAGCTGCAACAACGGTGGGACCCAACCGGGCGCTGGGTCGGAATCGCCGGCGGCGTTGCCCTTGCAGTTTCCGCACTCTTGCCTTGGGCTTACTCGTTTGCGGCACTCGACGGCATGACTCTCGTCGGCAATCCGTCGCCTTTGCAGTATTGCGGCATGGTCCTCGGCTTGCTCGTCTCGGGACTCATCATCTGCTCACGGCTGATTAAGCCTCGCGGCAAGATCAGGGTCGGGTGGGTGCGCGGCGCCAAGGCCGCTGGCACCGGAGCGCTGGTCTACATCGCAATCATCATCGTCGCCATCGCGCTTGAGCTCGGTGGTCTGATCAACGTGGTTTACGGCGGATGGATCGCGCTGCTCGGTGCGGTGCTGGCCTTCGCCGGTACCCGACTGATGATCATGGATAAGCCAGCCACGCTGTCCCAGGCGCAGACCAGGCCGACGCTGGAGATCCTCCTGGTCGCCGTGGTCATGGGTGCAGCACTCATTGCGACGGCCTACGCGCTGAACATCGACGACGGTGGTAGCTTCGTCAGCTTCATCGCCTTCCTCGGCGCTTTCGTTGCGGTGCTCTTCCGGGTCGGCGCCATGGGCTTTCTATCTGGAGTTTCCCAGCGTCACAGGAAAGTACTAATCCTTGCCGCATTCGTGGTGGCGTTCTTGTTTCCCTTCACTCAGGGCGGCTCCGACGCCAATATGTCCATTGCCACGCAGGTGATTATCTTCGCTGCAGCCGCGATGGGCCTCAACATTACCGTCGGCCTCGCCGGTCTGCTCGACCTTGGCTATATCGCGTTCCTCGGTGCGGGCGCCTTTACGGCGGCGGTCCTATCGCGTTCAGCCTTCGCGACGGCGGACATTCATCCGCCGTTCATTGTGGTGGTGCTCATCGCCGGCGCGGTTTCGGCCACTCTTGGCCTGATCATCGGCTCACCCACTTTGCGGGTGTCAGGTGACTACCTGGCCATCGTGACCCTAGCGTTTGGTGAAATCTTCCGAATTACCATGATCAACTTGGACGGCGAGGCCGGGCCCAACATTACGCACGGATCCAATGGCATTCCCGCGATTCCCGACCTCACTCTTTTCGGCTTTGACTTCGGCAGGCCGCATGTTCTGCTGGGTATCCCGCTCGGCCGCTTCTCCAACTACTACTTCCTGCTGCTGGTGTTGATCGCGTTTGTCATTTTGGTGTTCGTCCGGCTCAACAATTCCCGCATTGGCCGTGGCTGGGTGGCGATCCGGGAGGACGAGAAGGCAGCCGAGGCCATGGGCGTCAACGTCTTCGGCCTGAAGCTCTTCGCGTTCGCTAGCGGTGCGTTCCTGGCCGGCATCGCAGGCGCGGTCAAGGCCCATCAGGACATCTCGGTTACACCGGACCAGTTCATCTTCCTGGAGTCTGCGTTCTTGCTAGCGGCGATCGTGCTCGGAGGTATGGGCACCGTGCTCGGCGTGCTGGTTGGTGCCACGCTGCTGAAGCTGCTGCCCGAGAAGCTGCGCTTCGTTAGCGACTTTCGGCTGATGATCTTCGCCCTGCTTTTGATCCTCATGATGCGCTTCCGGCCAGAGGGCATGATCCCGAGCCAGCGCAGGCAGCTGGAGTTCCACGAGGAGGATGAGGAGCTGGCCGAGCGGATCGAGGAGGAAGTCGAGGAGACTGGCGCATTGAGGGGAGCTGGGGTGCTATGAGGACCGCAGTCGACGCTTCTGGCGTGAGCGCCCAGGCTGACGGCTCGCCGATCCTGGTCGCAGAGAATGTGACGATGCGATTCGGCGGCCTGGTCGCTGTCGACTCTGTGAACCTGAATGTCAGCAGGGGCGAGATTATGGGCCTGATCGGGCCCAACGGGGCCGGCAAGACCACGTTCTTCAACTGTCTGACCGGCCTCTACCTTCCGACAGCCGGGAGCGTAATCTTCGAGGGCGCGCTGCTGCCACCCAAGCCTCGCAAGGTTGTCATTGCAGGGATGGCTCGAACGTTCCAGAACATCCGGCTCTTCGGCAACATGACCGCCCTCGAAAACGTGATGGTCGGCCGTTACTGCCGTACCAACACCGGGCCGCTCACGTCGATCCTTCGCGGACCCAAGTTCCATCGCGATGAGAAGGCAACCTCAGCACGTGCCCAAGAGCTGCTCGACTTTGTCGGGCTTGGCAACACGACAGATAATTTGGCCCGCCATCTCTCCTATGGCGATCAGCGGCGGCTCGAGATCGCCCGTGCTCTCGGCACAGATCCCAAACTGTTGCTGCTGGACGAGCCGACGGCAGGGATGAATCCTCAGGAGACCAGGCAGGCCGAGGACCTGATCTTCAAAATCCGCGATCAGGGGCTCGCGGTGGTGGTCATCGAGCACGACATGCGGTTCATCTTCAATCTCTGCGATCGCGTGCTGTGCCTGGTCCAGGGCAAGACCTTGATCGAGGGCACGCCAACGGAGGTGCAGTCCGACCCCAGGGTGATCGAGGCCTATATCGGCACCGGACCCGAGAACGCCGCCGAACTCGAGGCGTTCGAGGAGGAGGGTCAGGGCAATGCTTGAGGTCAAGGACCTGAAGGTCGCGTACGGCCGGGTCATGG
Source organism: Propionibacteriaceae bacterium (assembly GCA_045806785.1). Taxonomy (GTDB): domain Bacteria; phylum Actinomycetota; class Actinomycetes; order Propionibacteriales; family Propionibacteriaceae; genus Microlunatus. Next base: position 22,432 of record JBJMIR010000050.1, on the reverse strand, counting down.
CTGTCAAGGGAATCAGTTTCAAGGTCGATCAAGGCCAAGTGGTGACGCTCCTGGGCACCAACGGTGCTGGGAAGACCACCACGCTGCGTACCATCTCGGGGCTGATCAGGCCGGAGTCCGGCGAGATTTGGTTCGAGGGATCCCGGATTGATGCGACTCCCGCACATGAGGTAGTTACAAGAGGCTTGGCGCATTCGCCGGAGGGGCGCCGGATATTCCCGCGGCTTACCGTCGAAGAGAACCTGATGCTCGGCGCCTTCGCGCGCAAGGACCGGAGTGGCGTGACGCAGGATCTCGAACGAGTCTTCAATCTCTTCGACATCTTGCGGGAACGACGCTCCCAGCCCGCCGGTACGTTCTCAGGCGGCGAGCAGCAGATGCTCGCTATCGGCCGAGCGATGATGAGCCGTCCAAAGCTGCTAATGCTCGATGAGCCCTCGATGGGCCTCTCGCCGATCATGATGCAGCGCATCATGTCAACCATCGTCGAACTGCAGTCAGAAGGGGTCACCATCCTGCTCGTCGAGCAGAATGCTCCGGCGGCGCTGTCCCTCGCCAATTACGGATACGTCCTGGAAGTCGGCAAGATCGTGCTGCAGAACACCGGCGAGGCGCTCCTCGGCGATGAGAACGTCCGAAAGGCCTATCTCGGCGAGGACTAGTTCCCGAGTGTCGCTCCAAGCCGGCGAGCAAGCGAGCGGTCAGTTTGCCGATCGTTAGGATCCGAACTAGCTTCGAGTGAGCCGGCAGATGATCGGCGAGGCAGGAGCAGACCGGGTGACAACGTCGTCAGCAATCCCACTCGGTTCCGATGTCGCCGTCCCACACGCTGTGGGAGCGGCGGCAGCTAGCGTCTGGGGAGACGAGACCGAGATCGCCGCAGCGGCGGTGGCTCTGGCCAGTCGCCGCATCAGCAAGCCTTCAGATCCCAAGACGACGGCCCGGCCCGCCTCAGAACTGATGGCGGACGCGGGTCAAACCATTACGCCTGAAGGAATCGGAGCCGACGAGGCGCTGCGCATCTTTGAGGATGTCATCGCGCCCGCGACCCGGGCTCAGGACGATGCACTGAACCTGGCATACATTCCGGCCGCGCCAACCCGCGCTGCGCTCGCCTTCGATGCCGTGGTGAGTAGCTACAACATCTTCGCCGGTAGCTGGGAATCCGGAGCCGGTGCGATCTTCGCTGAAAACCAGGCGCTCGCCTGGCTGGTTCAGTTGCTCGGCTGGCCGCAGACGGCCGGTGGCTGCTTCATGGCCGGCGGGACGACCGGCAACCTCTCCGCCTTGGTTGCCGCACGGCAGTTCGCGCGCAACCAGCTGGGCAGGCATCCATCTGGGCAATGGCGGCTGGCCTGTACGGCGCAAGCCCATTCGTCGGTACAGCAAGCAGCATCTGTGCTCGATGCCGAACTAGTCCTGGTGCCAGAAAACGATCAAGGTCAAATGACCGGCGAAGCTCTGCATTCAGCGTTGATCAACTCCCGTGACGTATTTGCTGTGGTGGCGTCAGCCGGTACCACGAATGTGGGCATCGTCGACGACTTGACCGGCATCGCCGAGGTATCCGAGCGGTTCGGCATTTGGATGCACGTTGACGGCGCGTACGGCGGTGCAGCACTGGCAGCCCCGACTGTGCGCCCCTTGTTCAACGGAATCGAACGCGCCGATAGCTTCATCGTTGACCCGCATAAGTGGCTCTTCGCAACCTATGACTGTTGTGCATTGCTCTATCGAAAGCCCGAACTTGCTCGGGCCGCGCACTCCCAACATGCCGGCTACCTCGACGCCATTGACCGTGAGGTCTGGAATCCCTGGGACTACGGCGTCCATCTGACCCGGCGGGCCCGCGGCTTACCGTTCTGGTTCAGCTTGGCGACACACGGGACCAACCGATACACCGCGGCGATCGAACAGACCCTGGCAACTGCACGCGTTGTGGCAGAGGGAATCCGGAGCATTCCGCAGCTTCGCCTGCTGCTGAGTCCAACGCTGTCGGTGGTGCTCTTCGACCGGCCTGGCTGGGACGACGCAGCCTACCGTCGGTGGTCCCGGCGACTTGCCCTCGAGGGCAAGATCCTCTGCGTACCTACCCAGTGGAAAGGCCGGACCGTGCTACGGCTTGCGTTCGTGAATCCGGCGACCGGGGCCGATCAAGTCTTGGAGGTGCTGGCCGAGACGACCTCTGATCCCAGCGGAAGCCAGTAGTCACGGGCTATCCGCTGCCGCCCGCGGCCTGACCAGCTGACACGTCACCCGGGCAGTACAGATTCGTTTGCCGGCGTCGTCGGCGATCACGATCTCATAGCTGGCAATCGACTTGCCGAGGTGCAATGCCGTGGCCGTGCCGGTCACCCAGCCGGCGGTCACTGAGCGATGGTGTGTTGCGTTGATATCAACGCCGACCGAGATTTTCTCCGGCTGCGCATGCATGAACGAACCCAGCGAGGCAAGGGTCTCCGCTAGTACGCAAGAGGCCCCGCCATGCCAAAGCCCGTACGGCTGGGTATTGCCAGCGACAGGCATCCGTCCCACCACAAGCTCAGGCGCGAGGGTCAGCAGCTCCAAGCCCATCTTGATATTGAGCGCGCCCAGTTCGTTGTATTCGGCGGGGATGTCTTGCCGGTCGTAGATCGGAGTCACGGGCCTCAGATTAAGCGCCTTCCATGTCAGCCCGCGCGGCTATTGTCGGCATGTGCCGACCAAGACCCAGGTAACGAGCGCGCCCGCCAGCCAGCTACCGGCGCGGCCCAAACTGATGCTGATCGACGGCCACTCGATCGCGTACCGGGCCTTCTTTGCGCTTCCAGTCGAGAACTTTTCGACTCAAACCGGCCAGCACACCAACGGGGTATTCGGGTTCACCTCAATGTTGATCAACGTGCTGCGCGACGAGCAGCCCAGCCATCTTGCCGTTGCCTTCGACGTTTCACGCCAGACCTTCCGCTCCGAGATCTACAGCGAATACAAGGCGAATCGCACCACGACCCCGGATGAGTTCAGGGGTCAGCTGGACCTGGTCAAGGAGGTGCTCAAGGCCCTCAACATTCCCTACGTGGAAAAGCCGGGGTATGAGGCCGATGACGTCATCGGCACCCTCGCCACTCGCGCCGAGGCGGCGGGCTACGACGTCTTGATCTGTACCGGCGACCGAGACGTGTTCCAGCTCGTCAGCGACAACGTGACCGTGCTCTATCCACGCAAGGGCGTATCGGATCTGGCCCGGATGACGCCAAAGGCGGTGGAGGAGCGTTATTTTGCAACCCCTGCCCGGTATCCCGAGCTGGCGGCCCTGGTGGGGGAGTCCAGCGACAATCTGCCTGGCGTTCCGGGCGTAGGACCCAAGACCGCGGCGAAGTGGCTGGAGATGTACGACGGCCTGGAGAACCTCGCGGCCCACGCCGGCGAGCTCAAGGGCAAGGCCGCTGAGGAATTCCAGCGGCGGGTCGATGACGTGCTGCGCAACCGGCAGCTGAATGCGCTGGTACGTGATCTTGAGCTGGATGTCGGCATCGATGATCTGATCCGCCGCCCCTGGGACCGTGAGGCGACCCACCAGCTCTTCGACGGCTTGGAATTCCGAGTACTCCGGGATCGGCTGCTCGAGGCGTTGCCGAACGAGGATGAGATCGTCCCGGAAGGTGGTTTCGATCTCGAGGCGGCCCGGCTCGAGCCTGGGCAGCTTGGCAGCTGGCTCGCCGAGCATGCGGCGGGGGAACGTACCGGCGTCGACATCATCGGTCATTGGGGTTCGGGAAGCGGCGATACCACGGCGCTCTCCCTGGCCGCAGCCGACGGGGCTGCGGCATATGTGGTGGTGTCCGACCTTGGTCCCGCGGATGAGAATGCGCTTGCCGACTGGCTCGCCGACTCTGAGCGCCATAAGGCGATGCATGATGCCAAAGGCCCGCTGCTGGCAATGTGGGCTCGCGGCTGGGACCTCGCCGGACTGACTTCTGATACTCAGCTGGCCGCCTATCTGATCACGCCGGATCAGCGCACCTTCGACCTCGCCGATCTCACCATCCGTCACCTGAAGCGAGAGCTTCGCGTGGAGGGTGCACCTGATCTTGATGACCCCAACCAGTTGGCGCTGGACTTCGGGGATGACGACTCAGGGGCCAAGGTGGCAGCGCAGGCCTCGATGGTCCGGGCCCGCGCTGTCATTGATCTAGCCGACGCGCTGGACACCGAAATCGAGCAGCGCAATGGCACCAGCCTGCTCTATGGCGTTGAGCTTCCGTTGCAGCGCACCTTGGCGCGCATGGAGCAGACCGGTGTGGCCGTAGACGTCGAGCATCTGGAGGCTCTGGAGGCCGGGTTTGCCGCAACGGTCAATCAGGCGGCCAGCGAGGCGTACCACGTGCTCGGTAAGCAGATCAACCTCGGCTCTCCCAAACAGCTCCAGGTCGTGCTGTTCGATGAGCTTGCCATGCCCAAGACTCGGCGGACCCGCACTGGCTTTACCACCGATGCTGAGGCGCTGCAGCAGCTCTATGTGAAGACCGAGCACCCGTTCCTGGCACATCTCTTGGTGCATCGGGATGCGATTCGGCTGAAGCAGACTGTCGAGGGATTGCTCAAGGCAGTCGCCGACGACGGCCGAATCCACACCACGTACGCCCAGACCATTGCCTCAACCGGTCGACTGTCCAGCACCGATCCCAACCTGCAGAACATTCCCATTCGTACCGAGGAGGGCCGTCGGATTCGGCAGGCCTTCATCGTTGGCGAGGGCTATGACGCGCTGATGTCAGCCGATTACTCCCAGATCGAGATGCGGATCATGGCACACGTCAGTCAGGACGAGGACCTGATCGAGGCGTTCAAGTCCGGCATGGACTTTCACACGGTCACCGCATCCCGCGTCTTCGGCGTCGAGCCGCAGCAGATTACGCCGGCCGAGCGGGCCAAGATCAAGGCCATGAATTACGGCCTGGCGTACGGGCTGAGCGCGTACGGACTCAGCCAGCAGCTCAACATCGAGGTGTCGGAGGCTAAGGCCTTGATGGATGAGTACTTCGAGCGGTTCGGCGGTGTACGTACCTATCTGCACTCGCTCGTTGCCGATGCCCGGCGTACCGAATACACCGAGACCATTCTCGGCCGCCGGCGCTACTTGCCTGACCTGATGAGCGACAATCGGCAGCGCCGCGAGATGGCTGAGCGAATGGCACTGAACGCGCCCATCCAGGGCTCAGCAGCCGACATCATCAAGATCGCCATGCTCGATGTCGAAAAGGCACTCGATGACGCCGGAATGCGTAGTCGGATGTTGCTCCAGGTGCACGACGAGCTTGTTTTCGAGATCGGGCCGGGGGAACGGGAGGCATTGACCGAGTTGGTTCGCACCAAGATGGGCGGCGCCGTAGCGCTCGACGTTCCGCTGGATGTGTCGGTCGGTGTTGGCCGGTCCTGGCACGATGCTGCCCACTGACACGGCCCCACGGATACGGCCCACTGATACGACCCACTGATACCGCAGTGTTTGCCTCTTTTGGGGCGCGGCGCTAACCTGAACCGTCGCTGTGATCTGCGCGACTTCGGACGGAGTAGGTCACGCTCGTACGGGTCGGATTGAGCGTCAGCTGCTGGTTGAACCTTTTCGTGTGTACGGATCGGGTCACAGCCACGCCCACAACATCATCAACCATCCCCGGAGCCCTACTACATGACGTCCTCCCTTGAGGCACCACCCCAGGTCGCTGTCGACGACCTAGGTTCACCCGAAGCCTTCCTCGAGGCAATCGACAAGACCATCAAGTACTTCAACGACGGTGACATCGTTACTGGCACAGTTGTCAAGGTCGACCGTGACGAGGTACTTCTGGATATCGGCTACAAGACCGAAGGGGTCATCCCCTCCAAAGAACTTTCGATCAAGCATGACGTCGACCCATTTGAGGTGGTTAGCGTCGGCGATGAGGTTGAGGCCCTCGTTCAGCAGAAAGAGGACAAAGAAGGTCGCCTCATCCTCTCCAAGAAACGCGCCCAGTACGAGCGCGCCTGGGGCACGATCGAGAAGATCAAAGAAGAAGACGGCGTCGTCACCGGCCAGGTCATCGAGGTCGTCAAGGGCGGCCTGATCATCGACATCGGGCTGCGTGGCTTCCTGCCCGCCTCGCTGGTGGAGATGCGGCGGGTCCGTGATCTTCAGCCGTACGTCGGCATGGAGCTGGAAGCCAAGATCATCGAGCTCGACAAGAACCGCAACAATGTCGTGCTATCCCGTCGTGCGTGGCTGGAGCAGACCCAGTCCGAGGTACGCCAGAACTTCCTGACCCAGCTGCAGAAGGGCCAGATCCGGCGCGGCGTGGTGTCCTCGATCGTCAACTTCGGCGCCTTCGTCGACCTTGGCGGCGTGGACGGTCTGGTACACGTCTCGGAGCTGTCCTGGAAGCACATTGATCATCCATCCGAGGTGGTCGAGGTGGGCCAGGAGGTCACTGTCGAGGTGCTCGACGTCGACATGGACCGCGAGCGGGTCTCGTTGTCTTTGAAGGCGACACAGGAAGACCCGTGGCAGGCCTTTGCGCGTACCCATCAAATCGGTCAGATTGTGCCCGGTCGGGTCACCAAGCTGGTGCCGTTCGGTGCCTTCGTACGCGTGGAGGAAGGCATCGAAGGTCTGGTGCACGTCTCCGAGCTGGCCGAGCGACATGTCGAGATTCCCGAGCAGGTCGTGCAAGTCAACGACGATGTCATGGTCAAGATCATCGACATCGACCTGGACCGCAGGCGAATCTCGCTGTCGCTGAAACAGGCCAACGAAGGCGTGGACGCGACGGCCGACGACTTCGATCCGACGCTCTACGGAATGGCCGCCTCGTACGACGAGCAAGGCAACTACCTGTATCCGGAAGGCTTCGACCCAGAGACGGGCGAGTGGCTGGAGGGCTTCGAAGAGCAGCGGGCGGCGTGGGAGCAGCAGTACGCCGAGGCGCATGCGCGCTGGGAGGCGCACAAGAAGCAGGTCGAGGATGCCGATGGTGCGGCCACGCCGTCTCCATCGAGCTATTCATCAGATGCCACGCCATCCCCGACGCCGGGCGCATCAGAGGGCTCACTTGCCTCCGACGAAGCCCTACAGGCGTTGCGTCAGAAGCTCACCGGCACCAGCTGATTTCGCACCTTTATCGTGCGGGTAGGCCTGACCGGCGGTATCGCGTCTGGGAAAAGCCTGGTGGCCGCACAGCTCGAAGCCCGCGGTGCTGTCATCATCGACGCTGACGTATTGGCCCGGGAAGTCGTCGAACCTGGCACTCCCGGGCTTGCCGCGATCATCGAGCGCTTCGGTACGCAGGTGCTGATCGACGGGCGGCTCAATCGGGCGCGGCTTGCCGACATCGTCTTCGCTGATCCGGCGGCACGTGGTGATCTCGAGCGCATCATCCATCCGGCCGTGCGGACCCGAGCCGCGGAGCTGGAGCGGGCTGCCGGCTCAGCTGCGGTTGTGGTCCATGTCATTCCGCTGCTGGTGGAGACCGGCCAGCAGGAAAACTTCGATCTAGTCGTTACCGTCGATGTCGATAATGAAACGCAAATCCAGCGACTGATGGCCCGTAACGGGTTCAGTCGTACAGAGGCCGAGGCCAGAATTGCCGCCCAGGCCAGTCCCGAAGGTCGCAGGAATGCCGCCGACGTGGTCCTGGACAACAGCGGAAGCCCGGCGCAGCTCAACGATCAGATCGATGCGCTGTGGACCGTACTGACCTCGGCCACTGCCCGGCAATGACATACTCGCAGTGCTCGGGGGTCGCGGGTGACGGTCCTTGAGCCGAGGGGCCTGTTGATGGCGGGTCCGCTTGTCAGCTGGCGGTTCAAGGAGGTCAACGTTGGAATGCCCACGGTGTCGGGCTGAGCTTCCCGAAGTCGCGCACTTCTGCCATGTCTGCGGGCAGGATCAGCGCTCCGCGGACTTCGCTCGAAAGAGGTCCTTCGCCGCCAAACCCGACGAACCGGTTGCATCGTTTGCCCTGATCTCATCGATCATGCCGCGCGGCGCCGGACAGCGTCCTCAGACGTACCGAATTGCGTTGGCTATCGCACTGATCGTTGCCCTGATTGCGGCGATTTTCGGTGCTATGCCGATCGCTGTGCTGGTGGCCGCCTTTGCCATTCCGGTGGTCTACATCGTCTACCTCTATGACGTGAATATGTGGGAGGACGAGCCCATCCTCGTCACAGGTCTGGCCTTCTTGCTGACCGGCGCGCTCACGGTTGCTTTCACGATCTTGTGGACCTATCTCCGCGGCCCGGTGCCGTACGGCACCACGACCTACGAGGGGTCGTTGAGTGCCGCCCCAACTGTCGGCACGTTTTTGCTGGTGGCGCTCGCCGTACCGATCGTTGGAGAAGTGATCCGCCAGATCGGTCCGGTAATGCTCGCCATGCGCCCTGAGTTCGACGACCTGATGGACGGGCTCACATTTGGTGTGATCAGCGGCGTCTCGTACGCATGCTTCGACACCCTGACTCGTCACTGGGACTTGCTGACCGGCGGTCTGCAGGGTCAGGATCCCGGCCTATGGGTGTCACTGATCTTCCTCGAAGGCTTCGTGAAGCCGCTGATCATTGGGACCGCCAGCGGCATCGCAGTAGCGGAGTTCTCTGGTCTGGGCCGGGGCTATGACGGCTTCACGCCGCGCTATTTCCGCGGCGTTGGCGAGGCAATCTTGGCCAACGCCGCTTATCAGGCCGGAACCTACCTGTTCTCCTTCGTCGGTAACGCGACCCTCGGCGTGATCTTGAGCATTCTCTGGGGCTTGCTGATCTTGGCGATTTTGATCTTGCGAGTTCGCAACGTGCTGCACACCGGTCTGATGGAGGCCGCGCTGGAGCGATCTGCCCGGACAGGTGGCCGCGGACCGGCTGGTGAACTCCAGTTCTGTGCACAGTGCGAAATGCCCCTGCTCGAACACGCCGCCTTCTGCAACGCCTGCGGCACCGCTGTACGTGTACAACCGAAGGCGGCAAGGGCCAAGGCCGGTGCCGTACTCAGGACAGCCAGGCCGGATGAATCCATCGTTCCGGGTTTTGACACGCCGCTTGCGGGCGAAGAACGGGCCGCAGCTGGTGATCATGAAACCGTGTCCAGCTCCGATCAGACCACCGTCCATCAGGAGATCACGAAGGCGGATGAGGCACGCGACCGGTTCTACGATGAAGAGGAGGGCCGGCCGTGACGCAGGACTCCGGACGGTGGGGCCAGCAGGGCGGCTATCCGCCGCAGGGGCCCGGTGGCTATCCGCCGCAGCAGCCCCCGGGAGGCTATCCACCGCAGCAACCAGGTGGCTTGCCCCCCCAGCAGCCTGGGGGGTATCCGCCGCAGCAGCCCCCAGGAGGCTACCCACCGCAGCAACCAGGTGGTTACCCACCTCAACAGCCCGCTTATCCGCCGCGGGGTGGCTATCCTTCGCAAGCACCTGCGGGTGGATATCCGCCTCAGCAGCCAGGAGCGTATGGGCCTCAGGGTCCAGTCGCCCCTGGCGCTCCGGCTGCACCACGCAAGAAGAGCCCGGTGATGATCATTGCGATCGTGGCGGCGGCAGTCGTGCTGTTGGCGGCTATCGGCGGGATCATCATGGTGCTCACTCGGGGCGGCAGCGATCAGCCGGATGTCTCAATCAGTCCGAGCCAACCTGCGCCCCCCACAGAGCAGCCGACCCCCGAGCCGACAGGCCAGCCATCACCCGAGCCCTCGCCGACCGAGACATCCCGGCCGCCGACCGGTGGCGCGATCGACATTGGCAACGGGATCGAGTTGGTACCGGCCTCCGGATGGCAGGTCAAGAAGACCGGGAAGAACGTGGCCCAGCTGTCCAACGGCAAGAGTGTCTTTCTTGGGCAATCACTGCAGATCTCGCAGTCGACCAACCCTAGCCAGCTGTGCGACGCATGGCACCGCGACATTGCGGAGGGTACGACGAACGGCAAGTTCCAGGATCCGAAGGACGCCGACGTCGGTACCACGAGGCTCAAGGCCGCAACGTGTGTTGCCCAGGTAACTGTCACCGGTGGTCAGGGTTCGACGAAGCTGTACTTGTTCTCCCTGGTTTCGGTTCGGCAGAGCGACGGCGTCACAGTCATCGGAACCGCGTACTTCACACCCGATGCCGATACCGATCAGCTCGACAAAGACTTCACGTCGATGGTCAACTCCATGCTGCATAGCCAGTCCGCAGGAGGATAGGACGATCCGCGCTCACTGCCCAAACCGGCCAGTTTGCGATAGCCGAGTTAGACCTGTCAGAGGCCGGACGTAGGCTCGCGCCATGCGTGCCATGGCAGATCTTCAGCGCGCGGTTGCTCCCTTCAAAATGGAGGCCGACTTCGCGCCGTCCGGGGACCAGCCCCAGGCAATCGAGGAGCTCGAGCAGCGGATCGGCCGGGGCGAGCAGCATGTCGTCTTGCTTGGCGCGACCGGCACCGGCAAGACCGCGACAGTCGCCTGGCTAGCAGAGCGGCTCCAGCGTCCCATCCTGGTGATGCAGCCGAACAAGACACTCGCGGCCCAGTTCACCAACGAGCTCCGGCAGTTCTTCCCTCGTAACGCCGTCGAGTACTTCGTGTCGTACTACGACTACTACCAGCCTGAGGCGTACGTGCCGCAGACCGATACCTATATCGAGAAAGACTCCTCCCTCAATGAAGAAGTCGAGCGGCTAAGACACTCTGCGACCAACTCCCTGCTCACCCGCCGTGACGTCATCGTGGTGGCGACGGTGTCGGCCATCTACGGCCTGGGTACGCCACAGGAGTACGTCGGCCGGATGATCAAGCTCGAGGTGGGCCAGGAGATCGAGAGGGACGCCCTGCTGCGCCGGCTGGTAGGCGTCCAATACGCGCGTAACGATCTTTCAGGCAGTCGGGGCACCTTCCGGGTACGCGGTGACACGCTCGAGGTTTTCCCGATGTATGAGGAGCTCGCAGTCCGGGTGGAGTTCTTCGGGGATGAGATCGAGAAGCTCAGCACGCTGCATCCGCTGACCGGCGAGGTCGTGACCGAGGATCACGAGATCTATCTCTTTCCGGCGAGCCATTATGTTGCTGGGCCGGAGCGGATGGAGCGAGCCATCCGCGGCATCGAGCTAGAGCTTGCCGACCGGCTCGCCGAGCTGGAACGTGAGCAGCGGATGCTGGAGGCTCAGCGGCTCCGGATGCGCACCAGCTACGACGTCGAGATGATGCGGCAGATCGGCACCTGTTCGGGTATCGAGAACTATTCCCGGCACATCGACGGTCGTGCGCCCGGGAGCCCGCCTAACTGCCTGCTTGACTACTTTCCTGAGGACTTCCTGCTGGTTATCGATGAGTCCCACGTCACTGTCCCGCAGATCGGAGGCATGTACGAAGGTGACATGTCGCGGAAGCGCACGCTTGTCGAGCACGGCTTCCGGCTACCCAGCGCGATGGACAACCGACCGCTGCGGTTCGAAGAATTCGTGGAGCGCATCGGCCAGACCGTCTATCTGTCTGCTACTCCAGGCAATTACGAGCTGGCCAGATCGCGAGGTTTTGTCGAACAGTTGATCCGGCCAACCGGCCTGGTGGATCCTCAGGTGATCGTCAAGCCGACTCACGGCCAGATCGACGATTTGATGGGGGAGATCCGGGCGCGTACCGAGCGACGTGAGCGGGTGCTGGTGACCACCCTGACGAAGAAAATGGCTGAGGACCTCACTGACTATCTCCTCGAGAACGGCATTCGTACCCGCTATCTGCACTCCGAGGTCGACACGCTGCAGCGGGTCCAGTTGCTGCGGGAGCTGAGAACCGGGGAGTTCGATGTCCTGGTCGGTATCAACCTGCTTCGCGAGGGCTTGGACCTTCCTGAGGTGTCGCTGGTCGCAATCCTCGATGCCGATAAGGAAGGATTCCTGCGTAGTGAGAAAAGCCTGATTCAAACGATCGGCCGGGCCGCTCGTAACGTCTCCGGCGAGGTACATATGTACGCCGACTCGGTCACCGACTCGATGACCGCGGCAATCGATGAGACCAATCGCCGGCGAGAGAAGCAGGTCGCGTACAACCTCGCGAACGGCATTGACCCGCAGCCGATTCGAAAGAAGATCGCCGACATCACCGACATGCTGGCTCGAGAAGACGTCGACACCGACAACCTGATCGGCGGACGCCAGCGAGGGCGGGGCCGAGCCCCCGTACCGTCACTCGGCGCCAAGGAGACCAGCGCACAGGCACGGCGTCTCGCCGGACTACCAGCAGGTGATCTCGCCGACCTCGTACAAGAGCTCACGACACAGATGCATGCAGCCGCGGCCGATCTGCAGTTCGAACTCGCGGCCCGATTGCGCGATGAGATAGCCGACCTCAAGAAGGAGTTACGGCAGATGGTGGAGGCCAACCGCTGAGCACCGATGTGATCGATCGGGCTCCTGCTGACATACTGAATGACGGAGGGGAGTATTCCCTCGCGGAGGCATCGTCATCACGGATCGTTCCGGACAGGATCTATTCCCAACCAGACAGCCCGGTGCCCTCGGCCGGTAAGCCTGGCGGAAGAGACCTCCGAGACTGAGTTGTTCGCCAAATCCCGTCTCGGAAGGACTCCATATGGAGGTTCACCTCTACGCGTGGACCATCACGGTCATCGTGATGGTGACCATTCTGGTCATCGACGTGCTCATTCTCGGCCGCCGGCCGCACGAACCGTCGATGCGCGAGGCAGGCCTCTTCATCGGTATCTTCGTCACTCTGGCAGTCATCTTCGGCTTCGGCGTCTGGGCTATCTCAGGACCGCGCTATGCCGGCGAGTTCTTCGCAGGCTGGCTGACCGAGTACAGCTTGTCCATCGACAATCTGTTCATCTTCTTGGTCATCATGACCAAGCTCAAAGTGCCTCGCCACCTGCAACAGTTCGCGCTCTTGGTCGGCATCATCTTGGCCCTGATCTTCCGTGGCATTTTCATCGCCTTGGGCGCAGCGGTAATCAACGCGTTCAGCTGGGTGTTCTTCATTTTCGGAGCGTTCCTGGTGTGGACCGCGATCAAGATCTATCTGGACTACCGCAAGCATGAAAGCCAAACCGAAGAACCGCCTGACAATCCGGCTTTGCGGTTTGTTCGGCGGCGATTCAACGCAACCAAGGACTACCGGGGCACAAAGCTAACGGTGGTAGAGAACGGCAAGCGACTGATCACTCCGATGTTGATCGTGATCATCGCGCTGGGCAGCACCGACCTGTTGTTCGCGCTCGATTCCATCCCTGCGATCTACGGGCTGACCCAGGAGCCGTACCTGGTCTTCACTGCGAACGTTTTCGCGTTGATGGGATTGCGGCAGCTGTACTTCTTGATCGGCGGGATGCTCAAGAGGCTGGTCTACCTATCGGTCGGACTGTCGATCATTCTTGGCTTCATCGGGATCAAGCTGATCTTGCACGCACTGCATTCCTACCATCTGGCAGACTGGGCGCCCTTCGACGGCGAAATCCCGATCTGGCTGTCATTGACCTTCATCGTCGTGACCTTGACGATCACTACCGTGGCCAGCCTGGTGAAGTCGAGGTATGACCGGGACCAGGCTGGCACGGCGGACTCGGGCGAATCAGGCAGCGACCCGGGTGTCGTTCGCGGGCGAGACCGGCTCGATGGCCTGAACGACTAGCTCGGCGACATCGGTGCTCGGAATGACCGTGATCGTTTCGAGCACGTCCTCGGGCACATCGTCCAAATCGGGCTCGTTCCGCTTCGGTAGGAAGACGGTGGTCAATCCCGCTCGCTGCGCAGCCAGCAGCTTCTGCTTCACTCCACCGATCGGCAGCACCCGACCGTTCAATGTCACTTCACCCGTCATGCCAACATCGGATCGCACCGGCCGGCCGAGCGCCATGGAGGTCAGCGCGGTCACCATGGTGACGCCAGCCGACGGACCATCCTTGGGCACCGCTCCAGCAGGAACGTGGATGTGGATGGGCCGATGGAGGATCGATGGGTCGGTGATACCGAGCTGATCCGCGTGGGCGCGCACGTAGGAGAGAGCGATCTGTGCAGACTCCTTCATCACGTCACCCAATTGGCCGGTCAGCGTCAGGCTGCCAGGACCGGAGCCCTGTGAGGCGCCCTCCAGAGCCGAGGCCTCGATGAACAAGACATCACCACCCAGGCCTGTCACGGCCAGACCGGTAGCGACGCCGGGGACCGACGTACGCTCGTGCGCTTCCGGTGTGAACCGCGGCCTGCCGAGATATTCGCGCAAGTTCGCGGGCTCGATCATCAAGCCAGGTTCGACGGCGTTCTGGGCCAGCTTCGTTGCTGCCTTGCGGAGCAGCTTTGCCAGCAACCGCTCGAGCTGGCGTACGCCGGGCTCGCGGGTGTAGTTCGCTGCGATCTCCCGCAGCGCTTCGTCGGAGACCGTGACCTCGTCGGCGGTCAGCGCGGCGCGCTCGAGCTGCCGGGGCAGCAGGAACTGCCGACCGATCGCGATCTTGTCGTCCTCGGTGTAGCCATCGAGGCTCACCACCTCCATGCGGTCAAGCAGTGCCTGCGGAATCGTCTCGACCACGTTGGCGGTTGCCAGGAACAACACGTCGGACAGGTCGAGGTCGACCTCCAGGTAGTGGTCGCGGAACGTGTGGTTCTGCGCCGGGTCCAACACCTCGAGCAGGGCAGCGGCTGGGTCGCCGCGGTAGTCCGAACCGACCTTGTCGATCTCGTCGAGCAGTACCACGGGGTTGATCGATCCCGCCTCGGTGATCGCGCGCACGATGCGTCCAGGCAGAGCTCCGACGTAGGTGCGCCGGTGACCGCGGATCTCAGCTTCATCGCGTACGCCACCGAGCGCGACACGCACGAAGTTGCGGTCCAGGGCCCGGGCAACCGACTCGCCAAGTGAGGTCTTGCCTACGCCAGGCGGGCCGACCAACGCCATCACGGCGCCGGAGCCACGTCCGCCGACGACTTCGAGTCCGCGTTCCGCGCGCCGAGCGCGAATCGCCAGGTACTCCACGATCCGATCCTTGACGTCCTCGAGGCCGTGATGGTCGGCGTCCAACACCTCGCGCGCCGCCTTCATGTCGGTCGAGTCAGTGGTCTTGGTGTTCCAGGGCAGTTCGAGGATCGTGTCCAGCCAGGTGCGGATCCATCCTGATTCTGGGCTCTGGTCGCTGGCACGCTCCAGCTTGCCGACCTCGCGCAGCGCAGCCTTGCGAACCTCATCGGGAAGATCGGCTTCCTCAACCCGAGTCCGATAATCCTGGGCGCCATCAGGCTCGTCCTCGCCCAGCTCCTTACGGATCGCGTTCAGCTGCTGTCGGAGGAGGAACTCGCGCTGGCTCTTCTCCATGCCCTCGCGTACATCGTCCGCGATCTTCTCGTTCACTTCGGTCTCGGCAATGTAGGCCTTCGTCCATTCGATCAAGGTGGTCAGCCGCGCCATCACATCGGGGGTTTCCAGCAGCTGCCGCTTCCGCTCATCGCTCAGCCAGGGCGCGTACCCCGCCAGATCGGCGAGTGTCGACGGATCGGTTACGCGGTTGACGGTGTCAATGACCTGCCAGGCGTCACGGCGCTGCAGGGTGGCAATGACGAGTCCCTTGTATTCCGCCGCAAGCGTACGGATTTCATCGGTATCCTGCGCGGTCTCGGGAAGCTCCTCGGCCTCAACCCAGAGCGCGGTACCCGGCCCGGATACTCCGGAGCCGATCTTCACTCGCCGCTCAGCCTTGATCACCGCGGCCGGCTGGCCAGTGGCCAGGCGACCGAGTTGCACAATCTCGGCTACGACCCCGTACGAGGCATAGCGATCCTCAAGGCGAGGAGCCACCAGCAAGTTGTCGTCGCTGTGAGCCTTCGCCGCATCCACCGCCGCGCGGGCAGCATCATCAAGCTCGATCGGTACCACCATGCCGGGCAGTACGACCAGATCGGTGAGGAACAAGACAGGGAGTCGGGTTGTCGACATCAATTCGCCTTCCAGAAGGTCGCTCCTAAGTTGAGCGTCATAGACTCAAGGCTCGGGCGACCCGATTTCTTCCCGGCGACCGACTGTTCTTCCACAGCGAAATGTGTAGGACCCGTCCCTGCTAGATCACCCCTGAAGTAAGCCATATTCCCGCGTGCAAGGAGCAGCGCGGCGTCGTCGGCGGACCCGTCCGGCTCGAGCCCGTCGAGAGCATCGGCAGCCGTCGCATAGTCTCCGGCAAAAATGGCCGCCCGCGTGAGCCGTGGTAGGCCTATGAGGCCAAGGATTTCGGATCAGGGATTGCGGCCGGTCGAGATCTTCGATGTCGGTCCGAGCTGCGGTAGCACGTGCTGAGCAAAGACGTCGATGAACTCAGTCTGTGTCTGTCCGACATGGTGCAGATAGAGCTCGTCGAACCCTAGGCCAGCAAGATCGGCCAGATGCTGCGCGTGCTCGCCCCAATCTGCCGAGACGAAGACCGACTTGGCTACATCCTCCGGCCGTATCGAGGCCGACGCGACGTCAAAGGCCTCAACCGTCTCCAAATCCCAGCACACAGGCGGAGCAAAAGTGTTGGTCCGCCACTGGTCGTAAGCGATGGCGAGCGCCTCGTCGTGGGTCGAGGCGTAAGACAGGTGGATCTGCAGCGCCAGCGGTCCCTTTCCACCTGCCTCCCGGTAGCCGTTGATCATCTCCCGCAGCACCTCAGGCGGCTGCTCGATGGTGATCAAGCCATCGGCCCAACCGGCTGCCCAGCGGGCGGTCTGCGGCGTAACAGCGGTGGCAATGATTGGCGGAGCGACCCGCGGTCTGGTCCACACCTTGGCACGATCCACGGTCACCAAGCCGTCGTGAGTGACCTCCTGGCCTGCGAGTAAGTCGACGATGATGTCGACGCACTCGCGCAAGCGGGCATTGCGAAGATCCTTGCGAAGCCATTCACCGCCCGTCACATGCTCGTTCGAGTTCTCCCCAGAACCCAGCGCCACCCAGAAGCGCCCCTCGTACATGGCGCCCAGGGTGCCGATCGCCTGCGCAATGACCGCCGGGTGATAGCGCTGACCTGGGGCGTTGACGACTCCGAACGGCAGCTGCGTGGACTGCAGAGCCGCCCCGAGCCAGGACCAGGCGAACGCCGACTGGCCCTGCCGCTCGCTCCACGGACTGATGTGGTCAGAGCACATCGCACCGGTAAAGCCGGCCTGCTCCGCCTGCTGGACCGCAGCCAGCAGCTCAGAAGGGTGAATCTGTTCATGAGAACAGTGCAAACCGATGACGGGCACGCGCTCACTATGCCCCATCGGCGTACCGGAGGGCGGCAATGGCATGTCCTCAGCGCGGGTGTAGTTAAAGAACTATGCCGGACTCTGCCTGGCCCGAGTGGTCCCTGGCTAGCGTGCTAGCCCGGCGACCCGCCGTGCGAATCAACCAGCTGGGTTATCTGCCGCATGGCCCGAAGCGGGCAACCTGGATGACCGATGAGTTTTTGCCGATCGAGTTCACCGTCATCGCCTCCGACGGCTCGGTGGCGCTGCGCGACCGAACTCGGCCCTGGTCGACCAGGCCCGAACCAACATCTGGCCAGTCTGTGCATGTCATTGACTTCACCGATGTCACCGGCGCGGGAGCCGACTATCAGGTTCTAGTCGGCGACCAGCGAAGCCATCGGTTCAGGATTGCCCAGGACCTGTACGACCAACTCGCGGGTGAGGCTCTAGGACTGTTCTACCTGCTTCGATCTGGCTGCCCGATCGATGAGCAGCGCGCCCCGGGCTATAGCCGACCCGCTGGCCATACCGGCGTTCCGCCGAACCGAGGAGACACCGCGGTTCCGGCATGGACCGGACCAGAAGCCGCACGCCTGTATCCGGGGTGGGCTACGACAAACCGTTTGGATGTATCCGGTGGCTGGTATGACGCCGGCGATTACAGCAAGTACACCGTCAGCGGCAGCATCGCCGTGTGGCAGATGCTCAACATTCTGGCGTTGCTCCGTCGGGCGACGGGGCAGCGAGCCGTCCTCTCCGAGGAAACGCTGATCGAGGAGTGCCGGTGGCAACTGGATTGGCTGTTGCGAATGCAGGTGCCGCCGGGTCAGCCGCTCGCCGGAATGGCCTGTCACCGCGTACACGGCACTGAATGGTCTCCCATGCCGGGCCTGCCCCACGAGGATCCTACGTTCAGGGTGTTGCATCGTCCGTCGACGGCTGCCACCCTGCAGCTCGCCGCTGTCGCCGCCCAGGCCGCACGTCTGCTAAGGAGCACTGATATTGCGTACGCGGACCGACTACTGACTGCTGCTCGCATCGCTCATCACGCGGCGCAGCTGCACCCCGATTTGATCGCACCCGACGATGAGGGCCGATTCGGGGGCGGTCCCTACGGCGATCCGCAGCTTGACGACGACTTCTATTGGGCTGCCACAGAACTGTGGCTCGCCACGGGCGAGGACGGCTTCTGTATTGAGGTGCTCGGCTCTGCTCAGCACACCGCCGACGTCTTTGACATCAACGGCTTTGACTTCGACCGGGTGTCTGGACCGGCCCGGCTCGACCTCGCGCTCGCTGGTGTCGGACTACCTGATCATGAACAGGTCGTCAACAGCGTAAGACGGGGAGCGCTGCAGCTGACGAAGCTGCAGCAGGAGCAGCCGTGGGGTCAGCCGTACGCGCCTCACGACGGCTGGGCATGGGGCTCCAACGGCCGAATCCTCAACAATCTGGTCGTTCTCGCCGCCGCGGCACAGCTCACCGGAGACGCGCAGTTTCAGGACGCCGTGATCATGGGCATCGACTACATTCTGGGCCGCAACGCTCTCGGGCAGAGCTACGTCACGGGTTATGGTTCGGACAGCACAGCCCATCTGAGGACCCGCCAGTTCGGCCACGACCTGGATCCCAACCTTCCGCCAGCGCCGCCCGGGGCGCTGGCCGGCGGGGCAAATTCGACTGAGACGCCTGGTTTCCCCAGCGACCCGCGGCTGCGGCAGCTACCGCCTCAATACTGCTATCTGGATGAACCAATCTCGGAGACCACCAATGACATCTGCATTCGCTGGAATGCCGCGCTTGCGTACATCGCCACGTATCTGAGCCTGGCTTAGGCAGGTGTCCTTTCACCCTTATTGTTGACGGATGCTGCTGCCCGATTCTGTCGGAACCTGGGTTGGGACCAATGGGTTCCGCTTGATGCCGGACGACCCGCTCGCTGAGTTTCCCGGCGGAATGACGGTAATGACTGGAGCCGGTGGTCACCTGACATCGGTGGCCTATTCGTGGCAGCACCCAGACGATGGTCCGCAGGACGGCCTGCTGATCATCGGGCGTAGCGACGAGGAGGGCTCGTTGGTGGCTCTGTGGGGTGATTCGTGGCACCAAAAACCGGCGCCGATGATCTTTTCCGGAAGTCAGGCAACTGATCAGAACCTAGGATTTGAGGGCGACTATGGCGATGGTTGGCGCTGGCGCATCATCCTGGAGGCAACCGATGAAGAGCAGCTGCGAATGGAGATGCACAACGTCATCCCCGCTGACTATGCCACTGCCGAGAAAGCGGCTGGTCCGTATCCGGTGATGATCATGCAAACCCGACGCTTACCGTCTTAACGCCGCCCGTTGTCCATCTCAAGACGGATCGCGAGGGCGTGCTGCACTCAAGGTACTCAGGTGGCGCCGTGAAGTGACGTCACAATCGTCCGCTTGACCCTGAGCATGTAGACCCCGTACGCCACCGTGCCGCAGGCTGTAGCAACGGCAACCAGCGACGCCACCAACAGTGCCGGAAGGGTGCCCATTGCGATCAGCCAGATTCCTATCGCGGCCCATGCGATGACCCACCCTGCGATGTAGAAATCGGTGGTCCGGTGAAAGAGGAATCCGAACGGGATGAAGTGCAAGCCAACGACTAGCGCGATCGCCGGTCCGAAAATAGGTATACCCACCAGATATTCCAAGCAGGGCACAGACAATGGCGATGGTCACTCCCTCAATGGCGAATGTGATGCCGAATCCAACCTGCAAGGTCCGGCCCCGGCGTGTCGCCTCTTCCCCCGTCCTCTGAGTCATGAGTCTCCTCTCGCTGCAGGCCGATCCGCTCCATCTCCAGAGTGCGCGCGAGCGTCTGAGACCGCCTTGGCGTAGCGTTCCGTGAGCGTCCTCAGGTGCGTGAGTAGCTCGGGAGGCTCGGTTACCGTGAAGTCGAGTCCAAGCATGCCGATGTAGACGGCGACAGTCTCCACGCTGTCAGCTCCGGTGACCAGGATGCACGCATTGTCGTCTAGGGCTTCCACAACGCCGACGGTTGGATTGATGCGTCTCAACACCTCCGCGGCAGGTGCATGCACAGTGATTCTGGCGTGCACCCGCCAACCAGTGAAGGCGGTGGTACGCAGCACGAAGGCGGGATAGTCACCGCCGGGCAGCTCAATCGGTGTGAATCGGCGCCCACCTGGAATCCGTAGTTGCATCCAGTCGAGCCGGTAGCTCGACCACGTGCCAGCGGCTGGGTCGCGGGCGACGAGATACCAGCGCCGCTGCCAGCTGACTAGTCTGTATGGCTCAACCTGGAGCCGCTCGTCGTCGCGATAGAAGAACCGAATCTCCTCGCGATCGCGGATCGCGGCCGCGACCGCCATCAGCAATCCCGCGTCTACCTCAGGGTCCTGTGCATTGCTGCCTGTGTTCTCAGGCCCTTTCTGGACGGCGTCCCGTACTGCACTCACCCGCAGTTTGAGCCGGTGGGGAAGTACGGCTTCCAGCTTGGCCAAGGCACGTGCGCTGGTGTCTTCAATACCCGTGACTCCAGTCGCTGCCCGCAGACCGACCGCCACGGCCACGGCCTCATCGTCGTCAAGCAACAGCGGGGGCAGTTTCGCACCGATTCCCAATCGATAGTGTCCGCCAGGTCCGCGTACCGCCTCGACCGGATAGTCAAGCTGCCGCAGTCGTTCGATGTCGTTGCGCACTGTCCGCCCGCTGACCTCAAGCCGTGTGGCCAGGTCCGCACCACTCCACATCGGACGCGACTGCAGTAGCCCGAGTAAGGCAAGCAGGCGACCCGAAGTCTTGTACACCGGTAGGCAAATCCCTCAGGAAAAGGGGAACGAAGCTGTCCTAAACCGACCTTAGCGTTCTGTACATGACAACCACAGCATCCGCCGGTGAGACCGGCACCATTCGTCCATTCACCATCGCGATTCCTCAAGAGGCCATCGACGACTTACTCCGCCGCCTCGCCAACACCCGCTATCCCGTCCCAGCGCCCAATGACAGCTGGGACTATGGAACGCCCGTCGCCTACCTTCAGCAAATGGTGGCGGCCTGGCAGCAATTCGATTGGCGGGCACAGGAGGCGCGGATGAACGCCGTCCCGAACTTCGTGACCGAGATCGACGGCCAGACGGTGCACTTCGTCCACGTACGATCCGCCGAGGCCGGCGCCACCCCTCTACTGCTGGCCCACACATATCCTGGGTCCTTTGCGGAGTTCCTCGACATGATCGGTCCTTTGACCGATCCCGTCGCTCACGGCGGACGCGCGGAGGACGCCTTCGATCTCGTCATTCCATCCATGCCCGGCTTCGGGTTTAGCACTCCGCTGGTCGGCGAGGGCTGGACCATGGCCCGCGTCGCCGAGACCTACGACGCGCTGATGCGCAGGCTCGGCTACGAGTCCTACGGCACGCACGGAAGCGACGGAGGCGCGATGATTTCACGCGAGCTGGCCGTGATGGATCCAGCCGGCTTCCTGGGCGCGCATGTCCTGCAGTTGTTCTCTTTCCCCTCGGGCGACCCGGGCGAGTTTGACGGATTCGGCCCCAAGGAGTACGCCGCTCTGGAGTTCCTCGGCTGGTTCCAATCGGTAGGTGGGTACAACCAGATGAACGGCACCCGTCCCCAGACCATTGCTGCGGCGCTGTCCGATTCACCGGTTGGACAGCTGGCGTACAACGAGCTGTTCGAGAACTTCGGTAATGGCACCAGCTTGGTGAGCGCGGAGCAGGTTCTTACTCAGGTATCGCTCTACTGGCTGACGAACACCTCCGCCAACGCAGTGCGCTACCACTACAGCGAAGCTCACTCCGGCGCAAAGCCGACGGTCAGCCAGGGACGCATTGGTGTTGCCGTCTTCGCTCACGACTTCCAGACCATCCGACCGCTTGCCGAGCGTGACAACGCCAATATCGTGCACTGGTCAGAGTTCGACAAGGGTGGGCACTATGCCGCGCTCGAGGTCCCAGAACTGGTTGTCGGTGACCTCCGCAGCTTCTTCGGCGAGGGCAAAGACTCCGGGTAGCTCTGAGATCACATCATCGGGCTAGCCGGCTCCGCTGGGGCGCGCTGTTTGGCGGCTGTGGCGGCGGGCCAAGATTGTGGACTCCGGTTTGACCCGGTGGCCCACCTCGGACCGGCGGAATGTATGGCTTGGTGTGGTCCAGCTCCAACCGTCCGGTGGCCGTGGCGTAGGGGAAGCAGCTGGCCGGCATGCGCAGGAACATGGCTTCTCGGATTCG
>JBJMIR010000049.1:0-11119 GCA_045806785.1 Propionibacteriaceae bacterium | reverse complement strand
TTCGCGCTCTTCATTTGCGAAATCTTCGGCCTTGCATTCGGCACATACCCGGCCGTTCTCCGGGTCATGAACCCATTGGCCGCACCGTACGCATGTCACGATTTCAGTCATAATTTTCACCTCCTCTCCTGACCATCGATGGAAGCAGCCGCCTGAGGTTCAATCTCTGTGGGTGATGCAGGGCAGGATGGCTCCGTTGACTGCCAGTGCTACCGGAACCCCCCGCTTCTCCGCGCATGTACCGCAGAGCTTGTAGCCCAGAACGAACCGGCCGTCGGGGACCGTGCCGGGCTCATTTCCCATGCTGATCGAGACGAGGGTAGAGGCTTCCTCTTCACGAAGTCCCAGCTTCATGATCATCGTGACCATGTGCCACTCGGCCTCACCCTTAGAGGCAAAGCCGGTATCGGTGCCTTGTCCGCAGACGATGCAACTGCCAGGTTCGTAGCGATACCGCAGGTCATGCTTCTTGATCTTGTTCTTAGTCATTTCAGCTCCATTTCGGGTGATCCGCGCCACCGTAACCCCGCGTACGGTCGACGCCGGCCTGATTCCCGAAGACTGTGGATAACTCAGTCGTCCTCACCCAGGTGGTCTCGCGTCTCCTTGTATCGCCGGGCGGCAAGGTCGATGATGCTGTTGCTCAACACGCGGGTAATGGTGGCCACCATGTCGGCCAGCTGGGTTCGTCCAACACCACTGGCAGGACCGGCATCCCCCATGAAGCTCACCTTGTACGTGGAGCTGCTGTGGGCGGTGTGGAACGCCACGACCTTGATCATCGCGACCAAGGGCAAGCTCGGCCGAGCCCAAAGAAGCCGTTGAAATTCACGCCGGTGTGTCTGATGCAAACCGATGACTGACGAGCCAAATAGTGGATGCTGATCTTCGTCCGGAGGCGCGTCGAATTCGTCGACGATCCGGTGTGCTGTCAGCGGCTGAGGACAGGATAGGGCGCATGGCTGCTTTTCGCGCTCGAACGAGTGATCGCCGCTATGGCTGGTCCGGACGCGCGTCCGCGGCCGGATCAGGCGCGTGCAGTCGAGCACTTGGTTGAGGGCCGCCGCCGGGTCCTGGTTGTGCAGGCTACGGGTTGGGGCAAGTCGGCGGTGTATTGGGCCGCGACGACCGCGTTGCGAGCGAAGGGTGCTGGACCTACGTTGGTCGTCTCGCCGCTGCTGGCCTTGATGCGTGATCAGATCGCGGCTGCGGGGCGGACCGGGTTGCGGGCGGCGACGGTGAACTCGACCAACGTCGAGGAGTGGGGCGAGGTGCTGGCGGCCCCTGCGATCCGGGCAGACCGATGTGCTGCTCATCTCCCCGGAGCGGCTGTCCAACCCCTCGTTCGCCGCCCAGCTGCCGGAGCTACTCGGCCGGTGCGGGCTGCTGGTCATTGACGAGGCGCACTGTGTCTCCGATTGGGGCTTCGACTTCCGCCCCGACTACCAGCGGCTGACCCGGACGCTGCTCGCCCTCGCGCCCGGCACCCCGGTACTCGCTACCACCGCGACCGCCAACCAGCGGGTCACCGCTGACGTGGCGCGTCAGCTGGGCGAGGACACCGTGACTTTGCGCGGCTCATTGGCGCGATCGTCGCTAGGAGTGGCCGTTGTGCCGCACCTCAGTCCCCTAGAGCGATATGCCTGGGTCGCCGAGGCGTTGCGGTCGCTGCCGGGCTCCGGCATCGTGTACGTGCTGACCGTGGCCGAGACCGAGCGGGTGGCTGGCTTCCTGCTCGAGCAGGGTCTCGACGTTGCGGCCTATTCCGGACAGACCACCAATCGTGTCGCCCTGGAGGATCGGCTGCGCGACAACTCGATCAAAGCGCTGGTCGCCACCTCGGCGCTGGGCATGGGATTTGACACGCCCGACCTGGCGTTCTGCATCCATTTGGGTTCGCCGGCCTCGCCGGTGGCGTACTACCAGCAGGTAGGCCGGGCGGGACGGGCGCTTGAGGATGCGCAAGCCATCTTGGTGCCGGCCGAGTCGGACGAGCGAATCTGGGATTACTTCGCCACATCCGGGATTCCCGACTAGGAGCAGGTGGAGCGGATCTTGGACGCGCTGGGCGACTCGGTGCAGAGCCTGGCGGGACTCGAGGCAGCGACGGGAATCCGGCGCGGCCGTCTGGAGGGGTGCTGAAGGTCCTGGCCGTCGACGACGCGGTACGTCGCGAGCCCGGCGGTTGGGACGCGACGGGCCGGCCCTGGTACTTGGACGAGCAGAAGTGGAGCGCGCTGCGGGCCGTACGCGTGGCCGAGGCGGGCTTGATGCGCAGCTACGCACACGGGGACGGCTGCCTCCTGCAGTTCCTGCAGCAGGCGCTGGACGATCCCGATCCACAGCCTTGCGGCCGGTGTTCGGTCTGTACGGGCAGGCTGCCGGCGCCGGGTGCACGCGCGGCGGGGGACGTCGTCGAGGCAGCACGCCGGTATTTCCGCGGACAGGACGTGGTGGTACAGCCGCGCAAGATGTGGCCGTCGGGCTTGCCGGATCGTAAGGGCAAGATCAGCTTCCTGGCGCCGGGACGCGCCTTGGCCTTCGCCGACGATCCGGCCTGGGACCACGAGCTGTCCGAGCTGGGTCAGCGCGACGGGCCTGCTCCGCCATCAATCCTGGACGGGCTCGTGGACGTGCTGCGGCGTTGGTCGCGGAGCTGGGAGCGGCCGGTCGCGGTGGTCGGCATGCCGTCGCGGCGCTATCCGATGCTGGTGCGCTCCGTGGCCGAACACATTGCGGCGGTTGGCCGGTTCCCGCTGGTCCAGGCGCTCACAATCAGCGGACCCGCGCCGACGGTCGACGCTGCCTCGGCCGTACGGGCGAAGGACCTGCTCTACCGCACAGCTCTTGCTAAGGGGGTGAGCTTCACGGGCCCGGTGTTGCTCATCGATGACACGATTCGTACGCGGTGTGGACAGTGACCGTGGCGGCAGCTTTGCTCGCCGATGCGGAAGCAACCTCGGTGCTGCCGCTCGCCATCCATCAGCTGCCGTAGCCGATCGGGGCTAACGCGCTCCCGGCCAGGTCACCCAGTAGCGCGACGATCATGAATCTTGAGCGCTGGTCGAGTCGTTGTTCGAATTGCTGGAGTCCATCGATCCGCTTGGTGAGCTTTCGTTCGTGATTGGCGGAACCGCCCAGATCGCTGGTGTGGATTGTGCAGTTGGTGCACGCCCGAAGAAGTTCGACCCCATCATCAGTACGGCGAAACGGCTGGCGCCCCGGCGATCCTAACCTTTCATTTGGCCTTGCTCGCCGAAGTTGAACTCCGCCGCAGCAAGATCGCAGCGGCGTACGCACCTGCCCCGTGAATTCACCCAGCTCGCTGCTGAGACCGGGCAAGCCTTTTTATCTTCCTTCTCGCTTGTAACCCCTGGGCCCGACACATGCCTCAGCCAGTCGCCATAGGTGATCTCGGAGATCTTGAAACCGAGTCACCCACGTACCGGAATTCCACCATGTCCCCTGTCTCATTGCTCTCTGTCAGCGATCGGTGGGGGTTCACCGATGATCGCGCGCTTGTCAGATTTGGCGCCAGATGGCGGACTTGCGGATCTCGAACTCGGCGTCAGTGATCATGCCACTGTCCCGCAGTGCGCGAAGTTCGGCATCCAGGGAGAGATGCTCCTGATGATGCGGACAGTGCCGGCACCTTGCGGGTGTATGCCTCGATAGCAAGGACGTCCCCCAGTGGCACACTGAAGTCGGCCCGGTGCTGCGGCGGGCGCGGAAGAGGATGCGTTCGCTGGTCAACACGAGCAGGCCCATTGCTCTCGCGTACCGCCCGTCGATCATCGGCAGCACAGTCTTGGAATCAGTGAGATAAACACCCGCCGAGCCACGTAGATATCGGAGCGCCGGTCAGAGACCATGGCAGCAGCCGCGTCGAGTACATCGGGGCGCAGGCGGTACAGGGAAAGGTGCTCGCGGACGCTAGGCTGCCGGTGCGGCTCTGAACATGAAGTGACCGGCACTCGACGCCGTGGCCCGCCATAGAACAAATGCTGGCCCAATCAGTGCTCGTGGTTCGCTTGTCAGCCTGCCCGTTCTTTAAGATGACTACACGGTTGTCGGTGTTGAGTTCGACAAGATGAAGCTGAAGATCACGAACGCATAAGTTCGCGTGGCTTCAACTGGGGGGCGAACGTGAGCCGGTCTCAACTGCGCGATGACGCTGTTTCTGGGGTGATCACTTCTACATCGTTCTCCGACAGGGCCCCTAAGAGGTCCGGCGGCGGGCTGGAGTCGGTGATGAGGTAGTCGGCAGTTCCAAGTTCGGAGATCTGGGCGAAGAGCCGCCGACCGAACTTGGAGGAGTCTGCCAGTATCGCGACGCGTGCTGCTCGAGACATCATGTCGCGCATCATGGCCGCCTCTCCCAGGTTGCTGGTTGAGTAGCCGGCGTCAACTGAAACCGCACCGACCCCGATCAGAGCAAGATCGCAGCGGATGTCGAGCTCGGTACCTCCCGCCACCCGGAGGCTGACGGGGCCGATGGTGGCTTGCGTGATCGAGCGGACTGCACCCCCGAAAACGTATAGGTCCCGGATGACTGGCGGCGACATCGCTGGCGGCACGAGCAGATTGTTCGTGGCCACTGTTAGGTCCCGGTGGTTGTGTAGGTGCCGGGCGAGGGCAAGTGTGGTCGTGCCGCCATTGATCATGATGGTTGATCCATCCTCCACCAATGACGCGGCGAGTGCCGCAATGGTCTCTTTCTCGGTCTTTTGCAGATTGAGCCGCACATCCACCGCCCTGTCGACTCGGGAGACGGTCGACAAGCTGACGGCCCCGCCGTAGGTACGTACCAGGACACCTTCGGCGCTGAGCTGGTCCAGGTCCCTGCGGATCGTGTCGATCGATACGCCGAAGCGTTCCGCAAGTGTGCCGACGGTCACCTGTCCTGCCTCGGCCACATACGCAGCAAGTCGCGCCTTCCGACCGGCAGGTAGGTGACGCTGCCTGTCCTCGGTGTCGACATTCACGTTCACAGGGTCTGCTCCTGTCCTCCGGCAGCCGCAACAAATACGCTTGATTGCCCGGTAGATCTGGCGTAGATCAGCAGAGTACAGCAAAGTTTGCAGCAGGTTGCAACAACCTTTCTCGAAGCTTCGTCTTCGAGCTCGCACGAGGGAAACTATTCAACTCGGGAGTTGCAGCTTTTCGCCATACTATGCTGATCTATTACCTATATTGCGGTAGTAACCCTTGCAGGGCAAGCCTATTACACGTTAGAATTGCGCAGATTTGCACACCCCGGTAAGTGTCCCGAGACAAAGGAGAGGACATGAGTGGAGGGAGTTTCAGGGTTCAGAGTCGCGTGAAGCGGCTCGTGGGAGTGGTCATGGCGGCGATGCTGGCTGTCGGAGCTGTGGGTTGCGGCACAGGCAGCGGCGAGGGCTCCGCCGGCTCGAGCGAGCAGGGCGGGGCGGTCACGCTGGAGTTCGCGCAGTGGTGGGGAGCTGAGCTGCCGGAAGGCTCATTCCAGGAACTCATGACGCAGTTTGAGTCCCAGAACCCGAATATCAAGGTGAAGCTGTTGAGCGCTCCCTACGCCTCGACCAAGCAGCAACTGGTCTCCGGGGCAGCGTCGAAGACTTTGCCCGACGTCGTCGGGTTAGATGGTGCCTGGGTGAATGACTTTGCCAAGCAGGGCGCCATCACCGACCTCTCGGCGCTTATGGCGGATGCGAAGTATGACCAAAGCCAGCTGGCGAGCCAGGTCAAGGTGGATGGGAAGACCTACATGATTCCCGTGGTCAACTTCACCTACCCGCTCTTTGTGAACAAGGACCTGCTTTCGAAGGCTGGCGTCAAAGCCGTTCCCGACAACCGCTCGGAGTTCCTCGATGCGGCAAAGAAGGTCAGTGCGCTGGGCGGCAACGTCAAAGGCTGGGCGCTGCCACTCGACACCGCTGTGCCCAACGGCATTCAAAACGACGTGATGTCGTGGCTGTGGGCATCCGGGGGCAGCATGCTCACCCAAGACGGAAAGCCCAACCTGACTAGCCCGCCGGTGAAGAGCACCGTGGAATATGTCAAGAGCCTGAATGATGCGGACGTCATTGCGCCCGGTTCGCTGACCATGAAAGAGCAGGACAAGGTCGAGAAGTTCAGCGCCGGCCAAGTCGGCATGATGATCGACTCAATGGCTCACATCAATCTCATCAAGAAGAACAGTCCAAAGTTGGACTTCACCGTTGCGCCGATCCCCGCCGAGGACTCCTACACCGGTAAGCGAGGAATTCCCTACGCTTCATGGGGCATCGGGATCTCGGATTCGACAGAGCACAAGGCTGAGGCATTCAAGCTGGTCCAGTTCTTGATGAGCCAGGAGGCGAACGCCAAGCTGAGCACGCTGGCGAACGGTTTCCCGGGCAACAACACCGCGGAGCCGGACTTCAGCAAGAGTGATCCGCTGTTCAAGACCGCCTTCAGTATTTACAAGGAGGGCTACCCCGCGAACGAGTTTGTCGGGCTGCCCAAGTCCGAAGAGCTGATGCGTACCTTCGATGAGAATCTCCAGCTCGTGCTCACCGGCAAGCAGAGTGTCGACGACGCCCTCAACAAGACGCAACAGTCCTGGGCGTCTGTGATCTGAGGCCTTTCCTCACCTCCGTGGGGCCGCGCTGGATCGCCGGTGCGGCCCCCGATCCAAGGAGATACTCGATGGGACCCGCGCACATCGACCGCACGGTCTTACCCGAAGCCGCAACACTGGAGGCAGAGCCCTCGACATCTCCGGCACGGGACAGGCGACGACCCTTTACCCTGAGGAGCCTCGCTCCATACGGCTATATCTCGCCGACCATGCTCCTGATCTTTGTCCTGTTGGTGATCCCCATCGCGATGGTGGTGAGCTATTCGTTTCAAGACAACGTGATCGTCCAGAAGAACCCCGTCTTCGCCGGCCTTGCCAATTACACCAAGGTGCTCACCGACCCCGTCTTCTGGACAGCGATCAAGAACACCGTCCTGTTCATCACCCTCAGCACCGTCGCCCACCTCGTCCTGGGGCTCGCCTTTGCGATGATGCTCAACACCGGTTTGTTGGGTGGATTGACCAAGGCCATCTTCCGCGTGGTCTACATCCTGCCGTGGCTGTTCACGATTGCGGTGGTGGCGGTCATCTGGCGACTCATGCTGGATCCGTTCGGTGTGGTCAACTACATCCTCACGACCGTCGGCATCCTGGGGACTGAGGTCAACTGGCTCGCCTCGCCGAGCACCGCGCTGTGGGCGCTGACCTTCATCAACATCTGGTCCGGATACCCGTTCTTTATGATCAGCCTGCTCGCCGGGCTGCAGGGGATCTCCTCCGATCTTTACGAGGCAGCCGCTGTAGATGGCGCCAACCCCATCCAGCAGTTCTTCAACATCACGATCCCGCAGCTGAAACCGGTTCTGATCAGCATGGCCGTGCTGGATCTGATCTGGACATCGCAGCAGTTCGCACTCATTTGGCTGACCACCGGCGGCGGACCACTGAATGTCACGGAAATGCTGAGCACCTACACCTACAAGCAGGCCTTCAGCAGTTACGAATTCGCCACCGCGTCCGCCAGTGCTGTGATCGTCCTACTCATCACGATGATCTTGGCGGTCTTCTATGTGCGGCAGCTAAGGGAGAGGTGATCACCGTGACCACACAAAAGCAGCGGCGACGTCTCAGCATGAAGATTGGTGTGATCGTGGGACTGTGCCTCGGTGCGGTCTTCGCTGGTTTCCCGGTCGTTTGGATGCTGTCGACATCGTTGAAGCCAAATGGCGAGGTCTTCCAGGTTCCTCCTCGGCTCATCACGGAGAACATGTCGCTTGACGCCTACTGGAAGATCCTGACCGATCCGACCCAGCTGAGGTTCTTCCTGAACAGCTACATCGTGGCGCTCTGGGTGACGGCATTGACGCTGCTCGTCGGAATACTCGCCGGCTATAGCTTCAGCCGGTACGAATTCCGGCTCAAGCGGTTCATCAATGTCGCCATTGTCAGTGTCCAGGCGGTGCCGCCGATCACGCTCGTCATTCCGTTCTTCGGCCTCGTTGTGGCCCTCGGCCTGTACAACACCTACGGGGGCCTGATCGTCACGCACATGGTGTTCACGCTGCCGTACGCGATCATCATGACGACGGCGTACTTCAATACCTTGCCACGCGAGCTTGACGAATCCGTCAAAGTGGATGGGGGCAGCGGATGGACCGCCCTGTGGCGGATCTTGGTGCCGATTTCGGTGCCCGGGCTCATCGCGGTCGGCATCTACACCTTCATGATCTCCTGGAACGAATTTCTCTTCGCCCTGACCCTGACCAGGACCGATGACATGCGGACCGTTCCCATCGGTATCCAGCTGCTGATGGGCCAGCACTCCTACGAGTGGAACCAGATGATGGCCATGAGCATCCTCGGCTCCATCCCGGTGCTCATCTTGTTCCTCCTCTTCCAACGGCGGTTCATCGGCGGACTCACATCCGGCGCCGTCAAGAACTGAACCTCTCGCGCAACAACGGGCAGCATCCGGCCGCTGCCCTGGAGGAGCGCTCCCCCGACCGTCACAACTTCTACTAATCAAAGGGAGAAAGGCAACATGCTGACAACCGGCAAGGTGATCTTGGATGTCGCGCAGGAACACAGCTTCGCGGTGCCCGCCTTCAACATCAGCGATTATGCGATGTTCCTCGGCATCATCGAGATCAGCGAGGAGAAGAAAGCCCCAGTGATCCTGGGCATCCATCCTGACGAGGTGCAACACGTCGGGGTGGAGATGATCGCCGCGGTCACGCAACGAGCTCACCGTTCCTCCGTGCCGATCGCCATCCACTGGGATCATGGGGCGAACTACGAGCAGATCCTGACCGCGATTCATAGCGGCTTCACGTCGGTGATGATCGACGGCTCGATGCTGCCCTTCGAAGAAAACATCGCCATCTCCCAAAAAGTGGTTCACGCTGCGCACGCAGTGGGACTGTCGGTGGAGGGTGAGCTGGGCACCATCGGTCAGACGGACAGCCAGGCTGAAGGCGGCAGCGACGCCATCATCTACACCGATCCCGACGATGCCCTCGCCTTCGTGCAATCGACGCAGGTGGACAGCCTCGCTATCGCCATCGGCACCTCCCATGGCATCTACCCCGAGGCATTGAAGCCGGAGCTCAAGCTTGATCTTCTCAAGCAGATCAAGGACAGGGTTGACATCCCGCTGGTACTACACGGCGGTTCGAATAACCCCGACGACGAGATCGCCGAGGCTGTCAAACTCGGCATCAACAAGATCAACATCTCCAGTGACATCAAGGTGGCGTATCACACGAAGATGCGGGAGGTGCTGGCCGATCAGAGCCTCCGCGAACCGCTCCTCATCCAGCCGCCCTGCATCGAGGCCATGAAGGCTGTCGCCGCACAAAAGATCGAACTCTTCGACACCGCAGGCAAAGCATCGCTGTACTGACGTGGCTTCACGTGTCGTGCTCGGCCTAGGGGGCTGCATCGACTATGAGCTGAGGCTGTCCTCATCGACGCTGCAGCAACTCATCGCTGAGTACGAGATCCGGGACAGCGAACTCGCCTTGTCGGTCCCGGTCACCGATGAGCGCAATCTGATCATCTCGGTGCTTGCACATATGAAGCGCGGTGCCGGTGGCGAGCACTACGCGGCCTCGTTGGAAACTCTGCGCGGATTCGCGGCCCGGTTCCCCAAGCGAATAAGCCTCGGTGGCACGTCGGTCCGGGCGGGGCTCGCGATGAGCAGGCTTGGGGTGCCATGCATGCTGCACCTTGTCAGCCTCAATGATCATGTACGCCGTTTGTTACCACCGTCCTGCGACTACATCTCCAGCGCCCGGGCAGACACTCTCTATCCGCATGTGGTTGTGCAGTACGACCAAGGCACCCGGGTGCAAATGGACAACATTGATATGCGAGCGCCATTCGCGAACAGGTTGATCTACGTCAACGACCCGGCGAATGCATCACTGGAGGTGAGCGACCAATTGGGCTTTCTGCTGCGCGACGCCGGCATCTTCCTGATTTCTGGATTCAACACAATGCAGAACCAGGACCTGCTCGACGAGCGGCTGGCCACGCTGAGAACCCACATGCAACAGCTGCCCTCGGGCGCATTGGTCTATTACGAGGACGCGGCCTTCCATTTACCCAGCTTCCGGAGCAGAGCGCGCAACGCGCTGCTAGAGATCATCGACATCTACGGGATGAACGAGGAGGAGATGCAGGCCGAGGTTGGGCGGTCGGTCGACCTGCTGTCTGCGCTGGAAGTCAAGCGCGCCCTTCATTCGCTGCAGACCGGCGTTCCAGGGCCGACCCTGGTGGTCCACACGAAGTACTGGTCGTTGGCGCTTGGTCAGGGAGCCCCTGATTACGCCGAGGCACTCAGAGATGGCATCGCGGTCGCCTCTACTCGTTATTGCTACGGCGACGACTACACCGATGAGCAGTACGAATTCACCGCTAGATTGCCGGTCCGCCCGGAAGCCCAGGGGTTCGCCACCGAGCTCGAAGAGCGCATGGGGTCGGTCGTACGCTGTATGCCTGGCCTCCGGCTTGATGATGTTGCACAGCCCACCACCATCGGGCTCGGCGATTCTTTCGTTGGCGGCTTCCTCGCCGCACTCGTACGAAGGAGAACAGCTTCGTGGACGTAATCCCGCTGCTCTCCAACCGTCCCGCCGATCGGTTCTACCGCGGTGCTCGGAAGATCACCGAATTCGGGAGAGCCGCTCGCCGGTGACCGCGAGCCAGAGGATTGGGCGGCATCTACCACGACACTTGCTGGTGAGGAGTCCCTCGGCCTGACCACTCTCCCTGACGGAAGATTCTTGAAGGCCGCGATCGAGAAGCAACACCAAGCATGGCTGGGACATACGCACGTTGAACGCTTCCGGGTCGACACGCGCCTACAGGACCGCCGACCACCTCCTTGGGACTGCGCCGTTACGGTGACGCCCTGGAGGTTAAGCGGGCAGCCGACTTGTACGCCCAAGGTCGAACCCGGCGCCACATTGGTGCCGAGCCGGGCGTTCCCTGGACCGCCGTGGGCCATCAGCTTCGCCGTGCCGGTGTCACCATGCGTCGCCAGCACCTGGTCACGGACTTCGGGGCACGACGACC
>JBJMIR010000048.1:0-4814 GCA_045806785.1 Propionibacteriaceae bacterium | reverse complement strand
CTCTCGGAGAATGGGTTCGGCGTCCTGCCCATCCAACTGCCGCTCACGGTTGTCCAAACAGTCGCCACCATCGTGGGACTGGCCGTTCCGGCCTTCTTGGTCACCGCAGCGGCGGGTGGTAAGGAAGGCGTGCGAGATCTGCTTGGCCGCTTGCTGCGGTGGCGGGTCGGACTCCATTGGTACCTCTTTGTGCTCTTCGGCCTCCCAATGGGCGTCTTGCTGACGGCGATCGTTTTGCACGGCGCAGCACCGCTTGGAGCGCTCGCGCGGAACTGGGCCTTACTCTTCACCGCCTTCTTGCCCGGCGTCATCGTGCCCTTCCTACACACCAACCTGTGGGAGGAGCTCGGATGGACCGGTTTCCTGCAATCAACGCTGCAAGACAGGCGCGGGCCCTTGCTTGCCAGCCTGATAGTGGCCCCATTCTTCGCGCTCTTCCACGTGCCCGCACGCTTCGTCGCCGGCTGGATCGCGGACGACCACACACCGCTCGCCCAGGTCCCCACCGTTGCACTCGGGTACTTCGTCCAGACCGCGATCTTCGCCGTGTTCTTCCGGGTCCTCATCATGTGGATCTACAACGGTTCCGGGCGCAGCGTGATCATCGTCGGGCTCTTCCACAGCGCCTTCAACATCACCATCGGGGCGAAGGTAATGCCCGAACTTTTGAACCTCCCCGCGTCCCAGACCGCCCTGATGTGCATAGGGGTGCTCGCCGTACTTGCAGTGGCGGTCGTCGCATTCACCCGCGGCCGCCTCGCCTACCAGCGGCGGCCGCCAGGGTCGGCGGGAATAGCGGCTCAACCGAGAGTGCGTTGACCACCGTTTCGCGAGGACAGGTTCGGCGGTCGGCGCTTCAGCCAGCAGCGTGGCTGGGCAGCAGTGTCTGACTGGCGTCGCGCAGTTAGGTTCGAGTCCCATCGGCCGCTCGGTCGTTCGTCAGCAATCTCAGCGCTGACCCTCACTGGTCAACTTCTCACTGCGCCACAAACCACCGCTTACCCTATAATTCCGATCGGAATATCGGAGGTCACCGATGGCGGCCCGCCTATTCAGCTTCCCCCATCCGGTCAACGAGGTATCAGCCCGGCTGGTGGCCGGAGGGGTGGTGATCATGTGCACCATCGCGATCGCGCTCGACCAACCGTGACTAACCGCCGTCATCGCCTAGGGCTTTGTCGCCCGCGTCCTAACCGGTCCGATGCTGAGCCCGCTCGGCCAGCTCGTCACGCGCGTGATTACGCCGCAACTCCGGGTCGCCGCCAAGTCGGTGCCTGGGCCGCCGAAGCGCTTCGCGCAGGGAATCGGCGCAGTCCTCTCGGTGACCGCCGCGGTAATGGCACTCGGATTCCACCTGCCCGTGGCCGCTTACGCCGTGTTAGGTGTCCTCGCCACGGCCGCCACGCTGGAAGCAGTCTTCGCGGTCTGTCTGGCCTGCGCGATCTTCGCTCGCCTGATGAGGATCGGCCTGATTCCCGAAGATGTCTGCCAGCAATGCAGCGACATTCGTAACCGCACCCGGCCTGCCGCTCGCGAAACCGAATCGCGAATTCGGTAGCAATAGTCACCGCCGCACGGTGTAGACGGCCAGCCGTCTGTGCCGGCCAAACGCGGTAAGGCTCGTCCACCAGTACCGTACCGAAGACGTGCCGCGGCGAGTCCGCTCCTGATGCGGTTGCCGGCCGCACGAAATGGGGATGGCTGCCGAATCCACGGAAGAAAGGTCCAGCGCCTAGCGCCAGAGCTGCCGCAGACGCGAGAGTGAAGTCATGGACGCGAAGGTTGCCGAACTGCAGGAGACCGGAGTGAAGGGGCGAGTGCAGCGCCATCCCATCACCGTGTTCCTTGTGCTGGCCCTCGGCTCTGTGTACGTGCTGTCGGTGATTCCCATCCTGATGCAGTACGACGTCATCCCCGGGAAGAACTTTCCGGCCCGGCTGGGCCTCGATATGGAAAGGTTCTCCGCTGCTGTGCTTACCGTCTTGCTGTTCGGCTCGGCGCTGCTGGTGACCTATCTTTGCGGTGGCCGGCGAGATGTTCGGCAGTTCTTCCGGCGGATCCTGCGCTGGAAAGTCAGCATTGGCTGGTGGCTGACGGCTTTCTTGGCCCTGCCGCTGCTGACTGTTGTCATTGCATTGCTGCTCGGCGATAGCGCCGTGGTGCCGAGCGGAAGTGTGCTTTGGCGGGAAGTTCTCGGGATCGCCATCGCGTTCCTGCTGATCAACCTCTGGGAGGAAGCGGCCTGGGCGGGTTTCCTGCAGACCCGGCTGGAGCGACGGCACAACTTCTTCTTGGCCGCGTTGCTGACGGGGATCCCGTTCGCGGCGATTCACATGCCGCTGCAGGTGATCACTGCTCAGGTCCGTTCCGCTGTGGACTTCGTCGTCGGCTTCGCCCTGCTGATGGTGCTCGTGATCATCGTCCGATCCCTCTACGGCATGGTCCTGCGGGGCGCCGCCAACAGCCTCCTCCTGGTGGGACTGAGCCACACCATGTTCAACCGGTCCAACAACACCGACGGCATCGCCGCCGACATCCTGCGCGGCGGGGACAGCCGACAGCTCGCCGCCCTACTTGCCACGGTGGTCCTGGTCGTGGGGCTGGGACTGGTTCTGCGCAGCAAGCTGAGCCGGTCCTACCGACGAGAGCTCGATGCCGCCGAGGAGCGGACTGCTTGACCACCCCAATCTTTCGAATCACGGTGTTTACGAGGAGGCACTCGTGACCAACACACCAGCCACCACCTGGATCCGGGTCGGCCTATTCGCGCTGTCAATCTTCGGAGCGCGAACCGCTTGGGCAACCATCGGCGCACAGCCTGATGCCGCCGTCGACAGACGCCAGTAGATTCCGCTATCCCCGGTCCAGCGTTCGGAAGAGCACCGCGCGCAGAAGAATTTACGCATACAGGCCGGAGGCGGCTGCCTTACCAGGCCCCGGCGGCGGGACCCGGGTCGGCTGGAGGTGATTGAGGGGGCAGCGGTGGGTCACTGTCTTGGTGTCGATACGGCCCATCGGATTGAGAGTCGTGACCTCGAACGTGATAACACCGCGGTCGTCCGCAAATCTCGTACGGCTGCCCTTCCTTGTCGTGCTCGACCTGCCAGTCGTGCCGCCCGATCACACAGAGCAGATTTCGCATGGACCGCCGGCTCGAAGGCGGCGGAAAACAGGTAGCTTGTCGCCAGACTGCGGTAAGGCCGCCACTTCTCCGCAATGGCAAGGACCTCTTGCTGGGTGGGGAGGTGGCCAAGCTGATATGCGGTCTGTATTGCCTTACGGAGCGCAAGGTCGCCGGGTAAGACGACATCCTCCCGCTGCAGCGCAATGATCAGGGCACCTTGCACGGTCCACGAACCGACCCCAGGGATTGCGGTGAGGTCTGCCATGAGCTCCTCGTCGGGCAGGCTGCTCAAGATGTCGAGGTTTAGCCGGCCATCCGTCAGCCGCTCGGCAAGGTCACGCAGCGTGCTCACCTTCCGCCAGGAGAGCCCCGCTTCGCGGAGCTTGGCGGGATCCACGGCCAGCAGTTCAGCCGCTGTGGGCAGATGGCCGCCGAATAGGGCCTGCATGCGAGCAAGTGTCCGGCGGGTCGCCTGGACGGAAAGCTGCTGACCGGTGACCTGGAACAGCAGGGCGCCGTACAGATCCATCGGCGGCAGCAGGGCCATCCACGCGCGGGGATCGAAGTCCGGCCGGTCGTCGATAAGCCGGGCCAGCACTGGGTCGGCGTTTGCGCAGGTGAGAGCGGGCTTGTTGCAGCCACACGTCGCGGTTGACATCCTCAGTCACCAAGCACGCTCCCTATTCCCTGCGCATCCCCTTAACCGACTACATAGCCCGGGTCTGACAACCGAGGTCGATCTGACCATGGCTGGGGCCCAACAATCAAGGGCCCAATCACCGCGCTCTCGGCTTCGCCTTCAGGCGGCAGGTGCGGTGAGCTATTCGGCCCAAGAGCGGGCACTCGACGATCAGTGGGCGCCGGCGTGATCCTCAGGCGGTGCGGGGTCGCCACGGCTGGTGCTCGTGCGCGAGCCATACCAGCTCAGGGTCCAGCGCGCGCACCCGCAGCTGGCCTGCGGTGCGCGGCTCGTCGAGCTCGCCGAACCAAACCGCCACGTCGCCGCAGACGACGACCGGACGCCCGCCAGTCTCGACGACGACCACCTGCGTGCCGGGTGTGTGGCCCGGCGCCGGGACCAGCCGCAATCCGGGCAGCAGCTCAAGCTCGCCATCCACCGGCACATACCGCACGCCGGGTGCCTCGACCCACTCGCGAATGGTGTAGTCGTCCTCGCTGCGCGCATCGTCGAGTTCCCGACCCTGGACGTAGATCGGCCTGCCGGCGAATAGGTGATTGCCGCCGCAGTGGTCGAAGTGAAGGTGTGTGTTGACGACGATATCGATGCCGGCGAGGTCGAAGTCCTGCTGGCTCAGTGGATGAAGTCGGGGATCCATGTCGGCCACCAGCGGGTGCAGCTCCGTCATGCCGGTATCGACCAGCACCCGCCCATCGGGATGGTCGATGACATGCACGTAGACCGGCATCCGCTCACTCTCGGCGAGCAGGTCCGCAACGAAGACTGGCGTGACGGTGATCGAGACGGGGGCGTTCACTGGGAACCGACCGCCGCGGTGGTAGTTGACATATGAGTCATGACCTTTCTTTGCCGGTTACTGGCTGACGCGCGGCCGGCCGCACTGCCTCGCGCGATGGCAAGCAGCTCCGTCAGTCGTTGGCTGGTAGAGCAGTGAGCCGGGTGACGGGCCCCGTTTGTCGGTCCAGCCGCCGCCTTTCAGACTGGGGTCGG
>JBJMIR010000047.1:0-17421 GCA_045806785.1 Propionibacteriaceae bacterium | reverse complement strand
CCGACCGCGACAGCACCTGGTCGAACGCCCGCCAGGTAACACTCGGCTCCGATTCGGCGATCAGTTCTTCAAGGCGATAGCGAGAGGCCAGTACGGTTCCGGCGGGCAGGGTCGCCGCTAGTGAGCCGTCTCGGCTCTGTCCGACATTGGGCTGTTCGGCACTGGGTTGTTCGGTATTGGGTTGTTCGGTATTGGGCTGTTCGGCATCGGCACGTTCGGCATTGGGACGCTCGATGGTGGCGCGGTCGATAGCGGGCCCACCGTTGGGCTCAATATTGGGTTCGACACCCTGGGCGGCCGCCTGAGCCATGGATCCTGCATTCTCCTCAACTGCCTCTTCGATGCTAGGAGACGGCGGTCGGATCACCGTGGGCGAATCGCCGGACGACTTGAAGTCGCCGAATCGATCACCACTGGCCTCGATCACAGTCTCCTCTCGAACTTCCCGCGCCTCAGGCGAGGAATCGCTGCCACGCCGCAGCACGGTGGTAATGATCTCTCTGACCTCATGGATCCGGATCAGCCGGGCCATCACCAGGAAGAGACCAACCGCCACCAGACCCGCGACCACGAGTCCCAGAGCGAGTACCACCGTGGACTCGAACTGCGTCATTACTACCCAAGAAATCAGCCACGCCGCGATTGCCGCTGGAATTACGGCAACCAGCAACCGCACGCAGTGCCGCACCAGCTCTTCAGAATCAAGATCAGGGAGTTTGCGCCGCAAGACCGAGAAGGACACCGGCAGGCCGATCAGGTAGGCGGCCGAGTACGAGAAGGCCAGTCCAGTCGCCACCAACGCCGGGTTGTCAAGCAGCAGCACCGCAGCGATGCCGAGAACGACATTGGTGCCGGCGATCAGGCACTGCAGGAAGAACGTCGTTTTGTTGTCCTCCAGCGCATAGAACGCGCGCAGGCAGATGTATTGCACTGTGAACGGCACCAGCCCAATAGCAAGGGCCATCAGCGCGCCGCCCACGTACGAGGCATCCTTGGCGCCCTGTCCGAAGCCGAAGACCACGTGCGCCAGCGGCAGGCCCAACACCAAGAAAGCGACAGCCGCCGGCA
The DNA here is from genome assembly GCA_045806785.1 of Propionibacteriaceae bacterium. Lineage (GTDB taxonomy): Bacteria > Actinomycetota > Actinomycetes > Propionibacteriales > Propionibacteriaceae > Microlunatus. The sequence continues at coordinate 16,353 of JBJMIR010000047.1, read as the reverse complement.
GTAGTGCAGTCACCGATAGCCGAATGGCACGCATGGTTTCTGATGCCACGGCCGACAGCTCGCCAGCCGCGGCGAGCCGTGAGGCAGTCGGCAGCATGGCCGTAGCCAGTGAGACCGTGATCAAGGAGTGGGGCAGGATCCACATCGCGTACGCGTTGGAATAGGCGGTTAGTCCGGCACCTTTGCCGCCAACGGTGGCGCTGGTTGCCAGCTTGCTCACCACGACCAGTGCTGCCTGGGTCACTAGTACGAAGCCGAGGGTCCACTTGGCCAGTCGGAAGGTCTTGCCTAGCCCGGTGTGCTTGAAGTCGAAGCGTGGCCGATAGCGGTAACCGCTGGCCTTCAGGAAGGGAATCAGTACCGCCGCCTGGGCGGCAATACCGAGCGTTGACCCCAGACCGAGCAGCAGCACCTGACTGGTGGTGAAAGGTGCCCCGGTGCTGCTGCGCTCGAAAACGATCAAGTACGACAACAGCACCATGATCGACACCACGTTGTTGGCGATCGGAGCCCACATCATCGGCCCAAATCGATCACGTGCGTTGAGCAGCTGACCAGCCAGCACATGTACGCCGTAGAAGAACACCTGCGGCATGCAGTAGTAGCCGAGCATGATCATCGACTGGTACTGCGCCTCCAGCTTCGGCGTTTTCCAGCCGGCAGCAGAATAGAGCCCGATGATCCACGGCACAGCAAGCGTCAGCAGTAACGTGATCAAGGCGAGCGCGATCAAGCCGGCGGTCATGATTCGGTTGGTGTAGGCCTCACCGCGGTCCGCGTCACCTCGGATAGCGCGCACGATCTGTGGCACGAGGACGGTGTTCAGGACACCGCCGGCGAGCAAGATGTACATGCTGTTCGGCACGTTCGTCGCGATCGTGAACATCTCGGCCTGCCGGGTGCCGTTGCCGAACAGGTACACCAAGAGCATGAGGCGGAAGAAGCCCAGGACCCGGGACAATGCGGTTCCGGCCGCCATCAGCACGCTTGCCGAGATCAGCCGCCTGGTCTGCCTGCGTTCCTCCGTCGTCGGCCCCGGGTCGCCGCCTATCCCCGGCGAGCTGATCTTGGGGGTAGATGTCTCAGACATCAAGTTTCTCAGCCGGCGCGGAGCTCAGCGCGGGAAGCTGATCTTGAGCGGCATCGCCGCCTAATCCCTGACCGCTCCCGGCTTCACCGCTTGGCGTCTTGGTCCGTTCCTTGGCGACCTGGCGAATCCGCAGGAAGCTACTGGCCACCAGCACAATGCCGGCGGCGATCGCGATCGCCCAACCCGTGGTGCCGTTCTGGGTGACCTGGACCTCGATGTCGAATGGTCGACCGACCGGCCGGCCGGAATCAGTCATCAATTGCGCAGTAACCGGCACGATGCCATTGGCCTTGGCGGTGACTTCGGCGTTGGCCGTAAACGTGTCCTGTGCTCTGATCTCTGTAGGCTTGATTGTCTTGATGGTGAGTCGCTGACTGTTCTCGGAGTTGAACACCAGCTTGACCTTGACCGCGCCGGCATCCGGACCCGATCCGGCTTCGAGTGTGTTCTTGATCGTGATCGGGAATGCCACGCCTTGTTGTGCCACGGTCTGGACCCGAGCGCTGCTGCGGATTTGGATCTTGTTCAGCAGAATGTCGTCGAGCGCCGCTTGCTGTGGACCCAGAAAGGCTCTGCGGGCCTTGTCATGCTTACGAAACTTGGAGCTGGCAGCCCGGGCCACCGCAGCATTCCCGTCGGCGCGCGCGCGGGTGGAATCGACCAACAGGTCGGCATAGGTGTCGTTGCTCGAGTCGAACTTCCTCAGACTGCTGAGCTGGCCTGCGGTGAGCTGGGCATTGCGCGCCGCCGAGCTATAGCTGTATTTCTCCGACCACGAGCCAGGTGCGGATTTGAGCAGGTCGCTCAGCGTACGCTGCGCCAGCCACGGAGACTTGACTTCTTGATCACCGCGCGCAGCCTCGGCTAGCGCCTGGGCCGCCGTACTGACCACTCGGACACGTCCGTGGGCTTGATTGTCTCCCGCCGCGTTGGCCTCGATCCAGGTCTCGCCGAGTAGGCGTTGCCGAAGATGGACTGGAGTATCCCGCGGATCCGGCCCTGGTCCACCGCCCTGGGCTCCCTTTGAGAATGTCACGATCGGCACATCGTTGGGACCGGCAAGCAGCGGGGTTCGGCCCTTTGCCGAGGTGTCGGCGAGCAAGATCGCATCGGGGTTCAGGGCAGCAGCAGCCTTGGCCGTTGCCGCATCAGCGGTACCTCCCGCTGGCAATACCAGCAGCGGCAGCGATCGGGTGTCCTCCACCAGCCGGTTGGCGTTGGCGGCTTTGTTGAGTACGCCTTCCTGGCCGTCGTGGACGAGGGCGGCGACATCCGGCGACCCGTAGAGCAACCGATAGCCATCATGAGAGGACTGCAGTGCATCGAAGCCCTCGAGCCATCTGGCCGCATCCGCCTGACCGGTGCCCGCTGAGGTTGCGCCCTCAGAGTCGAGGACCTGATAGCCCGCCGACATGGTCTGGAGTTCCTCGATAAGCGCAGGGTCCACGGCGAAGCTCGTTTTGTTGGTGTTCGCGGCCTTGAGCAGCGCCGTCAACCGGCCGTTCTCGCCGACTTCGGCGGCGAGATGATCATCGGAGAGAACTCCCTTGCGCACCAGCGAAGGACGGGAATTGAGCACGACGATGGTCGTCATGCTGATCTTGTTTCTGGGCTTGTGGGCCACCACGGGGACGAATGCCCGGGCGCGACCGATGGCTACGTTATTGCCGCGCTGCAAGACGTGGACACCCATCAGATAGATGCCATCGGTGGGGGACAGTTCAAGATCGGAGATCTTGACCCGGAGCCGGAAGTCGGCCGAGGCGTTAGGCGCAAGGAACGGCTTGTCGGCGCTAAAGAGATCTTGGAAGGCGCCGGTGTATCGGGCACCGAGCGGGTCATTGGAGTCCGATGCCAGGGCCTGCTCCATACCGGCGCGGCCGAGGATCGGCGCTTGATTGCGCCAGAACAGGACTTCCAGTCGGTTGAGCCGTTCCTTGGTGATGTTGGTAACCCGACCGGTGATGGTGATCGCGCCGTCCCGGCTGGGCAGTGCGGGTTCCATGGAGTTGAGCGTGATAGAGACCAGGGCCGCTGGCTCGGTCGCAACGGCGCGCCAGGGCATGAGCAATAGGCCCAGCGAGAGGCCCAGCAAGAGGCCGAGCGAGTGGCACAGCAGTAGACGCAGCCCTGAAGCCGCGACTGCTAGCAGTACGCGGGCCGCACGCACCGCGTACCACCTCCCCACCTAGTCATGGTAAATCGCTCGGCAATGTCAGGTGTGATGCTCGAACGCCCGAAAGGATGGGAGAAACCGCAACGTTACAATCGCTCAGCGTGTCCACATTCCAGCTGAGCACAGTGCAGGCTGCTGCAGTGGCCGAACTGTTGAGGATCGCCCCGGTCGCGGACCGGTTGGGTGAGCTGTTCAGCAAGGCCGGACACGAGCTGTATCTGGTTGGCGGCAGTGTCCGCGATGCGCTGTTGGGAAAGCTTGGGCATGACCTGGACTTCGCAACATCGGCGCGCCCTGACGCGGTCGAGAAGCTGCTGCGGAAGTTCTCACCCGCCGTGTGGACCATCGGCAAGGAGTACGGCACCATCGGCTGCAAGGTCGAGGCCGAGCAGGCCACGTGGGTGATCGAGGTCACCACCTATCGGTCTGATGTGTACGCCAACCACAGCCGCAAGCCGGAGGTCGCTTTTGGCGACACGCTGGAGGCTGATCTCCTACGGCGGGACTTCACAATCAACGCGATGGCGGTGTCGATACCGGACAAGAAGTTCGTCGATCCGTACGGGGGATTGACCGATCTGGCACGCCGGGTCATTCGGACACCAGGGACACCAGAGAGCTCGTTCAGCGATGATCCGCTGCGCATGATGCGGGCGGCCCGGTTCGCTTCTCAGCTGGGATTTACACCGGCAGCTGAAGTGGTCGGGGCGATGCGAGGAATGGCAGATCGGATCTCGATCATCTCGGCGGAGCGGGTACGCGACGAGCTGTCGAAGCTCTTGCTGACCGATCGGCCCCGTCCTGGCCTGGACCTGCTGGTCTCGACCGGCCTGGCCGCTCGGGTGTTGCCTGAGTTGCCGGCGCTGCGGCTGGAACGGGACGAACATCACCGGCACAAGGATGTCTACCAGCACAGTCTTACCGTGCTGGAGCAGGCAATTGATCTTGAGGATCGGCTGCCGCAGCGCCCGGATCTGATCATCAGGTTGGCGGCGCTGCTGCATGACATCGGCAAGCCGGCGACCCGGCGATTCGAGCCGGGCGGGAAGGTCTCGTTTCACCACCATGACGTGGTGGGCGCCAAGCTCGTGCGGAAGCGGTTGACGGCGCTGCGGTTCAGTGGTGAGGAGATCAAGGCTGTCTCTGAACTGGTCGCGTTGCATTTGCGATTCCATGGGTACGCCGCCGGCCAGGAGAGCGGCGGCGCCTGGAGCGACTCCGCAGTTCGTCGCTATGTCCGAGATGCCGGTGATCAGCTGGCTCGGCTGCACGTTCTGACCAGAGCCGACGTGACGACCCGAGATACCGCCAAGGCCGAGCGGCTGTGGAGGGCGTACGACCATTTGGAGCGCCGCATCGACGAGCTTGCGGCTCGGGAGGAGCTGGACGCCATTCGTCCGGACCTGAACGGCACTCAGATTATGGAGATCTTGGGAATTCCGCAGGGCCGCGACGTCGGTCGCGCGTACACCTTCCTGCTGGAACGTCGCATGGAGGAAGGCCCGCTCGGTGAAAAGCGGGCCCGTGAAGAGCTGCTCGCCTGGTGGGCCGACCAGCAGTCCTGAGTTTCCGGCCTGAAGAGTATTTAGCGAGCTTATGATCGGAAATGGCCTGTGCTGGGCTGTCGCATATGGGCGATAGGTGGGTATAAACCTGAGATCAGCTCATTTCGGGGACCGGGGAAGAAGGGATCACAATGGCGACCAAGGTCTTGACCACTCTTCAGGACGATATCGACGGCTCGAATGCCGTTGAGACCGTCCGCTTCGCGCTGGACGGTGTTGAGTGGGAAATTGATCTTTCCGAGCGCAACGCCAACAGGCTCCGCAACAGCCTCAGCGACTTCATTTCCCATGGCCGCAAAGTAGGTGGCCAGCGGCGGCCCAAGGCCAGCAATTCATCCAGTGATTTCGATCCCAAGGCCGTCCGGAAATGGGCCGAGGCCAATGGCATCGAGGTTAATTCTCGTGGCCGCATCCCAGCCGAGATAGTCGACCGCTACAAGTCAGCTGGCAATTGAGTCCGCCATTTTGCATCTCAATTCATCGCACGGGGCCGCGCACGGTGAGCGCAGACTCATCCATCCGCTGGCACCTTGATTGATCAACTTGAGTGATCAACTGACAGACTTGCGGCCATGCCTGATCCGATCATCGACGTCGACACCGCCGTCGAACCACTAGACATCGTCCACGAGGCTGCAGCCGGCTACCTCTCTTCGCTGGCGGACGACAAGGTTCGCAATGTGGCAGCACTGCAGCGGCTCGCGGAGTTGCAGCAGGGCCTGCCGGTCGACGGTGTGAGCGGGCACCAGGCCGTCGCAGAACTTGTGGATCTGGGTCTGGCTACGGGGACGCTGTCCAGCGGTCCACGCTTCTTCCACTTCGTTATCGGTGGATCGACGCCCGCCGCGATGGCCGCGGACTGGCTGACATCGCTGCTAGATCAGAACGCCTTCTCCAGAGTCTCCTCCGACTTCGCCTCGGCGGTCGAGGACGTCGCGCTGCGATGGCTCTGCCAGCTGGTTGGGCTGCCCAACACGTGGGGCGGAGCCTTGGTAGCCAGTGCAACATTTGGCAATTTCACCGGCCTGGCGTGCGCCACGCACTGGTGGGCCGAACAGCACGGCGTCGATGTGACAGCTCGCGGCCTGGCCCCGATCGGCCGCCCCATGCCGGTGTTCTCCGGAGGGTATGTCCATCCGAGCGCTCGCAAGGCGCTGCAAATGCTCGGCCATGGGCGGGACACCGTCCAGGTCTGCGCTGCCGATGCCATCGGCAGGGTCGATCTGTCGGCATTGGACAGGGCACTAGCCGATCTGGATCAGCCAGCAGTGATCATCGGCAACGCCGGCGAGGTGAATGCCGGTGACTTTGATCCGATCGACGACTTAGCCGACATTGCGGAGCGCCGCGGTGCGTGGCTGCATGTGGATGCCTCATTCGGAATATTCGCGGCGCTCTCGCCGCGCAGCGCGCATCTGGTGCGGGGCATGGAGCGCGCCGACTCGATCGCGGCCGACGCGCACAAATGGCTCAACGTGCCCTACGAGAGCGGCTTTGTGCTGATCGCCGAGCCGCAGCGGCTAGGCCGGGCCTTCGGCTATCCCGGGGCGCCGTACCTGCCGAGCCCGGACAGTCCAGGCGCGGGGTATGCGCTCTTTGGTCCGGAGTCGTCGCGCCGAGCCAGGGCCCTTCCGATCTGGGCGACACTACGGGCGTACGGCCGCGAGGGCTATCGGGCAATGGTGGAGCGTCATCTCGACTTGGCTCAGCGGATGGCCGTCCTGGTGGATGACGCGCCAGACCTGGAGCGGCTGGCCGAGGTCCCGCTGTGCATCGTCTGCCTGCGTTATCGACCAACTGGCGTCGACGACGAAGATCAGCTCAACGACCTCAACCGCCGGCTGGGCCAGGACCTGCTGGCCGATGGCCGGGTCTATGCCGGTACCACCCTCTATGGCGGCCGAGTCGCGCTGCGCCCTGCCATGACCAACTGGCGTACCAGCGAAGCTGATGTGGACTTCTTTATTGAGGTGGTACGCGAGCTGGGCGCACGGGTCGCTGGCTAGTTGAGTCCAGTACTGGTTGGCATGAGGTCAGCCCCGAAACCGCATCGCCAGTGCACAAAAAGGCAGCGAGATCGGCCACTTGGCGTCCAACCGTGATGCGTTCTCAGGGATGATCGGCTGTTATTTCTTTCCAAAGCTAACCGGGCCCCGTCCGTCGGCGATGTCAGTTTGGGTGTCTCCGAGCATGGCAGACTATTCCTTCGTGGTCGCCTCGGTGCGTCCGCCAGATGCGTCGGACCGGAAGACGACTTAGGTGAAGGTACGAGAGATCAACAGCCGTGGGCATCAAGAAGGCAGTGCCGCTGTGACGGCTCCTAACGGGGCCCGTGTCGGCCGGGCTCGACAAACCGAGTTCGAGCCCATCTATCACCACTACGGACCCCACCGCGCCGGCCTGCCACCGCTGATTCCGTACTTCCGAGAGCTGTGGCGCCGGCGCGCCTTCGCTGCCGAGATGAGCAGAGCCAGCATGCGCAGCGCCAACACCTCGACCTTCTTCGGACAGGCCTGGCTGATCCTCAATCCGCTGCTGCTGGCCGCCGTGTACTACATCCTGGTGACGATCATCCGTCGCCAGAACGATCCGGCCTTCTTCGCCCATCTGACTCTGGGCATCTTCGCCTTCCAGCTCGTCGGGCACTCCATTACCAGCGGTGCGACGTCAGTAACGAGCTCCGGCAAGCTGCTGCTGAATACGCCCTTCCCCCGGCTGCTGATTCCGCTGTCGGCAGTGCGTACGGCGTTCTTCCGCTTCTTGCCCACCGTGCCGGTCTACTTCGTTTTCCATGCCATCTTCCTGACCCACGTGTGGTCGGCGAAGATGTTTCTGGCCTTGTACTTTCTTGCTTGCATGGTCGTTTTTGCAATGGGGTTGGCCGCATTCTTCGCGGCAGTCCAGGTCTACTTCCGTGACACGTCGAGCTTTCTGCCGTTCTTCGTAAGGATCTGGATGTACCTGTCCCCGATCTTGTGGGCACCAGAGCACATCATGGGCCGGTTCTCCGGACCGATCATTACCCTGATCCAGCTGAATCCGATGTATTCCATGGTCGGCGGGTACACCGAGTTGTTGCAGAACGACGCCTTTCCGACACCTTTTATGTGGATATCGGCGGCCGTATGGGCGCTCGTGGCCGCGGTGATCGGCTTCCTGTTCTTCATTTCGAGGGAGCGTGAGTTTGCTGTCCGTCTCGTCTAACGGCGAAACCCCGCTGGCAGTCAAGGTCGACGATCTCTCGATCACCTATCGGACCACCTTCGAGCGCAAGCCGACGCTGAGGCAGGCGTTGGTCCGTTTCGGGCGGGGACAACGGGCCGTAAGGGAAGTAGAGGCGATCAAGAACGTCTCCTTCGAGGTCCGCACCGGTACCGCAATGGGCATTATCGGCTCCAACGGCGCCGGCAAATCCACCTTGATGCGCGCCATGGCCGGCATCCTGCCGCCGACCAGCGGCTCGATCGAGGTGTGGGGCAGGGCCAGCACGCTCTTGGCGCTCGGCGTCGGCTTCAACAAAAACCTGTCCGGTCGGGAGAACATCATCCTTGGCGGCTTGGCAGCCGGGCTGTCCCGCAATGAGGTGGAGGAGCGCGCTGAGGAGGTTGCGGAGTGGACTGAGCTTGGCGATTTCATCGACATGCCCATGCGGACCTACTCCTCCGGCATGTCAGCACGGGTGGAGTTCTCGGTCGCGGTTCACATGAAGCCGGACATCTTGATGATCGACGAGGCCCTGTCCACCGGCGATGCGCACTTCCGGGAGAAGGCGAACGCCAAGATGGCGGAGCTGCGGGACAGCGCGCGGGCCATGTTCCTGGTCAGTCACGGGCTCGGCAGCATCAAGGAGATGTGTAGCGAGGCCATGTGGCTCGACAAGGGCAAGCTCATGATGCGCGGCAAGCCCAGCGACGTCGTCAACGCCTACATGAAGTTCGTGAAGGTGAAGAAGCGCGAAACCGCCATGGAGGATCTGTAGTTCAGCGGCTCTGGGTCGCGACCATGGGCAGATCGACATTGAGTCGGGTGCCCTGTCCGGGCGGACTGTCGACCAAGATCGTTCCACCGACCGCCTCAACCCGGTCGGTTAGCCCGACCAGCCCCGAGCCGCCGCCGGTCGTGGCCCCGCCGACGCCGTCGTCACGGATGGAAAGCTGGAGACGATCGTTGTGCGTTTGAAGTGTGAGGTGCGCTACGGAGGCTCGCGAGTGCTTGGCGGTGTTGGCTAGCGCCTCAGCAGCGACGTAATAGGCAGCAACTTCGATGGGCTCTGATGGGCGCTGCGGAACGTCGATGTCGAGCATGACCGGAACGGCGGATCGGCGGGCGAGCGCCTTGAGCGCGGGACTCAAGCCGCCTTCGGAGAGGATGGCGGGGTGGATGCCGCGGGAGAGCTCCCGCAGATCCTTCAGGGCACCGGTCAGGCTGTTCGCGATATCGGCAAGCTGCCCCCGTACCGCCGACAGCTCCCACGGCACCGCGGCCTCGGCCGTGCGAAGGTCCAACACCAACGACACCAGTCGCTGTTGGATGCCGTCGTGCAAGTCTCGTTCAATCCGGCGGCGAGCCTGGTCACCTGCCGCAACGATTCGCGTACGAGAGGCCGCAAGCTCACTGCGACTGTGCTGCAGCGACTCGGCCATGCTATTGAAGCTCCGCTGCAGCACGCCGATTTCGGCGATGCCGCGTTCCGGTATCCGTACGCTGAGGTCGCCCTGTGCGAGCCGGCCGGCCATGGCAGCAGCCTGTCGGACCGGCCTGACGATTGCCCGGGTGAGATAGCCGGCGAAGAGCACGACAAGCAGAATCGACCCAGCAAGACCGGCTGCGGCCGCCATGATCGCGCGTCTCGCAACGTCGTCTGAGCGCCGCTCACGCGCCGCTGCTAGCTGTTGCTCCGTGGCGACGAACTGGTCGAACTCGGTACGGATGGCATCAGTCCGTCGCATTCCTTCGTCGGTCGCGGCTTCGCTTTTCACAGCAGCCGGGTCTTTCTCTGCCGTAGCCACCAGCGGAATCGAGTAGTCGAGGAGATATGAATTGATCCGCTCGGTAATCTGCTGCGCCCGAGCTTGCTGCTCGGGGTTGTCCGCAACCAGCTGTTGCAGGTTCTTGGCCTGCCCTGGGAAGCCGACCTGGGCATCGCTCCACGGCTGTAGGAAGCGCCTCTGACCGGTGATCACGAACCCGCGCTGGCCGCTCTCGAGGTCGACCACCAGTCGCTCGAGCCGGTTAGCGACGACGAGGACCTCCTCGGCTCGCCGGGCGCGGTCTTCTGAGGCGTTCAGGTCGGCAACCGAGGACAGCAGCACCGCGAACGCGGTGGCGATGACCAACGCCAGCAGTCCGCTCGCGACCAGCATGCGACGGGTTAACCCGCCTCGCACGGACAGCTCCAATGCGGCGTGCTCATAATGGTTAGTCTCGTCCACGACAATAAAGCAAACGGCTCGCAGTCTTCTCGGGGTGAATGGTGATCGCCGAGACATGACCAGCTTGCGAATGGTCCTGGCCGAGGACGACGTGCTGCTCCGCGAGGGCTTGGCAAGTCTGCTTGAGCGTTCCGGGTTCGAGATCGTTGGTCAAGCCGGTGACAGCGGCGAACTGCTGAAACTGGTTCGCGAGAAAGCACCAGCGCTTGTGGTGGTCGACATCCGGATGCCACCGACACAGACCGCTGAAGGCCTGGAGGCCGCTCGGCAGATCCGGCGCGAGCATCCGCAGACCGGCATCTTGGTGCTCTCGGCACACGTGGAAGTCGAGTACGCCATGGAGCTACTGGCCAGTGGCACTGGGATCGGCTACCTCCTCAAGAGCCGCGTCACTGACATCGACGAATTCATCGGGACGCTACAACGGATCGCCAAGGGTGCGTCGGTAATCGATCCCGCCCTGGTCGCCGAACTGGTCGCCGCGCGCCGCCGAGATGACCCTCTGGCCGTCCTCAGTCCACGGGAGCGGGAGGTGCTTGCCTTGATGGCCGAGGGCCGCTCCAATGCCGGCATCGCTAGGGAGCTTTGGGTCACCGAGGGGACCGTCGAGAAGCATGTCCGCAGCATTCTCATGAAACTGAATCTCGAGGACGCCGAAAACGATCACCGACGCGTCCTCGCTGTTCTCACGTTCCTTGAGACCCGCTGACGCCGCCGCCGCAATTTGGCTGCCTGCCGAGTAGGTCGTGAATGGCGCGGGCAGAAATCGCGATCTTGGAAAGGAACCCGATCGCCGGACTGGCCGCAATCAGCTCGGCATAGTCCTGCTCCGCGCGGTTGGACATCAGGATGACCGCGGACCGCCGGTGATCGGGATGGGGAAAGGGCTGGCGGTGAAGCTGCTGCGCAAGGTCCAGACCGCTCTCACTGCCAAGATCAATGTCGACCAGTGTGACGTCCGGGCCCAACTCCGCAGCGCAGCGGAGCGCCTCGGCACTGCTGGATGCCGAGCCGACGACCGCGATGCCCTGGCTCTCCAGAAGGTCTCTGGCAGCGCCAAGGAACTGAGGGCTGTCGTCGACGATCAGACAGCGCAGAGTCACGGGTCAAGGTTGCAAGGAAATGGGGCGCCGCGCATTCCCGCTGCGGCCAATCATGTGATACCTACCAGCCGCCATTGTGAATTGGCGCTGGCAGTAATGCGCCGAAACCACCAGCGCGCAATTCTGTCCTAAGACCAGGCAGGAGTCATGCGATGCTTGCTAAAGAACGCGTCCCGGTTTTGATAGTGGGCGCTGGTGGTGCCGGCTCATCAAACCGTCGGCAGGGCTTCGTGGCCTGGCAGGGCACACTGCCGGTCAATCCGGAGCGGAGGCCTGGGCAGGTACTCTCCTCCATCCTCGGTCCGCCTGCGTCGGAACCGCTTCGACCCGCCAGCAAGACCGATGCGATGCCAAGCGACACGGCTAAGCGCCGTTCAGGCCCGCGGCCCGTTATCAGATTTTTATCACTATTCGTAAGAACGAGCGCAAAAATGCTTGAACCAACGGCATATCTGCTGCGTACGATCCTGTGTGGGAGCTGTGACCCAAGGGGGGCGGGTAGCAGAGGCCGCCGGTGCGTCGCGGGGGTAGTGCGATGCACAAGACGTACGGCGACGCAAACACGCGTCGCTACCGGTTACGCCTAGCTCCCGTTTCCACGTCGGTTCGCAGTTTCTGTTCAATTTGGCCATAACACGATTTCTCAGCGCGGGAGAAAACGATGTCCAGGACCATTGAGCTCAGCCACGTTGGGGTGTCTGAGCCTTGGGAATCAGATATTCATAGGTATTGCCAGAGCGTCGAGGCAATCTTCCATACCGCCTCCGGGACGGTTATGCGAGACGCCGACGGACGGCAGTACATCGACTTCTTATCTCGCGCGGGTTCGCTGAACCACGCGCAACAACGACCCAAACCTGCCGTCAGCCCTCACCGAATATCTGATGCGTGACGACAAAAGGCACGGCTGAACCAGTAGGGGACCAGCAGCGGCCTGCGCTGCTCTAGAGACGGAGGCAAGGTGACAATCATTTCGACTCCTCAAGGTTTCAACGAGGAGGAGCTGTACGTCGATCTTGAGCCGGCGTTCGGCCGCTCGCTGTTCCTCAAATGTGAGGGCTTCAACTTCGCAGGGTCGATCAAATTGAAGGCCGCCACCGAGATGGTGGAGGCAGCGGAGCGGGACGGAATCCTGACATCCGGTTCGATTCTGGTGGAGTCATCGTCCGGAAATCTGGGCGTGGCACTGAGCATGATCGCTGCAAGCAAGGGCTACGGGTTTGTGTGTGTCACTGACTCCCGCTGCAACCTCTCGACCAGGCGCTTGATGCAGGCATTCGGCAGCCAGGTCCATGTCATCACAGACGCTGATCCGGTGACCGGCTTCCTCGGCGCTCGGATCAACTATGTCCGTTCCTTGTGCGAATCCGACGACCGTTACGTGTGGCTGAATCAGTACTCCAATCCACAGAACTGGAAGGCGCACTACCGCAATACCGCGCCCGCAATCGCCCGCCAGTTTCCGCAGCTCGACGTGCTGTTCGTCGGGGCCGGGACTTGCGGGACCCTGATGGGCTGTGCGCGCTACTTCCGGGAGTGGGACCGGCCGGTGCGAGTTGTGGCAGTGGACAGCGTCGGCTCAGTGACGTTTGGCGGTGAGCCCGGGCGGCGGATGATCCCAGGGCTAGGCACAAGCGTTCGCCCAGCCATGCTCGATGAGTCCTATGTGGATGAGGTGGTACGCGTGGAGGAGGCGGACACCATCCGTGCCTGCCATCGGCTGGCGGGTACGGGGTTCTTGTTCGGCGGCTCCACCGGCACAGTGATCAGCGGCGCAATGGGTTGGTTGTCCCTGCATGGCTCGGAACACCTCACAGCGGTGGCTATCGCCCCAGACTTCGGTGAGCGCTATCTGGACACCGTCTACCACGCCAACTGGGTGCTGGATCTGTACGGCGAGGACGTACTTAACTCCGATGGGCTGGCCACAGCTTCAGTGTCGGCCGGAACCGCTCCGCACCAAAACGGCCACCGCACACGCGGAATCACATGATCTGGGGAGCGATCACGAAATCGTCGACTTCTTGCTCAAGGACCTGACATGGTGCAAGAAGCTGTTGGCGCCTTGACAGCCGATCTGGCTGGTTTGCCCAACACACAAGTGGTCAGCGCTTCCTCGAGCATCGAGAGCGGCTTCGCCGAGGTACTGGCTGAGGTCGTAAACGTCGATCAGGTATCTGTCGACAGCAACTTCTTTGACGACCTGGCCGCGGATTCGATGGTGATGGCACAGTTCTGTGCTCGGGTGAGGAAGCGGCCGGACCTGCCGTCGGTCTCGATCAAGGACATTTACCAATATCCCACGATCAGAAGCCTTGCGACGGCGCTCGTGGACTCAACGCCTGTCCCGGTCGAGCGGGTCCTCGCCGATGTGCTCGCTGACGTGGTACGCGTGGAGCGGCTGTCGGTCGACAGCAACTTCTTCGACGATCTGGGCGCTGACTCGATGGTGATGGCGCAGTTCTGTGCTCGGGTGAGGAAGCGGCCGGACCTGCCGTCGGTCTCGATCAAGGACATCTATCAATATCCCACGATCAGAAGCCTGGCTGCAGCACTCTCCGACTCCTCGCCGGTTTCCGTCGAGTCGCCGGCTCCAGCCTCGGTCGAGGTCGCGCCACCGGCGGGCAGACCGCACTACGTACTCTGCGGGGTGCTGCAGCTGCTGATCTTCTTCGGATATTCCTATCTCGCCGCACTGGTCATCGCCCAGGGCTATGAGTGGATTTCGGCGGGCTCAGGTGTGATCGATATCTATCTCAGGTCGGTCCTTTCCTGCAGCGCGCTTTTCCTGTTCCTGTTTGGCGTTCCAATCCTGGCGAAGTGGATCCTCATCGGTCGCTGGAAGCCACGGCCGATCCGCATATGGAGCCTCGCCTATCTCCGCTTCTGGGTTGTCAAGACGCTGGTCCGGCGGAACCCGATTGTTTTCTTCACCGGTTCGCCGCTGTTCAACCTTTATCTACGGGCGCTGGGCGCGAAGATCGGGCGGGGCGTTGTGATCTTCTCCACGCACGTGCCCATCTGCACCGACCTGCTCACCATCGGTGATGGCACGGTGATCCGCAAAGACTCGTTTATCAACGGCTATCGAGCACAGGCGGGCCTCATTCACGTGGGCCCGATCACTATCGGCAAGAACGTGGTAATCAGCGAGGCGACCGCGATCGACATCGAAACCTCGATGGGTGACCGGACCCAGCTTGGCCACGCCTCCTCGCTGCACTCCGGACAGACCGTGCCTGACGGCCAACGGTGGCACGGCACCCCGGCCCGACCGACCTCGGAGGAGTTCCTGACGGTCTTTTCGGCATCGTGCGGCACCATGCGTAGGGCCGTTTACGCCATCTGGCAACTCCTGACCCTGCTGCTGGTGTACCTGCCGGTGACTATCGGCACTGGCGTTGTACTGCTGGTCAAGGTCCCTAGGCTCAGCGAGCTGATGGGTGACGGGGCCGGTGCCTTCACCAGCTGGACGTTCTACCGAGACGCGCTGGCTTCGTCCTTTGTGCTGTTCTTCGGTGCGATACTCGCCGGCTTCGTCATTGTGATGACTGTCCCGCGCCTACTCAAGCTCGCGCTTAGACCTAATAAGGTCTACCGCCTCTACGGCTTCCACTACGGGATCCACCGATGGATCGTGCGTCTCTCCAACGTCAAATTCTTGAGCAACCTCGTCGGCGACAGCTCGTGGATCGTGCACTACCTGCGCGGCATCGGGTACGACCTGGGAAAGATCGTGCAGACGGGGTCGAACTTCGGCGGCCAGGTCAAGCACGAGAGCCCGTTCCTAAGCTCCATCGGCACCGGAACGATGGTTGCCGACGCACTGTCGATGATGAACGCGGAGTACTCGAACACAACCTTCCGGCTGTCCCAGACGTCCATCGGGGCACGTAACTTCCTGGGCAACGACATCGCCTATCCGCCACGAAGCAGGACGGGCGATAACTGCCTGCTCGCCACGAAGGTCATGGTGCCGATCAGCGGGAGAGTCCGGGAGAATGTCGGGCTGCTGGGTTCCCCGCCCTTCGAGATCCCGCGGTCGGTTGACCGTGACAGCCGCTTCGACCACCTGAGGACCGGAGAGGAGTTCCGCCGCCGCCTCGCCGCCAAGAACAGACACAACCTGGTCACCATCTTGTGGTGCCTGTTCGCGCGGTGGATGCTCATTTTCCTGCTGACCGTGCTCTGGGGCATCGTCGCGGATTTCTATGCCTCACTGGGTGCAGCGGCGATCGCACTGGAATTCGTGCTCTCCACGGTGCTCGGCGTCGCCTACTGGGTCGTGGTTGATCAGATCGTGAGAGGGTTCAAGCCGCTACCGGTGTTGTACTGCTCGATCTACGAGCCCGCGATGTGGCGCCACGAGCGGTACTGGAAGGTGCCCTCCACCGCCTTTATCGCAGCCTTCGCCGGCACCCCGTTCATTAACGTGATCCTGCGGGGAATGGGCGCTCGGGTCGGCCACCGGGTTTTTAATGACGGCTGCGGTACGCCGGAGCGGGCGCTCGTCAGGATCGGCGACGACAACACGCTCAATGAGATGAGCGAGATCCAGTGCCACTCCCAGGAGGACGGCACCTTCAAGTCGGACTATTCCACCCTTGGCTCCAACGTCACCCTCGGGACAGTGTCCCACGTCCACTACGGCGTGATGATCGGCGACGGCGCCGAACTCACCACCCGCTGCTTCCTGATGAAGGGCGAGCAGGTCCCGGCCGGCGGGCTGTGGGGCGGCAACCCCGCTTATGAGATTTCCAATCGACAACTGGTCTCGGGGATAGCTGCGGGTGAGAGGACACTCCATGCAGGTACAAGCTGAGGCTGATCGGGAGTTCTGGCGTGGTGCGCTCGCCGCCGGCGGGTTCACCGCAATCCCACGCTGGACCCTTCAACCGGTGACCGGTATCGCCGAGCATGATGCGAAGATCCCCGATGATCTCCTGGCGTCGTTGCGTCGGCTGGCGGAGGAGTTGGCGGTCTCCTC
>JBJMIR010000046.1:0-34927 GCA_045806785.1 Propionibacteriaceae bacterium | reverse complement strand
AGTTCAGCACCGCCCACAACATCAACAGTGTGAACCCGCTAACTGCCAGGAGACCGCCCACAGACAGCGTGAACGCTTTGAGGTTGTTGCTCATAGTCCTCCCGCCTTGTGTCGTGCCAGCGCCGTGGCGGACTCGGCGATAATCCTGACGATCGTCGCCGCCACAGCAGGGTAGTGGGGTGCGGCGGCTGTTGTGGGGCGTAGCGGCCAATGCACCCGCACGAGTGCGGGGGTGCCGTCGATGGGTCGGATCAAGGGCGAACCGAAAACCGAGGACGAGATTCGGACCTGGTTACGCTCCTGAGAGTCCCTGGCCGTACGGAACATCTTCGCCGCGGCGCCGCTCCCAACCAATCCGCATCCACCGGTCTAACTCGTCAAGATCAACAGGACCGGCCAACATTAACAGGCCTGCGGCGATGAGTTCTTCGCCGCGGCGAACTGGGCTAAAGAACCAGGCGCCGGCGATGGTTCCGGCGCACTCTGTCCGGATGTCGTCGCGTCCCTGCGCCACGTCGCGCGGATGATCAATTAGGGGCTGGAGTTCGGGGCGTCTGGCGTTAGTAAGGCTTCGCCGTGGAGCTCGGCGGACAAGGTTTGATCTTTGGTTGACATATGGGTCAGTGTCGCCTAGCCCTCCAACATTTTTGTTAGGCCGGGCGAAGTGCTGGGTACGAAAGGGGCCTTGTCGCCGAGCCCGAACCAACAGCAGGAGGAGGCCGTCATGATCCAGTCGCAAGGCACATTCATTTTATAGCGGCGACGGTGCTGGTCCTCGTGACTGTCGCCGCGATTGTCGTCATCCAGGTGCTTCGCAGGAAGCGAGACTTGAAATAGAGCCGATAGTTGCCTGCTCGCAGGGAATGAGTAGTGCCCCGGACTTCTCTCCGGGGCTCTACTCGTGTGCGGCTATGCCGCGCTTCCAGTGAACCTAACTCATCGATGCTGCCGGTGGCAGCGTTTAGAGGCGAGGGAACCCGAGGATGGTCACGAGCGCGTACACCGCGAGGCCCCCCGTCAGGAGGAGGAGGACGAACCGCACCCGGCGGGACCTGAAGCGCGGTGAGAGCGCGACCAGGAACAGGACGGTGGCCAGCACTACGGTCGTCCCGGTGTACTCCTCGGACTGCTTGCGGGCGGCCGTGCCCTCGTCGAAGATACGGCTCGCCTCCTGATTCGCGGCGACGCCTTGCAAGATTTGTGGATTGCGGTATTCGGGCATGAAGCTTGGGCCGGGCGGCGCGGTTGGATTCGAGAAGGGGTTGGTTTTCAGCCAAGCGTCGAAGGCGATCTTGAATTCGTTGCTGAACCTGCGCACGTACAGGGCAGCCAACTCATCGCGGCCCTCGTTCTTGGCCTGGATCCATGTGTTGAACGTGGAGACATCGAGGAGACGCTGCTGGCCTCCCAGGGTCGTGAGCTCATCAGCCTCGATCCTGAGTGTCGAAGCCCGGCCATATAGCTCCGCCTCATGCCCGTCCCACTTCGCGGCGTTGTATGCGCTCCATGCGGTCGCGACCGCGACGACCCCCAGAAGGATAGCCTCCAGGATCTCGATGACGATGTCGTGCCAGGACTGCTTCGGTGATTCCGCATCCGGTGATTCCGCGTCTCGATGCTCGGCTAGCTTGTGTGCAATCTCGATGTTCGAGCTTTCCGGCACCGACAGCCCTCCCCGGCGCGAGTGTGTATCGCGAGCAGGCTATCAGCAGGGTCGGTCACAGCCGTCGAGCCTTATGCTGGTTGTACGCGGTCACCGATGCCCTCTACGTTTTGCCGACGAGGTGTCCAGCGTCGAACGCTGGTGGCCTCGGCTGCTTGGCGGTTGGGGCCGCTGATCAGAGGTCGTCGATGTGCGGCGTAAGACATGCCGCGGAGCAGCACAACCTTGCCGAGGCGATTGCGGAGCTGCGCGAGATGGCTGCGGGAAGAAACGACATCCTCGCTGAGGCACCCGGTGTCACCGCAGGTGCTTGGTATGCCGCGCCGGCCGCCCATGTTGGCACTGAGCTGCTCGTCGCCGGAATGCTGATCGCTGCTGGTGGCTGTGACGGTAAGCCGCTGGGCTACGAAGAGGTGGAGCGTTGGACACGGATTGGTTATGAGCGGGGGGGTGCGGTCCCGCGAGGGTGAGCGTTGACCGGAGGGTGCGGCTAATACGCCTGCTCGGTAGGGAATGAGTAGAGCCCCGGGAGAAAAGGCCGGGGCTCTCTTAATCTGTACGCTTGCCGCGCATGACATTGACTGTGATCAGAGCAGATGGGGCCACGGAGTCCTATGACGGCAAGTGCGAGGTGGAGGCCGGTGGGGTGCTAAAGATCACCCCTGAGGATGACAGCAAGCTGATTATCCGGCTGTCTCCGATGTTCTGGCAAGAGATCCGCGAGTCGTCACCGCCAGAACAAACTCCGTTCGTTGGCGGCTACCGTCGATAGGACCAGCACAAACTAAAGGAGAGCCTTGGGCATCCCAGGGCTCTCCGGATGTCTAGATCACTGGTTCACTGGCCGTGCGCCGTAAGCCCGGCGAGCACGATGTGCGCCCGCGCGAACAGTTGCGCGACCGCGGCTGCAACGTCTGGGAAACGTTTCGGATCCACCACTGTTGATTGTGGCGGCCAAACGATGCGCACCATGGCGGCATGGCATCCGGTTCGACAAGCTCAACCTTCAGGTGATCATGGTTGATCTGGCTGGACGCCAAAGGGGTGATGGGATGATTGGACATTGGGTGAACTCCTGTCTGGTAGGGGTTTGCCAAGGCCTGTCCTCGTGTTCACAGCACGGGGCAGGCCGCTTACTTGTGATGGGTTAGTTGATCTTGGTTTGGTCCGCAGCTAGTCCGCAAAACACTCGTACGCGGCTAACAGCAGCTCTCACCCGTCGACAGCGGAATTGCTAGTCAGAAGGGGTTTAAGAAGGTATCGCGCCTAGTCGGAGGACCGCGGGAATAGTTGAAGTCCATCTCATGGAGCCAGCCATTGCCGCCAGCAGGTCATCGGGCAGCGACTCGGTCCACGGCACATGGACCAGAATGTCGGCACCTGCCTCGAAGGCGCGGCGCGCCTGCCCACGTCCCTCGGCATGCACACCAACGGGCAGCCGACGCTGGTGTGCGGCACGGACAACGGCGCGCAGCGTTGCGTCATCCAGCAGTGGAGCACCGCTGTGCAGCACGAGTTTGATCAGGTCGTGCCCGTATGCAGCGGCCTCATCGACTGCCCGTACGCCGTCCGCCGGTCCCGTCAGTTCCCGTACCGACCCTGGCGGTGCCCAGGGCCGATCGGCCGGATATCCGGCTACAGCGGTGAGGAACTGTCCAGCGATCTTGATCGGCCCACCCGTCGGCGGATTGATCTTCCAGTTGCGCGCGATGCTCGGCAGCCAACCGAGATCGTGTACCTCCACCACCGCGGTATCGGCCAACGCGGCCGCATCGACCAGACCAAGGTGAACATGCCGGTCGATCAGACCAGGCATTACCGCACCAGGAAGCTGCATGACGCGGGCTTGCTCGACCGCCGCACGCCCGAACGCCACCGGATGGAGCTCACCCGCAATCTCCTCAAGCACAGCTGGTCCGAGTCGATGGCCGATCCAAAGATCCTCAACGGCAAACCGCACGGCTACTTACCGATCTCAGTCCGTACCGCGTAAAGCTCGGGGAAGAACGTCAGGTCGAGTGCCTTTTGGAGAAAGCGCACGCCAGATGAACCGCCAGTGCCGGTCTTGAAACCGATGGTGCGTTGCACCACCCGTAGATGCCGGAATCGCCAGAACTGAAAGTTGTCCTCGACATCGACGAGCGACTCGCAGGCTTCGTAGAGATCGTATGCGCGATCGACGGTGTCGTAGATCGACCGGAAGACCGGGACCAACGCTGGTTGCATGACCCACGGCTGCCGTACGTCACGCTGTAGCACTTCATCGGGAACATCCCACCCGCGGCGAGCCAGAAAGCGCAGGAAGGCGTCGTAGACCGACGGTTGATCCAGCAGCTCCGACAACATGGCTGACGCCGCATGGTCGGAGGCGAAGATCTTCAGCATGTGCTCGTTCTTGTTGCCCAGGATGAACTCGACCGCGCGGTACTGCGCCGACTGAAAACCCGAGGCGGAGCCGAGGGTGCCCCGAAACTCCGCATACTCGTTCGGGGTCAGCGTTGCGAGCACCGACCACTGCTCAGTCAGCGTCCGCTGGATGTGCTTGACCCGGGCCAGGCTCTTCAGCGCCTGGTGGACCAGGTCCGCGTCGAAGTAGGCGCGGGCGGCGCGCAGTTCATGCAGGATTAGTTTCAGCCACAGCTCAGTGGTTTGATGCTGCACGATGAAGAGCAGTTCATCGTGATGCGGCGGATCGCTTCTGGGATGCTGTGCGGCCAGCAAAGTGTCCAGGTCCAAGTAGTCGGTATAACTCATCGTTTCCCGGAAATCGGTATGCACTCCGGACTCGACAGGTCGGAAACCCTCACGCACACTCATCTGGCGCTCCTTCGCTCCCCCGATCAGCCTAGGTCGACCGGATTCACCTTGACGCGAAGCGAACCGCTGCTCTTCCGTGCGCTCCTGATCGCTGTTGCCTCTTTCGCGGCCTGCACCAGCTTGGGACCATCAGCGAGCGGCGCACGCATGGTCAGACGCAGTATCGGTACTTGATCACCGTCGGCGGACGGTCGATGCCCTTGCGGTTCTGCCGGACCGAGCAGCTCTGTGCGTGCCGGCGGCTGAACCAGCGAGACGAACTCTGCCAATGCCTCTTGCGGGCCTTCGACAGTGATCAACGTGACGGCCGGTGGGAATTGAGCAGCGGTTCGTTCCTGTAGCTCACGGGCGGCGAATCCCTCCGGATCAACGCGTACCAGGGCCTGCAACGCGCGGCCCGAGCTCTCGCCGACCGCGATCACAGATCCGCCGTCGGCACCGCTTCTGACCAGCGCGACCACGTTGAGCCAGCGGCGTAGCGCCTCCTCGGCCGCTCTGAGGTCTTGCCGGAGCAGCAGCAGCTGGGTATCCAGCAGCACAGCACCGGCATAGCCGCCGACGGCGGGCGGCTCGGCACCAGGTGTGGCGACCACGATTGCGGGGTTGTCTGCAACTGTCGTGATCCGCTTGCCTCCCACGGATTGCAACACGGGTGTCTGCGGAAACGCCTTGCCCAGTTCCTCAGCTGTTCGCTCGGCTCCGATGATGGGTGCCCGCACTCGATGTGACCCGCAGATCGGGCATGTCCACTCAACCTGCGGCCGGCCGCACCAGATGCAGCTAGTTCCAACGGTCGCTATCTCGGCACGCCCGGGTGCGTGCGCTGTCGTGGGACCGCCACAGTAAGCGCACCGCATCGGCTCACGGCAGTCCTGACAGACCAGGGCGACAAGGTAACCGGCCCGAGGCACCTGGACCAGCACTGGCCCCTGCGGCAGCGCTGCACGCATCATCTCGAACACCTCATGAGGCAATCGCGCCGTACGTGCCGCCGGGTCTCGCAGCAAGGCATAGTCGGTGTCGGCCGTCACCTTGACACGTGGTGCAGCATGTCGTACCGCGACCCGATCCTCGGCCAGCTCGTGGAGCCAACCGGTTTCCAGCCAGCGCTGCAGCTCGGCAGTTCTGCCGTAGCCGGCGAAGATGACACCCGCCTGAACATCAGCCGCCCGAAGCGCGAGCACGTCTCGAGCGTGGGGATACGGAGCACGCTGCTCGGCAAGCAGATCATCCCCGTCGTCCCAGAGTGCGACCAGCCCGAGATCATGAACCGGCGCGTACGCGGCGGCGCGGTTGCCAATGACGACACGTACCTGGCCCCGCAGCGCCGACAGGAAAGCGCGATATCGAGCAGCGGGCCCTGCCTCGGCTACCAGTACGGCAAAACCGGCGGCGCCAAGAGTCCGAGTGCAAGCTTCGGCGAGCCGATCAAGATCGGCCTGGTCGGGGACGACGATCACCGCACCCCGACCGCCGTCGGCGCAGGCCCGCGCTGCGCTGGCCAATCCAAGAGCCCAGTCACCGTTCGGCGCCGGGTTGGGAGTTACTTGCCACAACGCCCGCGGACTCCTCCCGGCACGAAGTGCCGCCAGGAATTCCGCACCGGTGGGATAGGCCGCCAACGGCCCGGTCGGATGATCATCTGGCGGGCCCTGCCGGGGGCTGACTCGCTCTGCCCGCTCAGTGGCCGCGTGCCGAGGTGGCACGGCGAGACGCATGACATCGGCGAATGTCCCGGCGTAGTGATCAGCCACGTTCCTGATCAATCGCGCGATGTCGGCAGTCAGCGCCGGCTCGCTTGAGATGATCTTGTGAAGCGGAGTCAATGCTCCCTCATGATCAGCTACGGCTACCCGCTCCAGAATGAAACCGTCGCGGAGACGTCCAGCGAATCGGACCCTTACCCGAGCGCCTGGCACCGCAGCAGCATCCTGCTCGCCCGTTACCGCATAGTCGAACGGCCGGTCCAGGTGACTGAGCGGAATATCCACAGCCACCCTGGCAACCGCCAGCTCTGGTTGGCACCGCTCTGGTTGGCACCGCTCTGGTTGGCTCGGTTCGGGCACACCAGATGATAGGCAGGCAGGCCTGACACTCCAGGATTGCGCGGCCACTCCGCGTCACTTACTCGGCCTCCGCACCATCTGCTACTGATGCTAAGAGCACCTAAGTGATGCGGAGTGGGCGTCAGGAGCGGCGAACTATCCGTTAGCCGCGTACCGCGGCGGCCAATGCGCTGGCTCGGTCCACGCGCTCCCAGCTCACGCCGGGGAGCTCCCGGCCGAAGTGCCCGTACGCCGCGACCTGGGCGTAGATCGGCTTCTTGAGATCAAGATCACGAATGATCGCCGCCGGCCGCAGATCAAATACCTCGAGCACCGCTTGCTGGATTTGGTCGACAGGCACGAGCTCGGTGCCGAAGGTCTCCACATAGAAGCCGACTGGATGCGCCTTGCCGATCGCGTACGCCACCTGGACCTCACAGCGCCCGGCCAGGCCGGCGGCGACGACGTTCTTAGCCACCCAGCGCATGGCGTACGCGCCGGATCGGTCGACCTTGGACGGATCCTTGCCGGAGAATGCCCCACCGCCGTGTCGCGACATTCCGCCATATGTGTCGACGATGATCTTGCGTCCAGTCAGACCTGCATCACCCATCGGACCGCCGATCTCGAAGCGCCCAGTGGGATTGACCAGCACCCGGTAATCCAATGCGTCGATGTTGTAGAGCTCCAACACCGGATCGACGACGTGCTTGCGGACATCCGGAGCCAGCAGCGCCTCTAGGTCGATGTCGGCGGCATGTTGGCTGGACAACACGACGGTGTCGAGCCGGACTGGGCGGTCGCCGTCGTACTCAACGGTCACCTGAGTCTTGCCATCCGGGCGGAGGTACGGCATGGTGCCGTCTTTGCGCACCGCGGCGAGCTTTTCGGCGAGCCGATGCGCGAGGTCAATGGGCAGCGGCATCAACGAGGGAGTTTCGCTGCAGGCGTAACCGAACATCAGCCCTTGGTCGCCAGCGCCTTGCAGATCGAAGATATCGGTGGACTCGCCAGTCCGGCTCTCGAAGGCAACGTCGACACCCTGAGCAATGTCGGGCGATTGCTGGCCGATAGCGATGGTCACGCCACACGAGCCACCGTCGAAGCCCTTGGTCGAGGAGTCGTAGCCAATGTCGATGATTCGCTCGCGGACGACCCGTGGAATCTCCACATATGACTCCGTGGTCACCTCGCCGGCCACCACGACTAGCCCAGTCGTCACCAGACATTCCACGGCCACGCGGCTGTTCGGATCCTGCCGCAACATTTCGTCGAGCACGGAGTCGCTGATCTGGTCAGCAATCTTGTCGGGGTGCCCCTCAGTCACCGACTCCGAAGTGAACAGTCTGTGTGCCATGTCCCGGAAACCTACCGGCGGGCCCGTTCTGCGAGCGCCTCATCCCAAATTTGATGCGCAAGCGTGTCTTTGCTTCCGCTGAACGGCCCAGCCGCGGCGTCTCGAGTCAAGATTGTTATCTGGTTGTCAGGTTGGCCGAATGCCAGGTTGGGACCCACCTCGTTGAGCACGAGAATGTCGCAGCCCTTCCGCTCCAGCTTGGCGCGACCTAAATCGAGCAGTGTCTGCTCATCGCCTGGTGTCTCGGCGGCAAATCCGACCAGCACCTGATGCGAATCGGTTCGAGTCTTGACGAGCCCAGCGAGGATGTCGGTGGTCTGCACCAGCCGCAGCTCCAGGCCGCTGTCTCCCAACTTCTTGATCTTCGTCTGGCTGGTAGCGGCTGGCGTGAAGTCCGCCGGAGCCGCCGCCATGATCGCTATGTCGGCATCCTTGGCAGCCACCGCCATGGCCTGAGCAAGATCAGCGGTCGAACCGACCGGCTCGACCTCGGTGCCAGGCGGTGCCGGCAGCCCGACATTGGCTGCGACGAGCCGGACATCGGCGCCGCGAAGCACGGCAGCACGGGCTAGCGCCCAGCCCATCAGACCCGAAGATGAGTTGCCGATAAAACGGACCGGATCGAGCCTTTCCCGGGTGCCACCAGCACTGACGACAACCTTCAGACCTGTCATGTCTTGACCGGCGGCGCGTACCGCAATCTCTGGATCCGCTAGCACCGCGGCTGCGACCGCAAACAGCTCTGCGGGATCGGGCAGCCGTCCGGCTCCGGAATCCGGACCAGTGAGTCGACCGACATCGGGTCCTACGACGACAGCGCCCCGGCTCCGGAGGGTGGCTACGTTCGCTTGAGTGGCGGGATGGAGCCACATCTCGGTATGCATCGCGGGCGCGTACACGATCGGACAGTGCGCGGTGAGCAGCACATTGGTCAGCAGGTCATCGGCACGCCCCGTTGCCGCGCGGGCGAGGACGTCAGCCGTCGCAGGCGCGACGAAGACCAGATCGATTTCTTGCCCGATCTTGACGTGCGGCACCAGATGCACATCATCGAATACCGAAGTGTGCACTGGCCGACCGGACAGTGCCGCCCAGGTGCTGGCGCCGACGAACTCCAGGGCCGCTGCTGTCGGTACGACGGTGACCTGATGGCCGGCACCTTGCAGCCGACGCAGGAGTTCGCAGGCCTTGTACGCGGCGATGCCGCCAGATACCCCGAGGACGATCCGACTCATCGCGCCCTCCTGTCGGTCACCGGCAGCGGTTGCTCACGCAGGCTCTAAACGCGAGTCGGTCTCCTCGTCCACCGGTGCTTCGGGATCAATGTCGACACAGCTCAGCTTGCCTTCGTTCACCTCGCGCAGAGCGATCGAGAGAGGCTTCTCCTGCACGGTGGTCTCGACCAGCGGGCCGACGTGATCAAGCAGGCCCTCGCCGAGCTGAGAGTAGTAGGCGTTGATCTGTCGAGCGCGCTTGGCGGCGAACAAGACCAGCTTGTACTTGGAATCTGATTGCTTCAGGAGGTCATCGATCGGTGGATTGGTGATGCCCTCCGCAATCGGATGGTTTCCAGACACGTATAAACCTTCGGTTGGATTGACAGGCGAGCCGCGGCCGCCACCGGCTGCGCTGTGTCAGCTGGAGCTCGATCAGCACATCCCAAAGGCGCCTGTACGGCTACAGACGCACCAAGGCTACCAAGTCTTCAACCGCCTGCCCTATTTCACGGTTTACGACCACGTAGTCGAACTCTGTTTGCGCCGCCAGCTCCGCTCGCGCGGTCTCCAGCCGCCGCTCCCGCTGGGTGGCCGATTCGGTACCACGTCCGACGAGCCGGCGTACCAGTTCTTCCCACGACGGAGGCGCCAGGAAGACGAACCGAGCATCGGGACAATTTGTCTTGACCTGCCGCGCTCCCTGCAGATCGATCTCCAGTAAGGCTGGACGGCCCTCGTCCAGCGCGCCCAGTACCGGGTCTCGGGGAGTGCCGTATCGGTGCACGCCGTGCACGATCGCCCACTCCAGCAACGCGCCTTTGCCGATCAGTGCATCGAACTGGGCATCTGAGATGAAGTGGTAGTGCACGCCGTCGACCTCACCCGAGCGCGGCGGCCTGGTGGTGACGGAAACCGAGACGAAGATCTCTGGATGTTCCTGCATGAGGCGTGTGACGACGGTTCCCTTGCCCACCGCGGTTGGCCCCGAGAGCACGGTGAGGCGTGCTTGGGTCACGACTGTTGCGTAGGCGGTGGCGTCGATCGGTCGGAGAATTCGGCGATCAGCGCCGCGGTCTGATGTTTGCCCAGGCCTCGCAGCCTTCGGTTGGCAGCGATATCCAGCCGTTCCATGACTTTGCCGGCACGCACTGCACCCACTCGAGGCAAAGCTTTCAGCACATCGATGACCTTGGCGTGAGCAATGACGTCATCGGTCTCAGCAAGGATCAGCACCTGCTCGAGGGTGCTTTCGCCGGAGCGGAGAGCCTGCTTCATGTCGGCGCGGCGGCGTCGAGCCTCGGTCGCTGCATGTCGGGCCTGCTGACGCTGCTCGTCGCTCAGCGGGGGTATCGTCACAGATCGCGTCCTCATCTGGCGGCCAGTCCAGTTTTATGGGCACTGCTCTTTATGGGCACTGCTCGCGCGACCGACGCTCGCAGTGCCGTTGGTTCGGGATCCGCCGATACGTGGCGAATCAGTCGGAGGCTTGAGAACTTACCTCAACCCGAGTGCAGCTTTCATCTCACCCAATACCTGTGTCGCGGCACGCCGCAAAGCCGCAGGTGTCGGCCCGGCCGACATGACCTCGCGACTGCTGGACGGCAGCACGAATCGGCTTGCCTCTCCGAAGACTGCCGGGATGTCAGCCGCGCTTGCGCCTTGGGCTCCGATCCCTGGCGACAGGATGGACCCGTTGAGGGCGGCGAAGTGGGTACCCGTCTGCCCGATGGTTGCGCCGACTACGATCCCGACCGGCCCTAAGGCGGCTTGCGATCCGCGACGAATCCCGTTCCGGCGGGCGGCCTCGTCGACGATGATCTGGCCGACACTGCGCCCATTCGCCGAGCGAGCGTGCTGGATCTGGGGCCCTTCGGGGTTGCTGGTCAGGGCAAGCACGTAGACCCCGCGACCGCCTCGGTCGGCAAGCTCGATGGCGCCGTCCAGTGTGGCGAATCCGAGATAGGGGCTGAGTGTGACGGCATCGGCGGCGAGCGGTGAGCCGTCGCTGAGATAGGCCGCCGCGTACGCGTCCATGGTCGAGCCGATATCGCCTCTTTTGACGTCGAGTATGCAAAGGGCTCCGGCAGCTTTGATGTCGGCCAGAGTCCGCTCCAGAACGGCGATCCCGGCCGCCCCGTGCGCCTCGAAGAATGCCGACTGGGGCTTGAAAACCGGCACGGTGCTGCCAAGCGCCTCGATCATGCCGCGGGCGCAACGTTCCAGGCCTGCCGCGTCTGACGGAAGTCCCCAGGAGGACAGCAGCTTGGGGTGCGGATCGATACCCACGCAAAGCGGGCCGCGTTCGGCTACCAGTGCCTCGAGGCGTTCACCGTAGGACGTGATCATGGTTCGCTGCTATCGGGTTCGAGCCGGTTCAAATCGTTCAGCAATGCGGGACCGGCGTAGACGTATCCGGTATAGATCTGCAGCAAGCTGGCTCCGGCATCCAGCATCGCCTGACCGTCGTCGCGCGTCATGATGCCGCCCGCACCGATGATCGGCAACGAGGTGCGCTCGGCCAGAAAGCGCACGACCTCGCGGGCACGTCGAGTGAGCGGTGCTCCCGAGAGGCCTCCCGACTCAGTAGCCAGCGGCTCATCGGTTTGCAGGCCGTCTCGGCTCAGCGTGGTATTCGTCGCAATGAGACCTTCAGCTCCGGCCTTCGTGCACACTTGCACGGCGTCCTCCAGTGCGGCCTCGGTCAGGTCGGGAGCTACCTTGACGAAGATCGGCACCGGCGGGCGACCCGCCGCCAGCCGCCAGGCTTCGCTGGCCAGGGTGCTGATCAACGTAGCCAGTGCGGGGGCATCTTGCAGCGCACGCAAACCCGGCGTGTTAGGGCTGGAGACGTTGATGGCGACATAGTCCGCGTACGGGGCAAGGGTGCGCAGTGAGATGAGATAGTCCTCCGTGGCCTCCGCCAACGGTACGTTCTTGGTCTTGCCGATGGAGATGCCGATCGGGATGCCGACCGCCATATTGCCGCGGCTGACTCCGGCAGCCGCTAGCCGATCTGCCAGCGTCTGGGCGCCAAGGTTGTTGAATCCCATCCGGTTGATGATCGCCTGGCTATCGGGAAGCCGGAACAGCCGGGGTTTGTCATTGCCTGGTTGGGATTCTGCGGTCACCGTGCCCAGCTCGACGAAGCCGAAGCCCAGGGCACCCCAGGTCCTGATCGCGACGCCGTCCTTGTCCATGCCGGCCGCCAAGCCGACTAGGCCCGGGAACTGAATACCAGCAACGGTGACAGGACGGCGATGCCGGTTCCAGAGGGCGCGGAGTGCGGCAAGCGCTGGTCGGTTTCCTCCCATCCGGGCGAGCACAGCCAATGTGCGCTCGTGAATGCGTTCGGCGTCGCCCTGGTAACCGCGGAACAGCAGCGGCCGCAGCAGAGCGCGGTAGCCGAGAGCAGCTACCGACAGATTTGGGATCACGAATCTGTCCGGCTCCAGGACTGCAGTGAGCGAACGTTCACATTGCCGGCGATGATCGCCTCAATGCCCTGGACTGCCGCAGCCAGGCCAGGCACTGTTGTCACGCAGGGAATGTTGCGCAAGATCGCCGCCGTACGGATCTCATAGCCGTCGAACCGCGGGCGACCATCCGTACTCAGCCCGTGTGGCGTATTGAAGATCATGTCGACCTGGCCGTCCAAGATCATTTGTACGATCGTCTTCTCTCCGTCCGGCCCGACGCCCTGGCTGAACTTGCGCACCGGCGTTACCACGACCCCATGCCGGCGCAGCATCGAGGCCGTGCCCGCCGTTGCCAGAATCTCGAAACCAAGATCAGCAAGCCGCTTCACTGGGAAGATCACAAACCGCTTGTCGCGGTTGGCGACCGAGACGAACACGGTGCCCTTGGTCGGCAGCGGCCCAAAGCCGGCAACCTGGCTCTTGGCAAAGGCGGTACCGAAAGCCACGTCGAGACCCATCACCTCGCCGGTCGACCTCATCTCCGGACCAAGGATGGTGTCGACTGAGATTCCGTCGACGGTACGGAAGCGGTTGAACGGCATCACCGCTTCCTTGACGGCAATCGGTGCGGAAGAGTCCTCAGTGGTGCCGTCGCCTGTTGACCGCAGCAACCCCTCTGCGCGCAATTGCTGCACACTCGCACCGAGCATGACGCGCGCGGCGGCCTTGGCGAGCGGCGTAGCGGTCGCCTTGGAGACGAAGGGCACCGTACGAGAGGCGCGTGGGTTGGCTTCCAAGACGAACAAGGTGTCGCCGGCTTGCGCAAACTGGATGTTGATCAAGCCGCAAACGCCGACGCCGCGAGCGATCGCCTCGGTCGAGTAACGAATCCGGTCCACTACCTCTGCACCGAGAGTGATCGGGGGCAGGGCGCAGGCGGAATCTCCAGAGTGGATGCCTGCCTCCTCGATGTGCTCCATCACTCCACCGAGATAGAGATCAGTACCGTCATACAGCGCGTCAACGTCGATCTCCACAGCGTCATCGAGAAAGTGATCGACAAGCACCGGGTGGGCCGGTGAGACCTCCGTTGCCCGCTCGATATAGGCCGACAGGGTCGACTCGTCGTAGACGATCTCCATACCTCGGCCGCCGAGCACATACGAAGGGCGTACTAGCACGGGGTAACCGATATCGTCGGCGATCTTCTTGGCCTCGGTGAACGACCGAGCCAGGCCGTGCCTGGGCGCCGGCAGGCCTGCCTCCGCCAGCACCTCGCCGAAGGCGCCTCGTTCTTCGGCAAGGTGGATGGCCTCGGGGCTGGTGCCCACGATCGGGACGCCTGCATCCTTGAGCGGCTGAGCGAGCCGCAGCGGCGTCTGTCCACCTAGCTGTACGATGACGCCGGCTACCGGTCCGGCTGCCTGCTCGGCATGAACGACCTCGAGCACGTCCTCCAGAGTCAGCGGTTCGAAGTACAGCCGATCGGCAGTGTCGTAGTCGGTGGAGACCGTCTCGGGATTGCAGTTCACCATGATCGTCTCGTAGCCGGCCGCGCTGAGCGACAGCGCGGCGTGGACACAGGAGTAATCGAACTCGATGCCTTGGCCGATCCGGTTGGGTCCGCTACCCAAGATCAACACCGCGGGCCGCGGCCGAGGCGCAACCTCTGTTTCAAGATCATAAGAGCTGTAGTGGTACGGAGTACGAGCGGCGAACTCGGCGGCACAAGTGTCAACGGTCTTGTAAACCGGCCGGACTCCCAGCGCCCACCGGACGCCGCGCACCACGTCCTCGCTCAAGTGCCGCAGGGCGGCAATCTGGAAATCTGAGAACCCGTGCCGCTTCGCCGTGCGGAGCAGATCCGCGGTGAGCTCGGGCCCGGACTCGATCATGTTCGCGATCTCCAAGATGAGCACCAGCTGATCGACGAACCAGGGATCGATCTTGGTCGCTTCGTGCACCTGCTTCGGGGTGGCGCCAGCACGGAGTGCCTGCATGACCACGTTGAGTCGGCCATCATGCGGGCGAGCCGCCCGTTTCAGCAGATCCTCGGCTGACTCGTTGATCTCGGCGGCGAAGTCGAATGGCGCCTTGGTGTCCTCCAGGCTTCGTAGCGCCTTGCCCAGGGCTTCGGTGAAATTGCGGCCGATGGCCATTGCCTCGCCCACGCTCTTCATATGGGTGGTGAGTGTGGAGTCCGCCGACGGGAATTTCTCGAAGGCGAATCGCGGCACCTTCACCACGACATAGTCCAAAGTCGGCTCGAAGCTGGCCGGGGTCTGCTGCGTGATGTCGTTCGCGATCTCGTCAAGGGTGTAGCCAATGGCGACCTTCGCCGCGATCTTGGCGATCGGAAAGCCGGTCGCCTTGGACGCCAGTGCCGAGGACCGGGATACTCGGGGGTTCATCTCGATGACGATCATGCGGCCATTCGAGGGATCGATCGCGAACTGGATGTTGCAGCCGCCGGTATCGACGCCGACAGCGCGGATGATGCCGATGGCAACGTCGCGCATGCGCTGGAACTCGCGGTCAGTGAGGGTCATGGCAGGAGCTACCGTGATCGAGTCCCCGGTGTGCACACCCATGGGGTCGAGGTTTTCGATCGAGCAGACGATCACGACGTTGTCTGCCTTGTCCCGCATGACCTCCAGCTCGTACTCCTTCCAGCCCAAGATCGACTCCTCGATCAACACCTCGGTAGTCGGGCTGGCAGACAGTCCCGCACCGGCCATCCGGCGAAGATCAGCTTCGTCGTGAGCGAAGCCGGAGCCTAGCCCGCCCATCGTGAAACTGGGCCGTACGACAAGCGGATAACCAAGATCATCGGCTGCGCTGAGTACGTCCTCGATCGAGTGACAGATCCGGCTACGGGCAACCTCGGCTGGACCGCCCGGAATGTCCTGCAACCCTTCGACGATTGTCTTGAACTGCTCACGGTTCTCACCGCGTTGGATGGCCTCGATCGACGCGCCAATGAGCTCGACGCCATAGCGTTCCAGCACGCCGCTTTCGTGCAGTGCGACCGCGGTGTTCAGCGCCGTCTGTCCACCCAGAGTGGCCAGCAGCGCATCGGGCCGCTCCTTGGCGATGACCATCTCAACGAAGTCGGAAGTGATCGGCTCGACGTAGGTCGCGTCGGCGAACTCCGGATCGGTCATGATCGTCGCCGGATTGGAGTTGACCAAGATCACCCGGAACCCTTCGGCACGTAACACGCGGCAGGCTTGAGTACCGGAGTAGTCGAACTCGCAGGCCTGGCCAATAACGATCGGCCCGGACCCGATGACAAGAATTGATGCGATATCAGTCCGGCGAGCCATTAGCGCCGCCGCCTCGCCATCAGATCAGCGAACCGGTCAAACAGGTAGCTGGCATCGTGCGGGCCGGCTGCTGCTTCCGGGTGGTACTGCACCGAGAAGGCGAGCAGCCTTCCATCATGATCGGTGAGCTGTAGTCCCTCCACGACATCGTCGTTGAGGCAGATATGGCTAACCTCGGCAGTGCCGTACGGCGTTTGCTGCCGCTCTCCAGGCTTTGCCGCGACGGCGAACCCATGGTTGTGCGCAGTGACCTCCACCTTCCGCGTGGTGAGGTCCATGACCGGCTGATTGATGCCGCGGTGGCCGTACCCCAGCTTGAACGTGCCGAAGCCAAGCGCGCGTCCGAAGAGCTGATTGCCGAAGCAGATGCCGAAGTACGGAATTCGGGCTGCCAGCACAGACCGCAGCAGCTCAATCTGTCCCTCGGCAGCAGCCGGATCGCCCGGACCGTTGGAAAAGAACACTCCGTCGGGCTTGAGCGCCTCGATCTGGGCAAAGGTGATCGTCGAGGGCACCACATGGACCTCGAGCCCGCGCTCGGCCATCCGCGCCGGAGTCATGGATTTGATGCCAAGATCCACGGCCACGACCCGGAAACGAGGCTCGCCGTCCGGCTCGACGACGTACGTCTCCGTCGTGGCCACGTCGTCGGCAAGATGGGCGCCCACCATCGATGGCTGAGCGTTGACCCGTTCCAGCAGCGCCGTGGGATTCGTTTCCACACTGGAAACCCCAACTCGCATGGCGCCGCGTTCCCGAATGTGCCGGGTAAGAGCTCGGGTGTCGACCTCCGACATGCCGACGATGCCCTGCGTACGCAACTCGGCGTCTAAGTCTCGGCGAGCGCGCCAGTTGGACGAAATCCGAGCGGCGTCGCGTACCACATAGCCGGCGACCCAGATCCTGCTCGACTCGCCGTCCTCGTCGTTCCAGCCGGTATTGCCGATGTGCGGTGCCGTCGCGATGACCACCTGGCGGTAGTAGCTGGGATCGGTCAGCGTCTCCTGATAACCAGACATGCCGGTGGCGAAGACGGCCTCACCAAAGGTCTCGCCGATGGCGCCAAAGGCCCGACCGTAAAAGGTGCGGCCGTCCTCAAGTACCAGCAGCGCCGGCGGAGAAGACTCCAGCTGCCGGAGTTCAGGCACCGAGATTTCCGGGCGCACTGTCGGCTGCCAATATGACCGCCCTTTCCTGCCTCACGGGGCCGGACGCAAAGCTTAGAAGGCCGCAACAGAGGTTATCAGCGAATTCGGCTGTCACAGGGACGGCGAGACAGAGCCAGTCAAAGGAAACGAATCAGGATGTAGGCGCCTATCACAGCGTCGTAGCCCAGACAGGCTGGCACCCACCACCACGGCATGGTGGTGTCGATGCCCCGGCCGTGGTGGACCAGGTCCCAGAGACAGTGGCCGAAGTATCCCGCCGCCAGTAGCCATGGCCAGCCCAGTGCTAGGGCAGCGGTGGCTGCGGCCACGAACAGCGCCATCCCAACCACCTCGGTGCGGAAGGCCTTCTCGCGGCCGTCGTTGAGGGCGAAGCCGAGATAGACGGCACCTGTTGCTCCCAACCAGACGGCCAAGAAACTGAAGGCATCCCGGTCCGACAGCAACCACGGGATGATCAGACTGACCAGGGCCAGAGCGACGCCGAGGACCGCGGCGCTGATCCAGCCGTACCCGCCGCCCTGACGGATCACGGCCGGCAGTTGCATCGGCTCAGAGGTTTGAGCGGTGTCCACGTTTATACGCTCCTCTCGCGATGGTTGGTTAGCTGGACGTCTGCCCGGCGACCTCCGACTCGACGGGGGCATCAGCTTGACGGTAGGCGCCAATCTGGTCGGCGAGGTAGGCGGCATCGTCGTTGACGAAGCCGAGCAGAGCCGAGCCCCGGGTGTGCTGCCATGACAGCCCAAGGAAGTACAGCCCGGGCACCTCGGTCACACCGCGGCGGTGGACCACTCGGCCGTTCTCAACCACACCGGGAACCTCGATCCAGGAGTAGTCCGAGCGATAGCCGGTTGCCCAGACCACCGCGCCGATGTCGTCCAAGGTGCTGCCGTCGGCGAACCGGACGGTCCGGCCGTGAGCCTCAATCAACCGCGGCCGAAACCGTACGCCCGCCTTGCGTAGCCGGCGCTTGTTGGTGCCGATGATGAACTCCCGGCGGCTGGCCCGCTGGCCGAGCCGCGAGTCGACCGGGACACGCAGCAGACCGAGGCGGGTAAGCCACCAGAACAGATCCTTGCCGGCCAGCCGCTGCGGAAGCATCGGCGCCCGTTCGCCGATCGATAGCTCGACCCGGCGGGTGGCGGCCAGCTCCTCAGCGATCTGGAAACCGGAGTTGCCTCCGCCGACGACCAACGCCGGTCTGCTTGGCAGCGCTTGGGGATTGCGGTAGTCGGCACTGTGGAGCTGAATCACCGACGGGTCCAGCCCTTGCCCGGCCGGCGGGACGAAGGGCACCTGGAAGGGGCCGGTCGCAACCACGACCTGCCGGGCATGGAAAGTGTCGTCGGCGGTGCGTACCTCGAACCCTTCATCGGTCTGGCTGAGGGCGGTCACCCGGGCTTTGAGCCGGACCGGCAGGTCGAAGGCAATCGCATAGGCCATCAGGTAGTCGGCCACCGGGTCCTTGGTCGGGTAGGTATCAGCGGGGGCCGGGAACGGCATGCCGGGCAGGCCGTCGTACTGGGCTGGCGTGAACAGCTTGAGCGACTCCCAGCGCTTCCGCCAGGTATGGCCGATCTCAGGACCGGCCTCCAGCACCAGGAACCGCAGGCCTTGGCGCTTGAGATACCAGGCGATGGCGAGGCCCGCTTGGCCGCCGCCGATCACGACCGCGTCCAGCAGCCGATCCGCTGATGCGTTCTGATAAGACTCCTGGTGCATGGTCCTTCCTTTGTTGAGTTGCGTTGTCGTTGGGTCGTCCGCTCATCAGTAGCGGGCGACGTTGAAGCTGAACATCATGCCGCTCTGCATGTGCTCGGCGATGTGGCAGTGCGCCATCCACAGGCCGGGGTTGGTGACATCGAACAGGATGTCCACCGTCTCGCCGGTCCGGACCAGCACGGTGTCCTTCCAGACCAGGTTGGGCTCGGTCACGCCGTCGCGCGCCAGGACCAGGAATCGCCCAGCCCCGTGCAGGTGGAAGGGGTGGTGCATGGGGTGGTCGGACTCCATCTCGTTGACTAGCCGGATCTTGACCCGGTCACCGACCCGGAAGCGCCAGTCGATGGCCGGGCTATCGGCGCCGCTGGTCCGGTCCAGGAACCGCCAGTGCATGGTGGTGCTGGTGCTCAGCCGGTTGACCTCGACCATGTCGTCTTCCCACTCAATGCCGTCCGCGCCACCGTGATCCATAGCCCCGTGATCCATAGCCCCGTGATCCATAGCCCCGTGATCCATAGCCCCGTGATCCATAGCTCCGTGGCCCGTCACCTCATGATCCTGGGCGCCGAACCCTACTGCGAGCAGCTTCATGCCGCACTTGGGGCAGCGGCCGGGCTCCTCACTGGTGACCTCGGGATGCATGGGACAGGCATAGGTGACAGGCCCGGTACCCTCCGGCATCGCGGCTGGATCCTCCATCTGAGCGACCAGAGCCAGGGTCTTGTCGGGCGGAGCCGCCAGCCATTGGTCCAGCTGCACGCGCTCAGCGTGCAGCTCTGGGGCGCGGCGTAGCTCCCCGAACCGCGCTGCAGCGGCCGACGGCGCTCCCTCGGTCACGGTTATCGCGGCGAGCTGGTAGACCCGATCAGGGGTGTGGTGCTCCAGGCTCAGCTCGCCAGAAGACTCGACGAGCACGTCGACCACTACCCGCTCCGACGGCGCCAGTACCACCTGGTCCAGGAACTCCTCATGCTCGACCCGACCGCTGTCCCCGCCCACGACCTTCATCCGCGTGCCAGGCAGAGTGACATTGAAGACGCGGGTGTTGGCGGTGTTGGTCAGCCACAACCGCACGACCTCTCCTGCCTGGAAGGAAAGGCGCAGGTCAGGATCACCGGCGACCAGCAGCCGGTTGCCGAATCGGCCCATGGCTGCATAGCTCGTCTCAGTGGGGCTGAAAGGGGCGACCTTGCCATCCTCGAGCAGGATGTCGTCCAGAGTCAGGATCAGATCACGGTCGGCCTGCGCCCAATAGCTTGGAACTGTGGCAACGACCAGGATGTTGCCGTACAGGCCCAGCTCCTGGGTGTAATCCTCGCGAATGTGAGGGTGGTACCAGTACAGGCCAGCGTCGGGGAACTGGATCCGGTAGGTGAACTCACCTCCCACCGGAATCGGCGCCTGAGTCTCGTGGGGCACCCCGTCGTACTTGTTCTCCAGCCGCAGCCCGTGCCAGTGGACGGTCGTGTCGAGGTCACCGTGGTTGGTGACGTGGACGATGATCTCCGAGCCCTGTTTGACCTTGAGAGTGGGCCCAGGAATTGAGCCGTTATAGCCCAGCATGCGCACGGTCGTATCGCCAAGCCGCTTGGCCACCGGGGCGATCTCGAGGTGCAGCGTGTCACCGTCGGCCAGCTCCAGCACCTCGGGCGGGCCGGCGTCGGGAAGTCCGGTCGGGTCGGTCGGAAATGAATCCGCCGGAGCTTCAGAGTCCGATCGATGGTGTCGCAAGGCAGTAACCTCCTGCTGGTTAATTCCGGTCACACCTAAGGTGTCATCATTGATGACATCAACGTGGATAATGTCGCTATATTCCCGAGTAAAGGAGACAACGGCGTGGCAGCTGCCGGCAGCGACGCAGCGAGACCATTGCGACAGAGCCTCAGCGATGAGCGCATCCTGACTGAGGCACTCGCACTCGTTGACGCGGCCGGGCTCGATGCGCTCACCACACGCGCCCTAGGACACCGACTCGGCGTAGACGCCACTGCCGTGTATCGGCACTTCCGCAACAAGGACGAGCTGATCAATGCTCTAGCTGACCACATCATTGGCAGCGGCGCACCGCCAGCCGGCACCGATCACGACGGCAGCCCACGCGGCCAGCTCCGCGCAGCCTTCCTCGCGCTGCACCGAGTCTTGCTGGCGCACCCGGCTATGACGGCAATCATCGTCCGCCGTCCACCGCGCGGTGCCAACACGTGGGCGTCCACGGAGCGCGCCCTAGGGGTACTCCGCCAGGCCGGCTACAACGACCGCGAAGCTGGCCGCGCCTACCAGGCGCTGCTTTACTACACCCTCGGCCAGGCGATGCTGGAGGCGCCGTACGCCGTCCTCGACCCCACCCAGGCCATCACCGAGCTAGCCGCAAGCCGGATGATGTACCAGGCGCTGCCCGCCAACGAATATCCCAACACCGCCGCCGTAACGCCCTACCTGTACGGGCCTTTGGAGGAGCAGTTCACCTTTGGGCTGGACCGCCTTCTCGACGGACTCGGCCTCAGTGACAGCGCCCGATAGCCAAATCCGAGGCAGCGAAAAGTGTGGGCAAGTGGAGCTTGGATCGATTTAGTACTGCAACTTGTCCGCAGTTTCTTTCTCCAGGTGTTGGAGCCGTCCCCTGAGATATGCGCGCTCGACGGAATTCGTGGCAAGTTCCAGAGCTCGTCGATACGCGGCAGTCGCCTCGCTGCCACGTCCACTCCGGCGCAGCAGATCCGCCCTGGCCGCATGGTAGAGGTGATAGCGGTCGAGTTCGTCGGCAAGCGGTTCCATCAGGGCCAGGCCGGCATCGGGCCCGTCGGCCATGGCAACGGCGACCGCTCGGTTCAACTCGATGACCGGTGTAGACCACATCGCCTTGAGACCTCGGTAAAGCGTCGCAATCTGCGGCCAATCGGTGTCTTCCGGTCGTGGCGCACGGGCGTGCAGGGCGGCGATGGCCGCCTGCACCTGGTAGGGACCAGGCCGCCGCAGCTCCACTGCAGCATCGATCAACGCCAGTCCTTCGTCGATCATCTCCTGGTCCCAGCGAGCGCGATCTTGGTCTTCTAACAGCACAAGATCGCCATGATCATCCACACGGGTGTGCCGTCGGGAATGCTGTAGCAGCATCAGCGCGAGCAATCCCATAGTCTCGGGTTCGCCTGGCATAAGTCGGTTCACGACGCGTATCAGCCAGATCGCCTCGTCGCAGAGCTCGACGCGAACTAACTCTCCCTCGGTCGAGGCGTACCCCTCGTTGAACACCAGGTAGAGGACGGCGAGTACGCCGCTGAGCCGCTCGGGCAGGAGGTCCTGTGGCGGGACGCGGTACGGAATGCCGGCGTCTCGGATCTTGCGCTTCGCCCGGACCAGCCGCTGCTGCACCGTCGGTTCGGTGAGCAGGAATGCGCGGGCGATCTCTCGCGATGACAGTCCCCCGACTGTGCGGAGCGTCAGCGCAACCCGTGCTTCCATCGGTAGCGCGGGATGGCAACATGTGAAGATCAGCCTCAGGCGCTCGTCAGGGATGTGCTGCGCGTCATCTCCCAGCACCTCGAGCGCGCGCAGCTCCTCGGCCTGTGCCGCCTTGACGGCTCCCACTCGTTCCCGTCGCAGGCGATCGATCGCCTTGTTCCGGGCGGTGAGGGTGATCCATGCCGCCGGGTTGGTGGGAATTCCGCGCGTCGGCCAAGTGCGGAGGGCTTGCACAAATGCGTCTTGAACCACCTCTTCAGCCAGATCGAAGCTGCCAGTCGCCTGGATCAAAGCTGCGACCGCCCGTCCCGCCTCGCGGCGGAACAGGAGGTCGACGTTCTCACGTGTATCGGCCGTGGTATCAGCCCTGCGGTTGATCCGGGAACTCCTGGAGTGGACGCAGCTCAATGGTGCCGAACATCGCGCCAGGACAGCGGGTTCCTGCTTCAATCGCCTCATCGAGGTTGGCGACGTCGAGCAAGTAGTAGCCGCCGAGCTGTTCCTTGGTCTCGGCAAACGGCCCATCGGTCACCACAGGCTTGCCGTCCGAAGCGCGGACCGTGGTGGCTGTTGAGGTTGGCTGCAACGCATCGCCGGCCACGTACCAGCCCTTCTCGGTGAGCCAGTCGCCATAGTCGTACCAGGGCTGGATCTGCGCGGCTTGTTGGTCGGGGGTCATGTCCTCCGCCATCGCCGCGGCCGCTGCCTCCTCGCCGTAGATCAGCAGCAGATACTTCATCAGCACTCCTTCGCTCCGGGCGGTCCTCTCCGCCCTCTCACCCTAATAACGAACGCGGGTGCGATTCCTCGACCAATCGCTCAGGATCAAATGAGGGAATCGATTGCCGCAGCGGTGCAACCGACCCCGCACCTAGCCGTCCACATCGTTTGGAAAGCGCCGAGCAATCATTAATGCGTGAAGGAATCAAGCTCCGTGCCGGGTCCGCGTGGATCGCGCTGGTTGGGCATGGTGCCCCAACTGCGACAGGACCAGCTCGGCACATTCCAGCGAGCGGTGGCCGAGTACGGCGATGTGGTACGCCTCGTGGTGGGTCCACCAGGATTGCGCCGCGACCTCTATCTGGTCACCCACCCCGACGGCGTCGAACAAGTCCTGGCCGGCGACCCGGACGGCTACTCCAAGAACACGCCCTTCTATGGCGAGATCGCGGCATACCTCGGCAATGGCCTGCTCACCAGCGGCGGGCAGCGCTGGCGGCAGCAGCGCCGGACGGTGGCGCCGCTGTTTTCTCACCGGCGCATTGACGGCTACATAGACGTCATGGCCGACGAGGCCGCCCGCTTGGCCGATCGATGCGCCGTCAGCGGCGTAGGCGGCGCACCCATCGATGTCAACGCTGCCATGGTCGAATACACCTTGCGTACGGTAGGCCGGGTGCTCTTCGGCGCAGATGTCGATGAGGCGGTACCGGTGATCCGGGCGACGTTTCCAATTCTGAACGAGCACGTGCAGCGTCGCGGCGTGAGCCCGTCGCGATTGCCCCGGTGGTTGCCAACGCTGGGCCAAGTTCGAGCAGCGGCGGCCCAGCGCGCAATGTACAGGGTGGTCGACGACATCATCGATCGGCGGTCTGGGGCCCCAGAGTCCGATTTGATTGCTCCGCTTGCTTCACTCGCTCCGCGCGGATCGCGCCGTGAAGCACGCCTACTTCGTCGTCGGTCGGCGACGAACAGCATGTCCCCTCCCTCCTCCTCAGCACGGCGCGTGGC
Organism: Propionibacteriaceae bacterium; assembly: GCA_045806785.1. Classification (GTDB taxonomy): domain Bacteria; phylum Actinomycetota; class Actinomycetes; order Propionibacteriales; family Propionibacteriaceae; genus Microlunatus. The sequence continues at coordinate 11,005 of JBJMIR010000046.1, read as the reverse complement.
GCGATCCGATCGAGATCTGATATCACTGCTGCTCGCGGCCCGCGATCCGGAGACCGGCGCGCCAATGAGCCACCAGGAGGTACGCGACCAAGTCTTGATCTTCTTACTGGCCGGGCATGAGACGACGTCGACCGCGTTGACATTCACGATGCACCTGCTCGGGCGCTATCCCGACGTGCAGGCGGCGGTGCACCGCGAGATCGTCGATGTGCTGGATGGTCGTGCCCCGCACGCCGACGACATCGGCCGGCTCTCTTTGACCGAGATGGCCGTAAAGGAGGCGCTGCGGCTCTATCCGCCGGCGTACTCGCTCGGCAGGATTGCGGAGCATGAAGTGACAATCGCGGGACATCGCATCCCCGCCGGATCCATCATCCTGCTCAGCCAATGGGCCACCCATCGGCGTCCGGACCTCTGGCCCGACCCTGAGCGGTTCAATCCGGCGCGTTTCGAGCCGGCTGCCGAGCAAGCCCGCGCTCGATACGCCTACTTTCCGTTCGCCGGTGGCCTGCGGGGCTGCATCGGGGGCCACTTCGCGATGGCGGAGGCGGTCGTTGCGACCGCCACGCTGCTGACGCGGTTCTCCCTGGTCTCCGATGCGCCCGACATCCCCCTGGTCACCGCCATCACGTTAAGACCCGCTGGCCCGGTATGGTGCCGGCTCGAGCTCCGGCAGCCCGCCTCAGTCTTGCGCTAAACCTGCGACCGTCGATTGCAGCCGGGTCACGCCGACCTGCGGTGTTGGGAAAAGAAGCGCACCATCTCGGCGCTGGCATCCGGGCCCTTCGGATCGGTGTAGGAGGAGCCAGCAGTACCACCGAACCAAGCATGCCCAGCCCCATGAACAATCCACTGCTCGAGTAGCACGTCCTTTTCATCCGAATAGGTCGTGCGGGTATAGGCGTGACCGCCGGCTACCCGTCCCTGAACCGTCGTTGCGCCGTTCGCGGCTGTGGCTTGGTCGACTCCAAGTCGTTGCTTACGGATGTGGCTCGCATTGATCACGTTGACAATCTGGTCCTGATCACCGTGAAAGATGACCAGGGGAATCTGCAATGCCGTGTCTTGCCGTGATGGCCGATTCTCCCCACGCATAAGCGCAAATGCGGACTGCACATCATACGCAGCGCCGTACGGCAAACCGGAATGCACACCAGCCGCCGCGTAGAGCTCCGGGTGCGTTGCCGCCATAACGGTCGCCATAGCAGCGCCCGCAGAGAAGCCCACAATGAAGATCCGGTCCCGATCCGCGGCGTAGTCATCGATGACCTGCTCGGTGATACCTGCGATAAGAGATGGCTCACCATTGCCAGTGCGCTGGTCCTGCGGACGAAACCAGTTCCAGTAGCGCATGGGATTTGCCCGGGCGTCCTGGTCCGGATAGACGACCAGGAAGTGATGCAGATCCGCAAGCTTGTTCATGCCTGTGCCGGTCGCAAAGTCGCGCACGTCCTGAGTCCCACCATGGAGCATGACGATGACCGGCATGCCTTGGCTGGGACCACTGGGCGGTGCATAGACCAGGTAGCGCCTGGCGCCGGAGCCGTTCGAGTACGTCCGCTCAAGGAGAGCGCCGCCTCCAAGACTGTCTGGGGGCGATGCTTCACGCGGTAACACATTGGGATTCTGCATGGGCAGCTGCAAGGTAGGCGAATTGGCCAACGAGCTCAGCAGCGGCTTATTACCCAGGTTCAACGGATTCACCTGGCCACTGACGGGTGCGGGCCCGGACTTCGAGCTTGACCCGAGCGTTCGCTGGATGAGCTCGGTTGCCTCGGCAAGGCGCCCTGCTCTGGTCAGTTGTAGTGCTTGTGCCATTTGATCTTGATCTGGAGTGATCATGCGTATGCTCCTGATGGATGGGTTTATCGAATGCGATCGCGCAGTGCGGCCTTCACTGCGGCACTAGCCCGGAATGCGCCCAACACCTCGACCGATTCGATCGTCGCGAGCGCCAACTCTGGGCTGACGTCGTTGGCAATCGCGGCGAGGCCAAGGACACGAATCTGCAAGCGACGGCCGGCAGCTCGAACCTCTTCCAGCTGCTGACGCGTGTAGTTTTCCAGGCCCAACACCATTGTTTTCCGTTCCACGGTCCGCTGCAGCACAGGACCATGGGTGCCCAGCTGGGCGCGTACGGCCGTGCGAAGAAAGTCCGTTCGGTTGGCGTAGAAGCCCTCTTGCACGAGAAGGTCGATCTGGCCGAGATCGATTAGGCCGAGGTTGATCGTGACCTTCTCGGTCTTCTCGGCTTCGGACATGCCGCCATCCTGCCACCATCCTGTGGGATGGTCAAGGGATGGTGACTACAACTTTGAAATCTGAAGGTGTGGTTAAGTGCCTCATGCCCGACCACTCCGACATTGACTTCACAGTCCGCCCGATAGGACACGTGCAGAGTCCGCTCAACTCGACGCCAGACGCCCCGCGTCAGGGCGACGAAGGAGCACCAGACGCGTACTTGATCTTGGACTCCGGGGTCCAGCCGGCCTTGGACGGCATCACCGTCGGAGACGAGATCGTCATGCTGAGCTGGTTGCACCAGGCCGATCGCAGCGTATTGAGGGTCCATCCACGAGGAGATCTGGACCGACCAGAGCAGGGCGTCTTCAGTACTCGCGCATCGAGCCGGCCTAATCCGATCGGTCTGCATCGAGTACGCGTTCTCGACATCGACGGAGTACGCGTGCACGTAAGCGGACTGGAGGCCATCGACGGAACGCCAATCGTCGATCTCAAGCCTGTCCTCGGCAGTATCGACGAGCGCTAACCCACTGTGGACGCTGTGATTGCCCGGAGCACACCGTTGACGAACGCCGGCGAGTCGTCAGTGGAAAGGTCGGAAACCAGCTGGACCGCTTCGGCAACGGCGACTGCATCGGGCACCTCGCCGTAATCGATCTCATACACCGCAATCCGCAGGGCATTGCGATCAACCCGAGGCATCCGCGGCAATGTCCAGCCGGGGGCCAAGCAGGCGCTGATCCGTTCGTCGATCTCCGCTGCATGTGCGACCGCACCCCGGACCAGCTCGGCTGTGTACTCGCGCACCGGCGGAGTTGCCGCGGCGATGCGCTCCTCTAGAGTCGCGATCGCGTCTGTGTCGCGCAGCTCGGCTTCGAACAATATGTCCAGGGCGCGCTTACGGGCCTTGGTACGCGAGGAGCCGGCAGCCATGATCAGCTTGCGACCCGACCGAGATACTCGCCGCTGCGGGTGTCCACCTTGACCTTCTCGCCGGTGGTCAAGAAGAGCGGAACCTGTATCTGCAACCCGGTTTCGACGGTCGCCGGCTTTGTGCCGCCGGTGCTGCGGTCACCCTGCAGGCCGGGCTCGGTGTAGGTGACCACGAGTTCGACTGAGGCGGGCAATTCGATGTAGAGCGGCGTGCCGTTGTGTAACGCCACTGTTGCGACCTGTTCCTCGAGCAGGTAGTTCCTTGCATCGCCCACCGTCTCTTCGGGGATGGTCAGCTGGTCGTACGTGCTGGTGTCCATGAAGACGAAGCCCGAACCGTCGTGGTAGAGGTACTGCATGTCGCGCCGGTCGACATTGGCCGTATCGACCTTGGTGTCAGCGTTGAAGGTCTTGTCGACGACCTTGCCGGACAGCACATGCTTGAGCTTGGTGCGTACCACGGTGTTGCCCTTGCCGGGCTTGTGGTGCTGAAACCAGACCACGGACCACAACTGTCCGTCCAGGTCTAGGACCATGCCGTTTTTGAGATCGTTCGTCGACGCCACGCTTGATTACCCTTCTTCTTTGGCAGCCGCCCAGTTTAGACCCCAGCCATAGGGGTCAGACGACGCTGAAACCAGGGCTGAGGGCGGCTCGGCCGGTAAGCGCAAGCATCAGTTCGACGCCGCGGCCAAGCAGCACGCCGGCCGTGGCGGCGACTCTGGCGACCTGGCTGAGCACCTGGACACTGAACTCTGGCCCTTCGATGTCTGGCACTGCTGCCGCGATGTCGAGGCTGTGCACTACTAGCTCCAAAGTCCGAGTGGGCAAGTAGGTTTCCAGCCGCATGCCACCCGCCGCTGTCGTGATCAGCGGATTACCGGCTGTTTGGAGCTGCCGAGGTACCCGTTTGACCAGCTCATCCACAAAGTCGGCCGGATTCTCGCCGAGCGCCTGGCCGGCGGCCACGCCTCGGCCAACGACCGCCGCATGGTCGATCCCGCTCAATGCTCGGTAGTAGGCCGCTGGAGTCGGCACCTCTTCGATGTCTGCAGGTTGACCGAGATAGGTCTCGACTGTTATCAGTGATCGCGAGGTGTGACCGACAAGGGAGCGTAGGTTCCACTCCCCCAATCCAGCTCCGTCCCAGCGGTCCTGCGGAATCCGGCGTACCAACTCGGCGAAGGTCTGTGCCGCCTCGGCGAAAGTGTCCCGCGCATTGAGCTCGTCCCAGGCTTCGATCATGCTGACCCCCTCTTGATTGTTCCGCTCGCTATGCTCGCTCCACGCGGATCGCGCCTCGGAGCACGCCTACTTCGTCGTCGCTCGGGGACGAAAAGCATGTCCCCTCCCTCCTCCTCAGCACGGCGCGTGGCGCGATCCGGTTTGATTGTTCCGCTCGCTATGCTCGCTGTGTCTAATGGCTCGCTTCGCTCGCTGCGATGTCCGCCGGAGAGCCGCCGTCTTCGTCGGATCCGACGAAACGAGTGTGTCGCAGGACCAGCTCTGTGAGGCGTTTCGTCGGCTCCTCCTGCAGATCGGCGGCGCGGACACCGCGAGCGCGGATCGCGCCTCGGAGCACGCCTACTTCGTCGTCGCTCGGGGACGAAAAGCATGTCCCCTCCCTCCTTATACATTGCTCGCTCCGCTCGCTGAGGCTGGCGCTCGTGAGCCGCTGCCTTCCTCACTCGCTCGCAGACGAAAAGCGTGTCTGCTCGCTCACTCGTCCAGGACAGCGCCGCGCCAGCCTGGCTCAGTACGGCGCGTGGCGCGATCTGGCTTTGATTGCTCGATCCACTCCCAGCCCTAAGCCGCGACAGCGGCGTAGGCGGCACGCAGCACGTCCTCGCCTGGCGCTGCCAGAATCTCGGCACTGGCCAGCCCGTTCAAGATCACAAATCGCAACGTCGCACCTCGAGTCTTCTTGTCAAGTGCCATGGTGTGCAACAGGTCGTCGAACGCGTCAGCCGGATAACTCGTCGGCAAACCGACACGGGAGAGCACCTCCCGATGCCGGTCAGCCGTTTGTTGATCAAGTCGGCCAGCAAGCCTGGACAGCTCAGCGGCGAAGATCATGCCGACACTGACCGCGTCACCGTGGCGCCAGGTGAAATGCTCCCGACGCTCGATAGCGTGACCCATGGTGTGGCCGTAGTTCAACAGCTCACGGCCCACCGATGACCCATTCGATGTGCCCTCCCGAAGATCGGCACTGACGACCCGAGCCTTGACCGCAACCGCCCGCTCGACCAGCTCACGGAGCATGGGCGAATCGGTGTGGACGGCCAAGCCCGGATCGGATTCGATCATCGTCAAGATCACCGGGTCGGCGATGAAGCCGCATTTGATCACCTCGGCAAGGCCGGCAACCAGATCGGCGTCGGGCAACGTGGCAAGCGCAGCAAGATCACAGACCACGCCGGCCGGCTCATAGAAGCAGCCGACGAGGTTCTTGCCTTCGGCGGTGTTGATTCCTGTCTTGCCTCCGACTGCGGCGTCGACCATGCCCAGCAGGGTCGTCGGAACCATGACTAGTCGGACGCCTCGCAGCCAGGTGGCCGCCACAAATCCGGCCAGGTCGGTTGTCGCACCGCCGCCGAGGCCGACGACAGCATCCGAGCGTGTAAAACCGGCGTTCCCCAGAATCGACCAGCAGCGTTCGGCGACTGCCACGCTCTTCGCAGCCTCGGCGTCTGGCACATCGATGCGAATCGGCTGCATCCCGGCAGTACTGAGCAGCTGCACCAAGCTTTCCGCGGTTTTGATCATCGTCGGCGGATGCAGCAACGCAACCCGTTGCACGGCCGGACCGAGCAAGGGCGGTACTTCGTCCAGCAGGTCGTATCCGACGAGCACCTGGTAGGGGCGTTCCGCCGTAACAGGAATCCGGACCGGCTCAGTGCTGGGTCGCATGCGCGCTCATGATCATCTTCACGATTTCGGCTGGTGTCGCGTGGTCAGTGTCTATGATCTCGGTTCCCACCTCTCGGTAGAGCGCCGCTCGATCGTCGAGCAGCTTGCGCAACTGACTACGCACATTGCCCAGGAGCAGCGGCCGCGCAGTATCGAGCCCGACACGCTTCACCGACTGGGCGAGGCCGACCTTTAGCCAGATCACTCGATGATCGTGTAGCGCAGCCCGGGTAGTTGCTGACAGCACCGCTCCGCCGCCCAGCGACAACACGCCAGGCAGCGCGAGAAGCTCGGCTGTGGTGCGCTCTTCCAGCGCCCGGAATGCCGGCTCTCCGTCCTCGACGAAGATGTCGGCAATCGACTTTCCAGTCCGCTCAACGATCACCGCATCGACATCGTGAAAGGTAACGCCTAACCGTTCGGCAAGTAACGCTCCGACAGTGCTCTTTCCGGAACCAGGGGCACCGACCAGGACAATCGGGCCCTCGACGGACTCAGGACGCCCTCCAACAGGCTCAGGAGACACATGGGGCTGGACACTCATGACTGAGATCGCACCTGAAGCCCGCGATCAGCGACCTGCTTGAGATAGCTCTCACAATTGCGCCTGGTTTCAGTGACGGAGTCGCCGCCAAACTTCTCCAAGGCCGCGTTGGCCAACACCAGCGCGACCATGGCCTCGGCGACTACGCCGGCCGCTGGTACGGCGCAGACATCCGAGCGCTGGTGATGAGCCACCGCCGCCTCGCCGGTTGTGACGTCGACAGTGCGGAGTGCGCGCGGCACCGTCGAAATTGGCTTCATCGCCGCGCGTACCCGCAGCACTTCACCGGTACTCATGCCGCCCTCGGTGCCACCTGACCTATGCGAGGCCCGGGCGATGCCGTCCTTACCGGGCACGATCTCGTCGTGGGCGGTGCTGCCTGGGCTACGCGCCAGCTCAAAGCCGTCGCCGATCTCGACACCTTTGATGGCCTGAATTCCCATCAGCGCGCCGGCCAGCTGCGCATCCAAGCGGCGATCCCAGTGAGCATGTGAACCAAGACCCGGCGGCAGGCCCCAGACAACGACCTCAACGACACCGCCGAGTGTGTCCCCGTCCTTCTGCGCACCCTCGACCTCAGCGACCATCTCAGCGCTGGCCGCCGGGTCGAAGCAGCGAACCGGGTTCTCATCGATGGCGGTCAGATCCATAGCGCTGGGGATCACTCCAGCGGGCGCCCGAGCTGTGCCGAGCTCGACCACATGACTCAACAGGCTGACACCCAGCGCTTGCTGCAAGAATGCGTACGCCACCCGGCCAAGCGCCACTCTTGCGGCCGTTTCCCGAGCGCTGGCCCGTTCCAAGATCGGCCGCGCCTCCTCGAAGTCGTACTTCTGCATACCCACCAGGTCGGCGTGCCCGGGGCGGGGCCGAGTGAGCGGCGCGTTCCGTGCCTGTCCCTCGAGTTCATCCGGTGATACCGGATCGGCCGACATGACTGTTTCCCACTTGGGCCACTCACTGTTCGCTACTTGAATCGCGATGGGCCCGCCTTGGGTCTGGCCGTGGCGGATGCCGCCGAGGATGGTCACAGCGTCCGCCTCGAACTTCATCCGGGCACCGCGGCCAAAGCCGAGCCGGCGACGAGCCAGCGCATCAGCGATGTCGCCGCTGGTAATGGACACATGAGCGGGCAGTCCTTCCAGGATTGCCACGAGTGCTGGACCGTGCGACTCGCCGGCCGTCAGCCATCTGAGCATGATCAGAAGTCTGGCACGGGCTGTTGCCGGCGCGGTTCAGATTCCAGGGCGGCGTACAGGACTTTGGCCGGCACCGACTGGCCGGTCATCAGCTCTATCTGTAGCAGGGCCTGGCCGATCAGCAGGTCTCGGCCACTGACGACGGTGCGACCGGCATGCAGAGCGGTCGTTGCGAGGACGGTTGGCCATGGATCGTAGATGACGTCAACGATCACCGGTGCACTGTCGGCTACGGCATTGGCAATGGAGTCAGCGGCTCCAGAAACCACGGTTGAAACTGCCAGATCGGCATCAGGAAGCGCGCTTGACCATGGCCTGATGTCCAGCTCGACACCCAATCGGCGACTGAGTATGCGGAGCGGCTCGGCCCGGGCCGGCGTACGCGCCACAACGTTGACCTGCTGCGCGCCAAGTTCGGTGGCGGCAAGGAGCGCCGCCCTGGCTGTGGCCCCGGCGCCCAAAACAGTGACGCGCGGCAGCGGAGCCCCGGCCACGTGGCGAACCGCCCAGATCAGACCTCCAACGTCGGTGTTATAGACCTGATGTTTGCCGCCCTCCATGATCAGGGTGTTACCGGCCACCGCCAGTTGGGCTAGCGGGTCGACCTCACCGAGCTCGAGGACAGCAACTTTCAGCGGCATGGTGAGACTAAGCCCGCGCCAGGATGCGTCCAGACCGTGCACGAAGGAAGCCAGGCCCTGCTCATCGACCTCGACGCTTTCGTAGGTCCAGTTCAGACCGAGATGGAGGTACGCCGCGCGGTGCAGAGCCGGTGACAGAGAGTGCCCGATTGGCGAGCCAAGAACCGCACAGTGACGAACGCCGCCGAGCGAGCCGGGGTCAGGTGTCACAGCGCCCAGGATGTGACTGACACCAGGCCTGGAACTCCTGCCGGATCTTTTCGAAATCGGCTTGGTTATCGGCAAACTTTGTCTCACCGGTATCGAAGTTCACCGTGACGAAATACAGCCATTTGCCCTTCTCAGGTTTGGCCGCCGCCTCCAATGCGGCCTTACCGGGAGCCGAAATAGGTCCGGGCGGCAATCCCTTGTAGCGGTAGGTGTTGTACTTCGACTTGCTCTTGCGATCCTGCTTGGTCGTTGTGTTGGTTTTGAGGTTCTCGGCGTAGATCACCGTTGAGTCGAGACCGAGCTTCATTCCCTTGTCGAGCCGGTTGTAGAGCACCTGCGCCACCTTCGCCCGATACTCCTCCCTGTTCACCTCGCGTTCGATGATGCTGGCCACAGTGAGCACTTCATACGGTGATCGCTTGAGCTTCTTGGCCGCAGCCTCGAACTCGATCTCCCGCGTCACCGACTTGTACTGGCCCACCATCTGCTTCAGGATCGAGGTCGCCGTCGAGTCCGCCGTTAGCTCGTAGGTGTCAGGGAAGAGGAAACCTTCCGGTCGATTCTTCGCGTACTTGGGCAGTTTGATGGCTTTGGGTTTGTCCAAGGTCTTCTCGTACGCCGATTTCTTGATCTTGGTGCGCTTTGCCAGCGCATCCACCTGGGCACTGAGTCGCATGCCCTCCGGAATCGTGAACTGCAAGCGGATCTTGGAGCTACCCGGATTGATCAGCAGTCGGAGCGCGTCGATGGCCTGCATCTGCGTGCGCATCAGGTACCTGCCGGCCTGAACGCTGGTCGCCCGCTCCTCTGAGCGCACCGCTCTGTCCCAGGCTTTCCTGGACTTGACGACATCCTTCTCGACGAGGATTCCGCCGATCACATCCAGCGAGGCGCCCCCCGGAATATCGACGAGGACCTTGGCGCTACCCGGTCCTGGATAATCTGGAATCTCACCGAAGGTGGACAGGAAAGTGCTGGTTTTGTCCCAGACAAAGTAGCCGCCGAACAGCAGTACAGCGGCAGCCACCACGACGGCGAGGCAACCCTTGCCGGTTCGGATCATTTCCTTGGCCTGGCTCGGCGGCACCTCTGGGTCGAGCATCGATGACACGCTGGGTGATCTCCCTCAGGTCTGCAGCGGCCTCTCCTGCCATCAGCCGCCAGGGAGGTCCGGCCCGTCCCTGACAGGCCGCCAGGAGCTGATACTAACTCCCCCGTAGGCTCTCACGAACGTCCTAGCGAAAGCGCAGATCAGTGTCACCTCACTGGCCCTCTGCTAACGGATTGCTAACCGACGTCCGAAACAGCGCTGCTGCTTGCTCGGCCGCATCCTCTTACAAAGCCAGCAACCACGTGGCTGTAGGTGTCCAGTGTGACGCCGATGTTGGCGCGTCCTAGCCGCTCCTGCATCACCTTAGGATGGACGCCAGCCTGCGGCGCCATCGTTGCCCACCTGTGCCTGAGATCATGCAGCCGAATATGCGGGGCGGTCCGATCCTGGCAACCGTCTCCAGGAAGCCACCGGCTCCAGGAAGCCACCGGAGAACCTCTAAGGGTGCAGCACGGTGCCATCGGGATGGCCCAGAAGACAAGATCGTTGTCGGTCCAGCCGGCGCCCATCAGCAGCCGCTCAGCTGCCTGCCGCTTACGATGCTCGCGAAGGCGCGGCGACAGTGCCGCTGTCGAGCGTGACGGTACGCCGACCTTGGCTGTCTTCGGCGTACTAATCATCACGTTGTGCTTGATAGCGATCACGGTCTGTCGGATCGAATGCCCGACTGGCGTCGAGATCCAGATCCGGCCAGCGCAATCCCAGCGCTTCGCCGCGCCGCAATCCCGTTGTCGCCGTCTAGGTGATCGACTCTGGGCGGTTTGCCGCCTTGGGCGGATCTGCAGGGTCGGCCGGGTTCCGGGCCAGTCGCTCCCACTTGACCGCGTCCCTGAGCGCGCGATGGATGATCACGTGAACGTAGGCCACCCCGCCCGTTGGTTCGTTTGTGTGCGGGACCCGTGGGTATCCGGGCCTGCAATGCAATCATGCAGATAAAGGAGGGGGTAAAAGTGGACGAAGATTGCGTAATCCTCGACATTCCGGAGGGACTACGACTCAACCTGCTCGGCCTGGTTGTTCAGATCGACCGGATCTTGATCACGGCCGATCGGGCGGGGCTTCTGGGCGGTCTGTTGGCGTCGCTCACATGCGGAGGCGCGGGCGCCGCTGATCAGTTGGACGCCCTCGCTCAGATGGTCCGTGCGCGGGAAATTTCGCCCGAGGAACCCGCTCAAGACGAGGAGCAGACGGCCGACGAGGAACCCGCTCA
>JBJMIR010000045.1:0-24401 GCA_045806785.1 Propionibacteriaceae bacterium | reverse complement strand
TGACGGGCGGTGTGTACAAGGCCCGGGAACGTATTCACCGCAGCGTTGCTGATCTGCGATTACTAGCGACTCCGACTTCATGGGGTCGAGTTGCAGACCCCAATCCGAACTGAGACCGGCTTTTTGGGATTCGCTCCACCTTACGGCTTCGCAGCCCTTTGTACCGGCCATTGTAGCATGTGTGCAGCCCAAGACATAAGGGGCATGATGATTTGACGTCATCCCCACCTTCCTCCGAGTTGACCCCGGCAGTCTCCTATGAGTCCCCGACATTACTCGCTGGCAACATAGGACGAGGGTTGCGCTCGTTGCGGGACTTAACCCAACATCTCACGACACGAGCTGACGACAACCATGCACCACCTGTACAGGGCCCTTGCGGACCCGACATCTCTGCCGGATTTCCCTGTATGTCAAGCCTTGGTAAGGTTCTTCGCGTTGCGTCGAATTAAGCCACATGCTCCGCCGCTTGTGCGGGCCCCCGTCAATTCCTTTGAGTTTTAGCCTTGCGGCCGTACTCCCCAGGCGGGGCGCTTAATGCGTTAGCTGCGGCACGGAGAACGTGGAAGGTTCCCCACACCTAGCGCCCAACGTTTACGGCGTGGACTACCAGGGTATCTAATCCTGTTCGCTCCCCACGCTTTCGCTCCTCAGCGTCAGTTTCGGCCCAGAGACCCGCCTTCGCCACCGGTGTTCCTCCTGATATCTGCGCATTTCACCGCTACACCAGGAATTCCAGTCTCCCCTACCGAACTCTAGCCTGCCCGTATCGGCTGCAGGCCCGCGGTTGAGCCGCGGGTTTTCACAGTCGACGCGACAAGCCGCCTACGAGCTCTTTACGCCCAATAAATCCGGACAACGCTCGCGCCCTACGTCTTACCGCGGCTGCTGGCACGTAGTTGGCCGGCGCTTCTTCTGCAGGTACCGTCACTTGCGCTTCGTCCCTGCTGAAAGAGGTTTACAACCCGAAGGCCGTCATCCCTCACGCGGCGTCGCTGCATCAGGCTTCCGCCCATTGTGCAATATTCCCCACTGCTGCCTCCCGTAGGAGTCTGGGCCGTGTCTCAGTCCCAGTGTGGCCGGTCGCCCTCTCAGGCCGGCTACCCGTCGTCGCCTTGGTGGGCCACTACCCCACCAACAAGCTGATAGGCCGCGAGCCCATCCCCCACCGATAAATCTTTCCAGACGCGACACATGCGTGTACGTCTCATATCCGGTATTAGCCACCGTTTCCCGTGGTTATCCCAGAGTGAAGGGCAGGTTGCTCACGTGTTACTCACCCGTTCGCCACTCGTGTACCCCCGAAGGGGCCTTACCGTTCGACTTGCATGTGTTAAGCACGCCGCCAGCGTTCGTCCTGAGCCAGGATCAAACTCTCCGTTGAAATCTATTCAAATCCGATGCAATTAAGCGTCGGCTTTGTTTCGTCTCAACTCGTTCGATCGCTGACAAAAAGACCCAAGCTGGATCTTCGTCAATCAATCAAAGGAATCCGAACTCGGATCACGCCAAGGCGTTTCCGAGCACGGGGTTTTTTTGTGCATTATTTGGCATTGACTTTTAGCACGCTGTTGAGTTCTCAAGTTTCGGGCGCACACCGCGCCGGCCTTTGTATGTCCGGCTTGGGGCAACGACCTACATTATGAGGTCCGGAAGGCCGAGTCAAATTGCGCACTTGTCCGGTGCACTTCTTGACTCAGACTCCTTGTTCCACCCCCAGGCGTCAGTAGCCTCCGGATCCGATGCGTCTCTAGGAGCACGCATCCATCCAGATATCTCGTCGGCCAGTGGGTTCCTCAGGGTCGGCCGCTACCGATCAAGCGATCTTAAGCGTCCCGCACCCCGCTGAGGCCTCATACACTTTACGCCTGAGTAACCGAGCGGTCAAACCAGCTGACCTTAGCCCTTGTACCTCCGCGGCGCTTGAAGTACAGCGTCGGCTCCGACCGGCTTATTCCCAGACCTGATCCCCCAGTTTCCGATCCCGATCTGGGCCGTCAGCGATCGGTTACCGTAACGGCTCCGACTGTCCGCTTGCCGCGCCGTACGATGGCGAATCGCCCGTGCAGCAGGTCATCGGGAGTCAGCAAAGCCTCTGGGTCCTCCACGCGGGCATTGTTCAGGTACGCCCCACCTTCGGTAATCGCCCGCCGAGCGGCCGCTTTGCTACCTACCACCCCACTGCGCTCGAAAACCTCGACGATCGGCGGCAGCCCCCCTTTTGCGGGAAGGGCAACACCGCCAACTTCGGCCACGACGGCGGCGAGCGTGGACTCATTCAACTCACGTAGATCCTCTTTCCCGAAGAGCGCGGCTGAAGCAGCAACGGCAGCCTCCCGTTCGGGCTTGGAGTGGACCAGGTCGGTCACGTCGTCGGCAAGGGCCCGCTGTGCCGCGCGAAGGTGCGGCGCTTCCCGGGTTTGGCGCTCCAACTCCTCGATCTCGGTTCTGCTGCGCTCGCTGAATACCTTGAGATACTCGATGACCTTCTCGTCCTCCACGTTCAGGAAGTATTGATGGAATGCGTATGGCGACGTCATCGCCGAGTCGAGCCAGATCGTTCCGGTCTCGGTCTTACCGAACTTTGTGCCGTCGGCCTTGGTCAGGAGCGGTGTGGCAAAAGCATGTACGCGGTTGCCGTCGACCCGCCGGATGAGCTCGACTCCGGCGGTGATGTTGCCCCACTGATCGCTACCGCCGAACTGGAGCGTGCAGCCGTAGGAACGGTGTAGCTCGAGGTAGTCCAGCGCCTGCAACAAGACGTAGGAGAACTCGGTATAAGAGATGCCCTCTTCAAGACGTTGCCGGACGACATCTCGGCTCAGCATCCTGTTCACCGGGAAGTGCTTGCCGATATCGCGTAAGAAATCGAGCACCGGTAGCGGCCCGGTCCAGTCCAGGTTGTTGACCACACGAGCGGGATTCTCGCCAGAGAAGTCGACGAATTTCTCGACCTGCCGCCTGATGCTCTCTACCCAGCCGGCCACAGTCTCTTTGGGATTCAGGACTCGTTCGCTGGTCTCCTTCGGATCGCCGATCAGTCCAGTCGACCCGCCGACCAGCATCAATGGGTGATGGCCGGCGCGCTGTAGCGCTCGCGCGACCATGAGCTGGACGAGGTTGCCGAAGTGCAAGCTTGGAGCTGTTGGGTCGAAACCCACATAAAAGGTGACAGAGCCAGCAGCGAGGTGCTCAGCGAGCGAGGCCTCATCGGTGGACAGCGCGATCAGCCCACGCCACTTCAGTTCACTGAGCACCGTTTCCACGGGGCACCACAGTAGCGCCAGCGTGACTAGCTGATTATCTCGGCGATCGCCGCAGCGGGTGCGAGCCCTGAACCGACGTGATCAGTGGCACGCCGACCTATTCAATGCGCACCTTGAGGTCCGCTCCACAGGCGTCCTGAGCCTGTCGAAGGGCACCTTTCGGCGTGCGGCCACGTTTCCCATCCCAAGACGGCCAACGTGTGTCTTCACCCCGATTTCGACGCTCTGGATGAGGGCGCTACTCGCGCCGACAGCCAGCTGTGAACGGATAGCCAAGCGCATGATCCACCGCACCTAGGCACTCTTCGCGCCGCTTCCTCAAGGGTTCAGGTGAGGTCTTTTGGCGATCCACTCGTTTAGCAAAGCCGTCGCGCTGCGGACTTCGTCCAGCTGCTCCTGGACCCGAGCCAGCGCCGTACCGCCATGGCCAGAGCGGCTGTTGATCGAGCCCTCGACGGTCAGTACAGAATGGACCTCAGGGGTCAGGTGCGGCGAGACCTCGGCGAGGTCAGCCGCGCTCAGATCCGTCAACTCGATCCCTTCGGCCTCACATCGGCGTACGCAAGCACCAGCGATTTCGTGCGCCTCGGCAAAAGGGACCCGCTGACGTACCAGCCAGTCGGCAATGTCGGTGGCCAGCGAAAAGCCTTTCGGCGCCAGTTCGGCTAGCCGATCGGGATGGAACTTCAGCGTCGAGACCATCCCCGCTATTGCCGGAAGCAGGATCAGTAGTTGGTCAATGGAATCGAAGATCGGCTCCTTGTCTTCTTGCAGGTCCCGGTTGTATGCCAGGGGTAATCCCTTCAGAGTCGCCAGCAGTCCGCTCAGATTTCCGATCAACCGTCCAGCCTTGCCCCGTGCCAGCTCGGCCACATCGGGGTTCTTCTTCTGCGGCATGATGCTGGAGCCGGTCGACCATTCATCGGCCAAGGACGCATATCCGAATTCCTGCGTTACCCAAATGATCACGTCCTCGCTCAGTCGAGACAAATCGACGGCGATCTGGGCACAGACGTACGCCACCTCCGCCACAAGATCACGAGAGGAAGTGCCGTCGATGGAATTAGCCACGCTGGTTAGGAATCCGAGCTCAGTTGCCACGGTCTCTGGATCCAGCCCTAGCGAGGTGCCTGCCAAGGCGGCCGACCCGTACGGGCTAACGGCGAGCCGACGGTCAAGATCACGGATTCGATCGGTGTCGCGCAGCAGCGGCCAGGCGTGGGCTAGCAGGTGGTGGGAAAGCAGCACCGGCTGTGCATGTTGCAGGTGGGTACGACCCGGCATGGCAACGCCAAGATGATCACCTGCCTGCCGATGCAACGCACCAACAACGTCGGTCACCCGATCTGCCACCTTGCGCACGGCATCACGAAGATACATCCTGATCAACGTCGCAATCTGATCATTGCGGGACCGGCCTGCCCGCAATCGGCCGCCGACCTCAGCGCCGGCCAGCTCCACGAGCCGACGTTCCAGCGCTCCGTGCACATCCTCGTCTGTCTCCGCAGGTCCGAAGGCTCCTGAGGCGACCTCGGAGGCCAGCGCATCGAGACCGTTGATCAGCGCGGCGAGATCGCCATCGGTCAGCAATCCGGCCTTATGCAGTGCCCTGGCATGGGCCCGCGACCCGGCGATGTCGTAGGGCGCAAGCCTCCAGTCGAAGTCCGTCGAGCGGCTCAGGGTCGCCATGGCCTCAGCGGGACTGCCCGTGAACCGGCCTCCCCAGAGCCGCCCGCTGTGATCTCCTTGCAGCGAATCTGATCCAGTGATCAAGACAGCCCGGCGTCCCGGCGCGCCGCAAGCGTGCTCGACATCCCATAGAGCGAGATGAAGCCACGCGCCTGGGACTGATCGAACCTGTCGCCCTCGTCGTAGGTGGCGAGGTTGAAGTCGTACAGGCTGGTATCGCTGCGCCGCCCGGTCACGGTCGCCTTTCCGCCGTGCAAGATCATCCGGATGTCGCCGCTGACAGGCTGTTGTGCCTCGTCGATGAAGGAGTCGAGCGCCCGCTTCAGCGGTGAATACCACTGGCCGTCATAGACCAGCTCAGTCCAGCGCTGGTCGATGCCGCGCTTGTAGCGAGCAAGCTCACGCTCGATGGTGACGTTCTCCAGCTCCATGTGCGCTGTGATCAAGGCGATCCCGCCCGGCGCCTCGTAGACCTCCCGACTCTTGATTCCGACCAGCCGGTCCTCCACCATGTCAAGCCGACCAATCCCCTGAGCGCCGGCGCGCTCGTTGAGGATCTGGATGGCCTGCAACATGGAGACCTTCTCGTTGTCGATCGCAATCGGATTTCCGGCCTCGAAGCTGATTGTGACCTCGTCCGGCTCCCGAGGAACGGCCGGGTCGGCCGTGTAGGCATAGACATCCTCGATCGGTGCGTTCCAGATGTCCTCAAGGAAGCCGGTCTCAACGGCCCTGCCCCACACGTTCTGATCGATCGAATACGGGGAAGCCTTACTTTGTTGGATCGGCAGCCCCTTGTCCTCGGCGTACGCGATCGCCTTCTCCCGGGTCCAGGCATAGTCGCGTACCGGGGCGATCACGGTCAGCTCCGGAGCCAGATTGGCAATGCCAACCTCGAATCGCACTTGATCGTTGCCCTTGCCTGTGCAGCCGTGCGAGACGATCGTTGCCCCGTGCGATCGGGCCGCATCGACAAGATGCCGCGCAATGAGGGGACGGGATAAGGCGCTGACCAGCGGATAACGATCCATATACAGCGCGTTCGCCCGCAGTGCAGGTCGGCAGAAGTGCTCGGCGAATTCGTCTTTGGCATCCACCACGACAGCCTCGACCGCCCCGCAGTCCAACGCGCGCCGGCGAATTACCTCCATGTCCTCGCCACCCTGGCCGACATCGACGGCGACGGCCACCACCTCCCGGCCGGTCTCCTCGGCCAGCCAGCCGATGCAGACGCTGGTGTCGAGGCCGCCGGAATAGGCCAGCACGATCCGATCGCTCATGTCATTTCCTTCTCACTGTGGTTGGGATGGGGAGCTGCTGAGCCGTTGGCCGGCTTGCCGGTTCGGCTCATGATCAAAAACTGTTCTGCGATGGCACTGCCGCCGGTTGGGCTGCGGGTGATCAGCAAGATCGTGTCGTCTCCTGCGATGGTGCCGAGAATCGATTCCCAGCCGACCCGATCGATCGCGCCCGCGAAATACTGCGCCGCGCCAGGCGGAGTGCGAAGCACGACGAGGTTGGCGGAGGCCTCGGCCGATACCAAGACCTCCGCGCACAGCCGAGCCAGCCGGCCCTCAAAGCTCGCGAACTCACCGACGTGCGGTTTCCGGTCGCCACCCTCGGCCGGGACGGCGTAGACCAGATGGCCGCTGGAATTGCGTATTCGGAGGGCCCCGATTTCGACAAGATCACGGGACAGAGTGCCCTGGTTGACGTGGACTTCATCGTCGGCCAGCAGCTGGGCTAGCTCATTTTGAGAGCGCACCTCATGCTGCTCCAACAGCGTCACGATCTTGGCATGCCGGGCGGTCTTTGTCAGAGGTGCACGTGCATATGTCGACATCAGCCAACCGCCCTTGCTTGCTCGTCGAGGAAAGCCAGCAGCGCCTTCTGGACGTGTCTCCGGTTTTCGGCCTCGTCCCAGACCACCGACTGTGGCCCGTCGATCACCGCACCCTCGATCTCCTTGCCGCGGTAGGCCGGCAGGCAATGCAGCACGATCGCGTCGCGATCGGCAAGTGCCAGCAGGGCCTGGGTCACCGCGTACGGAACGAAGATCGACTCGCGGTCGATCCGAGAGCCTTCCTGACCCATCGAGGTCCAGGTGTCGGTGGCGACAACGTCTGCATCGGCTACCGCTTCTTTGGCTTCCTGATGCACCTGCACGCTGCCTCCGGAGCTGCTCGCCAGCTTTTGAGCTCGGTCGACGACAGCAGGGTCAGGCTGGAAGCCTGGCGGAGCGCCGATCCTGATATGCATGCCAGCCAAAGCGCCGCCAACGAGATACGAATGGGCCATGTTGTTCGCGCCATCCCCGACATAGGCCAGCGTCAGTCCCGCCACCTGCTGTTTGCGTTCTCGTATGGTCTGCAGGTCGGCAAGCACCTGACACGGGTGGTATTGATCAGTCAGCCCATTGATCACCGGCACGTCTGCGTAATCTGCCATTTCTTGCAGCCGCTCTTGGCCGGACGTGCGCCAGACGATGGCGGCCACGTGACGGCTGAGCACTCGCGCGGTGTCGCTGATCGACTCACCGCGGCCCAGCTGAGACAACGCCGCGTCCATGATCATCGGATGTCCACCGAGCTCCACAATCGCGGTTTCAAATGAGATCCGGGTGCGCGTGGAGGGTTTGTCGAACAGCACGGCCACCGTACGCGGTCCAGCGAAAGGACGCAGTCGATAAGGCTCCGCCTTGAGGATGTCGGCCAAATCCAAGATCGCCAGCTGCTCAGCTGAGCTGAGATCATCGTCAACCAGGAAGTGCCTCATGACGCCTCCACTGCTACCTGATCGAGAAGAGCGGGCAGCACATCAATGAAGCTGTCAAGCTCTGTCGCGCCGATGATCAGCGCTGGCGCGAGGCGAAGTACGTCGGGACGTGGCGCATTGATCACGAACCCGGCTGCCAGCGCAGCATCGACAACAGCGGCTGCGATGGGCTCGGTCAAGATCACGGCCTGCAGCAGGCCTTGGCCGCGTACCCCGCTGATCAAGGGATGTCCCAGTTCCGCGATCGTTTCTTGGATATGGTCAGCGAGCGACTTGGCCTGCTCAAGTAGCCCATCCCGCTCGATGACGGCGATCACAGCGAGCCCGGCGATGGCGGCCACAGGGTTGCCGCCGAAGGTGCTGCCATGAGTACCCGGGCCGAGCAGTCGCGATACCTCCCCAGTGGCAATGCAGGCTCCTACCGGAAACCCGTTCCCCAGGCCTTTGGCGACCGTCACGATGTCGGCTTTCACACCTTGGTCCACGTGCACCAGCCAGCTGCCACAGCGGCCCATGCCCGTCTGCACCTCATCCATCCACAGCAGTGCGCCATGCCGCTCGCAGATCTCCCGAGCCTTGCTGAGATAGCCGGCCGGCGGCAGCACGACGCCGTTTTCGCCCTGGATCGGCTCCAGCACGACCGCCGCGACTGTCTCGTCGACTACCGTTGCCAGTTCGTCCACGTCGCCGTACGGCACGAAGATCACTTCGCTTGGTAGCGGCTCAAACGGTGCACGGTATTTCGGATTGTGAGTCAGCGCCAGTGCACCCATAGAGCGGCCGTGAAACGCGCCCTCGGTCGAGATGATCTTGGTGCGCCCAGTCATCCGCGTGATCTTGAATGCAGCTTCATTGGCCTCGGTGCCGGAGTTAGTGAAAAAGACGCGCGCCTCATCGACGCCGGTCATGCGGCCCAGCCGTTCGGCGAGCGCGACCTGCGGCGGCGTGGCGAAGAAGTTCGACACATGTCCCAAGGTGGCGATCTGGCCCGTTACCGCCGAGAGCACTGTGGGATGGGCATGACCGAGAGCGTTGACCGCCAGACCCGACAACAGGTCCAGGTACCGGCGTCCCTCGGCATCCCAGAGATAGCAGCCTTCGCCCCGTACGAATACCCGCTTCGGCAACCCGAAGGTGTTCATCACAGATTCCGCATAGGCGTCCAACACCGCGGCAGAGGACGTCGGACCAGATAGCTCGCGACTCACAGTCATCGGGTCGGCGGTCATGATGGCACTTCCTCAGGCGTCACGGGCGCCGGTCCGAATTCGCCATTGGCATATTCCTCCGGCGGTATTCCCTCATCTCGGGAGAACACCCGGCTGCCGAGCCGAACCAGCCCGTCCTGGGTGACCATCGTTCCGATGCCGACATTGGTGAAGATCTCCAGGAGCAGCGCATGTGGAACCCGGCCATCTACCACCGTGGCTCGGGTCAGTCCACCGTCGACTGCCCGAAGGCAAGCCTCCATTTTCGGCACCATGCCGGCCTCGAGTTTGGGCATCAGATCGCGCAACGCGCTCGCCGAGAGTTCGGTGATCACTTCGCTGCTCTTCGGCCAGTCCCGATAGAGGCCTTCGACGTCGGTCAGCACGACCAGACGATCGGCCTTGAGAGCCACTGCCAATGCGGCTGCGGCGGTGTCGGCATTGACATTGTGGACTACACCATTCACATCGGGCGCGATGCTGGCCACGACCGGTACGCTGCCTGAGCCGATCAGGCCTTCGATGGCTTCTGTCCGCACTGAGACGACATCCCCCACCAGACCAAGATTGACTTCCTGCCGGTCGACGACGGCACCGCGACGCTCGGCGGTGAAGAGGCCGCCATCCTCGCCCGAGAGCCCAACAGCCACAGTGCTATGGGTGTTGATCAAGCCGACCAAGTCTCGGCCGACTTGGCCGACCAGCACCATGCGGACCACTTCCATAGCCTCCGGACTGGTGACCCGCAGGCCGCCCCGGAACTCCGAGGCGATCCCCAGTCTGGAGAGCATCGTTGAAATCTGCGGCCCGCCACCGTGGACCACAACGGGATGCACGCCACACCGTTTCATGAACACGATGTCCTGCGCGAAGGCCCGCTTCAGATCGTCGTCGATCATGGCGTTCCCGCCGTACTTGATCACCACGATCTTGCCCGCATACGTCTCCAGCCAGGGCAGCGTCTCGGTAAGGATAGATGCCTTCTCGACAAGCGAAAGCGGCCGAGTCTCTGGGAAGCTCATGTGGAGTACTCCGCGTTCTCTTTCACGTAGTCATAGGTGAGATCGTTCGTCCAGATGGTCGCCGAGTGACGGCCGTTGCGCAGGTCGACATGCACCTCGACATCGTGTCCGCTCAGATCAACTAGTTCCCGCGGATCGCCAATGGAACCGTCGCGGCACACCGGTACGCCATTGAAGGACACATCGATGCGATCCGGTTCGAAGTCGGCTTCGGTGGTCCCGATGGCGGCTAGCACCCGTCCCCAATTCGGATCCTGCCCGAACACCGCGCACTTGAAGAGGCTGCTACGCGCGATCGCTCGACCGACGTGTACGGCGTCGTCCTCAGATGCCGCATGTTCGACATGGATCGCAATCATGTGCGCCGCCCCCTCTGCGTCAGCCAGCAGCTGCAAGGTGAGATCAAGGCAGGCCTCGTCCAGCGCGGCCTGGAAATCCGCCGACGTTGGGCGTACCCCAGAGGCCCCGCTGCTCATCAAGATCACGGTGTCGTTGGTCGACATACAACCGTCGCTGTCTATCCGCTCGAAGCTGCGGCTGCATGCCCTCACGAGCTGATCATGGAGGAGTCCTTGATCGACAACGGCGTCGGTAGTCAGCACGACGAGCATCGTGGCGAGGGCGGGAGCCAGCATGCCCGCACCCTTGGCCATCCCACCGATCGACCAGCCTTCGTCGGCATAGCTGGTCTGCTTCGGCACCGAGTCGGTCGTCATGATCGCCTCGGCCGCCGCGTGGCCACCGTCACGGCTGAGCAGCGGAACAAGATCGCTGATAGCCGGTGTCAGCTTCTCCATCGGCAGCCGAACACCGATCAAGCCTGTCGAGCACACCGCGACATCGATCGCACCGATGTCTCCTGCGCCCTGAGCCCCTCGAAGGGAATCGGCGACCAGCTCCGCCGTGTGGTGGGTATCGGCAAAGCCCTCCGGGCCGGTGCAGGCATTGGCCCCTCCGGAGTTCACGATTACCGCGCGGAGTTGGCCGTCGGCCAACACCTGCTGTGACCAGATGACCGGGGCAGCCTTCACTCGGTTGCTGGTGAAGACGCCGGCGGCCGCATGATCCGGCCCGGTGTTGACCACCAGCGCTAGGTCCTTGCGGCCACTGGTCTTGAGACCGGCAGCGAGCCCGCACGCCTGGAAGCCGGAAGCCTTCGTGACGCTCACGGTGTCACCCCGAGGGTCGTAAGACCCGTCGTTTCCGGCAGACCGAGCGCCAGATTCATGCATTGCACAGCAGCACCCGCGGTGCCCTTGGTCAGGTTGTCCAAGGCGGCAATAGCAACCAGCCGGTCCGCGCCATGATCAACTGTGACCTGAACCTGAACAGCGTTCGATCCGAGTACAGACTTGGTCTGCGGCCATTGACCGTCAGGCAGCAAGTGCACAAACGGTTCGTCGGCGTACGTCTCGGCGTAGGCGGCGTAAATCTGATCATGAGTGATTTCATGATCAGCAAGTGGAGCGGTACACGTCGCAAGGATTCCCCGAGACATCGGGACTAGTACGGGCGTAAAGGACACCGATGGCTCTGGAGCACCGCAGGCCGCGAAGTTCTGCAGCAGCTCGGGAGTATGACGATGAACGCCACCGACGCTGTAGGCACTTGCCGACCCCATCAGCTCGGCGCCCAGCAGCTGAGGCTTGAGCGATCGACCGGCACCTGACGTACCACTAGCCGCGACA
This sequence comes from Propionibacteriaceae bacterium, assembly GCA_045806785.1. Taxonomy (GTDB): domain Bacteria; phylum Actinomycetota; class Actinomycetes; order Propionibacteriales; family Propionibacteriaceae; genus Microlunatus. The sequence continues at coordinate 12,753 of JBJMIR010000045.1, read as the reverse complement.
ACGACGACATCACGAGCGGTCGTCAGCTTGTGAGTGATGGCCGGGAGTAATGCCAAGGTTGCCGCCGTGGGATAGCACCCCGGGACAGCGATGGCACGGGCACCGGACAGCTTGTCACGTTGTCCCGGGAGCTCCGGCAATCCGTACGGCCACGTCCCCGCGTGAGGTGCCTCGTAGAACCGCTGCCAAGCCTCAGCTTGCTCCAGCCGAAAGTCGGCTCCACAGTCGATCACCACTGTGTCCGGATGCAGCTGCGCAGCCACCTCACCAGAAGCGCCATGCGGCAGCGCCAGAAACACCACATCATGATCAGCAAGCACCTGTTCGGAGGTTTCTGCCACCAACCGATCGAGCAGCGGGATCAGTTGTGGCTGGTGCTCGCCGAGCCGTGTGCCGGCATTGGTGTTGGCGGTGACTGCGCCAATCTCCACGCTGGGATGGGCAAGCAGCAGCCGGAGCAACTCTCCACCTGCATAACCGGTGGCGCCTGCCACCGCGGTCCGTACAGTCACTCGCATGAGTATGCCATTTTCGACAAACTAATGCATTTCACGTCTCACCAATCGGAGCCGGGCGTTGAAGGAGCGCAGGAAACGTCAGGGGCTCAATCGCAGAGGCTGATCGGCGACCATCGCCGACCTCCACATGTAGGAATTCAGCGGACCCTAAAATGGTCGCTCACTTATTTACCGAGCCGGAACGCCAATCGTGTCTGCCACTTGTTCATATCCGGCACCTCGGCAGGATCGCTGAGGTACTCCTCGAGGCGGCAGCCCCACCTATTGCCGCTGGCATCCCATTTCAAGTCGCGCTCGGTCGCCCAGTCCAACAGATCCCGGGTGGCGTCCACGAGAGTGTCCGGGTGACCGGTGTGGACGACTGTGGCATAGCGACCGGCAGGCGGACCTCGCTCGGGCACTGAAATCGTCGGTCGCGGTCGCGCAGCTTTGCCTACACAGTTCGCTGGACCGCGCCCGTACGCTCTGCCGCAACGGCAACTGCGGCGTCTCGTGCGGCCGCAGCCTCGGCGTCAGTGAGCGTACGGTCCGCAGCGCGGAATCGGAGGGCGTAGGCCAGCGACTTCTTCCCGTTACCGATCTGCGGGCCGGTGTAGACGTCGAACAACCACACCGACTCCAGCAACGGCCCAGCTCCGGCCCGCAAGGCACGCTCCACGGCGGCGGCGGGCACACCCTCATCGACAATCAAGGCGACATCCTCCTTGGCGACAGGGAACGCCGAGATCAACGGGATATCACCGGTTGCAGGCGCCGCGGCAATCAGCGCATCAAGATCGATTTCCGCAGCCGCGGTGCGGGCCGGTAGGCCGAATGCTGCGCAGACGGCGGGATGCAGTTCGCCGGCGTAGCCGATTCCATCGCCGTTGGGCAGCAGGAACTGTGCACACCGGCCGGGATGCCACGGTGCGTATTCCGCCGCTCGACGCTCTAGGTGCAGCCCGATCGCCAAGGCAGCCGCCTCCACAAACGCAATGGCCTGTTGCCAACTCGCCCGGACTCCGTGCCTTTCCCAGTTCTCCGGCTGCCAGTAACCGGTGAGCACCACTCCCAGATATCGGGGCTGCTGGCCCAGAGCATGATCGATTGCGGCGAGCTCCTCGGCGGACGGGCGCTGAGTCAGCGGTGGCCGGGGCGCGGCCAGCAGCGGATCGTTGGCGAAGAACACAGAACCCGTCTCGAAGAGCGCAAGATCATCGTTGCCGCGGCTGGTGTTGCGGGTGACTGCACCGAACAGGCCCGGAAGCAGCGAAGTACGCAGATAGGGACTCGCTTCCGACAAGGGATTGACGATCTTGTTCAACCGACGCCGGCGGTCGTCAACCGGTACACCCATCGCGTCAAGATCGGCAACGGACGCAAACGGGAAGCTCAGCACTTCCACGTAGCCGCGAGCGGCAAGTGCGGCATTGATCGCTCGCCGTGCTCGCTGGCTTCGAGTCAGCCCGCGGCCAACCGGCGCTGTCGGCACAACTGGTTCGATGGTCTCGAAGCCGATCAGCCGGCCAACTTCTTCGACGTAGTCGTACGGATCCCTCAAGTCGGGCCGCCAGCTGGGTGGCGTAATCGTCAGGCTGTCTCCATGATCAGTGACGGTTGCGCCGATGGCCTGCAGGAGGCGTACCGCTGCCGAATGATCAACATCAATGCCAAGAATGCGCGTCGGCAGCGTGTCGTCGATCGTGGTGCTGGGTCTCGCGGGAACCATGCCACGCACCGTCTCCTCGGCGAGCAGGGTGCCGCCGGCATGCTCGACCAGCAGTTCCGCGACGCGATGCGCGGCTGCGTAGCTGGCCTGTGGATCAACCCCCCGCTCGAACCGCCGGGACGCCTCGGAGGAGAGCTTGTGGCGGCGGGACGTGCGGGCAATCGTCATTGCATCGAAGTGGGCTGCCTCGATCACCACAATGCGGGTCTTTGCCGAGAGTTCCGTCGTCGCTCCGCCCATGACACCGGCGAGACCGATGGGTCCGGAGGCATCAGTGATCAACAGATCATCGGGATGTAATGGGCGTACCACGTCATCCAAAGTGGTCAGCTTCTCGCCTTCGCCGGCCTTGCGCACCACGATCGCACCGTCGAGAAGTTCCGCGTCGTAGGCATGGATGGGCTGACCGGTCTCCAACATCACATAGTTGGTGATATCCACCGCTAATGAGAGAGAGCGCATTCCTGCCAATTGGACGCGGCGGGCGAGCCAGCGCGGGCTGGCCCGACTGGGATCGATTCCCTCGACGGTGAGTGCCACGAAAAGCGGGCAGGCGTCCGACTGCAGCTCGACCGGGTAACCGTTCCTGGTCTCGGCCGGCACGACACGATCGACCGGGTCGGTGAAGGTCGCACCCAGCGCCTGCGCTGACTCCCGAGCAATGCCGCGTATGGAAAGGCAATAACCTCGATCCGCGGTCACCGCAATGTCGAGCACGTCCTCGCGCAGGTGTAGCACCGGTACAGCGTCACCGCCCGGCTCCAGATCTGGCTCCTCGAGCACCAGAATTCCGGTGTGATCATCACCGAGACCTAACTCTTTCGCCGAGCAAATCATGCCGTCGGAGACGTGCCCGTACGTCTTACGTGCGGAGATCCCGAAACCCCCAGGCAGCACAGTGCCAGGCAGCGCGACCGCGACGAAGTCGCCAATCTCGAAGTTGTGGGCACCGCACACCACACTGCGCGAGCCAGAACTGTCGTTGTGTACGCCGACATCGACCTGGCACCAGCGGATCGACTTGCCATTGGAGTGGACCTCGACCTCGTACGCCAACACCCTGCCGATCACCAATGGGCCGCTTACCTCGGCACCGACCTGCTCGACGGTCTCGACTTCCAACCCGGCTCTGATGAGTTCTTCCGCGAGGGTACGACCGTCAAGATCATCACCGAGGGCCGCGTACTCCCGAAGCCAGCTGAGCGGTGCCCTCATCGTGCGGTTCCTAAGAGTGCCCGGCTGAAACGCACATCACCTTCGATCATGTCGCGCATGTCCTCGGAGTTGTTACGGAACATCAAGGTGCGATCAACGCCCATCCCGAAGGCGAAGCCGGAGTAGAGATCAGTGTCGACGCCACAGGCCTGGAGCACTCGCGGATTGACTACGCCGCAACCACCCCACTCGATCCAGCCCTCGCTTTTGCAAGTCCGACAGGGATTGTCCGAATCGCCAACTGAAGCGCCGTGACAGACGAAGCATTGCAAGTCGACCTCTGCCGACGGTTCAGTGAACGGGAAGTAGTTAGGCCGGAAACGAGTCCGCGTGTCACCGAACATGGAACGCGCGAAGTGATCAAGGGTGCCGCGCAAATGACCGAGGGTGATGCCTTTGTCCACGGCCAGTCCCTCGATCTGGTGGAACACGGGCAAGTGGGTGGCGTCGTACTCGTCGGATCGGTAGACCCTGCCCGGACAGACAACGTAAACAGGCAATTCCCGGTTAAGCAGTGCCCGCACCTGTACCGGCGAGGTGTGGGTTCGCAGCACGATGCCGCCGTCCTCCGGTTCGACGAACAGAGTGTCCTGCATCGTCCGGGCCGGATGATCAGGGATGAAGTTGAGCGCGTCGAAGTTCATCCACTCGGCCTCTAACTCTGGACCCTCGGCCACCTCCCATCCCATTGCGATGAAGACATCGACCATCAGATCCATCAATGCCGTGATCGGATGAACCGCGCCAAAAGGCTGGCTCTGGACCGGAAGCGTTACATCGACCCGTTCCTCAACCAGGATGCGGGCTACCTCGGCAGCCTTGAGCTGATCTTCGCGTGCTTTGAGCGCCTCGTTGATCGTGCCGCGGGCGCGGCCGACGCGGACCCCTGCATCCTTCCGGGCCTGCGGTGGTAGCGCACCGATCTCCTTATTGGCAAGGGCAATAGGTGAACGGTCGCCCGCGTGCGCTAACCGGGCTTGCTTGAGCTCAGCCAGCGAGGTCGCTGCCGTGAACGCCGCCAAGGCCTCCGCCACCATCGCCTCGATGCTTTCGGCGCTCAGCGGTGTGACCTGTACAGGGTCGTAGCTGGTGTTCGGCCCGGACATAGCTCCCTCAGGAATCGAGTGTGTGACGCACGGTGCGCCTGGGACAGTCTAGGAATGATGCTGATACGCCGCCACGCGGTTTACTCACTGGACCTCGGCGCACTTGTCAGAACACGGTTCACCTATAGCTCAACTGTGTTCTCACAGGTGGGCGCGTTGGGCGGTGGCGGAGGCGTAAAGAAAGATCGCCGCAGCGGTGGAGAGATTGAGGCTTTCGGCACGTCCATAGAGCCGAAGAGCCACCCGCCGGTCAAGCAACGCTTGGTGTTCGGTTGGCAGGCCCCAGGCCTCATTGCCCATCACCCACATAGTGGGTCGGGCCAGCTCGCCGGACTCGGCCAAGTCGTTGATCGTCTCCGGTGCCGCCGGGTCCGCGCCAAAGATCTGCAGGCCGGAGTCATGGGCCACAGTGACTGCGTCATCAAGATCAACACCAATGGCAAGTGGTAGGTGAAAAAGGCTGCCTGTCGTGGCGCGTACCGTCTTGGCGTTATAGACATCGACCGAGTCGCGGCTGACAAGGACGGCATCGGCGCCGAAGGCATCGGCACATCTGATCACCGTGCCGAGGTTGCCTGGATCACGGACCTGATCACAGAGCACCACGAGCCGAGGGGCGCCGGCGAGGGCCTTGACCGCTGGAACATCGACCATCTGACACACCGCGACCAGCCCTTGGGGAGTCACCGTGTCGGCCAACTCGTCAACGGTTCGAGCCGACGTAACGGCAATCCGGACTCCCGCATCAGAAGCGATGTCGAGCAGGTCGTGATACCGGTCAATGCTGTCATCGGCGACGATCAGCTCAATGACCGTGCCTGGTTGGCCCACCGCCTCGGAGACCGCCTGCGGACCCTCCACAAGGAAACGTCGCGCGCTTTGGCGGTCTTTTCGTCGCAACAGGCGTCGAGCTGAGCGCAGCATCGCCTGGGAAGCTGCGGGCAGCTCAGACAGTTGGATCTCAGGCGGCCGTCGCGTCGGCGGCAGGCGCATTCGCCTTGGCCACCTCAACCAGAGTTTTGAAGGCGGCGGGGTCGGTCACAGCAAGATCGGCAAGGATCTTGCGGTCGACCTCAACTCCGGCAGCCTTGAGGCCGGAGATGAAGCGGTTGTAGGTCATACCTTCGGCACGGGCAGCCGCATTGATCCGCTGGATCCACAACTTGCGGAAATCACCCTTGCGAGCGCGGCGGTCGCGGTAGGCATATACCAGCGAATGGGTGACCTGCTCCTTGGCTTTCCGGTACAGCCGAGAACGCTGCCCACGGTAACCGGACGCTTGCCCCAGAACCTCACGGCGCTTCTTCTGTGCATTGACGGAGCGCTTGACGCGTGCCATCGCAGTTACTCCTTTTTCTGTGAGATCGGGCTCTCAGGCACTCTTGCCGAGCAGCTTCTTGGCCTTGGCGGCATCACCAGGTGCCACCAGCTTGTCGCCATCCAGCCGGCGGGTGCGAGTGCTGGGCTTGTGCTCATTCAGGTGCATCTTGCCCGCCTGGCGGTGCATGAGCTTGCCCGACCCCGTAAACCTGAATCGCTTCTTGGCCCCGGAGTGCCTCTTCATCTTCGGCATGTTTGATCCATTTCTATTCATGTGGTGCTGTGATACGGCGCTGCCGTACGGAGGTGTTAGCCCAGGTCCATATCGGGGTCGAGGTTGTCCGTTGGTCCTCGACGCTTCTTCGCTACGGGCTGAGCGGCAGCCTGCGCCCGTCGATCCGCCTGCTCGGTTCGCTCCGCCTCGGCGTCGGCGAGCCGCTCCGCAGCGCGGCGATCACGCTCGGCCCTTACCTCGGCCCGGGCCTCGGTCTTCTTCTTCAGTGGACCGAGAACCATCAACATGTTCCGACCGTCCTGTTTCGGGGCGGACTCGACGAAGCCGTACTCGTCAACGTCGGAGGCCAACTTCTTCAATAGGTTGTAGCCAAGCTCGGGCCGCGACTGCTCACGCCCCCGGAACATGATCGTGATCTTGACCTTGTCCCCCGCTTTCAGGAAGCGCACGACGTGACCCTTCTTGGTCTCGTAGTCGTGGGTGTCGATCTTGGGCCGAAGCTTCATTTCCTTGATCACTGTGTTGGTCTGATGACGTCGGCTCTCGCGCGCCTTCTGGGCGTTCTCGTACTTGAACTTGCCGTAGTCCATGAGCTTGGCGACTGGCGGCCGCGCCATCGGTGCGACCTCAACCAGGTCCAACTCTGCCTCTCGGGCGAGGCGCAAAGCATCCTCTATGCGTACGATGCCGACCTGCTCCCCCGCCGGTCCGACAAGCCGGACCTCGGGGACGCGAATTCGATCGTTGATTCGCGGTTCGGTGCTGATATGTCCTCCAGTTGGTTGTAGTTGGTTGACCAACCAGGAGGCGCTGAATCCATGCGCGGCGACCCTAACGACGAAGGGTCTCCGCGTACGCGAAGACCCCGAACCCACGAGGACATGACACATTGCAGCCCTCGCAGACCGACCCGACGACTATCGCTTGACGACGCTGTACGGGTGGGAGATCAGGTCTCCACTTGCGGATTCAGTGCGCAACTGAATCGGTCGCAGTCAAGATATCACCGTAGGCCAGATTGGCCACATGTTCGCCATCTCGACTTCACAGAAAACGTGTGGCCGGAATCGGGTATTCCCTCATCGAGCCTTGACACCAGCAGACGCTCAATCCGGTACGGCGATGATCCAGCCGAACTGGCCATCGGACAGCTCCACCAGTCGATGACCTGCCGCCAGTTCCGCAAGCACCTCCCCTTCGATTTCGAAGGGATGTGGACCGGCAACATCAATGAGCACGACAGTCAAATCCTCGCTCTTCGCGGCCTGCGCAGCGACGTCGATCGTTACCGGTACGGGCCGAGCATCCGGCTGCCAGCTCTGCATCGCGTCAAGACCTGTGAAAGCCAATAACGCCCGCCTACCGTCCCGCACCTGGAGTATCACCAGCGACATCTCCGCCTCTTTGTCCGAGGCGAATCCTGCGACCGTCTCTCCAAGACTGGTTGTGGTAGCCATGACGGGAACGAGGAGCCGATCAACGCAGAGTGCGGCAATTGCACGTAGGTATGCCGCCGGAGTCGCTTCTGTTGCCGCAGCAGCGATCAGCCGGCGCGTATCTGCGGACGCGGCGCCTGTGTCACCGGGGAATTCAGAGGCTGTCAACCGCCGTTGGTGATCCACGCCTCCACCTCTATCTCCAACTTTGTCAGGGAGAGCCGGGTGCTCTCCCCCATCGCCAGCGCCTCGACTGCGTGGCACATTGGGAGAATGCCTGCTGTTGACACCGTACTGCTGCCACTTTGCGTTGGACTTTCGCTGCTCGGCGTGATCGCTACGGGGATCGCGTGGCGACGAGGAAACAGGGGCCGGGTGATTCAGGGCATCGGCTTGGCGCTGGCCCCGATTGCGCTGTACTTCAGCGGTCTTCTGAGATTGCTGTGGAACGCTGCCGTGGCGCTCGGCACTTGGGCGTCCAAGATCATCTTCTCGCCGGCCGTATGGTTCGGCCTGTCATTGCTCGGCCTCTGCATAGTGCTGTGGGTGGTGGGCGGATTCATCGGCCGCCGATCCTCCGCTGCCAAGAGCAAGGAAGTGAGCTCCCAGTCAGGGTCCAATGCTGCCTTGCCAGCCAAGAAGGGTGGGGCGAAGTCAGGACCGAGCCAGCCGCCGATCGATGAGGAGATGGCGGAGATCGAGGCGATCCTCAAGTCGCGCGGCATTCAGTGACACCGACTTGTCAGAATCTGAGCACCATATTTGGTGCTCAGGTTCTGACAAGTCGGCGTTAGGGAGCTGCCAGGAAGCGGCGGTGGCGTACGCGCAGTTCGTTCACTGCCGTTGTCGCAAGAGGCCCGTCTACCGCCTGAATACCCATCAGCTGGCGCTTGTCAGCATCCAAATCTGCCTCGAACGGCCCGCCGTCAGCGCGCTTCAGTAGCAGTTGAGCCCATGGATCGCCCGGCCGCAGGATGATCTTGTGGACGCGCTGCCACGGCACTAGGTGTACGCGCAGAGCGTTGCGAATCCGAAGTCCGGATTCGTCGGCGCGTACATAGCTGCTTGCCAAGATCGCCATGACTGCGATCGGGAACGCCAAAATGGCAAGCAGCCCCAACCGATGTGTCCACGGGAACAGTGCCCGTATCTCAGCCGGCAGCAGAAGCCAGCCGATGGCTGCTAGAACACAAAGTGCGAGGCTTGAGATGATCGCGATTACCCGTACCCGACGAGGGCGCGCCACGAAGACGTTGGGATGGAGATCTTGATCAGCCACCGCTTGTGACGCTAGATGCGGCAGGCCGCGATGTCGGTTACCAAAATCGCTCGCGCTCCTAGAGCCCACAGGTCGTCCATGATCTGCTGCGCATCGGTTCGCGGCACCATCGCCCTGACTGCCCGCCACCCTTCTTTCGCCAATGGGGACACCGTTGGTGACTCCAGCCCAGGAGTGATCGCGCAAGCCTCTTCCACCAGGACGTCGGTGACGTCGTAATCCATCATGACGTAGTTGCGGGCAACCAAGACGCCGTTCAGCCGGCGTTCGAGCTGGTCCAGGCCTGAGGGTGGCTCAGCCCCGGCACGACGGATCAAGATCGCTTCTGAGTCCAAGATCGGATCGCCGAAGAGCTCCAACCCGGCTTCCCGCAAAGTCGTGCCTGTCTCGACCACATCAGCGATCGCATCGGCGACGCCGAGGCGGATCGCGGTTTCCACGGCCCCGTCGAGAGCGATGAGTCGAGTAGTGACATCAAGATCGTCGAGGTAGGCCTCAACAAGGCCTGGATAGGAGGTGGCCAATCGAAGATCATGTAGCTGGTCCACCGACATGTGACTGCCGTGGGGTGCGGCGAATCGGAACTTGCTGCGGCCGAATCCCAGCGGCATCACCTCGATGGCGTGAGCCCTCGAATCGAGCAGCATGTCGCGGCCGGTGACCCCGACGTCGAGAGTTCCTTCGCCAACGTAGACAGCGATGTCTCGCGGACGCAGGTAGAAAAACTCGACGCCGTTGACGTCATCCATGAGCGCCAGTTCGCCGCCTGAGCGTTGGGTATAGCCGGCCTCGCGCAGCATCTCCGCGGCGGGCTCGGACAGAGCGCCCTTGTTAGGCACAGCGACCTTGATCAGCGGCTTCTCCATGCCGGGCAGGGTCGAATTCACGGCCCTCATCCTAGGTGCGCGCTCCCGGATCGCGCGCCGCTGATCGGAGGGCGAGCGAGGAGGCACCCTTGTTTGGGTACTGCCCGCGCAAGTGCCACGCTCGCAGCACTGACGGATTCGTCTCCGAGCGAGGACGACGACAGCGGGTTTCCGAGCGCGATCCGCGCGACGCGGAGCGTTGCAATGTCACAGCTTCTCGTAGATATCTTCGAGGTCAAGATCAAGGGCGAGCATGAGCACCTGGATGTGGTACAAGAGCTGGCTGATCTCGGTGGCCGCTTGATCCTTGGTCTGATACTCGGCAGCCATCCACACCTCGGCCGCCTCCTCAACGATCTTCTTGCCGATCTCGTGTACTCCGGCCTCGACACGCACCACCGTCGAGGAATTCGGGTCATGACCAGCGACCTTCGCTGAGAGTTCGGCAAAGAGGCTGTCAAAGGACTTCTGGACGGTCACGGCGGTCAGCCTAGTGTTGTCGCCCCCCGACTTGTCAGAACTGAGCAGCGCTATGGCACTTCTCAGTTCTGACAACTCGGCGGATGGTCAGCCGACGGTCTCCACCGCTGGCGAGGCGACGCTGGGAGCTGCTTCGATTCGCTCTCGACGTTCGATCCGGAGCCAGGACACGAAGCCGATGACGCAGAACCCGCCGTAGACGATGTACATGATCGCCGAGGGGTAGTACCCGGCAACCAGCAGCAGCGGGACGCCAACGGCATCAACTGCGATCCAGACCAGCCAGAATTCAACCCAGCCGCGAGCCATGCCGTACGTCGCCAAGATCGAACCGGTCAAGATCCAGGCGTCGGCGAGCGGACCCCACGACCCCAGTGCCTTCAGCGTGAAGTAGAAGATCGTCGTGAGTGCCACGGCGCCCACCAGCAGCTGCAGCCGACCACGTGCGCCGGCCCACTTCGGCCGTACGCCGACACCCTCTTCGAGATGCGACTTCCGGTACTGATACCAGCGCACCCAGCCGTACACGCTGACGATGATGAAGAAGATCTGCCGGCCGGCCTGGCCCCACAGATCGAGCTTCTGGGGAGTGTCGAATGGGCCGCCAATAGCGGTTCCGACGAAGACGGTGAACAACAAGACGTTGCCCACAATGCCGACCGGCCACGCGGCGACCTTGCGCCACATGCCCAGCAGAGCGCTTGCCAACCCGAACCCATTGCCGATGATCTCCCGCCACAGAATGACGCTCGAACCGACATGGAGCTCGGCCTTCAGCAACCGCAGGAGTACTTCTTGGAGATCCATATGATCCCTCCACTCATCCGGTCGCACGAATGCCGGGGTGGAGAGCACGTCGTCCTGCTGCTGCAGGACGGTGACGCACTCGCGTGAACCTCCCATCCGGACTTTCACCGTCGGTCGTGGAGTTTCACCACATCAACCCTCCACTGGAGGCAGAGGGGTCGCGGACTATCACCGCCGGTTCGGAATTGCACCGACCCCGGTACACGCGCGAGTTCTCAACTCGTCGCGCTCACTTTACTCCGACTTGTCAGCGTCTCAGAGGGCTATAGCCCTTGTGCTGTCTACGTAGTTGTGGGACACAGGTGTCTACGTAGTTGTGGGACACAGGTTAGGCCGCAGCGCGGAGTTGTTGTCGGATCTTGGTCCAGTCGATGTGGAGGTGGCCGAGAGCGCCGCCGCTGGGGCTGTAGATGGTGACGTGGTCGCCGTCGAGCAGCACAGTGACTTTGGTGCCGGCGTGGGCTCGGCCGACCGAGACCACTGTGGGGCCGCTGAGTCGGATGTCGCCGTTGGCGAAGACGGTGAGGACTTTGACCTGGGCGTCGCATTGGACGGGGAGCTGGCCTGGCCCGCCGAGGGCGGGTGCGTCGTCCCAGGCCTGCTGTGGGGGCTTGTTCCAGGCGCTGTGCCGACGGCGGGTGTTGTACCAGGTCTGATAGTTGTCACACACCGCTTGCAACTCAGCCAAGTTGGCCGGCGGCACCCGCTGGGCACTGAGCCAGGCTTTGAAGGTGCGGTGGTGGCGCTCAACCTTGCCGCAGGTTTGCGGGTGATAAGGGCTGGAGTGGATCAGCCGAGCGCCGGCGGCGGTGACAACACGGGTGAAGCGGGAGGTTCCGGCGCTGCGGGTTCGGCAGGTGAACGCCGAGCCGTTATCAGCCAGCACCAGCGCCGGCACCCCGAACCCGTCGAACGCCCGGGTGATCGCGGCGATAGCGCCGGCGGCGTTCTCCACCTCCCAGGCTAGGGAGGTCACCAGCAGCCGGCTGCAGTCGTCGAGGACTTCGAAGACGACGGCCTTCGCCCGGCCGACCAGCTCAACCTCGGTGGCGTCGATCTGGTAGCAGTCCCGCGGCCGGGCGTAGGCGAATCGGCGGTAGGAGGCCTTGGGCCGCTTGTTCGGCTCGGGCCGCACTAGCCCATGCTTCTTCATGATCTTGTGGATAGTGGCCCGCGACGGCACCCGCCAACCAAGACTGGCCCAGTCGTCGAGTATGGCGATCTGCTGCAGCTGGTAGCCGACATTGTCCGCGCCGCACTCTTCGCCGGGCAGCTCTTCCAGCTCCTGCCGCAGCTGCACGATTTCGGCTTCGACCTCCGGCGGAGTCTGATGATCAGGTCGGGACTTAGGACAAGTCGACAACGGCTCCCACCGGCCCCGCTCCTCAATGCGTTTCTTGTGCCGGTAGGCGGTGCTGCGCGACACGTTGTTTGCCGCACACCAGCCTTTGAAGTCTTGGCCAAACACCTCAGCGTGCTGGCTGATAGCCGCCACCAACGCCGCGTCGAGCAGTCTCATCGAAGCATCCGTTCTCGCCATGGTCACCCCATAGCGGGTCCAGGTGCCCCACTCCCACGACCGGCAACACGTGTCTCACAAGAGCCTAGACATCAGGTGTCTCATATGTGCCTTGACTCAACACGGGCTATAGGCAGCTGAGAGTCTGACAAGTCGGTTGTTGGTGGCGGCTGGCGCCTAGGATCTGAGGAGTGTCTGAACTTCGACAATGGGCTGCGCCTGAGGCGCCCACACCAATCACCGCAACAGTCGTCCTTCCCGCTT
>JBJMIR010000044.1:0-79845 GCA_045806785.1 Propionibacteriaceae bacterium | reverse complement strand
ACCATATCCAGACCTTTCTGGAACTCCGCGAGTGGGAATTGATGAGTGCAGATTCGTTCCATAGGAAGCCGGCCGGATTCGATCATCCGGATGGCGGCCGGCCAGCAGTGCGGGCCCAGATGGGCACCGCGGACATCTAGCTCCTTGTCATCGCTGATGATCGACCAATCCACACTCACATCACTGCCGAAAACGCTGTACTCCACGTAAGTGCCGAGCTTGCGAAGAATGTTCAAGCCCTGACCCACCGCCGAGGGATGGCCGGTTCCTTCCAGATACACATCGGCGCCGTAACCGCCGGTCATGTCCATGACCTGGGAGACCGCATCCTGTTGCCCAATATTGATGATCACATCAGCACCGCAGTCCTTGGCAAGATTCAGCTTCTCCTGCGCCATATCCAACGCCACCACCGCCTTCGGATTCTTCGACTTAGCACCAGCGATCATGCCCAGGCCGATCGGGCCGCAGCCAGCGACCACCACAGTGTCCTCAAACTTGACATCGGCACGCTCCACCGCATGCAAAGCACACGACAACGGCTCAGTGAAAGCAGCGTGCGCCGGCGGAAGATCTGCAGAAATCGTGTAGACCAACGCGTCCTTGTTGTAAACCATGTAGTCCGCCATGCCCCCCGGCGTACGCCGCTTAAAGCCGAACATGTCATGCGGCTGGCACATCCAATACTGACCGCTCAGGCAGTAGCGGCACTTCCAACACGGCACGATCTGCTCAGCCACCACCCGATCACCCACCGCGATCCCCCAGCGCTCGGCGGCAATCTCATCCAGCTGAACAACCTTCCCAACAAACTCATGACCCGGAATCGCCTCAGTCTCAGCCCACGCCGGCCGATTCTCATCACCCCAAAACTTCGCCGCACCGTGATAGCACTTCAAATCGCTGGCGCAAATCCCGGTCGCCTCGACCTTGACCAACGCCTCACCCTCACCCGGTTCGGGTACCGGAACCTCCTCCAGCTGGTAGTTCTCCGGACCATGACACACAACAGCCTGCATCTTCTCCGGGATCTCAATGACCTGATCGGCTGGGAATTGGGACATGCGAGCCTCCATGCTCAGTGGCGACGTGCGTGAACCGATGCCCGTCTCGCTACCGAGACCCCCCGCCAGTTGGGCTTGTTTAGCACACTAGCGGCATCCTGGACAACTGTGCAATCATCTGTTCAGATTGTTACATCCTGGCTGAACGAAAGTTCACGCCAACTGCTGGCATCGCTGCAACACTTGCTCTGCGAGCATCGGTAGGCGCCCGCTTTGTCGGAGGAGCGATGAAAGGTTCCGCAAGCGGAGGCAGCACATGACACGGGGCGTTTCGCGAAGAGCGACGACGGCACCAGCTCCGAGCGGCGCTGCCTGAGCAGAGGACAACTTGCCATGGTGGTGAAGAGGCGAAGGCATCCCGCCGGTGGAGCGCGCGCCTTCGGCAGCAACGGCGATAGCCATTTCTCGCCGTCGTTGCTGTACACCGCTGCCAAGATGTACTACACAGACGAGGCAACCCAGGCCGAGGTCGCTGATCATCTTCAAACCAGCCGGGCGACCGTATCGCGCTTGCTCTATGAGGCTCGGCGGCAGGGCATTGTACGTATCGAGGTCATCCCTGCCGATAATGAGGCTGCTCATGATCTTGCGGATCGGGTAGCCGCGGTGCTGGGGTTGACGGCGGTCTACATTTCCGAGCCGCTGCCGGTACCGGGACGTGGAGAGACCAGCGAAGGGGTCATGGGCAGAGTCTTGGCGGGCGCAGTCGGCCGTGCTCTGATGGCGGTGGGGCTTGAAGTCGGCGACGTGATGCTCGTGTCGTCGGGGCGGACTATCTATGAGATCGCTCGGTTTGAACTGCCGAAGCTACCGGGCATCATCGTCGCTCCGACGGTGGGCGGCACCGACCAGCCCGAGGCGTGGTACCAGACCAACGAGATCACTCGTCTCGTTGCTGAGCGGATCGGTGGCCGGCCGGCGTTCTTGTACGCTCCGGCGCTGCCAGGCGCTGAGCTGTTCCAGACGCTGCAAATCGACCCTGCAATTCAAAGGGTGCTGAACTTATGGCCGCACGCAAGTTGCGTGCTGGCCGGTGTCGGAGCGCCGCCGCTGCTGCGCAGCGACGCACCGCAGTTTGTCAACTTGGCCACCTCGCCGGATCTCATCGAGGCGGTCGGCGACGTCTGCTCGCGTTTCTTCAATCGGGCCGGTGCGCCGGTAGTCTTCGCCGGCAGCGAGCGGCTGATCGCGGTGGATTTAGAGACCCTGAAGAGCATTCCCACCGTGATCGCCGTGGCCGCTGGCCCAAACAAGGTTGCGCCGATCATTGCGGCGGCGCGAGCCAAGCTCTTCAGTCAGCTGGTTACCGACCCCCGCACGGCGGAAGACATCCTCATCCGCGCGTAGTCACCAATCTAGGAATGGAAACGAGTGCCTTCGCCAAGGCGCCGAGGCGATTCATCTGATCACGCGTGGCGGGGTACGGCTCGCGCCACAAGTGATAGAGCTCGTCACTCCTTTGGAACTTGGCGCAGTACGGGCTCCGGTCGCGGTGCTCGAGACGTCATGATGTTCACCGGGTCATTCGACGGCCGATAGGCGTCGGCGACGGTGTTCAGGAACCGAGCAGCCTTGGGCCAAAACCCATGATCGGGCCGATACCAGTCGATCGGGATGTCGCACGGCTTCTGACAGAACTCGGCCTCTTGGATATCCAGCCACGTCTCCGCGGCCAGCACATCAGCGTAGAATCCACGGCGCTGGAAGGTGCTTCCGCGAAGATGTTCGAGGTCGGATAGGGCGGTCCGGAGCCGTAGCCAGCGGAACCGGTCCCATTGCTTGTCGTTGCTGAATCGGGTGCGCAGCCGTGCCCCGGCTAGCGCTCCTCTCAGAGCAAGCGATGCGATGATTTCGCGGGGCATGAACAAGTTCGACCCGCCCTCGCCGGGACTCGTCCGAACCTGGCCAATCCGGTTGCGATAGCCCGGCAGCGCCGACTGCAAGCTGTCGCGCCAGGACATGGCGGTGTTGAAGATCGCTTTCCCAAATCCGAGTCCAGAGCTGCCGAGCGTTTTGACGGGAATCTTCAGATTTTCCCAGTCCTCAGGGAGCCAGACATCTTGGTGCGGAGCGTCAACAGGATGGGTGCCGAGATTGAGTGAGACTGTCGGCCACCGGGGCAGGGCGTTGTCGAAGAAATGCACCGGGAAGTTGGAGGTAATGCCGCCATCGGAGAACCACAGCTCCTGGGCCGAATCCAGCGGACTGATCAAGGTCAGCGGCTGGCCCTGATCGTGGATGTCATGACCAAAGTCATCCTGGATCCGAGAGGATTCCCGGATCCGATACATCGGAACTGCCTTGAACAGTAGGGGCAGCGACATACTGATCCGCACCGCGAAGATCACTGGAAGATCCCAGGGTTGGGGCAATTTCTGCAGCGTGCGTGCGACGCCGTGGTGATCTTTGACCGTCCGCCGCTCAGTGGCCGACAAGGCATCCAAGATCGTATCGGGGAAGATTTGCGAATCACCTTCCCGTAGGTCGTCGACGCACACCCACAGCTGCTCGGGATCATCAGGCGTGGTGGCCTCTAGCGGAAATCGAAAAGGACGCTGTCGGGTGAGATCAGTGGTCATGAGCTCCAAGTTGATCAGCCGATGATCAACCGCTATGGACATCTGCTCCCACTTCTCCTGGTCTACAGTGCTCGGTGCCAGACGCTTGATGTGATAATCCCAACCTGACCACAGATGCCCGAACCGCAGCACTTGATCTTGCGGCAGGCCGGCAAGAGCAGTCAGACAATCATTGAGCCAAGGCACCAGTGATTTCTCGACCGTCGGCTTCGGGACAGCAGCCATGACGTCGAGCAGATTGCGCTGACGTTGCGGTGACATGCCGGCAACAAGCCCGAATGCTTGCCGCTCGAACCCGTTGATGTAGATCAGAACCGATACCGAGAGCCCTATCGCGATGATCAGGCTTCCTGCGAAGCCCACGAGGAGCCCGGCGGCGTACAAGGGCCACCACAAGATCGCAACCAGAACCACCAAGATGATCACTAGGGCAGCAATGATCAATTGCCGGAGGATGTGGGAGCGCGGGGTCAAGTATGCGCTGGTGTAACGCTGCAGCTCCTGGAGCCGGTCTCCTCCCGCGGGTTGGGTGATCGACTGCCTGAGTCTTATGGCCCGGATGACCTGAAGGAGAAGGACGATAGCCACAATGGTCGCTACGAACCCGAGCACGCCCAGTGCGCCGGAACCGATCATCTCCAGCACAGAGCGTGGCAGTCCGGTGAACTTCCACTCCAGATATCCGGTGAGCACGATGGCGCCGGCGATGAGTGCCAGAGTGAACAGCCGGGGCGCCCATCCAAATGCGAAGAGGGCCAACAATGGCAGCGGCCAGCTCTGGCCGCGCATCAGTGCGATAGCGACACGGAATATGGCAGCGGTGCTGCGGCCGGGACGGAAAAGCTGAGCAAGCCGGTATTGGTCGGTCTTTTGATCATCACCCGGGCGGGTCTGAGCGAGCCAGCTGATGATGTCGGCCATCCCGGTGAAGCCGGCCCGGATCTGACTGCCGTTAGTGGAGAATCCTTCTCCGGTGTCCGGGGGCCGGCCACCTTCGTCGGCCGGCAGCACCTGGCTGCTGCGGCCCAGCTCCGCTGCCGCGGTGAGTGCCGCGGCAATCGCGCCGGCCGACGCGCCGCCCACGTTGCGGAATCGGAAATTGCTGGCTAACTCACACACCGCAAGCGGGTAGACCACCCCCGATGTCGTGCCGCCCTCCATAGTGAGATCGAGGCTGGTTTTCGCGTACGCGGCGATGGTGTCGTGTCTTATTGAGGGCCGGCCAGACAGCACAGCCGCGGGTGCGCGTGCGATGGCGCGCCTGATCTCGGGGTCAGCAGGACCAACCGTGTAGCGGGCCTCATTGCCGTATCCGCCGATGAGCGTCGTGGGATCCATGGCAAACGGATCATCGGACAGCGTCAGGTCGTCCGGGAGATACGGGTCGCGGAGGATCGTTTTGGCCTGGACTTGCTCGTGGTTGATCAACTCGCGGAACGCCTTCAGCGCCGCACCTCGACTGGCGACCGCCATTGGTGACCTCCGTTGCTGACTTGTCAGAATTTGTGCACCACATATGGTGCTCAAATTCTGACAAGCCGGAGGGTGTCAGATGAAGGACGTCAGACGGTGAGGGCCTTGAGCTCGGCGAGCAGCTTGCTCATGGTGTCTTTGGCATCGCCAAAGAGCAGCGTTGTGGTCGGCTGATAGAGCAGCTCGTTCTCAATCCCGGCAAAGCCTGGCCGCATCGAGCGCTTCATGAACACCACCTGGCGCGCCTGGTTGGCGTGCAAGATCGGCATGCCGTAGATCGGCGCACCGGGGGTGGTCTCGGCCGCGGGATTGACGACATCGTTGGCACCCACAACGAGTGCTACATCCGCCTGCTTGAACTCCGGATCTATTTCGTCCATTTCCTTCAGCTGTTCGTACGGCACCTGAGCTTCGGCAAGCAGCACGTTCATGTGGCCCGGCATTCGGCCGGCGACCGGGTGGATCGCGTAGTCGACCTCGACCCCCCGTTCCTCCAGCAGATCGACCAGCTGGCGTAGCGCGTGCTGAGCCTGCGCGACTGCGAGACCGTAGCCAGGCACGATGATCACTCGTTGCGCGTACCCGAGCAAGATCGCCACATCGGCTGGGCTTGCTGACTTCACGGGGCGATCACTGACGGTGGTAGCGCCTAGCGTCGATCCACCCTTGAGGGCGCCGAACAAAATGTTGATCACTGAGCGGCCCATGGCACTGGCCATCAATCGGGTCAGTAGCGTGCCGGCCGAGCCGACGAGCGTGCCAGCAATCAACAAAAGGATGTTCTGCAGAAGGTAGCCGCTGGCGGCAACGGTCAACCCGGTGAACGCGTTCAGCAAAGAGATCACGATAGGTACGTCGGCTCCCCCAACGGGCAGCACAAGTAGCACTCCCAGTGCAACGCCAACTACCGCCAGCAGCACGGCGAACAACAGGATGGGCATCAGGACCAAGCCGACACTGAACCCCAGCGCAGTCAGCAATCCGAACCCGTACAAGATCTGATATCCCGCGAATACCACGGGCCGCGTCGTCATCAGCTCTTGCAGCTTGAGGAAGGTGACGATGGAGCCGGCGAAGCTAACCGATCCGACCAGGATCGTGAAGGCGGTCGCGATCAGGTCAAACACCGGCGCGGTGCCGCGCTGCATTTCGGTTAGTTCGATGATCGCCACAATGGCTGCGGCACCACCACCGACGCCGTTGAACAAGGCCACCATTTGAGGCATTTGCGTCATGTGGACGCGGTAGGCACCGACGACGCCAATGGCAGTCCCGGCTGCTATGGCCGCCAAGATCGGCAGCAGATGCTGGATGTCCGATACCAGGAAGACGATCACGCAGGCCAATAGCGCCCCCGCCGCGCCTATAAGGTTGCCGCGTCGAGCGTGCTTGGGTGAGGACAGCCCCTTGAGGGCGACGATGAAGCAGACCGCGGCTATCAGGTAGCCCAGCTGCGCCCAGGCTGGTGTCACTGCTCGAGCTCCCGACGGCCCGACTTCTCCAACGCTCGCTTGGGTCGGGAGAACATCACCAACATCCGGTCGGTGACGACGAACCCGCCGACCATGTTGATCGATGCCAAGATCACCGCCACCAGACCTAGTACCAGAATCGGCGTCGACTTGGCACTACCGGCCACCAGAACGGCACCGACCAAGATCACGCCGTGGATGGCATTGGCACCTGACATCAGCGGGGTGTGCAGAGTGGAGGAGACCTTCGAGATCACCTCGATGCCGACGAAGATGGCCAGAACGAAGATCGTCAGCCAGATTATGGGATCAGTGTTCACGAAGAACCTTTCCAGCATGAGTGACACACATTGCCGCAGTGATCTCATCGGAGAAGTCCGGCGCAAAACCGCCATCACGGGTCATCAGCATGATCACGTTCAGCAGGTTCTGGGCGTAGAGCCGGCTGGCCGGCGCGGGCATCTGGCTCGGTACGTTTGCGCCGCCCCACAGCTGCACGGATCCGACTCGAACTACCTGGCCGGCTACCACGCCTTCGACGTTACCGCCAGCTTCGGCTGCCAAGTCGATGACGACGGAGCCGGGCGCCATGTGAAGGATCATCTCCGTTGTCACCAGCAATGGCGCCCTTCGCCCGGGCACTGCTGCTGTGGTGATCAAGGCATCTGCGGCGGCAACATAGCTGGCAAGCAGCTCACGTTGCTGTTGCGCACGTTCTTCTGTCATTTCTCGGGCGTAGCCGCCCGCGCCCTCCAGCGTCGCTAGCGGCAGCTCGATCGCCTGGGCGCCCATCGATCGAATCTCCTCCGCGGCGGCCGCGCGTACGTCGTAGCCCTTGACGACGGCACCCAAGCGCCGACAGGTTGCAATAGCTTGCAGCCCTGCCACGCCAGCGCCGAGCACCATGACCTGGGCTGGCGGCACCGTACCAGCGGCGGTCATGCTCAATGGGAAGAACTGGCCGAGCATGCTGGCAGCGACAATCGCTCCCCGGTAACCGGCGACCAAGGCTTGGGAGCTCAAGGCATCCATCGACTGGGCGCGCGAGATGCGCGGGACATATTCCATCCCGAACGTGGTGAGCTTTCGATCACGACGAAGCGCGACATCGCTGGGGCGCTCGGGGTACGGGAAAAACGAGATCGTCGCCGCCCCGGAGGGCAACGGAGCCAAGCATGGGGCATCGAGCGGCTGCACACTGAGCACGACGTCCGCCTCATCAAAGGGGTGCTCCATGATTAGGGCGCCGGCCGCCTCGTACGCCGTGTCCGATAGCAGAGCACCCGCGCCCGCACCGGCTTGCACCGCGACCTCGTAACCGGCTGCGCGCAGCTTGCCGATCAATTCGGGAACCATCGCAACACGGGCCTCGCCGGGAGCCAGCTCCCGGGCTACCGCGATGCGCACATCACGAACCTAATGCACACCGACTTGTCGGAATCCAGCCGCGCTATAACACTGCTGGATTGAAGACAACTCGGCCTAGGTCAGCGGACTTTGACCTGGATCGAGTGGTATCCGGTGGCGCCATCCGGCATCGGCGGCTTGGCCTCAGCCGTCTGCAGATTGCCGTCGGCATCCGAGGCTCGGACAGTCAGTGTGTGGGTACCCGGTGCAGCGGTCCACTCATACCTCCACTGCCGCCAGGTGTCGGGCCCGACGGTGTCTGCGAGCTGGGCCGGCTGCCAGCCGTTCCGGTCCACTTGCACTTCGACAGCCGATATGCCGGTGTGCTGCGCCCATGCAACGCCAGCGACGACAACCCTTCCAGCATTGATCGTCCCCCTGCCGGGCACATCAATCCGTGACGCCAGCTTGATCGGAGCGCGCGCTGACCAGCCCAGTGGCGTCCAGTAAGCCTGATCCTCGGCATAGGTGGTTACCTTCAGCTCCGTCACCCATTTCGTTGCCGATACATAGCCGTACAGACCCGGAACCACCATGCGTACCGGGAAACCATGCTCGATCGGCAACGGCTCGCCGTTCATGCCAACAGCGAGCAGGGCCTCGCGATGTGGGTCCGTGAGCACGGCCAGCGGCGTACTCGCGGTCCAGCCGTCGTGGCTCTTCGAGAGCACCATGTCAGCGCCCGCCAGCGGCTGGGCCTGGGCCAGCAGTTGGCGGATGGGATAGCCGAGCCAAAGCGCGTTGCCTGCCAGATCGCCGCCGATGTAGTTCGAAACGCAGGTCAACGTTGTCATGTGTTCGACGAGGGGCTTGCCGGTTAGTTCCGCGTAGTTGATCTCAATCTTGTTCTGGACCATTCCGGTGATCTTGAGACTCCAGCTCGCGGGATCGATCACCGGCACCTGCAGAGCGGTATCGATTCGATAGAAGTCATCATTCGGCGTTACGTAGGACGCAAGGCCATTGATGTGGAAATCAGCATTGGCGGGTGGTCCCGGCGGAGGTGTCGTGGGAGTTGGCAGCTTCAGCTTCTCGCGAGCGCTTTCCACGGCCGATGACGCGCCCGCGAGCAGCTGACCGGTGACTGCGGCAACCACGGATCCGGCTCCGATGAGGACCGTCCATGCCAGGAAGTTCCGGCGGCCCATGGATTGGGCCGCGTCATCCTTGGCGGCATCTGGTAGTCGCCACTGTTGCAGCTTGCCGATCAAGATGTTCAAGATCATGTAGCCCAGCAATAGACCAACGATGGTTGGCACGTACCCGGGCAGCGTGGCATCGGGCTGCGCGCCGATTCCAATCAGGCCGATTACCGCCACAACGGCGAAGACCGCAGCGCCGGCGAATCTGCGCCGTAGCTCGAGCTGGCCGGCGAGAGCGCAGAGAATCAGAACGGCGACCACAATGATCGCAAGCAGCACCGGTTTGTCGGCCGTGCCGAGAGTCTCCTTGCCGAAGTTCACCAATGACCCGGGCAACAGATTGATGATCAACTCACCGACCGCAGCTACCGGCGAGCCAGCCCGGGCTACCAGCCATGCGACAAGGTCGGTGATTGCCAAACCGGCCAGGCCAGCGACAGCTCCCGCGAGCCAAGCCCACCGCCGGGTAGCGCGTGCCGCGTCCCGCTCGTCACGCCTGTGCACCTCCCCATCCTGCGCCCACCTCTACCGCCGGACAATGAGCCGGTGGTTACGTATCACTCACAAGAAGGCGACGGCTACCGAATGGTTTCTCGAAACCGCCCCCGAGCGAGAGCTGCCTCGCTGATTTCACGCTCAAATCTCAAGTAGGACCTCACGCTCGCGGGAGATTCTGAGAATTTTGCTGCCTCGCTAACATCGGGGCCCTTTTGAAGCCTTCCTCTTATGTGAGGGCTATTGATGAGATCGCTGACCGCATTGGATCTTTGCGAGACCCTCGGTGGCGATGCCATTGACCAGGCGCTTCGGACTCGAGCGACGACTCTCGGACTGCTCCATCAAGCCATGGAGCTCACCGCGGCGCGGGTCGGCAACAGAACCCGGCGCCAGTTGCTGCTCGATTCGCGTGCCGAACCCTGGTCTGCAGCAGAGCGCAGGTTCCATCGTCTGCTGGCTGCGACGAAGCTCCAATAATCAGAACGGCCTTGGGCCACGGCGGCCTGACGCGGCCCCGACGGGGACGGCGGGTCGTTCGTCTTCCAGCTCTTCTCTGCCGGCGGCGAACTGGGAGTTATAGAGATCGAAGTAGTGCCCACGAGCATCCAGCAGCTCATGGTGAGTGCCTTGCTCGACGATCCGGCCGTCCTCCATGACCAAGATCACGTCGGCGTCCCGGATGGTGGAGAGCCGGTGGGCGATCACGAAGCTGGTCCGGTCTGAGCGCAGTGCCGCCATCGCGCGCTGCACTAGGACCTCGGTTCGGGTGTCGACGGAGCTCGTCGCCTCGTCCAGAATCAGCAGCGCCGGGTCGGCAAGGAACGCGCGAGCAATGGTGATCAGCTGTTTCTCACCGGCGCTCAGGTTGCTAGCTTCCTCGTCCAGAACAGTGTCGTAGCCATTTGGCAGCGCGTGCACGAACCGATCAACATACGTCGCCTCAGCCGCAGCATGGATCTCCTCCTCTGTTGCGGTCGGCCGGCCATAGGCAATGTTGTTCCGGATGGTGCCGTGGAACAGCCAGGTGTCTTGCAAGACCATCCCGATGTTGGAGCGCAAGGCCGCCCGCGGCACCGTGGCGATGTCCACGCCGTCGAGGGTGATCCGACCACGATCGAGCTCATAGAACCTCATGATCAGGTTGACCAAGGTGGTCTTACCAGCTCCGGTCGGTCCGACAATGGCGACCGTGCTTCCCGGCTCGGCTACCAGCGATAGGTCGGTGATCAGTGGTTTTCCATCTTTTTTCGGGGGTTCAAGGGGGTCGTCCCCCTTGGCGGTGACGGCATCATAGGAGAACCAGATGTGCTCGAACGCCACCCGTCCGCAGGTCGGGTTGAGCGAGCTGGCTTCCTCGGCTACTTGCTCTTCTTCGTCGAGCACCTCAAAGACCCGCTCGGCCGACGCCACACCGGACTGCAGGATGTTCGCCATAGAGGCGAGCTGCGTCAGCGGCTGGGTGAACATCCGGGTGTATTGGATGAATGCCTGGACGTCGCCCAGGCTCATGGTGCCGCTTGCTACCCGCAGGCCTCCAACCACTGCGATCGCCACATAATTGAGGTTTCCGATGAAGAACATCGTCGGCATGATCAAACCGGAGATGAACTGAGCGCCGAAGCTCGCCACATACATCGTGCGGTTACGTTCTTCGAACACCTCCTCGACCTCGCGCCGCCTGCCGAACACCTTGACCAAGGACTGTCCGGTGAAGGCTTCCTCGACGTGACCGTTCAGCTCTCCAGTGGACTTCCACTGTTGAATGAAGAGCTTTTGCGAGCGCTTGCCGATCAAGGTCGTCACCAAGATCGAAATTGGGATCGTCACTAACGCGATCAGCGCCAGTACCGGCGAGATGACAAACATCATGATCGTGACGCCGATGACGGTGAGCAGCGAGGTGAGCAATTGGCTCAGGGTTTGCTGCAGTGCTTGGGAGATGTTGTCGATGTCATTGGTCACCCGGCTCAACAGCTCGCCGCGAGTCTGCCTGTCAAAGTAGCTGAGCGGCAGGCGATTGATCTTGTCCTCGACCCGGCTGCGCAGCGTGTAGATAGAACGCTGTACCGCGCCATTCAGCAGGTATCCCTGGAACCACAGGAACAACGACGCTACTACGTACAGCACCAGCGCCAGCAGTAGTAGCTGCCCCAGCAGCGTGAAGTCGATGCCCTGTCCCGGGACGATGTCCAATCGCTCCACCATGTCGGCGAACTTGCCATTGCCCTGGGCGCGTAGCCCAGCGACGACCTGCTCCTTGGTGGCTCCGCTCGGCAGGTTCTTTCCGAGAACGCCGGTGAAGATCACATCGGTTGCCATGCCCAGGATCTTTGGTCCGAGCACGTTCATCACGATTCCGGCAACAGCGAGGAGCACTACGAAAGTCAGGACCATACGCTCCGGCGCCAAATGCCCGAGCAGGCGCTTGAGCGACGGGAAGAAGTGCAGCGATTTCTCAACAGGGCGAGCTTGGCCCCACCTGGGACCGCCACCGCCGGACGGCGGGCCGTATTTGGGTCGCTCTGGAGCCTTGGCGGGCCGATTCCCATTGCCGCTCATCGGAGCTGTCTGGCCGTTGCCGCTCACGCTCACAGCTCGCCGACGCAGCTCGCCGCTGGGGCCAGTGGTCGCTTCGCTCCCGCCCTTTGATTCGTGGGGCTGGTGGTCGCTTCGCTCCCGGCCTCTTTTCATGCGGCAGCCTCCTGTGCGCTCAGCTGAGAATCGACGATCTCCGCATACGTCGGGCAGTTCGCCAGCAGCTCCTCATGAGTGCCGGTACCGAGGATCTCCCCGTGCTCCAAGACAACGATCTTGTCCGCGTCGGCGATCGTCGCAACCCGCTGCCCAACGATGATCACCGCGGCATCGACCGTCTCGCGCTCCAACGCCGCCCGCAGCCGGGCATCGGTGGCCACATCCAAGGCTGAGAAGGAATCATCGAAAACATAGATTTCTGGTCGCTTCACCAGTGCTCTGGCAATCGACAACCGCTGTCGCTGACCACCTGAGACATTCGTACCGCCCTGCGAGATCAGCGCTTCCAGTTGCCCGGGCATCTCGCGCACGAAGTCTTCGGCCTGCGCCACGCGCAGTGCATGCCACAGTTCTTCGTCGGTGGCGTCCGGTTTGCCATATCGCAGATTGCTGGCCACGGTCCCGGTGAAAAGGAAGGCCTTCTGCGGCACGAACCCGATCCGGCTCCACAAGAGCTCGGGATCGCAATCGCGTACCTCCACCCCGTCCACGGTGACCGATCCCGCCGTGGCATCGAATAACCGTGGGATCAGTGAGATCAGCGTAGATTTGCCCGCTCCCGTTGAGCCGATGATCGCCGTCGTCTGCCCCGGCTCGGCCGTAAAGCTGATCTTTCGCAGCACCGGCGATTCAGCCCCTGGATAGCTGAACTCGGTGTTGCTGAATACCACGCGACCGGTCGTTGGCGGGTCGGTCGCGGGATGGATCGGAGGCAACACCGAGGATTCGGTGTGAAGCACCTGCTGAATCCGCTCCGCGCATACCGCGGCGCGCGGCGCGATCATCAGCAGAAACGTTGCCATCATGACCGACATCAAGATCTGGATCAGGTAGGTCAGGAACGCCGTCAACGCTCCGATCTGCATGTCGCCCGCATCGATGCGCCGCGCCCCGAACCACAGCACCGCGACACTGGAGGCGTTCAGGACGAACATCACGATGGGGAAGATCGACGCCATATAGCGGCCCGCTGAGATGGCGGTATCGGTGAGCTCGGTGTTGGCCCGTGCAAACCGGGCCGTCTCGTGCGGTTCCCGGACAAACGCGCGAACCACCCGAATACCGGTGATCTGCTCACGCAGCACTCGGTTGACGCCGTCGATTCGGGTCTGCATCAACCGGAATAGAGGGCCCATCTTGCGGATCACGAGGAAGATCGCGAACGCCAGCACCGGCATGGCAACTGCAACCAGCCAGGACAGGCCTACGTCGGTGCGAAGCGCCATGATTATCCCGCCGATCATGGTGATCGGTGCCGCGACGAACATAGTGCAGCTCATCAGCACGAGCATTTGGACTTGCTGTACGTCGTTAGTGTTGCGAGTGATCAGCGACGGTGCGCCGAAGTGGTTGAGCTCTCTGGCGGAGAAGGAGAGTACGCGTTCGAAAAGCGCCGCGCGAACATCGCGGCCGAAGCTCATTGCCGTCTTGGCGCCCAGATATGTCGCCCAGATCGAGCACCCGACCTGAATTAGCGTGACCGCAAGCATGACGCCGCCGGTACGCCAGATGTATCCGGTGTCGCCCTTGGCAATGCCCTCGTCGATAATCGCCGCATTCAAACTGGGCAGCAGCAGTGCAGCCATTGTTCCAGCGAGGGACAAGATCAGCAGGCCGACGATGGGCCGCCGGTAGCGAGCCAGGTACGTGCGGAGCAGACGAATCAGCATGATGCCCGTTCTTCGTATAGTGACCGCTGGCGGCAGATGCCGTACAAAACAAGATCAACAATCTGGTGCGGCTCGGCGAGCCGCTGCTCCCCAAGGACCTGGTGACTCATTGAAAAGGTGATCGCCCGCAGCACACTCGCCGCCTCCAGTGAACTCAGACGCAGCCGATCTTGATCCGGTTCGATCAAGGCGGCTATGGCATTGTTGAGCAACGCGTTGTCCGCCTGCTGCTTGGCCCGGATACTGTCCCGATCAGGCGTCTGCTTGTGCAGTTGCAGCGCCCGAAACAGCGCAAAGACTCGCCGCAACCGGCCCTGAAGAACCGCGACCGCCGCAATCAACCGCTCCTCAAGACTGAGGCCAAGATCAACTTGAGCAAGCTCCTCGCAGGTGTACCGGATGTTGTATGCGTCCTCGATGACGGCATCGATCAAAGCCTCCTTCGTGGCAAAGGCCCGGAAGATCGTACCCTCCGCGACACCCGCCGCCTCAGCGATCTGTCGGGTACTGACCTCACGCCCGAACCGCTCCAGCAACGGCCCAGTTGCCGCGATGAGTGCGGCTCGGCGCTCATCCAGCGGCAGCGGAGCGGCACGAGTCACAGGCACAGCGTAGTGAGTGAGCGCTCACTCAGCAAGTGAATAGTCCGCATTCGTGTCGACGCGGTGAAGTCGGATTATTTGGCGACGTCAGGGAGTTGGCCACTAACAGTGCAGCACAAGTGATCAAGCGAAAAGGGAGTGTAGCGGTGGGTTTGGGCCGACTGGCCGATGAGGTCTTCGAGGCTGTCATTTTCGATTTGGATGGAACACTCATCGACTCCACACCAGCCGTCGACCGAGCGTGGACTACCTGGGCCAGCGAATACGGGCTTAGCGTGGCGGAGCTCGGCAGGCATCATGGCGTCCCATCGGCGGCGGTGGTTCGCGGCGTGATTCCCGAGGATCGGTATAAGACCGCGGTACAGCGCATCGCCGAATTGGAGCTGACCGACGTGGACGACATTGTGGTGCTACCGGGGGC
This sequence comes from Propionibacteriaceae bacterium, assembly GCA_045806785.1. Classification (GTDB taxonomy): domain Bacteria; phylum Actinomycetota; class Actinomycetes; order Propionibacteriales; family Propionibacteriaceae; genus Microlunatus. Next base: position 64,763 of record JBJMIR010000044.1, on the reverse strand, counting down.
GAGGGAGGCACTCGCATCACTCGTCGGCGCCAAGAACGCGATCGCCACATCGTGCACGGTGCCGCTGGCCGAAGCCCGGATCGGGGCCGCGCAACTCGTGCCGCCAACAGTGATCGTGACCGCTGATGATGTGGTGAACGGCAAGCCACATCCCGAGCCGTTCCTTCAGGCGGCGCGGCTGCTCGATGCCGATCCGCAACGGTGCCTTGTCGTCGAGGACGCACCCAAGGGACTCGAGGCGGCTAAGGCAGCCGGTTGCTTCACACTTGCCGTCATAACGACGACCCCCCGGGAGGCGCTCGATGCCGATGCCGTGGTGAGGGATCTTTCAGAGGTTCGGTTCGACGTCAATAACGCGGGCATCCGGCTGATGTTGGCTAACCATTCAGACTCGGCCCTTCGACAAGTTCAAGACGCCGCATATACCAGCTAGCCGGTCTTGCGCCGAAAAGTGCGCTTGGTCTCAACCGGCCCTTGCCCGTGTACGTGCTGCTGACTCCCCTTGTCACCTTGGTTGTCGACGTGATCCTCGCCCTTGCGACCCTGTTTAGCCGCCAAGGCCTCACGGAATTTGGCTTTGGTCTCGTCCTCGGGTGTTGTCTGTTTTTGGCCGGGTTTCTCACTAGCGCTCATGAGGCCAATTCTTACCGCTGATCCTCAGGCCCCAGAAGACTGCTGCTGCGGCTCATTCGACGGCCAGTTCCGTACCGTCTCATCCTCGCCCAGTTGATCACCGCTCTCAGCCGCCGCAGCGGCCTGGTTCCCAGAAGTTGCGCCGGCGCTGTCACTTAGCGGCAGGAGCCTCACTGCCGTGCCGTACGCAGCAACCTCACTGAGCGATTGGGTGATCTCGCTGCAGTCGAATCGAAGTCCGACGACCGCATCAGCTCCAGCCGAAATTGCCATCTCGACCATCCGGGCGACCGCATCTTGACGGGAATCGGTCAGCATCACCACATAGCCGTCAATCGGGTTTGCGCCGCGCAAGTCGGGCCGCAGCTCACGGGTACGCGCCACCACTCCGACGACCTCGCCAATGACGTCGGAGATCTCGCGACCGGGGACGTTTTCCATGGTGACTACCGGCATCGGGCGAGGCACCACAGCGGGCTGCTTTAGCGCCGGCGGCTGAGGTGTCCACTGCGTGGGCTGTTGCCCGTACGGGCCTTGACCGGGCTGACCGTACGGCTGCTGCGGCGGATACTGCCCGGGCTGCTGACCATATGGACCCTGCTGGCCGGGATAAGGCGGCTGGGGTTGGCGCCCAGCCGACGGTTGACCGTACGGCTGCTGCGGCTGGCCGTACGGTCCAGGCTGCTGCTGCCCGTACGGATTGGCTGGGTTCTGCCCGTAAGGCTGCTGCTGCCCGTAATTACTCATGCCGACAAGATATCGGCCTGGCTGTCTATTGCACCCTGACAGCCGCCAGCGTCATCCGACCGGGGCTTGCTCCTCGTCTTGACCTGCCGGCACCGGGGTCGATTCCTTCTCCCGCTGCCGCGGATACTTCTTACCCTCCTCAGAAAGTGTCCGCGCCGTGTCGATGAGCGGAACGTGACTGAAAGCCTGCGGGAAGTTGCCCACCTGCCGCTGCGCTCCCGCGTCATACTCCTCTGCCAACAGCCCGACATCATTACAGAGGCCGAGCAGCCGCTCGAAGACCTCACGAGCCTCGTCGTGCCGGCCCATCAGGGCGTAGTTCTGCGCCAACCAGAACGTGCACGCGAGAAACGCACCCTCTCCTGGCGGCAAGCCGTCGACATTGGCGCCCGGCTCTTGGGTGTAACGCTGGACAAACCCGTCCTGCAGCAGTCCCTTCTCGATCGCAGCGACCGTTCCTTGCATCCGCTCGTCAGTGGCGGGCAAAAACCCGACCAACGGCATCATCAGCAGCGCGGCATCCAGCTCCTCGGACCCGTAGTACTGGGTAAATGTGTTGCGCTTCTCGTCAAAACCTTTGCTCATGATGTCGCGACGGATGTCATCGCGCACCGCCCGCCACCGGTCCAGCGGCCCTTCCATGTCGGCCTGCTCCACCGCCTTCACGGCGCGGTCGGCGGCCACCCAGGCCATGAGCTTGGAGTGCACAAAGTGCCGTGGCTCGCCGCGTACCTCCCAGATGCCTTCGTCTGATGTGTTCCAGTTGTCCTCAACGAACTGCATCAGCGCGCGCTGCAGCTCCCAGGCTGGCTGGTCCGATTCCAGTCCTGCCTTGCGCGCTTGGTGCAACGCATCCATGACCTCGCCGTACACGTCGAGCTGGAACTGCTCCGCAGCCGCGTTGCCAATGCGCACTGGGTTGCCGTCGTACCCCGGCAGCCACTCGGCAACGTATTCGTCCAGTCGCCGCTCTCCGGCGACGCCGTACATGATCTGCAGTTCAGCCGGATCACCAGCGATGGCGCGCAACAACCAGTGCCGCCAGGAGCGAGCCTCTTCTACATAGCCGGAGTACAGCAGCGCTTGCAGCGTGATGGTCGCGTCACGCAGCCAACAGAACCGGTAGTCCCAGTTGCGTATGCCGCCAAGCTGCTCTGGCAGCGACGTTGTCACCGCGGCCACGATGCCGCCGGTTGGCGCGTATGTCAGCGTCTTCAGTATCAGCAGAGATCGCATGACCGGGCCGCGCCAGTCACCGTCGTAAGTGCATCGGTCGGCCCATTCCTGCCAGTACGATTCGGTCGCGTCGAGGGACACCATGGGATCCACCGGCTGGGGTGTCGGGAGATGCGACTGACGCCAGATCAACACGAACGGCGCAGTGAAGCCTTCGCCGACGCTGAAATCGGCGACCGTGGACATGTTCTCGCCGCGCAGGTCCACCGGTGTCCGCAGCCACACCGCGTCCGGACCCGCAACGGCGACCAGGTCGGCATCCACACGGCGTACCCACGGCACGATGTGGCCGTAGTCAAAGCGCAACCGCAGGTCCATGCGCATCGGTACCCGACCGCGGACCCCTTCGACAATGCGAACTAGGTCCACGGCTTCGCCACGGACCGGCATGAAGTCGATAAGCCTTACGGTTCCCTCATCGGTGTCGAACTCGGTTTCGAGGATCATGGTGTCGCCGCGGTACCGCCGGCGGACGGCCTTGATCGGGCTCGCAGGAGCGATCATCCACCGACCGTGGTCTTCGGTGCCGAGCAACGACGCGAAGATCGCGCCTGAGTCGAAGCGCGGAACGCACAACCAATCGATCGAGCCGTTCTTGCCGACCAACGCCGCAGTCTCGGTATCGCCGATCACTGCGTAATCCTCAATTGGCAACGCCATTGTGGTCTCCTTTGCCTCACCCGGCGCCGACGCCGATGGCTTGCCAAAATCTAACCCAGCTCGGTCATCTCCACAGTGACAAACATCTCCGAGCGACCGCCGGAGTACGTGCCGCGGAGCGGCGCGACATCGGCGTAGTCACGGCCATGCCCGACACGGACGTAGCCGTCAGTGAGCCTGCGGCACAGCGTCGGGTCGTAGCCAATCCAGCTGCCACACCACCACTCGATCCAGGAGTGGCTCTCACCTTCCACCGTCTTATTCGGTTCACCGCTGCCGGGATGCAGGTAGCCCGATACGTAACGGGCAGGCAGGCCGATGGAACGCAAGGCTCCCACGGCGACGTGACTGTAGTCCTGACAGACGCCTCGGCCGACTCCCCAGACCTCACGCGCTGTGCTCGTAACTTTCGTGGAGCCGCGCTCATACGTCAGATGATCAGAAATCAGCGAGCACACGTCCATGGCCGCCAGCCGAGGCGGCTGTGCTGTCGTGGTAGCGGCCAGAGCCGTCAGTTCCTCTGGAGGCTCGGTGCGCTCGTTGACAGTGAGGAACTCCGTCATCTGGTCCACCATTGCGCGATCTTGCAGTGCTGCCCAGCCAAGATCATTCGGCGCAACGCGGCGATCAACGTCCCAGGCAAGATCATCTCCGTGCGTCTCTACCACGCCCTGAGCGTGCACCGTCAGTCGCTCGTGCGGCTCGTGTACCTCGAAGGTGGTGACAGCAGTCCCCCAGTAGTCGATATAGCTGAAACTCCATGCGGCAGGCTCGATGGCAAGGCGGCTGCTCCACACAGTCTGATGATCGGTTGCCGCTGGAGTCATCCGCGCCTCGTTGTAGGAGGACTTGACTCGCGTTGCGTATCGGAATCCCGTTTGATGATCAATACTCAGCCGCATTTCAGCGCGTCCCTTCGGTGGTCCAGGCGGGCGGCTCCTCGGCGGCAAAGTAGCTTGTCGAGACCGCGATCGTGACCTCCGCAACTACGTCCTGGACGACTGACATCTCGTGGTTGAGGTTGCCGAGTAGCTCGTCAAGATCGGCGTATTCCAATCGAGCCCGCAGCTGACCAAGTGAGCGCAATGCTGAGGCTGCGTGACGCGCTGTCAGCGGGTTGTTCTGCGCCACCCGCTGCAGGCTGTCGGCGGCGGCGATCAGTCCATGCATGATCGATCGCGGAAACCGCGCATCCACGATCAAGAACTGAGCCGCCTCCCGGTCGGTGTACAGGCCGCGATACGTGCGCAGGAAAGCATCGTGTCCGCCGCAACCCCGCAGCACAGCCGGCCACTGCTTGCTGCCGTGGGTCAGCGATGCTGAGGCCACCAGCCGCGAGGTCATGTCGGCCTGCTCCAAGGATCGGCCCATGGACATGAACTGCCAGCCGTCGTCGCGCACCATGATGCCCCGAGAGATGCCCGCGAACATCGCGCTGCGTTCTCGCGCCCAGTTCAAGAACACATGCGCGCCGCTGGGTCCGAACGGCGCAGTCGGCAGCTGATGCCAGGTGGTATTGACACACTCCCAAAGATCAAGCGGGATCACCTCACGAGCGCGCCGCGCATTGTCTCGTGCTGCGGCGTAGCCGAAGTAGATAGAGGTTGGCTCCGTCGGGTCGTAACCGAGGATCCGCAACACATCGGTCAGCCTCGGATCCTCAACCTGATCGACACTCATCAGGGCCAGCAGGTTGCGGCACGCATCTACCTCATGGGCGGCGGTCTCCTCGATGATCAAGCGCAGATGAGTCTGCAGCAATCGCGCGGTGTCCTCAGCCCGCTCGACGTACCGGCCGATCCAGAACATGGACTCCGCGATGCGGCTCAGCATGCTCCGCTCCGCAGATTGGCCTGCTGTTGCTGATCTTGCTGCTGCCGCTGCGTCTCGGACATCTTGGGCATCACCGTGACCGGAATCCTGCCAACCGTCAGCGGGACCTGGCTCTCTGGCTTGGCTTGCTCATCAGGCTCGTCGCTCTGTTCGGGCGAGCTCCGATGGTTGGAGGATGATCGATGCGGGGGCGGGCTCAGCACCCAGGTGTCCTTGCTCCCCCCGCCCTGGCTGCTGTTCACCACCAGTTCGCCCTCCGGCAATGCGACGCGGGTAAGCCCACCTGGCAGAACCCAGACGTCTTCGCCGTTGTTGACAGCGAAGGGTCGAAGATCGACATGGCGCGGTTGCAAGCCGTCCTCGATCAAAGTTGGCACCGTGGAGAGCTGAACGATCGGCTGTGCGATCCAGCCGCGCGGGTCCTCACGTACCCGGCGCCGCAGCTGGTCCAATTCAGCCTTGGTGGCACGCGGGCCGATCACAATGCCCTTGCCTCCGGAGCCATCCACCGGCTTGATGACCAGTTCTTGGAGACGGTCCAAGACTTCCTGGCGCGCTTGATCATCTTCTAGTCGCCAGGTATCCACGTTGGGCAGGATCGGTTCTTCCCGCAGGTAGTACTTGATCAGGTCCGGCACATAGGTGTAGATCAACTTGTCGTCAGCTACACCGTTGCCAATGGCGTTGGCCAACGTGACGCCGCCGGTACGCACCGCATTCACCAGACCCGGCACGCCGAGCATCGAGTCGCTGCGGAAATGCACTGGATCAAGGAACTCGTCGTCGACCCGGCGGTAGATCACATCAACTCGCTGCAACCCTGCCGTGGTACGCATAAAGACCTTGCCGCGGCGGCACTCAAGATCACGGCCCTCGACCAGCTCGACGCCCATGGTCCTCGCCAGCAGTGTGTGCTCGAAGTAGGCGGAGTTGTATACCCCAGGTGTAAGGACGACCACAGTCGGCTCCTCCACTCCGGGCGGCGCGGCCTTGCGCAGCGCGGTGAGCAGTCGTGTCGGGTAGCCGGCGACCGGACGAATCCGCTGGTTCGCAAAGGCCTCTGGCATTGCGGTGATCATGGCATTGCGGTTGGTCATGACGTAGGACACACCGCTCGGTACCCGAACGTTGTCCTCTAGTACCCGGACATCGCCGGCCGGGTTGCGTATCAAATCCACGCCTGCCACATGGATCCGTACGCCGTTGCGGGGCTGGATTCCCCAGACGGCGCGGTGGAAATGGTTAGAGGAGGTGATCAGCTGGCTGGGAACGACCCCATCGGAGATCACTCGAGCGTCGGAATAGACGTCGGTAAGAAAGGCCTCGAGCGCCCGTACCCGCTGGCCGACGCCGGCCTCGATGATCTCCCATTCAGGTGAGGCAATGACCCGTGGCACGAGATCAAGCGGGAACGGCCGCTCCACGCCGCCGACATCAAAGGTCACGCCCGCCTGGGTGTAGTTGTTGGCAAGGGATTCCGCGATCACGCGCAGGTCGTCTGAGCTGGATCGAGAGAGGGCAGAGTAAACGGCCTTGTACGAGGGCCGGACGCTGCCCTCCGCATCCATCATTTCGTCGAAGGCGTCACCTACGCGGTAATTGGAAAGCACGTCCGCCATAGGCGGAGCCTACTCAGATGCTCGTTACCTGACGTTAACTCCTCGCGGGTTGAGCCTTCAATCGATGAGCGTTGCCCTTCGAAAGCTCAGGGCACATTCAGAAGCAGGCAGGAGTCGCCGAATTCATGCCAGAGATAGTGCTCGGCTACAGCAGCGTCGTACGCGCGCTGAGTCAGTTCGGGACCCGCGACCGACTCCACGAGCAGCAGATGTGAGGCCTCTGGATTGTGCCATCCGGTGATCAGCCCATCGACTACGCGTACCGGTCGATCGGGAGAAATCACCAGGTCGGTCCATCCTGCGACAGCTGCCACAGTTCCATCCGGCTGTGCTGCCGACTCAACGGCTCTGGTCGCCGTGGTACCAACCGCAATCACTCGGCCGCCACGGGCCCGACTGGAATTGATCAGACCTGCCGTCGCATCGCTCACCTCGAACCATTCAGGTTGCGGAGCCTCACCGGCATCTTGTGACGACAAGCCGGTGTGCAGCGTGATGGGTGCGAAGATCACGCCCTGGGCCACGAGCCGGGTGACCAGTTCAGGACTGAACGGCCTGCCGGCACTCGGCATCTCCGCACTGCCCGGATGTAAAGCGAAGATCGTCTGATACGCCGAGATCGGGAATGAGGTACTGAGGTAGCCGTAGCTGATCGGCCGTGCCTGGTGGCACAGGTAGTGAGACAGGCTTTGTGGCGCAGTGACGCGGGCACGCCAGAGCCGACTGCCGAGGCCCGTTGGTGAGGAGCCGAACTTCGGATATGGCGCAATGAGCTCAACGCGGCCATCACCGGGGAGACTGATCTGCTCGCCCACCCGGCCGTCGAGGATCGTCGCTACCGCGTCCGGAGCGCTGCGTAACTCGACCACCCGAGTGCCGTCAGGTAACCGGTTTGCAATATGCACGATGACCGGTGTGCCATTGCGGTCACCGTCCAGCTGCCCGGGCACTGTCGCGGAGGTGTTCACCAGGAGCACATCGCCGGCCCTGACGTGTTCGGCGAGGCGAGAGAAGATCGTGTGGCCAATCCCGGCCGGCGTGGCGATCATGAGCCGTACCCCATCCCGCCGAAGCCCACGCAGTTCGGGCGGCTCGGTCGCCGTACGGTCGTCGGGAGCAGAGAAGTGGGTGTACGGCCGTGCGGCCAGCATTGTGCTCATGAAGATCGCGTCTTTTCAGACAGCGTTGCGGCAAGATCGGCCGCGCGGTAGCGACCACTGGGCAGCCCAGAACTGATCAAAGCTACGACAACCGGAGCAACGGTCTCTGGCTCCGGGCGATCGTTGATGTCCTCACCCAGAAAAGCCGCCTGGTGCATAGCGGTACGCATATCCCCCGGGTCGAGGCTGTACCAGGTGAAGTCCGGTTCTTCAGCCGCCCAGGTCAACGTCTGATGGTCAAGGGCCGCTTTGCTGGAGCCGTAGCCGCCCCAGGTTTCGTAGTGATCAACGCCTGCGTCCGAGGAGACATTGATGATGACGGCCTGCGCTTCGAGGTATGGCAGCGCAGCGCGCATCAACTGCTGTGGGGCGATGACGTTGATGCGAAGTAGTTGCTCATACGCTGTGGATGCGAGATCACGCAGTGGGGGCAACGGCGATCCGCCAAGATCACTGGCATTGTTGATCACTAGGTCTAGTTTTCCCAGTTCGGCTGCAGCGGCCACCAGCCGTTCGCGATGTTCCGCGTTCCCGATGTCGCCCGGAATCGCCCGCACTGATGTCAGCGGCGACAAAGCCTGCGCCGTACTCTCCAGCGGCTCGGCATGCCGTGCGTCGATGGTGAGACTCCAGCCGCGACGAGCGAGCTCGAAGGCTAGGGCGCGTCCTAGTCCAAGGGAGGCGCCAGTGATCAGTGCGTTAGGCATGAGCCCAGTCTTCAACCTAAAGTGAACTTGAGTTCAAGCCCTGGGTGCTGATTCTCTGCGTCAAAGAGCGCGACGGCCATGGGATCCCGGCAGTCCAGGGTCGGTATGGTCCGGATCGCGAAGGTAGGTGAAGTCGCCGAAATCATCGTCGTCGTCGTGACGGCGCGACCGGCGACGTTTGCTCTGGTTCTCGGGCGGGGCGACCGGCTTTGCCGCAGTTGATACGGCCGGCTGCGGTGGGCGACTCGCCGGCGAAACCTCGACGGTCGCTGGCTGGGGAGCGGGAACCGTCTGGGGAGCGGGAACCGTCTTGCCCTCGGGCCGTACCGGCTCCTTGGGCGGTGGCGACGGTTCTTGGACCGGTGCCGGTTTTGCCGCCGCCGGCCGGCGGATAGGTCCGGTGTCATCAGGCCGCGCCGTGGTAATCGGACGGATCGGGCGCTGACCTGCTCCGCTGGCGCGTACCACTGCCACCCCGACCGCGGTTGTCAGCGGCACAGCCAAAACCAGCCCGATCGAGCCAACGAGGATGCCCAGCACTTCAGCCGCAAACCGCTCTGTGACCAGCACATCGAGCACCGGCCGATTACTGATCTTGATCAACAAGAACACGCCGAGCGATGTACCAGCCGTCGCAAAGGCGATCGTGTAGACCGTGGAGGCAATGTGATCGCGACCGATCCGCATAGCACGAGAAAACAGATGTTTGCGGCTCGCACCTTGATCGGCCAGCTCCCAGACTGCCGATGCCTGAGTGATCGTCACGTCGTTGAGTACGCCGAGACCGGCGACGATAATCCCGCAGATCACTACCGAGGTCAGCCGTAGATCCGGCGCCGCAGCAGCCAATACATAGTCGTCCTCCGCAGCCACGCCAGTCACATGTGCCCATTTGCTCGCGAGATAACCGAGTACTGCGATCAAGATCAACCCGAAGAGGGTGCCAACCAGTGCGGTGGTTGTTCGAGCGCTGAAACCATGGGCAGCGTACAACGCCACGAACATGATCGCCGAGGAGCCGATCAGGCCAACCATGATCGGATTGGTTCCGGCAATCAGCGCCGGGAACATGAACATGAACAGGATGAAGCCGGCAAACGCGAGCCCGATGAGCGATGCGAAGCCCCGCCAGCGAGCGACCACAACAACGGCGACGGCGAAGAGCAAGCCCACCGCCAGCAGCGGGATACGCCGCTCAAAGTCAGAGAACTGGTACTGGGCTGGCTGGTCAGCCGACGGCGGTATCCGGACAAGTTTGATGTTCTGGCCGGACGTGATTCCTGACGAGTAGATCGCGGCGGTTACCGGCACAGTGACGGTCTTGCCCTTCTCGTCGCCAGCAAGCAACTGCGCTGTCACTTCCGCGCAGCGGGCACTACTCACACCGGGTGTCGACCCCGACAATCCCTCGCAGGAAATCTCCCTGACTTCGCTCACGCGGGCGGCCGGATAGGTGACCCCGGGAACGCTGTAACCGGCCACATCAGCGTTCACATGCCGGGAAATGTTGCCGGGCCAGAAGGCAACCAAGCCGACCACGGTCCAGATAGCCAAGGGAATGAGAACCACGATCAGGATGCGCAAGGCGCGCTGATGACGACGCAGTTCATCGGAATTTACCAACGGCTGCGGGCCAGTATGTGAAAGAGGTTCTCTGGTCGAGTGCGAGTGAGCCACGTTGCCGCCTAGTCTTAGTCCCCGTGAGTCAGCTTCCTGGGACGAGTCGCGACGGCATCCGGCCGCATCGCGCAGTGGCTCGCCAGGCATCCAGGAGCGAACTGAGCACACAATCTAACTCACGTCATCCGCGGCATATTCAGCCAGACCCCTTTGGTTCCACCGGCCGGGCAGAGCAGCAACGCCGCCGCACCAGGTCCCAGCGCGGCGCGATTGGGTTGATTGCCGGGATCATCGGCCTCGGTCTACTGGGACTCTGCCTGAGGACGGTGCCGGCAGTTCTCACCGAGACCAATCTCATTTCGGGCATTGCCCGCCCGCTGACCGGCATGCCTGCCAGTGCGCCGCCGACAACCGCACCCGCAACTGCACCGGCCGCCCCGACACCGTCAATGAGCATCGACCCTACGACTGAGACAAGCCCGAGCCCCAGGCCGGCGAAGCTGCAGGCCAAGCGCAAGGCAAAAAGCCTGCAGACGGTGGAGGTGCCGGCGAGCGGGCCCGGCACGTACCACGCGGCGACTACATCAGTCCGCCCGACGACTTCAGCCGGCACCTTGATCCGTTACGACGTACGGATCGAGAAGGGGCTGTCCATCGATCCTGACAAGGCCGCAGGCATCATCCAGGGAATCCTCGACGATGAGCGCAGCTGGCGCGGCACCGGTCGCTGGCGCTTCGAGCTGACGCCGGTCGGACAGTCGGCCTCCCTACATGCCTACATCGTGACGCCGGAGACCACCGACCGACTGTGCGCGCCGTACTTGACCCGCGGTGAAGTGTCATGCCAGAACGGCAACCGCGTCGTCCTGAACGCCAAGCGCTGGCTGCTTGGCGTCGATTCGTACGGATCTGACCTGACCAACTACCGGCGCTATCTGGTCAATCACGAGTTCGGGCACGCACTTGGGAAGCACCACGTGGAATGCCCTGGTCCGGGGAGGCTTGCGCCGGTCATGATGCAGCAGACCAAGGGGCTCGGGGCTTGCCGGAAAAACCCATGGCCGCAAGCCAGCGAAGACTGAGCTCAGCTCAGTTGCCCGCGTCCGCGCCATACGATCTACGACTCGTGCCGCTGCCGCTTGACGCGGCGCGACGGATGCTCGCCAGTGGACTGCGATCCGACCGACAAACTGCGGGGTCCGACCGACAGACTGCGGGGCCCGAGCGACAGACTGCGCGCCCCAAGCCGAAGACTCTGCGCCCTGAGCCTGTCGAAGAGCCACTCTCCTGGCATCCGGAATACCCCTTGCTCGACAGCCTTGATGCGATTGCGATGGCGCTTGCTTCGCACCATGCCATGACAGGCAGAGTCAGTAACCCACCCACGTGGTGGGTACATCACATCGTGGTCGATGGTGTGGTTGTCGGTGACATCGGATTCCATGGCCCGCCAGGCCCGGAGAGAACGGTGGAGATCGGTTACAGCGTGGTGCCGGCGTGGCGTGGGCGCGGTGTGGCGAGTCGCGCCTGCAATCTGATCTTGCAGCGCGCCTGGCAGGACGGTGCTGAGATTGTCATTGCCGAGACTGATCATGACAATCTGGCATCGCAGGCGGTGCTGCTGCACAACGGCTTCCGTCGCCGACCCGACGGCGTCTTTATGATCAAGCGTCCGGAGACAGGATGAATGGGCTGACACGCCACATTCGGCTGCAACAGCCAGTGATGATGGGGCCCATCTTCTGGCAGCTGCGACGCGGCACCGGCGATCCGACTCATCGTCAGGTTGGTGACATCTACCTTCGGGCGACGCGTACGCCCCAGGGCCCAGCGTTGATCAAGATCATCCCCAACGGCGTCGAGGTAGCCGCTCGAGCATGGGGTGCCGGCGCCGAGTGGAGTCTTGATCAACTGCCGCGGCAGCTCGGCGCAACCGATGATCCAGGAGGTTTTCGGCCGCGGCCCGAGCATGAGCCGCTGGTGGAGGCTTGGCGGCGGTATGACCACTATCGAGTCGGTCGAACCGAAGCGGTCTTCGAAGCGTTGGCACCGGCGTGCATCGAACAGGTGGTTACTGGCAAAGAAGCCTTCCGGGCCTGGCGACTACTGGTTCGGGAGTTCGGCGAGCCGGCGCCAGGACCGGCTCGTGAGCCGGGCTCGGCGGCGTACGGGATGTACCTGCCGCCAACAGCCGATGTCTGGTCACGGGTTCCTAGCTGGCGGTTCCTGGCTGCCGGAGTTGAGCAGCGGCGCAGTCATACCCTAGTCCGGACCGCTGCCCGTGCTGCCGCGCTCGAGCGCACCTTGACCTGGCCGTACGATCAGGCGGATCGAGCCTTGCGCAGCTTCCCCGGTGTTGGGCCCTGGACCTCAGCAGAGGTACGCCAACGCGCGCACGGCGATCCGGATGCCTGGAGCATCGGCGACTACCACGTGGGCCGGGACATCACGTACGCCCTGACCGGCAAGCAACTCGATGACGATGCCTGTCTGGAGATCCTCGAGCCGTATCGCGGACACCGCTTTCGAGTGCAGATGCTGCTCTCCATGGTCGGCCGCCGTGGGCCCCGGCGGGGGCCCCGGATGGCACTGCCCACGCACACGCCGTACGCGACGCACGGCCGGTCGTAATCCACTCACTCGGTCGGAAAGTTAGGTGTCGTTCACTGTGTGGTGGAGACCGAGAGCCTGGCCGGAAGGCCTGCGAGCCACAGTGCCGCTTGCCTTACCCATTGCAGCGGTAGGTATGAGCTTCGGTCTGCTGGCCGGTCCGTTACTCGGTGCGATTCCCTCAATCCTGATGTCGGCTCTCGTCTGGTCGGGCACTGCTCAGTTCGCGGCCCTCAGCATTTTGACGTCCGGAGGTGGCACCGCCTTGGCGGCCAGCGCTGGCCTATTAGCCAACACCCGTTTCTTGCCCATGGGATTCGCGATTGCCCCCTCGATGGCGGGCAGCCCAGTGCGACGTCTGCTCAGAGGAGCTGTGCTGGCCGACGCGTCGTTCGTTATCGGCAATCGCGGAGGTGGCCGATTCGATATCAGCGCGATCGTGTGGGCCGCACCTGTGCAGTACGTCACATGGGTCGCCGGCACAGTCATCGGCGTCGCTGGTGCCGGAGCCATCGGCGATCCCGCCCGCTGGGGCCTCGACGTCTTGTTTCCGGTGTTCTATCTGAGTCTGTTGCTGCCTGAACTCTTCCCTGAGCGTGTCCTAACCGGTGGGCGCCGAGGGCGTCGACAAGCCGATCAGGTGAGGCACAGTCGCGGTCGTGTGGCGTCACGGAACAACCGACCCATCATCGTTGCGATTGTGGCCGCAACCATCACCCTCGTACTGACACCCATCGCGCCGCCAGGAGTGCCAGTGCTGGTCGCGGCGGTAGCGGCACTGATCGGTCTTGCAGCGCCACGTCAGCCGGAGGAGCAGGCGGCAGGAGGCGATGGGTGAAAACCTGGCTCCTCATCGTCGCCCTGGCCGTCGGAACCGTGCTGATGAAGACCATTGGTCCTGTGCTTGCCGGCGGTCGGCGGCCACCTGCGCCGCTTACTCGGGTCATCGCCCTAGTAGCTCCGGCGTTGATCAGTGCCCTCATCGTTACCGGCACGTTCACCACCGGCGGCCGACATCTGGTCATCGACGCCCGCGCTGCAGGACTGCTCGTCGGCGCGATCGCGTTATGGTTCCGCGTGCCAGCCGTTCTCGCGATGCTCATTGCCGTCGTCGTCTGTGCGCTCATACGCCTTGCGGTGTGACTGCTCCACTCGGCAGGTCCGGGGGCGAGACATTCCCGCGGGAACGTCTCAGTCTGGTGTCGGATCTACGTCCGCCAGCCCTCGGTCGCTTCATTGAGATAGCCAACTTCATCGGGCGTCAACCTGAACGACAAGGCGCCAGCATTGTGCTCCACCTGGTTGGCATTCTTCGCACCCGGAATCGGCACGACATTCTCCTGCTCGAGCAGCCATCGCAGCGCCACCTGCCCGGGAGTCTTGCCGTGATGATCACCGATCGACCTCAGCAGCGTCACCACCGGCCGCAAGGCATGGAACTTTGCTCCCCTGAAGGGCTCTCGGAAGCGGCGAATTCCAGCCGGCCGGGTGCCATCGAGGTACTTGCCGGTCAGCGCACCGCTCGCGAGCGGCTGGTAGGCGATCAAGGTGATGCCAAGTTCTCGGCAGGCGTCGAGCACTCCGTTGCTTTCAGGCCGGCGGTGCAACAGGGAGTACTGGACCTGATTCGACGCCAGTGGAATGCCCCAGCGCGCCAGGGTCTGGTACGCCGTACGCATCTCCGCCGCGGAGTAGTTACTGACGCCAACGGCTTTGATCTTGCCCGCTTCTACCGCATCCGCCATCACGCTCATGAGTTCGGCGACCTTCACAAAAGGACTCGGAAAGTGATGTTGGTAAAGATCAATCGTGCTGCGTCGGAGATTGGTCAGACTGACATTGAGTGCGGCAGGCAGATCTGGTACCCGCCCGAATGGCGTGGGCGGAAACTTCGTGGCAATCACGACGTCCTTGCCGTCCGCGAGCTCGCCGAGTCTTCGCTCTGAGCCACCGGCACTGTACATTGCCGCGGTATCGAAGAAGTTGATCTCCGCCTCGAGGCTTGCATCGAAGGCAGCCCGCTCGTCAGCGGGATTCGTCCCGCCATAGGAACTCTTGGCCGGCATGAACCGCTGGGCGCCACTCGCCTCGCCCCAGATCATGACACCTAATCCCAGGCGCGGTACCCGAACTTCGGTACGCCCCAGCGTTACGGTCTCCGCCATCGTGACGCTCCCACTCTCGAGATTTGCCAGCATTCAGGTCAGCGCCAGCGATCCTAGAGTGCCGCATGAGCGCACTACGGAATAGCTCTGGCCTCCTCCCGGTTCTTCCGAGCAAGTTGAGATGAGGGAGAGTTTTATGGGCATCACTCGCTTGAACCATGCAGTGCTCTTCGTTCGCGATGTCCAGCGCAGCGTGGCCTTCTATACCGACGTACTAGGTTTTCGACGGATCGACATGACCCCTGAGGGATTTGCCGGTGCGGCGTTCCTGCAGGCGCCGGGGTCGACCAATGATCACGACTTGGGGTTGTTCGAGATCGGAGCCAATGCATGGCCGTCGGGAGCAGGACGGACAACCGTCGGGCTCTACCACCTGGCCTGGGAGATCGACACACTCGCAGAGATGAAACAGCTAGCGACATCGCTTGCTGAGAACGGCGCACTCGCCGGCTCGTCCGACCACGGCACAACGAAGAGCCTCTACGGCAAGGACCCCGATGGTTTGGAGTTCGAGATCGCCTGGATTGTGCCGGCTGATCGACTCGATGGAGCGGCCCGGGAAGCCCGCAAGCGCATCGGTCGGCTCGACCTCGAGGGAGAGATCGCTCGCTATGGCGCCGATACGCGTGGTGGCATCGGTATTTCGGTTCCGATTGGCTGACGGATAGCGTGATTGGGTGGCTGAGCCCAGGCTGCAGTGGCATCCATCGCTTTATGCAGGGAGTGCCCGTTACTACGCAATGGGACGCGTCAGCTACCCGACCGCACTCGCTGAGGCTCTCGCGAGCGCGCTCCACCTGGATGGCTCTGGGCGGCTACTCGACGTGGGCTGTGGACCGGGCAACTTCACGCTGCTGATGGCGCCTTGGTTTCACCAGGCAACCGGTGTTGATGCAGACCGCGACATGCTCACTGAAGCGGAGCGGCAGGCCGCAGAGGCAGGAGCCGGCAATGTGGAGTGGCTGCATCTGCGCGCTGAGGAAATGCCCGCCGACCTGGGCCAGTTTCGCATGATCAGTTTCGCGCAGTCATTTCACTGGATGGATCAGCCTACGGTCGCTCGCCGCGCGCTCGGGATACTGCAACCTGGTGGGGCTTGCGTACACGTACACGCCACCACACACCAGGGTGTAGACACCAACGCGATGTTGCCGCATCCGAAACCGCCACGCCCGGCGATAGAGGAGCTGATTGAGCGCTACCTCGGCTCGGTCGATCGTGGCAAGGGTGACCTGCAGCCTGATAGAGCCAACCGGGAGGAAGAGGTGTGGCGAGCAGCCGGCTGCTACGGCCCACAGCGAATCGAGGTTCCTGGCCGGATCGTCGAGCGCACGAGTGATCAAATCGTGGCTGGCATCTTTTCACTCTCCACCTCAACACCGCATATGTTCGGCGAACGACGCGGAGCGTTCGAAGCTGATCTTCGATACCTGCTGCACGGGATCAACCCGAATGGGATCTTCAGCGAGCAGACGCGCGAAATCGCGGCTGACATTTGGCGGCCGCTCGGATGACATTCGTGGTACCACTTGCTGATCTTGGCCAAGCCGATCTGGCCCGGGCCGGAGGCAAGGGAGCTAACCTCGGCGAGCTGGTGCGGGCTGGATTGCCGGTGCCGGACGGCTTCGTCGTCACCACCGATGCGTACCTGAGTGCCATCAGTCCGCTTGATCTCAAGATCGCCGAGCGCGCGACCACCGGACAAGGTGCAGCGATCCGCGCAGATGTCGAAGCGATCATCATGCCTGCTGATATCCGGCTAGCAGTCGCCGAGGCATACGGCCGCCTCGGAACCGGCCCTGTCGCGGTGCGCTCGAGTGCAAGTGCCGAAGACCTGACAGGAGCGGCCTTCGCCGGTCAGCAGGACAGCTATCTCAATGTCGCCGGTGAGACGGCGGTGATCGACGCGGTACGGCGGTGCTGGGCATCATTGTGGACCGACCGAGCCATCGCATACCGCAGCCGGATCAAGATCGATCCCGACGACGTCACGATCGCCGTTGTCGTTCAGCGCATGATCAGCGCCGACGTCGCAGGCGTCATGTTCACCGCCGATCCAGTGAGCGGCGATCGCGAGACGATCATGATTGACGCCTCCACCGGTCTTGGTGAGGCAGTCGTCTCCGGTCTGGTTACTCCCGATCAGTATCTGCTCGATGATCAAGGTCAGATCCGCAGTTTCCAGCCCGGTGATCCCGACCATACTCAGCGACTACCGGATGCGGTACTCGCGGAACTGACGCGACTGGGCATCACGGTCGCTGACCACTTGGGACGGCCGCAAGACATCGAGTGGGCGTACGCCGATGATCAGGTATGGCTGCTGCAGGCCCGGCCCATGACCGCGCTCCCGCCGCCACCGCTCACGCTGAATGCGATGCAACGCCGACTTGGCTCCATCCTCCTCGATTACGTTCCGGTGCGGCCGTACCCGATCGACATGAGCACCTGGGTGCCGTACGGTCCGGCGGGCCTGATGGCCAGGGTCGTCGGCAGATTCGGGTTCCGGGATGTGTTCGAGGATTTCCTTCCCGAGGACGAGAACGGCATCGTTGACCGGCTTGTGCCACGTGCTCCACGTCCCACCTTGGGAGTACTGCTGGCGCCATGGCGCACTGCCACGCTGGCGCATCGCTACGATCCGCGTCACTGGACTAATGATCCGCGCTTCTCCGATTTCCTAGCTCGAGTTCACAATCTCACTGCACAGGATCTGACGAGCATGCCGTGGCCCTGGCTCAAGACCATGCCGCGACAGGCTCTCGACTCCGTCAGTCCGATCGGTGATCTGAGGATCGACTATCTCCCGCGTACCGGCCTCGCGCTGCTCCGGCTTTGGCTAGCGCTTCGGCCGCTCGGGCGCACCGCGTTGTTCGCGGACCTGATTGTCAGCCGCACCCGCACCACCGATGCCAACCGTGCTCTGGAAGCGCTCGCCGCGCAGGCCCATGAAGACCCGCAGCTCCGCGATGCCGTCAACAGCCTGGACCCGAAGTCACTTCGTGCCTTTCCGCAGTTCGAGACAGAACTCAACGCATACCTTGCCGAGTTCGGTCACCGCGAGACCGTGACGCCAGTGCTGGTCACCCCACCGACTCAGAGCGAAGCGCCGGAGACGGTGCTCGCGTTGATCAAGGTACTGGCCGCGGAGCCGCCACACCCGCCGGAAGACAGTGACCGCGCACTGCAAGAACTGCTCAAACATCCGCTGCTGCGGGGTCGGCGGCAGCAAGCGGTGATCAAGCGTTGGGTTGAGGCGGCGCGCGCCGGATCGGCTTTCCGGGAGGACAGCCATTTCTACTTCCTGATGCCGCTGCCCATCCTTCGCCGATCGCTGTTGGAGATGGGCCGCCGGCTATTTGACGCTGGCGTGCTCGATCAGCCAAAGGACGTATTTCATCTGCGTTTGGAGGAGCTGGAAGGGATCGATGATCCGGCCTCAGGGCACAGTCGTGCCGAGGCCTTGCGCGCAACCGTACGTCGGCGGTCGGCCAGGCGCGATGAGTTAGCCGGAGTTCGCCTCATTGATCCAACGGCCGTTTTCCCACGAGGCGACAGCGGTGACGCGCTCATTACAGGCACACCAAGTAGTAGCGGGCTGGCGACAGGACCGGTGGCGGTCATCCGCGAGCCGGCGGAGTTCGGCCGACTGGCCGCCGGCGATGTGCTGGTCTGCCGGTACACCAACCCCGCCTGGACCACGCTGTTCCAACGCGCCGCCGCCGTTGTCGTCGACTCCGGTGGGCCGGCCTCGCATGCCGCAATCGTTGCCCGCGAGTACGGCATCCCCGCCGTCATGGGTACAGCCAATGGCACCAGCGTTCTCACCGACGGCCAAGTGGTCACCGTTGATGGCACGACGGGCCGGGTCACCGCCGTCGATAAGGTCGAAGCATGACCGCGACGCCGGTAGAGAAGACCTACATCATGCTGATGGTCGCTGACATGGCCCGCGCTATGCACTTCTACACCGAGGCGTTCGCGGCACATGTTGTGATCAGCTCACCGCACTGGAGTGAATTGACTGTGGCTGGCACGACTATCGCGCTGCATCCCGGCGGGCATGGTGGTCAGACCAACACGGGGCTTGGCTTTGAAGTAAAAGATCTTGATGCGGCACTGCAGCGAGCAAGCGACATCGGCGGAAAAATCACTAGCCCGCCGCGGGAGAGACCTGAGGAGCGGATCAGAATCGCCGAGATTGCTGACACTGAGGGCAACCTGATCACTGTCGCGGAATTGACAGGCTAGCCGGCCAGCGCAGAGATATCGACTGGTGACCGAGGCACTTGGGCAAATTGCGAGGGCGGGAACCACCTAGGCACCGCTCGACGCAATCGCTCGGGCCCCTGCAGCTGGATGAACCCTGACCTAATGGCGGCCGGCCAGCCAAGATCACCACGCCAGACCTCTACTATCCGACGCAGGGTTCCGGTCACCGACACGGCGACGTCATATCCCGGATCGAAGTCACAGACGTCCACTTCTTCGGCAGTGATCTGAGCTCATAGCCAGGCAATACAGATTTCGTACTAGCCGAATGTTTGGTTCCGACCTAGCCTCAACGACACAAGCATCTTTCATGAGGAGGAATCGCAATGACCCAGCTGACCCACATCGAGCCGGCCGACCTCGGCGAGGCTGATCGCGCGCTGAAGATCAAGCATCGGGCAATGTGGGCCTCGGGCGACTATCACGCCGTGGTGACCGATCTCGTCTCACCGGTAGGGCAGGCCCTGGTCGATGCAGTGAGCATCAAAGAAGGTGACCTGGTGCTGGACGTCGCAGCTGGCAGTGGCAATGCCGCGATTCCGGCAGCAAAGAAGGGCGCTCGGGTCATCGCGTCCGATCTGACACCCGAGCTCTTGGAGGTCGGCCGGAAGTGGGCAGCTGAACTCGGCATCCAGCTGACCTGGGAGACTGCCGACGCCGAAGCGCTGCCATACCCTGACGACGAATTCGACGCTGTGCTGTCGGCCCTTGGTGTGATGTTCGCACCGCATCACGAGATTGCCGCCGGCGAGCTGGTACGCGTCTGCCGCCCCGGTGGCACGATCGGCGTGGCCTCGTGGACACCAAGCGGTTTCATCGGACAAATGTTCGCAACCATGAAGCCGTACGCCCCGCCCCCGCCGCCTGGATCTCAACCGCCGCCGCTGTGGGGATCTGAAGATCACGTACGCGAGCTTCTCGGCGACCGCGTCGAGCAGGTGCAGACCGAAACGCGGAACCTGCGGCTGGCATACTTCGCTACTCCAGAAACATTTCGCGACTACTTCAAGATCAATTACGGACCCACCATCTCGGCCTATAACTTCATCGCTGATGATCGTGACCGGGTTGCCGCACTTGATCATGATCTCGCCGAATTGGGCCGCCGCTTTGACGTAGGCACCGATTCCACTGTCCTGGATTGGGAGTATCTGATCTTTATGGCTCGCAAGTCGGGTTAGTGCTCACTGCGCCTCCAGAACGGAGAGAGCGGCCTGTTTGGCGGAAGCGGGCGAGTCTGAGTTACAGGCCGCTCGCGCCGCCTGCCGGCATTGCTCGAGAGTCACGGTACCGAGTCGACGGCCCACCGTCGCCAGAGCAGCAGGAGTCATCGACAAACTCGACGTGCCCAGCCCGGCAAGTACCAAAGCCAGCAGCGGATCGGCTGCGGCTTCACCGCAGACCCCCGCTGGCTTGCCGCTCTCGCGGGCAGCAGCAACGATGATCTCGATCATGTGCAGCAGCGCCGGCTGCCACGGATCGTTCAGCGGAGCAAGATCGGCCGAGTGCCGATCTGCCGCGAAGGTGTACTGCGCAAGATCGTTCGTTCCGATGCTGACAAAGTCCACCTCCGCCAGGATGCGCGCAGCCTGCAGTGCAGCGGCCGGAGTTTCGATCATGACGCCGATGGTGGGCAGCCCGGCTCCGCGTGCCGCTTCGGCGAAGCTCCGCACCTCGTCAACGGTCGTGATCATGGGTGCCATCACCCAGACCTCCGCAGTTTCCTCATCGGCGGCCTGCTTGATCGCAATCAGTTGATCATGAAGCAGCTGTGGATTAGTCGTGGCCGTACGGATGCCGCGAACACCCAGGGCAGGATTCGGCTCTTCTGTCTGACCGAGGAAGGGCAGCGCCTTGTCTGAACCGGCATCCAGTGTGCGGACCACCACGCGGCGGCCACCGAACCTGGACAACACCGCACGGCAGGTGCTGACCTGCTCGGCGATTCCGGGCGCTGTCGATCTGTTCAGAAAGCAAAGCTCGGTACGGTACAGGCCAACGCCTTCGGCACCACAGTCGAGAGCTGCGGCAACATCATCAGTTGAGCTGATGTTCGCAAGCAGAGTCACCCGGTGGCCATCGGCGGTGCTGCCAGGACCTTCAAGAGCCTCTTGGCGTGGGCTGCGAACTGTGGCAGCCGTCGCCTGTTGATCGGCCGTCGGTTCCTTGATCAATTCGCCGGTGCTGCCGTCGACGAGCAGCAACATCCCGTCAGGTATTGCGGCCAGTCCGCTAGCACCGACGACGGCTGGAATACCGAGTGATCGGGCGATGATCGCGGTATGGGAAGTCGGACCGCCCTTCTCGGTAACGATCGCCAGGCAGCGAGCCGTATCCAGTTCGGCGGTATCAGCAGGTGCAAGGTCAACTGCAAGTAGCACGAAGGGCTGCCCGGGGTTGGGCACGGCGGCTGCTGGGCGGCCGGTGAGCAGAGCCACGATGCGATTGCGGACGTCTTGGAGGTCGGAGACTCGTAATGCCTGCGGAGGTCCGGCAACGCGTAGCGACTCTGCAGCCTCCCCCGAGACTTCCCAGACCGCGCGCTCTGGCGTGAGCCCGTGCTCCCGTACGCGCAGGCTCGCACTGGCAAGAAGCTCCGGGTCGGTGGCGATGGCCGCCGTTGCGTCGAGCAGCTGCCCTACTGTCCCTGCGGCCTTACTTCGGCCACGGAGCTGCCCTGCCACCTCAGCGGCAGCATTGCGAAGGCTTGCGATGGCGGCTGGCCGCTCGGATTCTGTGATGCGAACAGTCGGGTCAGGCTCGGTGATCGGATCAGGCATCTTGACCGCTGGTCCAACCACGCGTCCGGGGCTGACACCAGTGCGCCGCACGATCTGTTGGTCGAGGTGCGGACGTGGCGTGTCGGATGCCGGCTCTGGCACGCTCGGCGCTCCGAAATCTGCGGGTTCGCCGAATCCAGTGCGTACCAGGGCCAGGATCCGATCAACCGCCGCGGCGGCGCCGGCGCCATCCGCCTCGATCCGCAGCACATCACCCGCACGAGCGCCAAGTGACATCAGCGCGGTCGGGCTACGTGCCGATACCGGGGCGGAGCGATCGCTGGCGATCATGACCTGCGCATCCAACGAAGCAAGAGAATCGACGATGAGTGCAGCTGGTCGGGCATGGATGCCGTCGGCGTTCACGACCGTGGCCTCTGCAACGATTGCCGGCCGGGTGATGGCTTCGGGCGCGACATCGGTCGGCGGCTGACCATGATCAAGTTGAGCACTCTTGGCATGAAGTGCTTCCTCGGCGCTCCATGCCACAGCGTCGATTTCGGCGCCTGCGGCTGCGGCGATGACCGCGGCGAAGATTCCTTCCACGAACGCCGCCGGTACGAGCCTGATCTTGCTAGGCGACGTGGGCAAGATCTCTAGCGCCAGCTCGGCACTCAGCACGGCGGAACCGAGATCCATTATCACCACTACACCATCGCCGCCATCAGCTTCGGCTATGGCCTCCGCGACCCGGGCGGCGTCCGTACCCAGGCGATCATCCGATGTGCCGGCCGCGATCTGAACGAGCGGAGCGGGACCTTGCACCATCTGTAGCGCCAGCTCCACCGCCGCACTCGCCAAGTCGGAGCTGTGGGAGACGACGACGATCCCGACCATCCTCTGTCAGCCTGTCAACTCGGCGGCGAGAGCCTCCAACAGCAAACTCATCGAGGCCGCACCCGGATCCATCTGTCCAGCGCTGCGCTCGCCCAGATAGCTCGCCCGGCCCTTCCGTGCCACCATCGCCACCGTCGCATCTCGTCCAGCCATCGCAGCATCGCGTGCGGCTTTCACGGATGCCTGGAGATCACCCCCGTTTTTGATCACAGCCTCCATAGCGTCTAGGGCTGGCGAAAGTGCGTCGACCATGGTCTTGTCGCCGGGCTGAGCCTTGCCGCGCTCTACCACGCCGGTGAGCCCGGCGCGCAACGACATATGCAGAGCTTCGGCGTCGAGTTCGATCGCCGGCCCGGCCGCGCTAGCGAAGCGTAGGAAGAAGGTTCCGTACAGCGGGCCGCTCGCGCCTCCGACCGACGTCACAAGCGTCATAGCGACGGTCTTGAAGAGCTCATTCGCGTGTGTCGGCTGATCCTCATTGATCTTGTTGACCACCGCAGTCATGCCTCGGGTCATATTGATGCCATGATCAGCATCACCGATCGCAGAATCCAGCTCGGTAAGTTCGGCTTGGTTCTTGACGACCAGTTCCTGGAAGCGCCGTAACCAGCCGGCCAGCTGCTCGATGGTGATCATTGCGCTCGACACGATCCCTACATCCCCCACCTAAGCCCGGCAGTGTTCACCGGAGAATCCCATAGTCTGATCAACTCCTGGTCAACCCGCAGCAGCGTCACCGAGCAGCCTGCCATCTCCAGAGAGGTGATGTAGTTCCCTACCAGATTTCGAGCGACGATGATTCCCGCCTTCTTGATGATCTTCGCGACTTCGCCGTACATCAGATACAGCTCGATCAGTGGCGTACCGCCCATCCCATTCAGCATGACGATCACCGGGGTCGAACCGAAATCAAGATCAGCAAGGATTGGGTCCAGCAATTGCTCGGCGACCTCCCGTGCACTTGCCAATGCAACCCGGTGCCGACCCGGCTCGCCATGGATCCCGATGCCCAGTTCCATCTCGCCCTCGGCAAGCTGGAAGGTCGGCTGGCCCGCAGCTGGCACCGTGCAGCTGGTCAGGGCCATCCCCATCGAGCGACCGGAGTCGTTGATCGCTCGCGCCAGCATCACAAGATCGGAGAGCGGACGCCCTTCCTCAGCGGCCGCACCGACGAGCTTTTCGAGCAGCACGGTGAGTCCGACGCCACGTCGCCCGGCCGTATAAAGCGAGTCCTCGACGGCAACATCGTCATTGACGATGACGTTGTCGACCGTGATTCCGGTCTCGGCGGCTGCGAGTTCGGCGGCCATCTCGAAGTTCATCACGTCGCCCGTGTAGTTCTTCACGATGTGCAAGACGCCAGCACCCGAGTCAACGCATTTCGTCGCCTCGAGCATCTGATCAGGCGTCGGGGAGGTGAAGATCTGCCCTGCGCAGGCCGCATCCAGCATCCCGAATCCCACGAAGCCGCCGTGTAACGGCTCGTGGCCAGAACCGCCACCAGATACCAGACCCACCTTGCCTGCCCTCGGTGCGTCCTGGCGATAGATGATGCGGTTCGTGTGGTCGACACGAACGTCCGGTCTGGCGGTCTCAATGCCGAGCAACGCCTCAGCGACGACATCTTCTGGGTCGTTGATGAGCTTCTTCATAGAGGGACCTTAGTGCCTCCCACACAGGCTCCAGCGGCTTAACCTTGCAGGCTGGCGGTCCACTTCTCTTCGATGCGGCCGTACTTCCAGACCATGACGGCAACCACCCAGGTGATCACGAAGAGTGCCACGATCGCATATCCAACGAGATCGAGGTTGACGTTGGCAATTGCAGCGAGCGGTCCGGAGGTGATGCCAGTCTTCTCAGTCAAGATAGAGATCAGCTCGATGCTGCCGATGATCAAAGCCACAGCGACCGAGAGGGCGGTGACCGTGATGTTGTAGTACACCTTGCGAACCGGCTTCGAAAAAGCCCATCCGTACGCGAAGTTCATGAAGCAGCCGTCGATCGTGTCCAGCAAGCTCATGCCAGCCGCGAACAAGATCGGCAACGTCAGGATCGCGTACCAGGGCAAGGCCAACGCCGCCGCCCCACCAGCTAGCACCAGCAGCCCGACCTCAGTCGCAGTGTCGAATCCGAGCCCGAACAGTACGCCGATGGGATACATCTGCCAGGGCTTGGTCACAGTCTTCGTGGCACCGGAGAGGATCTTGTTCATGAAGCCTCGGCTGTTGAGCTGCTCCTCAAGCGATTGCTCGTCGTACGCGCCGCGCCGCATGCTGCGGAATACCTTGACGATGCCGATCAAGATCACCAGGTTGATGATGCCGATGGCGTAAAGAAATGTGCCGGATACGACGGTCCCTACCACGCCAGTGATCTGCTGCAGCAACGAAGACTGGTCCTCGACCTGACCCGCCAGGGCGCGTACGCCCACGGCCAGCAAGACAACCAATCCAAAGACGATCGTGGAATGCCCAAGGGAGAACCAGAAGCCGACCGAAACCGGTCGTTTGCCATCGGCCATAAGCTTGCGCGTCGTGTTGTCGATCGCGGCAATGTGATCTGCATCGAAGGCATGCCGCATTCCAAGGGTGTACGCGGTCAGCCCAAGACCGATGCCAAGCACTTGACCGGAAGCGACCTGATAGTGGTGCGGGGCGACAATTGCGACCAGCACACCCCAGCCGAGGATGTGAAACAGCAGGATCAACCCGATCATCCCGATAATCGAGCGCCACTCGACAGGGGAGATGCGGCGGCTCCGAGTGGAGGCATCCGGAGGACTGTGCAGCTCGGTATCGGACATCGCGCTCCCAGTTCGCCGGTGTCGGGCTGGTCCCAGATGCGACATTATCGCATCTAGCTCTGGGGGAGAATCAAGACGTGCAAGCGCCCAAAGTGACCTCGGGCCGATCAGCGCCGGCGCCCCGAGTCGAGGCAGCCTTGGGCATGCTCCGGGGTCAGCACGAACGGGTGACCAGAGCGCGCCAGGCCGTGATTGAAGTCCTCGATGCCACCGATGAGCATCTGGCAGCCGATGAGATCGTCGCTCGCGCCGAAGCATCGGCTCCAGGAGTCCATCGGGCCACCGTGTATCGCGCACTATCGACGCTGGGCGAGCTGGGACTGATCACTCACACTCACGTCGGCGGTTCCGCGACGGTCTATCACCTCGCCGTACCCGAAGTCAGTGCTCAGGTCGCGTCGGGTCCGCACGCGCATCTGCAATGCACCAATTGCCAGGCGGTCATCGACGTCCCCGCCGATGTGCTCGACTCCTTGATTAGCCGGGTAGACCACGAGGTCGGCTTCCTCGTCGAGCCGCACCACGCCGCCCTGCTCGGCCTCTGCGCCGACTGCCGCGCAGCCTCATCTCATTCAGTAAGGGGTCAGAGCTGACGGCTCTCAAGATTTAGCCCTGTCGTTTGCGACCACTTTCGGCAAGGGGTGGTGGTGGTGCTTCGAGAGAGGCGGGGGCGGCCGGCGTCGGGGGATGAGCCGGTGCAGTTGCCTGGGCAGGCCCGGAAAGCGACTCCAGGCTGGTCGCCCCTGGCAGCTGAACGGTGAATTCTGCGCCACCTTGGGCCGAGCGACCGGCCTTGACCCAACCGCCGTGCTGGCTGACCGTCTGCGCAACGATGGACAGCCCGAGCCCGGTTCCCGAGGTCTGCCGCGCCGTGTCGCCTCGATAGAAGCGGTCGAAGATGAATGGCATATCAGCTTCGGAGATCCCAGGTCCTTGATCAGCTACTCGCAGCCGGTCGCCCTCCAGCTGCACCCGGATGGTGCCGCGCGGCGGACTCCACTTCACCGCGTTGTCCAACAAGTTGGTGATTGCGCGCTCCAGCATGTCGGAGTCTCCGACGACATAGAACGGGTTGAGCTCGACGTCGAAGATCAGTCCGTGCGCCCGTCGCCGGACCCGGTCGAGTGCCGAGTTGACCACGTTACGGAAGTCCAGCGCCTCCGGCGTAGAGGCGGTTTCGTCCCGGGCCAGCTGTACCAGATCACCAATGAGCTCGATGAACTCCACCAGCTGCGCCTTGACGTCAGCCAGGATGGCGATTCGATCTTGCTGTTTCAGCATGCCGCTCTCAGCATCCGCGGCCAGCAGCTCGATGTTGGTACGCAAACTGGTCAGCGGTGTCCGGAGCTCATGACCGGCATCGGCGATGAGCCGTGCCTGCCGCTCCCGAGAGGAGGCCAGTGACCGCAACATCTCGTTGAATGACTCTGCGAGCACCGCGATGTCACCGGTCGCATTGATCGTGATGGGGGTCAACTCCTTGGTAACGGCGACGCGTTCCACCGCGGCAGACAGCTCGCGTACCGGACGCAAGCTGGAGCGCGACACATACGCGCCAACCACTGCGGCGATGATCACCCCCCCGACTCCAAAGATGATCAACACCAGCCACAGTGAGCTGAGAATGTCGTTTGTCGGTTGCAGCGGCCGGCCCAGGACCAGCGCATAGTTGCCCAAGTCGGTGATCGGCACCGCGACAATGCGGTACGCGTCACCTCCTGATGTCACGCCATTGCGGGAGGAATAGCCGCTCTGCAACCGCGCGACTGCAAGCTCCTTCGCGCCAAGCACGAGATGATCACGCTCATCAGGGACGTAGAAGGTCTCGCCGTCGGTCCGGATGGCAGCCACGCTGACATTGCCGGCCCGCAAGGCACGTTCCGTCAGGCCGCCGAGTGTGCGAATGTCCTGGGCAACCGGTACTGCTGCCAGCGAGGTCGCCGTCTGCACCATCTCGGCATCAAGTGCCCGGTACAGCGAGATCCGCAGCGTGACATAGCCGGCCACGCTCGTCACCGCGACGGCCAAGGCGACCGCGATCGTGGTCAGGTACGCGACACGGCGCTGCAGCGGCCAAGCTCGCAGCCAAGCCCTCAGCCGACGAACCATCGGATCGTCTCCAAGCATGCCGGAATCATGGTGGCGTCTCGCGCAGCACGTAGCCGACCCCGCGTACGGTGTGGATCAATCGGGGCTCGTCGGCGGCTTCGGTCTTACGGCGCAGGTAGCCGATGTAGACCTCCAATGAGTTGGCGGTCGTGGGAAAGTCGAATCCCCAAACCTCATTCAGTAACCAACTACGCTCCAGCACCCGGCGCGGATGACGCAGAAAGGCCTCCAGCAAGGCGAACTCGGTGCGAGTCAAGTTGATCGATCGGTTGCCGCGCAAGACTTCCCGAGTCTGAGTATTGAGCACCAGATCACTGAACGACATGCTCTGGGCTGACGGGTCGGTGGAGTCCGCCACCGTGCCGGCGCGCCGGACCAGGGCGCGCAGCCGGGCCAGCAGCTCATCCAGCGCAAAGGGCTTGGCCATGTAGTCATCGCCACCGGCGTCGAGGCCGTCCACTCGGTCGCCGACCGCGTCCCGGGCGGTGAGCACCAGAATCGGCACGTCGTTCCCGGCTGCTCTGAGCATCCGCGTGGTCTCCAGGCCATCCAGCCGCGGCATCATCACATCCATGATCACAGCGTCTGGCCGGGTCGCCGCCAACCGGGCAAGCGCCTGCACACCATCCTCGGCCGCAGTCACCTCGTAGCCGTTGTACTCCAGGGATCGCTGCAACGAGTCGCGGACAGCTTGATCATCATCGACGACGAGGATGTGCATGTTCTCAAGCGTGCCAGACATGCTCATCGAAAGCCTCTTTCGTGCCCCCTGAGCCGGCATTCCGCCGCTCAGCCAGCGTTCATCCGTTCGGTCAGCGCATTGAGGGCGCGCGGTCTGGGGTTGATCTCCGGCATCCCGCGTACGGCGGCGCGGCAGACGGAGAGGATGACTGCCGGGTTGAACAGCATGGCCGGCGAGGCCATGAGGTGGTAGACCCGAGCGAGGGCCAAATAGGCACCACGGTCCCCATGTGCGGTGAGCCGGCCCAGCTGTGTAGACCAGAGGCCGACCAACCGCTGCAGCAACGTCTGCGAACCGGAACTGCTCGGATGCCGCAGGTCCTCAGATGTCGCAACCGACCATGGCAGGTCGGCCGCCGCACCGATCCGGCGCTGCAGGTGCCTGGTTTCCATCGGTCCGCGGCCGGCCGCAGTGCGGTCGTGCTTGAGGGCGTCTCGGATCAGCAGGGCTTGCAACGCGGCCACCGTAATGCCCTGTCCATAGATCGGATTGAAGGCGCAGTACGCGTCACCGATCGCGACCAGCCCCCGCGGCCAGGCTTGGGACTGTCCGTATCTATGACGTCGATTGCCGGTCTGCCGATGAATAGCGATATCACTGACCGGCTCGAGATGCTGGATGAGCTCATAGATGGCGGGATCTGGCAGGGTGGCCATGAATTGCTCGAACTCAGCCACGTCTCGCGTCGGTCGTTGCTCGCCGTAGCCAGAAGCGACGACGAGCCAATTTCCGTCCTCGACCGGGAGAGCGAGTGCACCTCGGCCGGTCTGCGGTGTCGCAGCGACAACGATGCCGATATTGATGAGAGGCTCTCCAACGCAGCGATATGTCCGGCACGCATAGCCCAGATGCGCGTCCACAGTTAGCGGCTCAGCGGGCGGAGTCCCGAGATCGTTCAACCAGTACGGAAGCCGGGATCCCCGACCGGAGGCATCGATGATCAGGTCGGCCTGCAGGCTGGTGGCGTCCTCACAGGCCACCTGCCACTTTCGGCCGTCGCGCTCCAGTCCCGTGACCCGAACGCCCTCGTGGAATGTCACGCCGTCGAGCGCGCGTACCCGGTTGCGTACCACGTGCTCCAGTAGCGGTCTGGTTGCCGAAACCGTTTCATACGCCGGTATCCAGGTAGGCGACCAGCCGTACTCCCCCAGCCAAGCCATGGTGCAGGTGTCAAACGGCACCCCACCATGGCTCAGCAGATCCTCGTGAAGGCCGGGCAGGAGTTCTTCACCAGCCAGCAGCCCGCGATGCAACAAGGCATGCGGCTGGCGGCTTTGCGGCACGCCCTTGCGCGGATACGGTCCATCGGGCAAGACATCGCGTTCGATGATTACGGTGCGGGCTCCTGCAGCAGCCACGGCCGCTGCGGCAAAAAGGCCTGCGAGGCTCGCGCCGATGATCACTACGGCCGGCTTATCAGAGTTGATCATGAGGCAGACAGGAACTCTCTCACCACCTGAATACGGTACCAACGCCGAAATAACGCATTTACAAATTTGTGTTCCAGCAACAGATCACTCAGTGACATCACAGCGGCCGAACTGGAATCCTGGACAAATGGGCACTCCCCCGGCCCAAATCCATTCTCGACCACTGAGCCTGCACTGGCTCTGGGCGATCGGGATTGCCGCGATCGCCTTCGTGGTGCGGCTGGTTCCTGTGCTGCGCGGCGGCGGCCTCTTCGGCATCGGCAACTATGACGACGGCGTGTACTACGCCGCAGCGACTGGACTGGTCCACGGCCAGCTGCCCTACCAGGACTTCCTGCTGCTCCATCCGCCGGGAATGCCGCTGCTCCTGACGCCGTTCGCCCTCGCCGCGCAGCTGACCAGCGACTCGTACGGCTTTGCCGCGGCGCGCGTGAGTTGCATGCTGCTCGGTGCGATCAACGCGGCGCTGATCTGGAAGATTCTCAAGCCGGTTGGAGCCGTCGCGGCCCTGTTCGGTGCCCTCAGCTATGCCGTGTTCTACCCGGCGGTGTACTCCGACAAGTCGACGCTGCTGGAGTGCCCGGCAACAACGGCGCTGCTGATCGCGATCCTGTTGTTGCAGCCACTGATCAATTCCGGCTCGACCTCCCGATGGAAGATCTTTCTCGCAGGGGCGCTGGTGGGACTGACGATCACGATCAAGGTCTGGGGCATCGTGACGTTCCTGATTGTTCTTGCCTGGTTGTTGCTGATACGCCGCTTCCGGGCGGCACTACAGGTCTTGACAGGCAGTGCCGCCTCTGCACTTGTGATCTGTTTGCCGTTCTTCGCCGTCGCGCCAAGGGCGATGTGGAACCAGATCGTCCGAGACCAGCTATTCCGGCGCGGCGGCAACGGTCATACGATCCTGGATCGCCTCGACCAGATGGCTGGCCTTGGCATCGTGGGCCGCTCCTATCCCGCCGCCATCACCGCAGCTGCTGTTGCTGGACTGCTCGTGTGTGCGGCGCTTGCCTGGAGCTACCGCGAGACGCGCTTGCCGGTACTGCTGATGCTCGGACAAGGCGCGTTCCTGTTGATTACACCGACCTGGTTCCCGCATTTTGCAGGCTTCACCGCAGCTCCGGTAACTCTGGCCATCGGCGCGGCAATTGGCCGCTTGATCGACCTGGTACGAGCTAGACCGGCGCAGATCGCGGTGGGTCTTGTCATCGCCGGCGCCTTGGTGGTGTACGCAACCGGGTGGACGACAACCACATTTGGCCGACGGTTTCCACAGGAATTTCGATCGATCGCGGCGACTGCGCCGGGCTGCGTGACCTCTGATGATGCAACCACGCTGATCGTGAGCAATACCTTGAGCCGCAACCTCACCCATGGTTGCCGGTTCATTGCTGATCTTGGCGGGCACTCCCACGACATGGCCGCTGCCGCGGATCTGAAGGTTTCTCGCAACAGCAATCGAGAATTTCAGCGCTTCGCCCTGGACTACCTAGGCAGCGGTTCAGTGTCGATCTTGGTCAGGTATCCCGGTGGCCGCGGGTTCAGTGCGCGGACGACTGCCGTTCTTGATCAGTGGCCGTTGCTGGCGAGCTCTGGTCGATATCAGGTACGGCAACCGGTCGCGTTGGGTCGATCGGCAACCAGAGGGTCACCGAAGCTCCAGCGTCGTTAGTCAGGCTGACTACGCCACCATGGGCCTCAATAATGGCTTGCACAATGGCCAGCCCAAGACCGGTGCCCCGTCCCGTGGTCGCTGTCGGAGCAAAGCGCTCGAAGGGGTGGGCCAGATATGTGTCGGAGAAACCGGTGCCCTGATCACGGACCTGGACCTCGACAGCCTCACCGGCGCAGCGCGCGATCAGCTCCACATTCCCAGCACCATGTGTCAGCGCGTTGTCCATGAGGTTACCCAGGGCGTACTCCAGACGCTGGCGGTCTGCCGTGATGACGCTGTCGTCGGACTGGACCATGATCATCCGTCCATCCAGCTGAGCTCGGCCGCGGCCCCGCTCTGCGACCTCGGTGAGCAGGTCACGAACCTCTACCGACTCCCGTTCCAGACCCAGTCGTTCTTCGTCCGCTGCAGCGAGCAGCAAGAGCTGTTCAGTCAATCGGCTGAGCCGGTCTGTCTCCTCCCCGATCGAGGCCATGGTGTCCCGAAGATCATCACTTTTCGTCGGTTCGGCCTGGGCAAGCTCTACCTCGGCTTTGATGATCGCAAGCGGGGTACGCAGCTGATGACTGGCATCGGCCAAGAACCGACGCTGCTGCTCCAAGGCTTCGCGCTGCGCCGCCTGGGCGCGTCCGATTCGGTCAAGCATGTGGTTCAAGGTGCGGCCCAGGCGCCCGATTTCGTCGGCCACGGATGACACAGGAAGTGGCTCGCGCTCGCCATCGGCAAGATCATCTGCGCTGATCGCCGCGGCCCGCTGCCGCAAGGCCTCGACCGGACGCAGTGCCAGGCCGGCAACCCAATAGCCGACACCACAGGAGGCAACTAGGGCAGCACTCAGGCCGACTATTTCCACACCGAGTGTGGATGCCAGAGTCTGCGCTCGCTCGTCTAGGGAGTCGGTGACAGCCACAATGTAGGTTTCACCGCGGGCATGGACCGGTTTGGCGAACACTCGGAGCGACTCGTCAACGATCGCGTCACCCGGCCGGTCGACGAACAACTCCCTATCGGCGGCGACCTGTAGCTGCGCGGGGGTCAGCAGCCTGACGTCGGCGTAGGAGCTGGCGGCCACCACGGTGCCATCCGGTTTGAGGATGTGGGCGATCGTCTCATCTGGCTCCAGATCTTCAGAGTGTGTCGTGGTCAGTGCCGACGCGCCCTCCCGAATGAGCAGTCCGCTGAGCTGATCGGCGCGCAGCCGAAGATCGCGTTCAATGCCGACGTCCACGTCAGCTCTGAGCTGGGCGTACAGGAAAACGCCGGCCGCACAGAGCACCACAGCCAATGCGACCGCGAATGCCAGTGTGAGCCTCCAGCGGATGGGCAGCCGGCTCATTCGGCGTCATCCGTCCGAAGCCGATACCCGAAGCCGCGTACGGTCTCAATGCGGTCTCTACCAAAAGGCCGGTCGACCTTTTGCCGGAGATACCCGATATATACATCGACGACGTTGGATCGGTTGTCATAGCTGTCGTCCCACGCGCATTCCAGCAGGTCAAAGCGGGACACAGCTTCACCAGGCCGTCGCATCAGGGCCTCGAGCAGGGCAAACTCCTTGCGGGTCAGCTCGATCGGTGCCTCGCCATAATGCACAGTCCGAGCCGCTGGATCGAGCCGCAGCTTGTCGACGGTGAGCACCGGCATATGCACCTCACGGGGTCGCCGCGCCAGCGCTCGTAATCGGGCGAACAGTTCCTCGAAAGAGAACGGCTTGGCGAGGTAATCGTCTGCCCCGCTATCGAGTCCGGTCACCCGATCACGAATCGTGTCCAGCGCAGTGATCATAAGAACGGGCGTGGTGACGCCGTTCCGGCGGAACTCCCGACACAGTGTGAATCCGTCGGTGCCTGGCAGCATCACGTCCAGGGTGATCGCGTCGTATGCCGTCGCCGTGGCCATCCACATGGCTTCATCGGCGTCGATCGCCAGGTCGGCCGCCAGTCCCTGTGCGGTCAATCCCTTCCGCAGCAGGCCTCCCAGCTTGGGCTCGTCCTCGACGATCAGGACTCGCACACCATCAAGGATTTCACGATCATCGATGGCGAGCCATAGCTGCAGCTTTTGACTAGATCACGGATTGGGATTGCCGATAGGACCGGTGCCCTCCTTCGAGGCGGCCTTGTCGATCTTTACCAGCTCCTCACGAGCAGCTCCACCGGAGATATCCAGGGCGAGCACCGGTCCCAGGTTAGGCGCGTAGAACTTGAATTCCACGACGTCTGGCTCAATCCTGCTGGTATCCATGGTGGCCAGCGCCCCTTTGTATTGGCCGGCCTTGACCCCGACAAGATTGTTCATCGAGAGCACTTGGCCGTTATCTTCCGCCTCGCCTTTCTTGTACTCCTGGCGATACTGCTGACCGACCTGTGGCTGAGCCGGAATCATGATGCCGGGCATCGCCCCATCCTTGCCTGCCTCCCAGGAACCGGCTCGGCTGACGATCTTGCCCTTCTCGAACTCGGCCGTCTGCTCGCCCATGTACCAGACATTGCCGTCGGAGTCCTGGGCGTAAAAGTCCAGTGTGTCCTCGACGACCTTGCCCTCGGCTCGGCCCGTATCCCGAACGACACGAGCCGTGATGCCGTTGGCCAATTTCTTGGTGGTTGCAGTGGCCACCACGACGATGTCCTGTGCTGGCTCGCCCTGTTCGATGCCGCGATATATCCATCGTGTTCCCGGCTTCATCGGCCAGTATGGATTGGTAATGTCGGCGTTGAAATTGGCCGGGTCAAGATTGACCGGATCCGCCCCCATGGGCAGTTTGGGGGCGGCTGGGCTGGCCGCCGGGCTGTCCAGCGCCGGCGGGCTTGGCGGATTGGTGGCGGGTGGTCCGTCTCCGTTGCTTGCGCATCCTGCGCATCCTGCGCAGACGAGCGTGGCAGCGAACAGCAGCGGCCACGTGTGTGAGCCTTTCCTATTCATGAGTTCCTCCCCGAGTCCCTTATCGGCGACATTTCCACGGGGCGAATGAAAAACCGGTGAGAGGCCGACGGGACTCTCTCTGGGGAACCAATACCCATTCAGCGAACCATTATGATCGAGCTCGGAAATATGAGGGATTTATGAGAACCGGCATTTAATTCGAATGCCTAACTCACAACTTCAGGGCCTAGTCCTCTGCAGCTCGCGGATGCGTTCAAGTAGGCCCGGCATTGCAGCCTCAATGGCCGTAAGGGTTGTGGAGAAGCCAGCGTCGGAGCCAAAAAAGGGGTCCGGTACGCCCGAGCCGGGGTCGGCGGCGGGATCGAAGTCGGTGAGCAGGCTTACCTTGGCCGGATCTGTGGCCAGTGCCAAGACGCTGCTGACATGACGATCCTCCATTGCGACCACCAGATCGGCCGACTCGAGGCTGGCCTCAGTAATTCTGCGCGCCCGATGGTCGGCGTGCCGGTAGCCGTGCTCCTCCAGTACGGCCGCCGCCCGCTGATCCATCGGATCGTCGTACTCCTCCGAAATCGTGCCGGCGCTGGAGAACTCAACGCCCGTCATACCCGCATCTGCTGCCGCCCGTTCCGCCACCCGCTCAGCCATGGGAGAACGGCAGATGTTTCCCAAGCAGACGAAGACGACGCGCAACGGACGATCGGCCTGCCTCTCAGCCACGCCTGCGGTCGTCCGGATCGGGCAGGAAGACGTTCAAGATGAAGCTCACGATCGAGATGATGATCGCGCCGAGCACCGCTGTCCAGAATCCGTCGACATGCCAATCAAGGTTGAACAACCCAGCCAACCAGGAGGTAAGCAGCAACATGCAAGCATTGATCACGATCAAGAACAGACCCAGCGTAAGCAATATGATCGGTGCGGTGAAGAGTGCGAAGAGCGGCTTGATGATCATGTTCAAAATGCCGAAGATCAATGCCACGATCAACAAAGTGATGATCTTGCGCGTCATGCTAGAGCTGGTAATGCTGATACCGCTCAGTATCCACGTCGCGACCGCAAGCGCTGCGGCGTTGACCACCAGTCGAAGAATCCACCTCATGGAGTCGATCGTTCCACGGATCACAAATCCTCGCTGGTAAGACACCAGGCCACGGCCTCGGCAACCGTCGTAAGAATCCGGGCCAGCTGAGGCTTCGGCCGCGCGATGATCACGACAGGGATTCCGAGATTGCCAGCCGCATCCAGCTTGGCAACCGTATGAGTGCCGCCAGAGTCCTTTGTGAGCAGCACATCGATGGCATGCTCCGCAAGGAGCTGGCGCTCACCCGAGTAGCTGTACGGCCCACGTGACAGGACGACCGCCCAGCGTTGTGGCAGCGGTGTTGTGGGCGGATCGACGAGCCGGACAAGGACATCCCGATCAGCCCAGGAGATGAAATCTGTCAATGACTGCCGCCCTGTTGTTAGGAATGGCCGACGGGCTGAGTCAGCGGCAAGTCGCGCGGCAGCGGCGTCTGGCACCCAGATCCACGACGCTGCCCGCGGATGGCTGCTCCAATCCGGACGTTCCAGTCGGACGAGCGGCGTACCGGTACGGTCCGCGGCCGCCACGGCGTTGGCGCTGATCGTCGTCGCAAACGGGTGGGTGGCGTCCACCACGGCCGTCACCTGCTGGGCCCGAAGATATTCAGTGAGACCGTCCACGCCTCCAAAGCCACCGACCAGTACGCGGCCCGGCGGCAGGCTCGGGCTAACCACTCGTCCAGCCAGCGAAGAGATCACATCGACACCATCGGCAACCAAGATCGCCGCGAGCTGGCGCGCCTCGGCGGTACCGCCCAAGATCAACACTGTCATGATCGCCTAGTTCACCAGCACCGGCGCCGGACTCTCTGCGGCGTGCCAGACCG
Organism: Propionibacteriaceae bacterium; assembly: GCA_045806785.1. Classification (GTDB taxonomy): domain Bacteria; phylum Actinomycetota; class Actinomycetes; order Propionibacteriales; family Propionibacteriaceae; genus Microlunatus. Next base: position 28,326 of record JBJMIR010000044.1, on the reverse strand, counting down.
CCTGGGCATAGGCGGAATCGCCGAGTGGGTGGGTGCCGCACGCGTTGACGAGGTAAATGCGGTGGGCAGGTGATCGCCAGACCCAGATGCCGGGTTCGGGTTGGCGGACTCGCCAACCGCCGTGAGTTTTCAGCCGGTGACTGCGACGGACGTGCGGTCCGAGGTTGCCGATCCGGGTTTGGCCGGGCGGCCCGCCCTTGTCCGGACTGAGATAAGGAACGGTGTGGTCAACATCGATGCGGCGACTAACCGCAGCAGCGAAGGGGAACACATCAGCAGGGTTGCGTAGCAGGATCTGTTCCCGGAGGCTGGCCGGGATCTCGTAGGCATCGACCGGGATGTGGCCGAGGGGCAGGTCGATCACGGGCTTCAGACTGATCTGGCAGCGATCTCCAAGTAGGTCGCCGAGCCGGCCGACGAGTATTGGGCCCACCTCCTCGACGCGGGCCACGCCGCTGCGACTCATGAGCGCTTCGGCGCTGAGGTGGACATAGACCACAACGCGGGGCCGCGCTCGCTTCGGATCGAATGGCGGCGGGACGATCTGTAGCGACCGGTGGGATTTCTCCTCGCCGGCTACCGGACGATCGAAGGCTTCATCTTCGGTTGGCTCTTCGTCAAGATCAGCAGGTTCGGGAGGTCCATCCCACTCATCAGCTTGGTGCTGGCATAGCAGCTGAAGGGCCTCAGCAGGTTGGGCGAGAATTCCAATGGCCTTGGAACGCCGTACATCTATCGTGTCGGTGTCGCCACGCCGACCCAGGATGTCGGCGACTCGATCAATGACAGCCTTGAAACAGATGGCATCACCTGCGGAGGCGCGGGCAATGATCAACTTCAGACCATGCTCAGTAGCACGGCCGAGCCGTACGAACCGCTCCTTCGCCGCCGCGTCAGCGCGTTCGGCGGCATCAGGGTCGGCCTGCACGATGGCGGCCTCCAAGAGTGACTGCAGCCGACTCCACGACACGGCACCCAACGCCGGCGCAATCTGTTGATCGACCTCTGCGGCCTGTTCGGCGGTCAGGTGCCGGGTGGCGGTGGCGATATAGCGGGCTTGATGGGCCGGCACCTGGCCATACTGGGCGGCGGCCCAGATAAGATGCAGCCGGTGCCGCAGATCCAACGCATCGGCAATCAACCGCGACGCCGACCCATCCGAGATCCGCAGCACACACCCCAACTCCGCCGAAGCAAAATCGGCGACGGTTGGCGTCCCGTTCCCGCCTAACCGGACTGCGCGTTCGGTGCCACCCACCCGGCTGTTCATCACAGCGTCGCCGGAGTGAAGGTCCGCCCAGTGGGCGGCGATGTGGACGCGACGAACTTCGGCGGTGATCAAAGCGTGCTCGTTCGCCTCCGCGGCGGCCAGGGTGCCAGCGGCGTCCAACTCGCCAAGCTCATTTTCGAACACGCTTTCAATATAAGGGCAACCTCTGACCGTCTGGCCGGGCTTTTGGCGCGTCGACAGCAACGGACAACACCTCACCGATTCGGACAACACCTAAGCGCAAACCGCCTGCGCAACTGCGAGCTCGACCATGCCAGTGCGACTGCCATGATCAACGCGCTCAGTGAAATGGCGCGCATCAGGTGGCTGGCTCGGGCAATGTCAGCGATCTCGACAGACCGGCCATCACCGAGAATGCCGCGATCTTCCACCGTGCCGTGGTAAGCATTGCGCCCGCCAAGCCGGACGTCGAGCGCGCCGGCGAACGCGGCCTCGATAACGCCGGCATTGGGGCTTGGATGCTGGCCGGCGTCGCGGCGTACGACGCCGATCGCCCTACCGGCACTGCCACCGACCAGCGGCGCCCACACAGCCGCCGCCAACGCCGCGAGACGTGCCGGTATCCAGTTCACGAGGTCATCCAGCCGCGCGGCTGCCCAGCCAAATCGCAGGTAGCGCACCGAGCGGTGCCCGATCATGGCGTCCAGCGTGTTGGCCGCTCGATATCCAAGCAGCCCTGGGAGGCCGGCCACTGCTCCCCACAGCAGTGGGGCCACGACCGCGTCCGACGCGTTCTCTGCAAGAGACTCAACAGTGGCTCGGGCCACTTCCTCCGTTGACAGCTCAGCGGTGTCCCGGCCCACCAGGTGGCGGACTTGTTCCCTGGCAGCGTCCAGCTTTCCGCTGGCCAGCTGCCCAGCGATTGTGGCGGCCTCCCGACTCAGTGAGCGACCGCCAAGGACAGTCCAGGTCGCCAACGCGGTGGTCGTGATGGTGGCGACCGGGCGATTGGCGGTCAGTCGCTCGAGTGCCGCACCGAGCGCCGCCGCCGTTCCAACAAGAGCACCGGTGTGCAGCAGGCCGGTCATCTCCCGATCGGCGTAGCACTGGCGCTCAAGCCAAGCCGCCGCAGCTCCGAAGGCGGCCACCGGGTGGCCACGGCGGGGATCACCAAAGACCTGGTCTGCGAGGTATCCCAGCGCAAGCCCAGCCCCCGACGGCCAGTACCTCGATAGAGTCATCGGCGATGGCCCCAGTCACCGATCCGGAGCTCACCAGCGATACCGACCGACGCATCCTGATCACCGGAGGCGTACGCTCCGGCAAGTCCCGTTACGCCGAGACGCTGCTCGCCGGCGCTTCGGAGGTGACGTATGTCGCTGCCGGCCCGCAGCCTGATCCGGCAGCCGACGCCGAATGGGCTGCACGCATCGCTGATCATCGGGCTCGGCGGCCGGCGCACTGGACGACACTGGAGACAAGCGACGTTGCTGCTGCGCTGCGCAATGCATCCGGAGCGATCTTGGTCGACTGTCTCGGCACCTGGCTGACCGCCATGATCGACCGGCTCGGCACCTGGGAACACCCCCTGGCGAGCTGGCAGGGAGATTTCGAAGATCAACTCAACGAGCTGGTGACGGCCTGGCAGGAATGTCGCGGCCTGGCGATTGCTGTGACGAACGAGGTCGGCTGGGGGCTGGTGTCGCCCTACCGATCGGGCCGGGTGTTCACCGAGCTGCTCGGGCAGGTCAACCAGGAAATGGCGGCGGCAAGCGACGAAGTGATCATGATCATTGCCGGACGCGCATTGCGCTTGTGACCTCATATGATCAGTACGGCGATCATGACAGTGAAGGCAATCTCAATCCCGGCACCCATGACGTCGCCAGTGACACCGCCCAGCCGGCGTAGACAGCGGTGAACGAGAACACCGACAGCCAGGGCAGCAGCAGCAGCAGCGACCGCTCCGGGTACCAGGCCGTGCCCAGAGCCAGTGGCCACTGCTGTCATGATCAGCAACACTGCGAGCCAGCAGGCAGCAGCCGCCGAACGCGGCACCGAGTCCGCAACCGCGACGCCGAGTCCCTCTGTTCTGGCAGCGGGCACACCACGTACGCAGGTCAAACACAGCGCCGCACGAGAACAGCAGACCGCCACGGCGACCAGCAGAGCTCCGGGCAGGCCGTCGGCCAACTCGCCGATTGAGACCGCCTGCAGGCCCAGCACAACGACCAATGCCACAACACCCATCGGCCCGACATCACCGCGCTGCATCACGATGAGCGAGCGTTCGGCACTCCATCCGGCACCGAATCCGTCGACCGTGTCGGCCAGCCCGTCCAGGTGCAGAGCCCGACTGCCTAGGGCCAACATGCCGACTGCAAGCAGTCCGACTGCGAGAGAGGGTAGGCCCGCCGATTGGCCGAGCCACCCGATCAAACCGACGAGAGCAGCAAGCGGGAGTACCGCCAGCGGCGCCATGATCATCGCCCGGGCGGCCGTGCGCTGGTCGATCTCACCGATCGTGCCCGACGGCACGATGGTCAGCGTCCCCACGGAGAGCCGCAGCGCGTCTAGCATGATCGCCTCAGCTGGCGGGACTGAGATCAGCTAAAACGGCCAGCTCGCCCAACAAGAGCACGGCCGAACGCAGCACCGGAAGCGCGGTCAGGGCGCCAGTGCCTTCACCAAGTCGCAGACCAAGATCAAGAACCGGTTCCAGACCCAACTTGTCAAGAGCCAGCTGCTGGGCTGGTTCAGTCGAGCGGTGACCAGCCGCGCACCATGCGACAGTGCCGAGCTCCAGATCCTCGGCAACACAGGCCTCTGCGACCGAGACGACGCCGTCGAGCAGCACCGGTACGCCGCTCTTGGCTGCCGTGCGAACGAAGCCGACGCCTGCCGCAATATCAGCAGATCCCAGTGCGGCGAGCCGTTCGAACGGGTCCTCAGCACGCTGTCCGATTCGATCCAGCGCCTGCCCGATTACCTCAGTCTTGTGCCGCAGCCGATCATCGTCCACACCGGTGCCGCGCCCCACCACTTCGTCAGCGCGGAGTCCGAAGGTCGCCCCGATGAGCGCTGCTGCCGGCGTGGTGTTTCCGATCCCCATATCACCGATGATCAACAGGTCCGCGCCGGCAGAAATCTCATCCTCGGCGATTACTTCACCAGCGCGTAGCGCCTGTCGGCAGTCCGAAGCGCTCAGCGCGTCGGCCTGGTCGATCGGTTCGGATGGCCCCAGGTGGTACACCGAAACCTCTGCCGGCAGCTCATCAAGATCATCATCTACGCCAAGATCGAGGATCCGCAGTGCCACGTCGTGCTGCCGGGCGAGGCTGTTGGCACCCGCGACACCGCTGATAAAGGCTCGCACCATGACCGGCGTGACTTCTCGTGGATAGGCCGAGACACCGTTGCGGGAGACGCCATGATCACCGGCCAAGATCACCGCGCGTACCCGATCAAGCGGACGAGGCGGACAGGTCCCCTGGCAGGCCGCCACCCAGGCTGCCAAGTCCTCCAGCCGGCCAAGCGCACCGGTCGGCTTGGCCAAAGCGTCCATCCGCTGACGGGCCTCGGCGTACACGCCGGATGAGGGTGGAGTGATCACGTCAGATGGATTGGTCCGCGTGTTCAAGATCGGAGATGCGAGGTTCGGTGCGACGTTCGAGGCGGTGCAACAACTCACCCAGAGTGACGCCGAGCGTGGCCCACAAGATCAACTGGGTGGCCAGGCTCGCCATACGGAATCGGTACAGCACCGCGGCCGGGAAGTCAGCCGGAACCTCGGAGTAGGTCGGCAGCAACGCAATGGCGGTAAAGGTGGCCACAAGGTAGCCGGCGGCGGCACACAGGGTGGCGTACCAGGCACCCCATCGCGTCGCCAGTCTGCGTCCCACCAGCACCGCTGTGATGGCGGCGATGATCGAGATCGCGACCATGATGAAGTAGAGCGCGGTGCGCGTGCCGATGGTGTCGGCATGGCCGACCGCTGGCGGATTTGGCGGATAAGCCAGAAAGGGCAGCAGGCTGACGCTGAGGAAACCCATTGACGCCAAGGCCAGGCTGACGCCGCGTACGCCAAGGCGACCCAGGCGCCCGAGCGCCAGCGCGCTGAGCACCCCAAGCAGGCCGCCGAGCGTGACACCGGCAACCGCAGTTCCGGTCAGCAAACCGACCGTGGACTGCAGCGAGCGCGGAATCTCGGTGGCCGCTGAGTCATCACTCGCTGTGGTCTCATGGGCGTGATCATGGCCGGATCCAGCAGATTCTTCGATCGCGATGGCGGCGTTGACCGATGGCTCACCCACGACGTACGCCACGGCGAAGGCTGCGAGCCCGGCGAACAGCCCTGCGAGCAGACCTCTCACCAGGAAGTCGCGTGCTGAGATCATGACCCAGCTCAGTGGCAGGGGAAGCCGAGCAAGTGGCGGCCATCATGAACCCACTCATGAACTGCCGTCCCCGAGAAGATGGAGGTCGCACCCTGCTCAGCGGACACAAAGTACAAGGCGACTAGAAACAGCATTGCTGCGAAGATCAGCCACGGCAGCACCTGACCGAAAGAGAAAGGTGGCGCTGCAATCGCGACAGGCTTGGTGTGGGTGGCCTCAAACATCAATTCTTGGGACATCAATTCCTCCTTGGGGTTCCTGCGACCCGCGTTAACGGAGCTCGTCGGAGGGAGGGTCTGACTCGAGCACCAGCTCACACAGTGGCGCGACCGTGCCGGATTCTCACCGAACTTCCTGGTCCTCCGCGAACTTTTGCACTGTATCGTCACGCGGCTGAGTTGTCAGCGACTAGCTCTTGCTCGGGCGGGCTGTCGGTATCCCACGCTGCGTGGGATGCTCGCGCTGTACATGGCGTGCATGCCAGGTACAGCGTGAAGACTCTGGGTACAGCACCCAGCAGGAACGCCGACAACCCGCAGTTGCTGGGTATGGTGCGCGCATGAGGGCGATGCCGACTCATGGAGTGGCAGGGCGGATTGCGAGCCACCCTTCGGCGATCTTGCTCTTCGTCCAGCTCCTCGGTGTGCTGGTTTACCCCTTCCTGGAGAAGGGCGGGGTGGGAGCCGTCCTCTTTGAAATCTTCGGCGCTCTTGTGCTGTTTGCCGTTGGTGCGACATTCACGCTGGTGGCGTGCAAGCGATCGGGCAGCACCTGATGGCACAGCGGCTGCTCCTTGTCGCACACGCTCCAACGGCACCAACGGTGGCACTGGTGTTCGGGGAGGGCGGCGAGCCGCATACCGAAGAAGTTCGGCGCCTGAACGGGCGAGTAGCTTCCTGGTTCAGCGGACCCGAGAAGGCCTGCCGGGTCACCGCGGCACATCTTGGTGGCGAGGCCGAACCACTCCCAGAGCTACGTGAATGCGACTTCGGGGCGTGGACCGGGCGAACGCTGGTCGATGTTGCGTTCGATGACAAGACCGCTTTGCAGACCTGGCTGCGCGATGCACATGCCGCACCGCACGGCGGGGAAAGCCTGGCAAAGTTGATCAATCGAGTGGGCCAGGTGCTTGATGATCATCCCTGGCCCGAAGGCCGCAGCGTCGCGGTGGTCACTCCACTGGTCGCCCGCGCCGCCGCAGTGCATGCGCTTTGTGCTCAACCGGAGGTGATTTTCCACATCGACCTAGCTCCGCTGGGCCGACTGCTGATCTCCCGAAGTGATCACAGCTGGCGGATGCAAGGACTGGCGGCAACACCCAAGGAACGGCTCAGCTGATCTTGGCGTCGACCTCCGTGCTGCCGAAGATCACATCGGCCACCATGGCAGCGGCCCCCATAATGCCGGCGCGGTCACCGAGTGCGCTCGGTGCAATGGTCAAGCGGGCAGTGGCCAGCGGCTGGCTGCGGCCGAGGAGAGTGTCGCGTACGCCGAGCAGGAATTGCTCATGGGCATGCACGATGTCTCCGCCGATGACTACCACGTCGGGGTTGAGCATGCTGACCACGGTCGACAAGACATCGCCCAGCGCCCGGCCGGCCGCTGTGACGATCCGGACGGCGTCAGGATCGCCCGTCCGTACCAGTCTGACCACGTCACGCGTTGTCGAGGGCTCGTGGCCCAGCCGACGCAGATCCCGCACCATGGCACGCCCGCTGGCGATGGCCGCCAGACAGCCGCGAGCGCCACAACTGCTGCAGGTCTCCTCAACTCCGGTGATCTTGGCGTGACCGATGTCACCTTCGGCCGAGTCCGACCCCCGCAACAGCACGCCGTCGATGATCACCGACGCCCCGATGCCGGTACCTACCTTCACAAAGAGCACCTGGTGCGCATTCGGATAGATCCGTCGCTGCTCGCCAAGACCCATCAGGTTGGCGTCGTTGTCGACCACAGCCGGCACACCGAAGTAGTCGAGGAGATGATCTTGGACCGGATAGTCGTCCCAGCCCGGCATACTGATGGAACGAGCGATCCGGCCGACACGCAGGTTGACCGGTCCGGGCACCCCGAGCGCTGTGCCGCGCAAGCTGGACGGCGTACGCCCCGATTGCTCCAGGAGCTCGTCGAGCTTGCGCGTCACCATTGCCAGCGACGCTTCTGGCCCAATGCCTTTGCGGATGGTGCTCTCGATCACGTCCTCGACGAGTACATTTCCGGCCGGCGTGCACACCGCCAACCGACCATGTGTGGCACCAAGATCAGCAACCAAGATGGTCGTCATATCATCATTGATCCGCAGCCGCGCCGACGGACGACCGCGCCCGTCGACCACACTGCCGTCTCCGACCAGGTACCCGGCCGCCAGCAGCGCTTCGACCTTGCTGGCCACCGTCGAGCGGGCAAGCCCAGTCACCCGTTGCAAGTCGCTGCGGGTGACAACATCACCGGTCCGAAAGAGCTGCAAGAGCTCACCGGCACTGTTGGGCCCTGACGACACGCGACCCCTTCTTTCCTGCTTGAGCCCTGAGGGGAAGAGCCAGCTTGGGGACAGCGTACGGCCGGTTATGGAAATTTGTCCTTAGGAATCTCTAATTAAGTATTGCCATCAGTCGTAATTGACTGCTTTGATGAGCAAAAGTGCGGTTTCGGGCTGCCGCAAGCATCCCTAAGCGCTCAACAAGAGCCCATCCCGCTCAGTGAAGGAGCCCTGAATTGCGCAGATCAACTTTGATGGCAGGCATTGCTGTCACCGCGATGCTGGCCGTCGCGGCATGCGGAGGCGGCGGTGGTGGCGGTGGTGGCGGTGGTAACCAAGGCGGCTCGCAGGACAACGGGACGCTGACTGTCTGGACGACAGAGGATGTCGCCGAGCGCGTCGCGGCACAGCAAAAGATCATGGATGCCTGGTCGGCGAAGTCCGGGACCAAGGTCAAGCTCGTGGCGGTTTCTGAAGATCAACTGACTACAGTGCTCACCTCTGCCGCAGCGGCCAATGATCTTCCCGACGTCATCGGGGCGCTCTCACTCAATGGCATGAACCAGCTGCGTACCGATGACCTGGTCGATCCCGAGGCCGCAAAGGAGATCGTGGATGGCTTGGGCCCCGATACGTTCTTCAAGCGCACCCTGGAACTGACCAGTGCTGATGGTGAGCAGATCGCCGTACCGAGTGACGGATTCTCCAACCTCCTCTTCTACCGCAAGGACCTCTTCAAGGCAGCGGGCATACCGGAGCCGAAAACCTACGACGACATCACCAACGCGGCCAAGGAGCTGCACAAGGGCAAGATGGCCGGCATCGTGGCCGCCACTGCGCCCGCGGATTCGTTCACTGATCAGACCTTCGAGTGGGTGGCGCTGGCCAACGGCTGCCAGCTGGTCGACAACAGCGCCAAGATCATGCTGAACAGCCCGCAGTGCCAGGAGGCGTTCAACTTTTACGCCAACTTGATCAAGGAAACCTCGACCAAGGGCAACCAGGACGCCGACACTACGCGAGCCACATACTTCGCCGGCAATGCTGCCATGGTGATCTGGTCTTCCTTCCTGCTCGACGAGCTGGCCGGTCTGCGCAATGACGCGCTACCCACCTGCGCCCAGTGCAAGAAGGATCCCCAGTGGCTTGCCAACAACACCGGCATCCTTACTCAGATGCAGGGCCCCAGCGGGACCAACCCGGCAGCCTGGGGCGAGGTCGTCTCGTGGAACGTGCTGAAGGACGCCAACCCAAAGGCCAAGGATTTCGTCACCTACATGATGAGCGACGGCTATCTGGACTGGCTGGGAATCGCGCCCGAGGGGAAGATGCCGGCTCGCTCCGGCAGCTCAGCCAATCCCAAGGAATACGCCGATGGCTGGATCAAGCTCAGCGCCGGGGTTGACAAGAGGGAGCCGCTGACCAAGATCTATCCAGCCGAGGTCTTGAACACCATCGTTGCCAGCTCGGGGAATTTCGAGCGGTGGGGAATCCCGCAGAATCAGGGCGCTCTGGCAGCCGCTGTCGCCGGCCAGTACGTCGTGCCACAGGCCCTGGCCAAGATGCTCAACTCTGGCGCTAGCGCCGCCGACGCGGCGAACGAGGCCCAAAAGGGTGCCGAACAGGTCCAAAAGGATCTCGGCGGCTGACAGCGCCCTTGAGATCTCCTTGGCCAGGGAGTTCCCCCAGCTCCCCCGGCCAGGGAGATCAGAAAGCTGGCCGGCCCGGCGCGCCGGGAACGTACGACATCAAGGAGCACCGTGTCCGCAACGGCAACCGAGACAGAACAACCCCCAACTAGAACCGGCACAACCAGAAAGCGCGTAACGCTGATCCAGCGGGACGCACGCCTCGGACTGTGGCTGATGTCGCCCACGCTCATTGTCGTCTTGGCGATCGTGATCTTTCCACTGCTGTGGTCGATCTTGCTTTCCTTCCAGCGAATGCGTCTGATTCAGATTGGCCGGGCCGACTTCTTCGAGCCGCTGACACTGGTGAACTACCAGCGAGTGCTTGGCTCCAGCACCTTCTGGAACAGCCTGTTGATCACTTTCATTTACACCTTTGGGTCCGTGGTGCTGGTGATCTTTCTCGGCGTGCTTGCGGCGATGGCGGTACGGCAGCCGTTCCGCGGCCGGACCTTCGTTCGTGCCGCCTATTTGCTGCCGTACGTCGCACCAGTGGTAGCCGTGACCTTCATCTGGCGCACCATGCTCAATCCGCAGTTCGGGATCGTCAATATCATCGGCCAGAACCTGCTCGGTTGGGACGAGCCCATTGCCTTCCTGTCTCAGGCGGTGGGAACGTGGAACCTGTTCGGGCTGGAGATCCCGGTGCCCACCGCGCTGTTGACGGTCATTGTGTTCGAAGGATGGCGCTACTTCCCGTTTGCGTTCCTGTTCCTCATGGCTCGGCTTGCGGCTATGTCTGACGAGCCGGAGGAAGCCGCGCTTGTCGATGGAGCAACGCCCTGGCAGTCGTTCCGGTTCATCGTGCTTCCGCAACTCATGCCGATCATCGGCCTGCTGGCGGTGCTCCGTACCATCTGGACCTTCAATGAGTTCGATGACATCTTCCTGCTGACCGGCGGTGCCGCCGGTACCAATGTCGCGAGTGTGCAGATCTACAACTACCTCACGGTGCAGCGCAACGTCGGCGCTGCAGCGGCGCAGTCGGTGATCATGGCACTGGTGCTGATCGCGATGCTCGCCGTCTATCTGCTGATCCTGCGCCGGAGAGGAGAGCGGGTATGAGCGCCGAAACCGTTATCACCCCGCCGAGTCAGGTCGCCGCTCCGCCGGAGCCACGCCGGATGGCTCATGGCACACGGCACCACATACAGAGCCGGGTTTTCCGGATCGGTCGCTGGGTGGTGATCATCGGGTTCCTCATCGCGACGCTGGTGCCGTTCTATTACATGGTCTTGCTGTCGGTGAAGCCGATCGAGTCGTTGCTGGAGAATCCCGCCGCCTTGTGGGTCAAACCTTCTGAGTTCACTCTGCAGACGTATGTGAACGTACTGTCCTCAACCGCTTCCGGTGGCCAGGGTTTCGGCCGCTTTCTGGCGAACAGCGGCATGGTGGCTCTCGCTTCGGTTGCGCTGGCATTGCTCATCGGGATTCCTGGGGCGTACGCCATCGCCCGGTTGCCGTTCATTGGCCGACGGTACATAAGTGGGGTTTTCCTGGCCGCCTATCTCTTCCCGGCGATCTTGATGGCCATCCCGCTGTTCGTCGGGTTCACCCGGCTCGGACTACGCGGCAATCTGGTCGGACTGGTCATCGTGTACACCGCACAAACCGTGCCCGTAGCGATCTACATGCTGCGGAACTACTTCGAGACGGTGCCAGAGGCCATCGAGGAGGCCGGTCTGGTTGATGGACTGAGCCGGCTGGGCGTACTGCGTCAGATCAGCTTGAAGCTGGCGCTGCCGTCCATCATGTCGACCGGCTTGTTCGTGTTCATGATCGCGTGGAACGAGTTCTTGTTCGCGCTGCTGTTTCTGGTGGACCGGCGGGAGCGCTGGACTGTCTCGCTCGGTCTGTCCCAGCTGTCCGGCAGCGTCGAGATCCCGACCACTGTGCTGATGGCAGGCTCGGTCGTCCTTACCCTGCCGATCATCATCATCTTCTTTGCCACCGAGCGGCTGCTCACCGGCGGACTTACGGCGGGAGCTGAGAAGGGATAGACCCGTGCACGACCCGCTCAGCGTTGCCGATCTTGTTCATGATGAGTTTCAGCAACGCAGCGAGAGCGGCTATGACGTGTCGAGGATCGAAGCTGATCTTGCCGCGACACCCAAAGATGATCTTGACCGGTTGGAAGCGTTGTATCTGGAGCTGAGCAAGAGGCCGCGACGATCGGACTGGGCGTACCAGGAGCCCGATTCTTTGGACGAGATTGTCGACGCATCGCCGGCTTTCCGTGCTGCATCGATTGGCTTTCCTCGACCGCGATCTGAGGAGCTGGCCGACAAGATCCTTGGCGGCTGGCTTGGCCGGATAGCGGGCTGCAACCTGGGCAAACCAGTGGAAAACGGCGACTTCTGGAGTCCTGCTCGGATCCGCAGCTATCTCGAGCTCGCGGACGCTTATCCGCTGCGCGATTATATCCCGGCACTGGACCCCATGCCTGACGGTTTCCGGTTCCACCGGAGCTGGCCGGAGACCACCCGGGGCCGGCTACGAGGCTCGGCTCGTGATGACGACATCGACTATTCGATCTTGGCCGTGTGGTTGCTGGAACATTACGGCTTTGAGCTGACTCCCGCTCAGGTTGCGAATGCCTGGCTCTCGTTCCTGCCGTATTTGCAGGTGTTCACAGCGGAACGAGCTGTGCTGGTCAATCTGCTGCACAACGTGCCTATCGAATCGGTAGCTGTTGTGCGCAACCCCTACCGGGAGTGGATCGGCGCACTGATCCGCGCTGATGTTTTCGGTTGGACCTTTCCGGGGCAGCCAGTTACCGCTGCACGGCTGGCATATTCGGATGCCTCACTCTCGCATCGATGCAACGGCATCTATGCCGCCATGTGGGCGGCTGCTCTCGTCTCATTAGCTTGTGCTGCCGAGACGGTCCAGCAGGCAGTCGAGCAATCGGTCGGCTTTGTTCCGGCTCGCTCCCGGCTCGCCGAGGCGCTGATGAGCGTCCATGATCTTTACCTGACGGGATGCACCTGGGAGGAGGCGGTGGGTGAGATCCGGGCTCGCTTCGGTCACTACAGCTGGGTGCACTCGATCAACAACGCGTGCCTGATCACCGCTGGTCTGCTGTGGGGCGAGGGCGACTTCACCGCCACGGTCGGACTCACGGTGCAAGGCGGATGGGATACCGACTCGAACGCCGCAACGGCAGGTTCGGTCGTCGGTACGGTGCTGGGCGCAGCAAGGCTGCCACGCCATTTCATCGAGCCGCTGCAAGATCGAACTCGGTCAGCGGTCTTCGGCTATGACAACTCTCGGATCTCTGAGCTAGCGCGCCGGACCACTGACCTTGCGGAGGCCCACCTGGAATCGATCAAGCACCGATCGATCAGGCACGGATAGGAATCGAGGGTCGACTGATGGCCTATGTGGTGGAGCTGATCAAGCCGAGGACTGTCGGCGTACGGGAATATCAAACATCCGAGCCAGGTCCTGGAGATGTACGCGTCCGGACGCTGTACTCCGGCATCTCAGCGGGAACAGAGCTAGCCACCTACCGAGGCACCAACCCGTACTTGGAGAAGCACTGGGATGCCGAGGCCAGGTTGTTCTTGCCCGGTCAGTCAACGTTTTCCTATCCCGTCGATGTCTGGGGCTACTCCGAGGTCGGCGAAATCGATGCGATAGGCGAAGGCACTGCTGGGCTCGAGATGGGTGACGTGGTCTGGGGAATGTGGTGCCATCGCTCGTCCGCAGTGCTGCCCGCTCAACTGCTCATCGGGCACCAGCTGCCAGCCGATCTCGACCCACTGGTCGGCACTTTCGCCCGGGTAGGCGCCGTCGCGCTCAATGCCGTGCTGGCCTCTGGCGCCCGGGTCGGGGAGACGGCGGTCGTTTTCGGGCAGGGCGTGATCGGTTTGCTCGCCACTCAACTGCTCATCGCCCAGGGCGTCGAGGTCTTCGCCGTCGACATAGTGCCCCATCGGCTGGAGCTGGCACACAAGTTCGGGGCCACACCTTTGTCGGCGGCAGAAGGTGATCTTGCCGTTGCGGTTCGTGACCTCACACAGGGGCGCCGCGCCGATCGGGTGATCGAACTTACCGGTGCCTATCCGGCTCTTCACCAGGCGATTCGGGTGGCTGGGGTCGACGGCACGGTGGTCGCGGCTGGCTTCTATCAGGGTCCGGCGACCGCATTAGCCCTGGGTGAGGAGTTCCACCACAACCGGGTCACCATCGTTTCCTCCCAGATTGGCAGCCTGCCGGTGGGCCTTCGCGACCGGTGGAGCCGAGAACGGCTGCACGAAACGGTGATCAAGCTCTGCGCTGCCGGACGGCTCGATCCCATGCCTCTGGTGACGCACATCATTCCCGCGAGGCGCGCGGCCGAGGCGTACGAACTGGTGGATAAACCGCCGCCGGAGCTATTGCAGGTGATCTTGGACTTCCGCGAGCCGGCGGAGAATTCCGGAGAGCCGACGTGAGACATAACGTCCAGCTGGCGGTGCAGGAGCAGTACCTCCAGGGCGAGACCATGATCGAAAAATGGGACCACGCGCGGCGCCTGGGCTTCGACGCCATCGAGCTGCGGGGGGCAGGGGAGGATCGTTTCGCGGCTCGGCTAGATGAGCTGAAAACAGCGGCGGCCGCCGGTGCCGTGATGCCGACAGTCTGTGTGGAGATGCTGCACTTCGTCGGAGATTTCGACCCGGACAAGCGAGCGGATGCGCTGCGGCAAATGAAATCTCAGCTCTCGGTGATGGCCGAGATCGGTGGCCGATTGGCCATGACACCCGCCTCGTACGGGATGTTCAGCAAGCGACTGCCACCGTTCATCCCGCCACGATCAGATGAGGAAGATACCGAGATCCTGCTGGACGCCTTTGGGCAGCTGGCGGCGCATGCTGAGGCGGAAGGTGTGATCATCGCGCTGGAGCCGCTGAACCGCTACGAGAACCACATGATCAACACGCTTGCCGACGCGCAGGCGCTGTGTGAGCAGATCGGATCGGAGCATTTCGGGATCGCCGCCGACACCTACCACATGAACATCGAAGAGGCCGACCCCGCGAAGGCATTGATTGAGGCAGGGCGATGGATCCGGCATGTCCAGTTGAGCGACAGTAACCGGCTGGAGCCGGGCGCCGGCCACATCGACTGGTCGGTGATCTTGGACGCGCTGTGGGCAATCGATTACGACAAGGAGCTGGCCTTGGAGTGCCGGCTGTCCGGCGACGTCGACGAGGTGCTGCCTGTGTCGGTGCGGCGGATCAGGCAAGCGGCATGGTCTTAAATTCCCAGCTGCTTAAGGAGTCCGTCGCAGTGCTGCTGCGGAACTGGCACGGCCATGCAACTGTGCCGTCCCGAAGCCTGTATCCGCATCAGTGGAGCTGGGATTCGGCGTTCATCGCACTGGGCCTGCAGCACATTTCACCGGCGCGCGCGGCTACCGAGCTGCTCAGCCTGTTTGGTGCGCAGTGGGCCGACGGTCGAGTTCCGCATATTGCCTTCAATCCCGCGGTGCCCGACGACGCCTACTTTCCAGGGCCGTCAGTCTGGCAATCGTCGGCGGTCGAGGGCCACCCGCCGATCGATACCTCGGGGATCATTCAGCCGCCGGTGCACGCGGTGGCCGCCGCCTCGATCATGGCTCGGCTCGGTGATCATGGCCCGCGGTTTGCCGAGCGTGCCTATCCGTGCCTGGTTGATCAGAACTCCTATATCCGGCGCCGGCGTACGGTCGAGGGCGGCTTGGCGGCGCTGATGCATCCGTGGGAGACGGGGCTCGACAACTCCCCGGCGTGGGATGAGCCACTAGCCGCGGTGCCGGCCGATCACTCGCTCTTCAAGACCTACACCCGACGGGACGTTGCTCATGCCGGTGCCGGCGAGCGCCCGACGAATGACGATTACGCCCGCTACATCCGCCTTACGCTGATGTACCGGGACCACGGCTACGACGACGACTGGGTTCGCGCTGAGGCGGAGTTTCTGGTGGTCGACCCAGCTTTCAACGCATTGTGGGCCTGGTCCGAGCTTGCGCTTGCCGACATCGCCCGGCGCCTAGGCCTCGACGACAGTGATCATCTGGCTGAAGCCGAGCGGATCACCGCGGCCATGGTGGACCGGTTGTGGAGTCAAGAGCGCGGGTTGTTTTTGGCCCGAGATGAGCGGGCCGGCAAGCTGCAGGATGAGCGCACGGTGGCCGGGTTGATACCCCTCGTGTTACCGGGGCTGCCGTCACCCGTGGTGGCTGGTCTGGTGACGACGGGAACTGGTGAGGCCTTCCAAGTGGGCGCAGCGGAGATACATGGTGTCCCGAGTTTCGACCTGACCGATGTGCGTCATGAACCGCGGCGTTACTGGCGCGGTCCGACCTGGCTGAACACCACCTGGCTCGTGGCCCGCGGCCTTCAGGCGCACGGCTATCAGGAGCTGGCTCGTCGGATGGACGATGATCTTGTGAGCCTGGTCGCTAAGTCAGGTCTGCGGGAGTACTTCCATCCCCGGACCGGTCGAGGGCATGGCACCCGTAGTTTCAGCTGGTCGGCGGCTCTGTTGATTCACACGCTTATGGGTTCGGACTGAAGCCGGCAATCGCACCGATCACCGTGATTGCTGGCGGTCTGATGTCGGCCTCCTTGGTAAGGACCGCGATGTCGGCCAAGGTGCCGCGTACCGACTGCTGGCTTGGCATTCCGGCATCAGCAACCGTCATAGCTGGTGTCTCAGGCAGAAGCCCATGCTTGAGCAATTCGGCGGCGATGTCAGGCAGCGTGGCAACACCCATCATGATCACCAAGGTCGTGTTGGCGCGAGCCAGGGCCTGCCAGTTGAGCGTTGAGGACGGATCCCCTGGTGGAGCGTGGCCAGAGATCACCGTGAAGCCCTGGGTCAGTTCGCGATGCGTCAGTGGGACGCCTGCCAGTGCGGGGCCGGCTGTCGCCGAAGTGACACCAGGAATCACCGTGACGGGGAGTCCGGCCGCTGCGCACGCCTGCCACTCTTCACCACCACGACCGAAGACGAACGGGTCACCGCCCTTGAGCCGTACCACGGTCTTGCCAGCCGATGCATGCTCGATAAGGAGTTGATTGATCCGCTCCTGGGAGGTGGATTCGCCTCGAGGGATCTTGGCGACCTCAATGATCATCGACTCCTGCCGCGCGTGCTGCAACGCCGCCAGCGGAGCCAGCCGATCACACACGATCACGTCGGCTTCCTTGATCGCCTCCAATCCCGCGACCGTCAGCAGACCAGGATCTCCGGGACCTCCACCGACCAAGATCACCGATCCAGCCTTCTGGGTGCTTGTCGTCATAGTGGGTGCAGGAGAGACGGCCGGAACCCCCTGCTCACGAGCAGCCGCAGCTATAGTGCGGTCGCGCTCGGCGATACCAGTAACCGGCACTACCAATGCAACACCACGGAAGTCATCCGGCGCCACCGGGCGCCGTCTGGTAACTAGTAGCCCGCGAGCCGCCAGGTCGGCAACGGTTGCGCCAACATCCGGCGCCACCACCGTGACCGCCGCCCCAGAATCCAGCAGTCCTCGAATCGCTGATAGTGCTGCCGGGCCACCGCCACAGACCAGCACCGGCAGTCCGTCGAGCTCAAGGCTGGCGGAAAACCCCGATGGCGGCTGGATCTGCATAGCGGGCGCGAGGCTATCACTGGACAAATTTGACTCTCTAGGCCAGTCGCGCTCGCACTTGTCCTTCCATCACTCGCTGCAGCAGTGAAACTGTCCCTGGATCAAGATCAACACCGAGCGCGCGGGCCTGGGCCGCGAGTTGAAGCGTAAGTCGCTCAGTTTCCGCAACATTGCCCGCGGCATGCTCGGTACGGATCCGCGCTGCAAGTAAGAGCTCATCACCAGGCGCCGCCAGCAGCGCTCGGGATGCCGCCCAGCGAGCCTGGTCCAGGTCTCCGACCAAAAGCGCCCGGTCGGCGAATTCGACGCCGATATCACGAATGCAGGAGATCATGTCCGTCCGTAGCTCCTCAGCCCAATGCCATTGGCCGGGCGCTGCGTCGGCGAGCGGAGCACCACGGACCAGTTCGAGCGCCGCGTTGAGGCTTTCATCGCTGGCGCGGTTCACACCGGTCGAGGTGAGAATCTGGAGTCGCTGCCAGTCGGAACTGACTGCCGGATGCAGACTGATCCGGCCCGTATAGGCGTCAGGCAGATACGGCTCTCCACTGGGGCTGCTGCCCAGCCAACTACGTAGCCGGCTCATGTTTGAGCGTCGCGTACCCTCCGCCACTGCCAGCGCCCCGACCATTGCGTGGGCGGTCCTGCCTGGGTTCTCCAGCAGCCACGCGCAGTACTCCAGGCACTGCTTCGCGGCGCGCGGCGGCACAGTGCCCGCCGCACCGAGCAACTCAATCGGACCAAGCAGCTGGAGGGTGGGATGGTGGACCGTGCGGTCCGGGTCCATCGCTGCCTCCATGATCAAGGCCCTTTCTGCTGTGCTTGCGCCCCACGTTGATCTGCTGTCCAGGTAGGTGACGTTGTCCGGTGGCGGCTCGGGCCGCACGTCAACCTCGCTCCACCAGGGAGCCAGGGTTGTCTCATCGCTTCCCGTTGTTTCGATGAGCTCCACTACTGCTGTCAGCTCCGACGGCTCCAACGATTGCGGAGACAGCGACAGGCCCCCGGGCTCCAACACCGCTTGGCGCTCGGCTGAGGTTTCATCACCACGCAACGACCAGGCGGCACCGGGAGTCGATCCCGTCACAACGGCAGCCATCGTGACCCGGGGCTCGGAGTTGATCAATATGCTTAACCGATTCCGTTGAGCAGCTGTCAGTTCCTGTTCCACAAGGACAATTTCGGGAGCCCATGGATCGGCCAGATCGGGGTCAATGCGGTACTGGCTCAACACCTCGTACTGATGATGTCCACGTTGTTGGGCAGCGCGCTGCTCCAACCTGTCCAGCAGCGCGTCGAAGTCTTCGGTGCGAATGACGTTGTGCTTGCCGATAGCTTCCGGTAGCCGCACCCCACCGCCGACCAAAGTGATGATCATTTCGTCGGCCCATGGGGAAAAGGAGAGTTCCACGGCCATTGCAGCCAGGAGATCAGCCGCCGCGAATCCTGCGCCTGCTTGAAGCTCGAGCAGCCCGAATGCTTCAAGGTTGCCAAGCACCAGTCGATCTTGGCCATCACGCCCAAGGGTGACCAATGCTGGCCAGGGACGCGGAGCCTCGCCTAGTCCGGGCACCGATTTCAGGTACTCCACATCGCGCTGGTCAAGGAACCAGGAACGTTCCCGCGCGGTGAAACCAACAGGGGCGGTCGGGCATACCTCTCGCAGTCGCAGCTCGATCTCGCTGTCACTGATCAAACCCAACTCGAGTTCCGGTGGAGCGGTTCCAACGTCTTTGTAGTGTGCGGCGATCGCTCGCGTCGCCCGGTCGAGGGTACGCAGGCTCAGCGGCCGCTGCCGCTGTCCCAGCGCCACTTCGACGGCTTGGACTGGTTGCGGAGCGTGGACGATGCGTCGGCCTTGGGGCCGGAGTTGCAGCTGCAGGCGTCGCCGCCACGCCAACCCGCTGATCACTCCCGCAGCTAACAAACCGCCGACTGCCAGAAGCGCTGGCGCCTCAGCCGCGGGAGCGCTGCTTGGCGGCACCTCAGGCGAGTTCTCAACAGGCTGGCCCGGTGCCGCCGCTGGCCGGGTCGATGGCTGGGTCGATGGCGGACTGGCTGAGGCTGGCGGATCAACCGGCGATGCAAATCGTTGATCATTCTGTGCTGCAGGAGCTCGGCGATCGTGATCTCGGGTCTCCTGGCTGATTCTGGCTTTCGATCTATGGTGCTTCGGTAGCGACAGATGCATGCCCACAACGAGTTCATCGGGATCATTCAGCTGAGATCGATTGGCGTGGAAGATCTCGGTCCATCGGGATGCCGAACCTAGTTCCCGCTCGGCAATCGAGGAAAGGGTGTCACCGCGGCGTACGGTGATCATGCGCCGGCTCCCGTCAGCTGAGTCATCGTCAATATCGGGAATTCTTAGTCGCCAGCCGACCTGCAGCCGGTCGGGCCCGCCCGTCAGCACCGTCGGATTTGCGGCCGCGATCTTGCGCCAATCTCTACCATCCCCGTAGTAGCGCGTAGCCAGGCTCCACAGGTCGTCACCTGCCTGCACCACGTGACGATGCGCCTTGTCATCGGCTTGGGTTGCTCGCGGAGCGGCCAGCGTTTGCGGGATGCGCTCCTCCGCCGGCTTAACGGTCAATGGCGCTAGGTGCGGTGGAGCGGGCGTGGCAGCGGCCGGCGGATCGGGATGGCGATCGGCCTGCACAGCCTGCGGCACTGAGATCATCGTGATCACCGAGATCAACAGCCCAGCCGCGAACCGCTGCGGTGCATCAAGGCCCGGGAGTCGAATCCGAAAGCGGTGACTCGAAATGACCCCCACAAGTTCACTGATCACCGACAGCGTGAACACCAGCCAGGCCAGCCAACCGATGATCGTAATGATTCCCACGAAGATCACCCCGTCGGCAGGCGCGAAGAGCGCCTGCCGCACAGCGCTCCAGGTCAGCTCTACCGGCAGCGGATTACCGCCGAGGTAGCTGAGAGCTAGCGGAACGCCGGCTACCCCGAGGAGCAGGACCGCGAGTGAACCGAGGCCCCGAGCCAGTCGACCCATCAACGGATCACTCGCTTGTCCATGCCCCATCCCCCTTCGCAACACCTGTGCACCTACTCTTCCGAGGTTGACCGGCGATGAGAACGGCTAGGTGTTGTCCGTTCGCTACATGTGTTGTCCGTCCAGACATCAGTCCGCCAGGATTCTGAGCATTGCCGCAACCAGGAAAATGAGCCCGAAGATCAAGGCAGGCAAGGTCATATAGATAGTCATCCCCTCCGCCGCCGCGCTGGCCTTGATCTGTTCGCGGGTTAGATGGGCATCCCGCAGTTCGCGGACCCGGGCCCGTAAAGTGCCAGACAGTGCGGCGCCGGTTTCGTCAAGTTGCATCACGTCGGCGATGTCCGCAAGCTCCGGGAGCTTTAGCTCTTCCGACAGCCGGCGAAGTTCCGCGTACGGGGACTGCTGTTCGAGCCGCGCGCGTTCCAGGGCCGTCCGAATCTGGACGAACAGCGGGACATCGCTGAGCGCGGCGGCATTGTGAAGGGCCTGGGTCGCTGAAGCGTTGGTAAGCCTCTCGAGCGTCACAAGATCGATGTAGACCAGGAGTGCCTCGGCGGCACCGGTTCGGACGCTGTCAGTGGTTCGGCGGAGCAGGAAATCCGGAACGAAGAAGCCGATGAGACCACCGAGCACGACCGCAATTGCTGGGATCGGACTGAGCTGTCCAGTGAGATAGGCGAACCCACCGGCCACCAGTGCCGGCAGCACCGCGCCGATGATCGCCATTACGGCCTTGTCGGCGTAGAACTCGGCGATCGACTTGTCCTGAAGTCGCAGCGCACGTCGCTGGCGGTTGGATAGCGGGATCGGGACCATGCGGTACAGGAACGCGCCTAGACGCTCGGAACGGCTCCGAACTGGACCGACCTCAGCCACGGAAAGGCGGTTGACGCTCTCTCCGCCGATCCGCTCTAAGGCAGTCTCTAGACGCGGTGTGTAGCGGACACATGCGACCACAAGGCAACACAGGCCTGCTGTCAACAAGATGCCGGAGATCAGCACCATGCCGATGATCATCGATGCTCTCCGATGAGGATGCGCGGTCGATCAGGTTGCTGAGCCTTGCGCCGCATCAAGACCAAGGACGCCACATAAATGATCAACAGGGCCGACAGTAGGGTCTGCCCGACTGGCGTCCGATATGGAGCGAAGAAGTCCGGTGAGAGCAGGAAGACCAACACAAGAGTGGACAAAGAGATCACCGTCACTTGGCGTACGACGATGTACGGCTTGGAACGTTCGACCTCGATTGCCCTCCGGCCCTTGAGTTGCCCTTGGATTGAATCGGCGAGCGCCTGGAGGGTGACCGAAGCGCCGTTTGCGCCGCGGCTTGACGCCAAGATCAGCGCGGCAACGACGCCGTCAGCCTCGGGCGAGTCAATGGCGTCCGCGAACCGCATGAGCGCATCACGGGTCTCCCAACGGTTGTTCAACCTCCTCACCAGCATGTTGATCTCATCGGCGAGCAACGCTGGAGCCGTACGCCGCGAAATCCGGATGGCGTCCGTGATCGACTTGCCAGTGGCCAATGTCGCCGCTAGCGATCGCACCCAGCGGTCTAGTGCCTCGAGCAACTCGATGTCGCGTGGCTGAGGAAGAATCAGCAGGTATGGCAGGCCGAGTGCCAGCAGCGGCAGCACCACGATCAAGATCAGCCAACCCGTAAGCATCGCGGTGAGGCAACCAATCATCACGCTACAGAGCAAGATCACGTCGCGTCGCCGGCCCCGGGATCCGGAGGGTCTTCGAGTGGTCCGTGCCCACCATTCCTGAAGGGATTCGGTTCGTTGACTGGCTGGTCGAGTCTTTCGCTGTAGGCCATAAGTGATCGCCAACACTCCTCCGGTGATCAACAAGCCGGCTGTGATCGCCAAAATGCTGGTCACGAATGATGCTCCGTGTCGAAGTGGCTCCGCGCTGAGCGTGGAAGATCGCGACGAAATGGCAGCAGCTCGGCCTCGAAGTCCGCGTCGGGAAAGAATCCTGCGGACTGACTACCAGTTCCGGACGCGTGATAAGTGAGGTGCGTGACAGGCCGACCGTGCTCGATCGCGCGTGTCACTTGGCGGATCTCGGACACATAGCGGCGACGTGTGCCGCCCTTCCACGTTTCGTCCACCAGCCTGACATAGATGAGGAGGTGGATGTTGTGAGCTATCTGCCGATAGGCCTCGTTGATCGACAGCACTCCACCCTGGGCAACGCGGGACGCCAGGCGGTCCATCGTCGACTCGGCAGAGTGAGAGTGGGTGGTGCTGAGCGTGCCGGTGCCAGCCTGCATCGCCTCGAACATGGCCGCGGCTTCCCCGCCGCGGACCTCACCGATCACCAATCGCGACAAGTTCTGCCGCAAGGCTTCAGGCACCAGTTCAGAGATCGTGAAGTCGCCAATCCGACTTCCGCCAGAAGTCTCACCATGACCGACACGGGCCTGCAAAGCCAGTATGTTCTCCCGGCCAGGCTGCAGGTGGGTCATCAGCTCGTAATCGGTTTCCAATGTGCCAAAGCGCTCATTGAATGGGATGGCATTGATCAAGGCACGCAGGAGTGTCGTCTTGCCAGCGCCTTGATCACCAGAGATCACCATCGACTTTCGTGCCAAGATCGCCGCATCCAGGAATTGCGCAACCTCATACGGCATGAGGCCGCCGTCAGCAAGATCAGCCAAGGACACGTCGGTGAGCGTGTGCTGGCGAATCACAATGCTGGGGCGATATGACAAGCCAAAGCCCATGGCGTGCAGGCGGAATCGCTCACCGAGAGCCAGGGTCATCGTGGGATGCGTGTCGTCGAACGGCCGGGACGGCTCGCTGTTCTGGCCGAGGAACCGTATCGCCTCAACCAGCTCCGCATCGCTGTCAGCAACCGGCGGCATTTGCTTCCGCCGCCCGTCGCCGTACTGAATGACGACTGAGTTCCAGCCGTGAATCTCGATGTTCTCGACGTCCGGCATCTCCAGGAGCGGCTGCAGTCTGCCGTAGCCGAAGACTGCATTCTCGACCGCTGTGACGTACGCCTCCTCCTGAGCTGGTGACCAGAGTTCGGCGCCGCTGCGGTGCAAGGAACGAACATGATCAGCCACCACGCGGCGAATAATCGAGCGGCCGAGCAGCAGCCGATCTTCGTTGGCCAGTGGATGATCACTTGATCTGGCGTACCCTTCGGTTTCCTCAGTGATGATCTCCGACGCTCGTCTACGAAGATCAACAACCTGAGCCCAGTCAAGATCAGCCGTTGGCAACTTGGCGTTGCTCGATCTGAGTTCTTCAGAACTGAAGACGCCAAATGGTTCGCGACGGAGCGTTCTGGTAATGGGTCTTGGATCGATATCCAGCTTTGAAACTTCCCTGTCGTACTCGGCTAGCATCGGAATGTCTTCCAGCGAAGCAGTATGGTCCGCGTGGCCCTGTTCCTTCATGATCGGCCACCAACCAGCTCCGCCGACCGCCACAAGGTGCCCGACAGCTGGGAGGAGGCGTCGCGAATGCAGCGGATCAACGGCGATGCATCGAATCGCCGGTGCCGGGGCCGGCCGTCGGAAAGGTGTCCCGCTGCCTGCCGGTCGTGAGCGATGCTGGTGATCAGCGGAGCGTCGAGGGCCTTGGCAATCTCACCGCTTCGGTACGGCTGTCCTTCTGCGACAACAATCAAACCAAGGTGCCCACCATCGGTCGAAGCTAGTCGCGGATGATCACGAAGCGTTGGCAGATGGACGCGGGCGCTCATGATGGACCGCAGAGTTGAGTTGAGTACCACAGCGGTGAGGGCGCTGCGCTCGAGCAGGGCCGCAGGCAGTCCTGAGGCGCCCATCCGTCCGCAGTCGATGATCACATCAATGTCGACATCGGCGAGCCGGTCAAAGGCTTCGGCCAGGTCCTCCCATACCGCACTGAAATGGGTGGCGCTACCTGGCTTGGTGAAGCCCGGTAGAAAGAGCCGCCGACTATCCTCCTCACCGGTCAGCGGCAGCGTCTGATCGAGTATCACCTCGCGAAGCGGGCGCCGGTCGCGGTGCGCCTCCGCCACCCGCAGCAGGCCCTTGCCGTTTGCAGAGCGCCCTGTCAGGTAGCCGGCAAGGATTGATTGATGTGCGCCCGGATCGCAATCGGCGAGCAGGATCGGCCGCGGCCAGGTGAGGGCAAGACCGACGGCCAGCGTTGTCACGCCGGGTGATCCACTCGTAGAGGTCAGCAGCAGTATTCCCATTCTTGATCACCTGTCCGCGTCGCGCACCAGGGCGATTCGATCTTGCGCGGCCAGTGTCGCGATGGTCGCTGCCGCGGTCGCATCGACGTCGACGTTGATCAAGATCGACGTGCCGTCAGCCGCCTGTGATTGATCGATTACGCTGCCGACAAAGATGCTGCCGGCGAGCTTGTCGGGCGTGGAAGTGTCAGCGGCTGCGGGCAGTGCGATCAGCCGTACGCGGGAGGCTGACAGTAGTAGATTGGCTGGTGCCCGACCGGCCGTGAGCTTCAGCCCGATGATTGCGCGCCCTTCAGCTGGAATAGCCGCATCCGTAATGGCCGTCGAAGAAATTACCGAGCCTTCAACGAGATCAAATGCTGCCCGCTTGCCGACAAGATCACTTAGTTGTGTCGCGGAGATCGCGTGTGGCAGCGATCCACCGCGCAGTGTGGTTGTGGCCAGGTCACCCTGTTCGATCGTCTCGCCTCGGTACACGGTGTGAGCCGCCGCTACCACGCTGGTCTCGGTGGCGACCCTGGCATAGATCACGTACGACAGCAGCCCTCCAAGGCAAAGGGCGATAATGCCGAGCGCGATCCACTTCGGATTCCGGCGACCCGGTATACCAGGCGGCTGCGGCGTGACCGCTGATTCTTCGAATGCGCGCACTCTTCGTTTTCGTGCATTGCTGGGTGAAGCGGCGGTGCGCGGCTCGGTATCAATCGTCATCGAGAGTCTCCGGTCGGTACGATGTTCGCTCGGGCTGAGCCTTCCCCACTGACGGAAGCTATGCCGATGGTCGACAGCAAGATCGTTGGTTCGTCGGCGGTCGTCGTCACCACGATGATTCCGTTGGAGATTGAGACTGTTCCTGTCACGCCGGGCTGGCCGGCAAGATAGGTCTTCGCCGCAATCACAGCGGCGCTTGCCGGATCTGCACCGCCCAGCTGTTGGGTGGCAGCCGCGTTGCCCGCGGCACGGCTCGCGCCTGCGGCGGCTGACTCGGCTCGGCTGGTTGCAGCGACCTTCTGGCCACCATCGATCACTAGTCCGGCCGTCATGATCAAAGCTCCCATGATCACAAGCACGAATAGGCTGATTGACTGGCCGCGCTCATCGCGTGCTCGCTCGCTGAGCCTTGTGACGAGTTCCATCATGATCATCGAGCCCGGTAGGTGTCGAGGGCCGCGGATCCGCGCCCCGTGAGCTCCATTGATCCGGGCCAACCTGGCAGCAAGACGTCGGAGAAGTCGGCGACACATGAGACCGTCGAGGTCACCGTTGATGGCGTTCCCGCGGGAACGCCAAAGGCGGCTGTGTTGACCGAGACTGATGTCGTCCGGCAGCGCAGGCCCGCGGTAGCTAGCGATTGTGCGCCAGCGTCTCGGCCGGCGCTTGCCGCAGCGTAGGCCGAGCGGCTGAGAGATGCGGCACGAGCCGCGGTCTGAGCCGCCTCGTTGACCGTCGTACGCGCGAACCACAGGCGTCCGCCTGCTACCAGCAAGCCCAGCATCAATAGCAGGGCTGGCACGAGAAGCGTGAGCTCGACTGCAGCAGCGCCACGCTGGTCGTGCATGACCTCCTGTGAGTTGGTGATCATGGCTCAGTGACACGCTCCAGGGGCGCAGTCGCCGTTTCGTTGATGCGACCTAGCCGAAGGTCGAAGATCATCGGTGCGTTCGCGGAAACGTCGGCAGTCACCGTCAGACCGGTCCGCTGTACACGTACTGAGATGTTCTTCAGCCCGCCGGAGCTGGCGATATTCGTAGCCAGTTGTTGAGCGTCAGCTACGGATCCATAGCTGCCGCGGGCAGTATCGACTGCTGCAGTCGCTGCTCGCTGGGCGACATTGCGGCCGTGCAGAAAGATGCCGGCCTGAATGATCCCGAGAGTCATGAGCATCAGTAAAGGCCAAAGAACCGCCCACTGAACGCTTTCGCTGAGGCCGCGCTCATTGCGGGCCATCACCTGCACAGGTCAGAGCTTGGGGAGCTTGGCGCGCACATAGGCGGTGATCAAGGTGATCACGATCCCAGCTACTGTGACGGCGCCGGCCAGCAGAATGGCGTTCTCAGCCGACTGGCTGAGGCCACGTTCGTCGCGTGGTTGAGGATCTTTCAGCAGGACAAATAGTCCCACCATGGCCGCGGCCCAGTGCTGAACCTTCATGGACTTCCTTTCGGGGGGCAGACCTCATGATCATGAAGCCCTAAGGGGATTGCGCGACCGCAAGGGGCATCTTCTCGCGGTTGGTTTTGAAATGATCACCGGACGAGCACCTGCAGCTCGCCGACAGGGAGTTCGATGGTATCGACCGCTGGAACGTTGATCACACCCGACTGACCATTGCTGGTCCATGTCACTGCCCAATTGGCGATCGCGGCCACCGTGTAGCGGCGGTCGGGAAGTGATGGTTTGGTATACGTATAACCGCAGCTAGGCGACTTGGTACCCGGCTTCACTGCTGTTGTCCACTGGTGGCCCGATCCAGCGCATTTGATGGAGTGGCCGTCGCCCATCCGGAATGTCAGGCTACTCACTTCGGCCTCGAGCGATACGGAAAGACCGGAAACCGACTCCGAGACGGGGCCAACACGTGTGGGTCCATCAGCCCAAAGCCACAACGGATATCCGACCGCTGCCATGTTCCATGGATTGAGGTCAGGCGATGGACCGATGCCTGGCGCGATTCTTGGCAGCTGTAGATGGGCGACGGCTATTGCGGCTGCCTGGCCAGCAGTGATCGCTGGGTTCCTTGGGCCGGACAACCTGTCATTGCGAAGCCACGGTGATTTGGGCATGGTGCAGCCAGCGCCGTTAGCACTTGCTTGCATGCATCGCTCGTATCTGGCGAACTGGCGATCGTAGATTGCAAGTGCAGCGGCAAACTTCTTGCGCGCTTCTTGATGGGAGGTCCGCGCCTCCGCCGGTCTATCTGCCGGCGCGTCATTCCGACCAGGTCCTTGTACTCGGGAAGTGATCTTGCAGGATCTAGTCCACCTATTACACTTGGCGCCGTCTGCAGTGGCTGGCGCCGGCATAGTGACCATGATCACGATGCCGCACATCATTGCGATGATCATGCTGCGCATTGTTCGCCTTCGAACATTTTCACGCTCTTAGACTCGAAGGCTGAGACCTTCCATCTACCGGCGCGTCGGACGACAAAAAGCGACTGTACGAACCGTGAATCGCCCTTGGGCGTAACGTCGTGACCTGAATCATCAAGGAGACGCAACAGGCTTCCGTCCTCACAACTCACCAGCCGGACACGCTTTGCCTGCCACCCGACGTGCGCCACACCCAAGATTCTTGTACTACCTGTGCCGTGCCAACCGTTTGTTTCGATGAATGCGAGTGACGTTACGGCTGCAGACAGATACTCTCCCTCAGCAGTGGCCTTGAGGGCGGCCGTTGGTCGGTCAGTGCCACCCGCCCGCGCAAGCCTGTCCTGCTCTACAATATTGGCTCTATAAGCCGTTTCAGCTGCCTCGTAGTCGAGCCTCATTTGGCGCTCAATTTGGGACTCGGCGGGCGTCGTTGCTGAGGGTGTGCTGGTTGCGGCTGGCTCCGGGGTACAGGCAGCGGCGATCGCGCAGCATGCCACTGCCGCTCCGACACTCATGAACCCCCGTCTCCTGAGCGCCACCCGATCTCCTCAGTTTGAAAGCTCCGACAATCGCAGACCCCACGCCTCAGCGCTACGCGTAGTTCATTCCGT